>CAVTEN010000001.1:0-16540 GCA_963733715.1 uncultured delta proteobacterium
ATGCGGGCTGATGCCCTGTTCGGAGGTTTTGGGCGCGAAGACGCGAAGCGTACTCGTGCCTGCAATCGCGGATAAACCTCGACGTCTCTTCTCTAAAACAGTTCTAACAGGGCGTCAGCCCGCATCTTTTTTCCGAATACTGGGTGCAGGGGTCACCCCTGCCGAGGGTGCGGGGCGAGCAGCCCCGCGTCTAGTCGACCTGGCGGAGGTCGGACAACATTTCTCGCGGCCCGATGTAACCGACTTTGCGCTGCAGGACTTTGCCCGACGAATCGATCAGCATCGTCGTGGGCACGCCCTGGATTTCGTATTTGTTGGTGAGCTCTTCAGTCTTCTTGTCCTGCGCGGTCAGATTCGCCTTCATCGTCACGAAACGCCTGGCCTCGCTGACCACCGACGGATCGATAAAGGTGGAATGCTCCATCTCGCGGCATGGGATACACCAGTCCGCGCTGAAATCGATCAGCACGGGCTTGCGCGCTTCGGTCGCCGACGCCAGCCGCTCGGAGTTGAACGGCTCGAAGCGAAGTTTCTCCGGCGCTGTTCGCGGATAGAGCATGAATGCGAGCGCCGCAACGCGATCACTCCCAGCGCGATTCATCACCAGGAACGGACGCCAGCTTCGGCCCTCACGCGAAATGAAGCCGAGATAAATCCCCACGCCGGCCGCGTAGTACGGCAGGATTCGTGTCATCAGGTTGTTCGGCACGACCGGATCGAGAAAGTAGAGCGCGAGTCCGACCAGCACGAATCCGAAAAGATGCTCGACCCACGTCAGCCATTCGCCCGACCGCGGCAGTCGCCGGATATGCCCAGCGGCCATCGCGAGCCCGATGTACGGCAGGCCCAGCCCTATCGCCAGCGTGAAGAACAGCGCGAAGCCGAAGAGCGCGCTGCCGCTTCGCTCCACCATCAGCAGCAAGCCGAGCACGATCGGCCCGATGCATGGCGCCGCGACCACTCCCATGCCGAGGCCCATCAGCAGCGCGCCCGCGTAGCCGGGATGGGCGGAGCCCGCGCGCTGCAGCATCCACTGTGGCGGCTGCAGCACGAACAGGCCGAAGCTCGAGGCGGCGAGCGTCAGCAGCATCATCGCGAGCGCGACGAGCACGAACGGATTCTGCATCGCCGCGCCGAACAGTCCGCCCGACATCGCAACCGCGACGCCGACCGAGGAGAACATCAGCGCGATTCCGAGCACGAACACGATCGCCAGGTACATCACGCGGCGAGGGCCGCCGCCCTGGTTGCCGAAGTACGCGATCGTCACGCCGATGAGCGGATAGACGCATGGCGTCAGATTCAGCGCGAGCCCGCCCAGAAATACGGCGAGGAAGCCGAGAAACCATCCGTGATTCTGAAAGATGTGCGCGATCGCGCCGCCGGAATCGTCGCCACCGCCGATACCGCCGCCGAATGTCGCGCCTCCAGCGCCTATACCCTCGAGCGCGCCTGCAGCCGCTCCTGGAGTCGCCAGCGCGACCGTCGTGCTGACGGATGCCGGTGCAGGCATTCGTTGTTGTTGCAGCCCTGGTAGTCGATCGTAACCGTGATCGCGTCGCCCGGCTTCGGCGCGAAGTCGGCGCCCGCCTTCAGTGGCACTTCAAACTTGATATCGCCGCCGAACACCGAAATCTTGTCGCCGCCGGCCGCGGATCGAGCGCCATCGTTTCCGCCGGCGGATATTGATTGCTCCAGGCGTCACACTGACCGGGCCGCTGACCTCGACTTTCGTCGGAATGTAATCTTCGCTGAACGGCTTGTCCGAATTGATATGCCAATCCGCGAATCACCGTGGCAGCGATTTTGAGCGTGCTGGTGCCGCCTGCCTTAAGCGGAGGATCGATCGTGGCGGAATTGATTTTGACGAGTTCGTTCGCCTTGACCGCATGCGCCGGCGACGCCGTAAACATAGACGCGGCAAGAAAAACTCCAGCCAGTATCGTGCCGTGTAAAAAGGATCGGAAATTGCCTGTCACGATTATTCTAAAAAAAGAACTAGCCGCGCGACGCCGCGGTTCCTGAGCAGTATACATCTATTTGGCGGCGGCGCTCTGCTTGCCGTTACCCGAAAGCGGTACCGATCCCACGATCTCCAATCCGTAGCCCGGCAGATTGGCGAGCCGCGGCGTCGCATCCGACATGATGATCATCTTGCGCACGCCTACGTCGCGCAAAATCTGTGCGCCGATTCCATAATCGCGGAAATCAGCCTCGGGCGTATTGGCCCGCGTAGTCGCGCGACGGGCAGGACGCCCGCCGTCAAAGTCCGAGGCCAGCGCATTCGACTCGCGCTTCAGATACAACAGTACGCCTTCGCCCGCCGCCGAAATTCGTTCCATCGCGGAGCGCAGCAGGTTGCGCGTGTTGCGAACCGAATAGCCGAACACGTCGCCTGGCAGGTACTCGCGATGCGCTCGCACCAGAATCGGCTTCTTCGAATCGACCTTGCCCATGACCAGCACGAGGTGCTCGGTGTAATCGACCAGGTTGCGATAAACGATCGCGCTGAACTCGCCGTACGCCGTCGGGAGCTTCGCCTCCGCGATTCGCTGGACCATGGTCTCGTTGCGCAGCCGGTACTCGATGATGTCCGCGACGGTGACAATCTTGAGCCCGTGCACTTTCGCGAACTCGACCAGGTCGTCGCGCCGCGCCATCGTGCCGTCTTCTTTCAGAATCTCGCAGATGACGCCCGCCGGCTTCAGTCCTGCCAGCCGCGCGAGGTCGACCGCGCCTTCGGTCTGCCCCGTGCGGACCAGCACGCCGCCGTCGCGCGCGCGCAGGGGATAGACGTAGCCGGGCGTGATGAACTCGGCGCCGCTGGCGTCCTCGCGCACCGCCTGCAGAATCGTAGTCGAGCGATCCTGCGCCGAGATTCCCGATCCCGACGCGCGCCGCGCTGTGATCGCCGTCGTGAACGCGGTGCCGAGCGGCGCCTGGTTGTCGCCAATCATCATGCTGAGCCCGAGCCGGTCGATTCGCTCCGCCGACATCGGCAGGCAAATCAGACCGCGCCCGAACTTGGCCATGAAGTTGACCGCCTCGGGCGTGGCCTTCTCGGCCGCCATGCACAGGTCGCCCTCGTTCTCGCGCTGCTCGTCATCCATCAGGATGATCATATGGCCGCGGCGCGTTTCCTCGAGCGCTTCCTCGATCGAAATGAACGGCGCGCGCGCTTTTTTGCGGGGGCTTATCTCACCAAACATTCTGCGGCTCTCGCTAAACTTCTACTCAACTATATACCGCCAGCCAAGCATCCCTGAATCCCTGCGCGATGCTATCTTGAGCGGCGTGGCGACAGAAATCACGACGGCGGTCCTGCTGGCGGCAGGCCGCGGCAAACGCCTTGGCGACTTGACGGCGAAAACGCCGAAACCGCTGCTCGATATTGCGGGCGCGCCACTGATTTCGCACATCGTCGACGCGCTGGTGGGCGCCGGACTCACGAATTTCATCGTCGTGACAGGCTACCTGTCCGAGCAAATCGAAGGATGGGCGAAAATCTACGAGCGCGAAAATCCAGGAATCAGAGTTACCACTGTCAGGCAGCCAGAACTGAACGGCACCGGCGGCGCGATGCTCGCGGCAAAGGCGCATCTCGCCGGTCACCAGCGCTTCGTCTTCGGATGGGGCGACATCCTGATGGACCGCGCGAACTACCCGCGCTTCATCCATCACGCGCGCAATGACGAGTACGATCTGATGCTCGCGGTGAATCGGGTCAAGGATCCGTTTCGCGGCGCGGCCGTTTACGTGGACGCGCACATGATAGTCGAACGGCTCGACGAAAAGCCCGCGCCGGGAACCGCGAAGACCGAATGGAACAACGCCGGACTTTTCGCAACCGGCCAGATAATTTTCGACTACCTCGCGCGGCTGGAACCGTCAGCGCGCGGCGAACTCGAAATCCCAGGTGCAATCGCGCAAATGATCGCCGACGGCCGCGTCGTGCGCGCCGTCGACATGCGCGGATTCTGGAGCGACGTCGGCACGCCTGAAGACCTCGAGGCTGCGCGCGCGTGGTTCAAGCCAAAAAGGAAGCGCCGATGAGTCTGCCCGACGGATGGGACGCAGAAGAATTGGCGCGCGCCGCACGGCTCGCCATTCAAGTTCGTGCGAGTCTCGGCGCGGACGCCCAAATCTTCGCGGTTCGCGCGCCCGGCCGCGTCAACCTGATCGGCGAGCACACGGACTACAGCGGCCTGCCCGTGCTGCCGGTCGCGATCGATCGCTCGACAATAGTAGTCGCCGCCGCGAACACGACTGGCGAAATCGAAGTGGCGAACGCAGACCCCGCGTGGCCCTCGCGCCGTTTTGCGATCGAGCAACAGATTCCACCGTACGAAGCCGGCGATTGGGCCAACTACGTGAAGGCCGCAATCCAGGGCGTGATCGATCACTTCCCCGCGCGCAATTTGCGCGGCATGTCGATGGGTGTCGACGGGCGTGTGCCTCCCGCCGCCGGACTGTCATCATCCTCCGCGCTGACGGTCTCGACCGCGATGTCCTTCATGGCGGTCAACGGACTCGAACTCGATTCGCTCGAAACCGCAACGATGGTTGCGCGCAGCGAACGGTACGTCGGGACGCGCGGGGGCGGGATGGATCAGGCAGTGTCGATTCTCGGCCGCCGCGATCACGCGCTGTTCATCGAGTTCGACCCTCTACGCGTGCGCGCGATCAAAATGCCGGCGGACGCGGCTCTCGTCGTGGCAGATAGCCGGCAAATCGCGGACAAGTCGGGGATGGTGCGCGCGGAATACAATCGGCGCGTGGTCGAATGCTCGCTGGCAGCGCGGATTCTCGGACGCGCGCTCAACCTCGACGGCGTGACGATCCTCGGTGACGTAATTCGCGCATTGCCGAAGTGGAACGCGGCGGACCTGGTCGAGAAGCTCGCGGCCACATCGCCGGCGCGGCTCGATGCGGACCTGAAAGAAGCGGCGAACATCCTCGGAGTCTCGCAGTCGGCGCTCGATGCCGAATTACTTGGGCACGGCTCGAATCGTATCGAGCTTGATCCAAACCGCCCGCTGGAAATTCTGAAACGCGCACGACACGTCCTGAGCGAGACCGAGCGCGTGATTCGCGCGGCTGGCGTGCTCGACGCCGGCCGTCTCGACGAAATGGGAACGCTCATGAACGCCTCGCATCAGAGTCTCGCAGACGACTTCGAATGCAGCACGTCGCGCCTCGACGCGATGGTGGAATGCGCACGGCGCGGGGGCGCGCTTGGCGCACGGCTTACCGGCGCAGGCTTCGGCGGCTCGATCGTGGCGCTGTGCGACGTAGCAAAAGCGGACGCGGTGATCGAATCAATCGATCGCGGCTACTACGAAAAATTTGCGCCCGGCGCATCGCCAGAAAATTTGCGAGCCGTGTTGCATGCCGGACCAGGCGCGAGCGTGATCGATTTGCCTCTAACGCTTGATGCGCAGGATGCGCGCGGAGTGCGGCGGGAGATCGATCGTATCGAATATTTCAATTTTCTCGTCGAGCGCGAGGTCGAGCGCAACGATTTCGCCGGCTCCTAGTTTCAGATCCGAGGTTTGCACGCGTGCGGGCGAGTCGCCGCGATTCAGAATCATCGCGATCGCACCGCATCGGCGGTTTCAGTGATCATGCCGCGGACATCACCGGTGGCCATCAGATCGAGTGCCAGGACCGGTTCGCGCACCGCGTTTGAATCGATCTCCTCTGCGATTTTCGCAACTGCTCGAAACAATTTGCCCGCCTCAGCGTCGAGCAGGCTCATGTCGTCGGAGATCAGAAGCATCCCGCCGCTTGCGACTATCGTCGCGGCCAGCGCGGCGCGTTCGTCTGCGGTGAGGCGGGTCTTGCGCGCTCGCAGCATCAGGCAGTCGGGGTCGTTCAGCCATAGACGACGATGCATGAAACTGCGCGCGATGATCGCGTCGAGCGCATAGACGGTGGACGGGTCGCCCGCTCCGGAAGCGGTCTTGCCCCAGAACGGCGAAACGTCGGGGCCGATACGCATTCCATCCACGACGCCGACAGCTTGGCCAATCGGGCAGCCGCATCCGAGGATGAAAGCGTCGTCACCGGCGCCGGCGCGAATCGCCTCGAGGCCGTGGCGCAGGGTCTCGCCGCGCGTAAGATTCGGATCGTGACGCCGGCCGGGCGCAGCAGCCGCGTAAAGAAAATCGAGCTTCAGATACGAAAAGCCGAAGTCGCCCGTGAGTCTCGCGAACAGGTGGCGCAGGTGCGCGACAAACTCCGGGTTGCTCGGGTCGAGCGCGTACGCGAACTTGTCGTCGCTCGTGGTCCAGTTCGCGTTGTGGCCGGCGCGCACAGGCTCGCCGGTCTGTTCGTGCATGATGAACCAGTCGGGATGATCGATCATCACGCGCGAATCGCGAGCGGCAAGGAAAGGCGCGGTCCAGATGCCGGCCTTGAAGCCGGCGGCGCGAATTTCTCCGGCGATCTTTTTGAGCCCACCCGGAAACTTGGCGTTGGTCTTGTCCCAATCGCCTAGCGTGGACTGAAAACCATCGTCGAGCTGAATTACGTCGAGCGGAAACTCCGAACGCATCGCCTCGAGCGATTTGAGATTCGCCCGGAGCGCGTCTTCGGTGATTGCGTGAAAGTAGTGGTACCAGGAACACCACCCGCGCTGGAACGGCGCGCCGACCCGCGCGTTCATCCATCGCCCAGTTGCGTCGGCCCATCGCGCAGCGAGGCGCGCGGCGGACTCGTCGCTGGCTGCTACGAACAGCGGATCGATTTCACGATGCGCGCCCTGCGCGAGGGTTACCTCGTCGAGGATCACGCGCGCACTTATTTTTTCAGGACTCGAGACTGTGAGCGTCGAAAGAGAAGTGACGGCGCCGATGAATCCGGCCAGCACGCGCTCGGTGTCAGTGCTGCTTTCCACGATCGTGAAAAGTTCCGAGGTTTGCGCTTCGGGGAATTCGGACGCCCGAGTAGTTTCGCTCTGATGATTGACGCGAGTGATGAAGTTAGCGGTGTCGCGCGGATGGGTGCGCGACGCACTTACATCGTAACCGCCCGACGCGCTCCATGACTGGTATCCGTGCTTGAAGAACCGCGCGGCTGCGAGAGGCGCAAAGCCTGTCTGAACTTCGAAGATCGCGGCAGTCAGCCGAATAGCGTCGGCGCCGCGATTCTCGATCGTAGCGCGCACGATGGTTCCACCGAGCGCGTGTTCCAGACGCGCCGAAAAAGTGACGCCATCGTAAGCCGCGCTCGATTCGCTCGATCCGGAGGGCGCGGAGAGATCCAACGCGCGAGGATGACCGCGGGCATCGATGAAGCGGAGTTCGATTCGCGATAGCAGAGCGCTCGCCACGCCGGTGAGAGTTGCAAAGAGACCGGATCGCGGCAAGTCACTCGATCAATGAAATCCGCTCTGTCAAAGTGAAAGAGTTCACCAACTCGCGGAGAAAAGAACATCGACACTGTCCCCGAGATAGAAGCCGCCGAAGCCGACGAGGCTGGCGGAGACGTCCCTGCGCAGGATAGCTGGAGCGGCCGGCTGACCGCGTTCCGCGCGCTGCGCCATCGCAATTTCAGGCTCTTCTTCATCGGACAACTGATCTCGCTGATCGGCACCTGGATGCAGATGGTCGCGCAATCGTGGCTGGTGCTGAAGCTCACGAATTCGTCGTTGATGCTCGGCGTCGTGTCGTTCGCGAGCTTCATGCCAATCGTGCTGGTCGCGTTGTTCGCGGGCGTGGTGGTCGATCACGTCGATCGTCGTCGCCTGATAATCGGCGCGCAGACGCTCTTGATGATCAGCGCCTTTGTGCTCGCGGGACTGACGTGGGCCGGCGTCGTCAAAGTCGAATACGTGATCGCTCTGGCCGCGCTCAACGGTTTCGTGAGTTCATTCGACATGCCGGGGCGGCAGGCGTTCGTGGTCGAGATGGTCGGGCGCGAGGATCTTCCCAACGCGATCTCGCTGAACTCGATGATCTTCAACGGCGCGAGAATGATCGGTCCCGCGATCGCGGGTATGTCGCTCGCGGTGATCGGGATCGCCGGCTGCTTCTTGCTCAACGGCATCAGCTATATAGCCGTTATCTGGAGCCTGCTCGAAATGCGGCTGCCGCGGCGCGAGCGGCGCGAATTCGGCGCCACCATGATGCGCCAGGTGCGGCTCGGACTGGCGTACGTCTGGCGCCATCGCCCGACGTACTGGCTGCTCGTCCTCGTCGCGCTCAACATGGGAATCGGGATGCAGTACTCGGTGCTGATTCCGGTCTTCGCGCGCGATCTGCTTCACGTCGGCGCGCATGGCTACGGCTTCCTGATGGCGGCGCAGGGGCTGGGCGCGGTGATCAGCGCAATCGTGATGAACATGCGCTCGACGGCTCCCAAAACGCTGCGCCAAAACCTGGTGTTCGGAATTTTCTGCATGGCGATCGCGACCGCCGGCTTCGGCGTATCGACCTGGATGTCGCTCTCGCTCCTCGCGCAGATGTTCATCGGCGTCGGCCTGATGAATCACATGGTGACGACCAACACTCTGCTACAGATGTTCGTCTCGGACGAATTGCGCGGCCGCGTGATGAGCATTTACACGCTGTCGTTTATCGGCACCGCGCCGATCGGAAGCCTGGCGGTCGGCTACATCGGCGAGCATTTCAGTCCGCGCACAGCAGTGCTCTTCTGCGCGGCATTCTCGCTCATGTGCGGATTCATCTTATTGACCAAGCTGAAGTTAATCGCGCAGGCGCAGGAAGCAATCGCGGAAGAAGCCACTTAATTGAAAGTGAAACCCGCGCTGGGTTTCACGCTTCCTTCGGCAGGGGTGACCCCTGCACCCAGTATCAATCGCAAACTCGGTCAGTATAAATCCAGTTCCCTTTCCCGCTCGGGAAGGGGTTAGGGGTTAGGTTGCCGCGCATCTATCGCGATTTTCGCTCTACCCCCACGCAAAAAGTAGCGGTTGCGCAGGAGCGCGACAGTCTTTGATAATCTAGCCGCCGTGCCGAAACACTCGCGAAAAACTCGTGACGCAGATACCGATTCGCGCGCTAATCTGATTCGAGCACTTCCGCCGATCGACGAATGCCTTCGCGCCGCGGAGGCTCTCCCTGCGCTGTCTGGCCTCAGCCGCAGCTACCTCAAAGTCACCCTGCAGCGCGCGCAGGCTGAGTTGCGAGCCGCGATACTTTCCGGACGCGACGCGCTTCCGCGCGATCGCGACGCGATGATCGACGCTGTCGTGCGCGCCGCCGCGCATGCGGTTGCTACTGATGAGCCGGTTCTTCGACCCGTCGTCAATGCGACCGGTGTCGTCCTGCATACGAATCTCGGGCGTGCAATTTTGGCTGAGTCTGCGATTGAGGCCGTCGAAATGACGGCGCGATCCGCCGTCAACCTCGAATACGATCTCGAGACCGGCGCTCGAGGCGACCGCGATTCGATCATCGAGGACGAGCTTTGCGCGCTGACGGGCGCCGAGGCTGCCACCGTCGTGAACAACAACGCCGCCGCTGTCGTCCTCGCGCTCAACTCGCTCGCCGATGGGCGCGAGGTGATCGTGTCGCGCGGCGAGATGATCGAGATTGGCGGATCGTTTCGATTGCCCGACGTCATGGCCAAGAGCGGCGCGATTCTGCGCGAAGTCGGCACGACTAATCGGACGCATCCGAGCGACTATGCTGATGCGATCGGTCCGGAGACCGCGTTGCTGCTGAAGGTTCATCCGTCGAACTACCGCGTCGTGGGCTTCACCAGCGAAGTGACGCTGGAAGATTTGGTCGAGATAGGGCGCGCGCGCGGAATCGACGTGATGGAGGATCTCGGCGCCGGCGCGCTGATTGATCTCACCGAGTACGGAATCCCGCACGAGCCTATTGTGCGCGATCGAATCGCCGCGGGCGCTGCGATCGTCACGTTCTCCGGCGACAAGCTGCTCGGCGGTCCGCAAGCTGGTGTGATCGTAGGCCGCCGCGCCGCAATCGATCGCATCAAGCGCAATCCCCTGAAGCGAGCGCTTCGATGCGACAAGCTGACGCTGGCCGCGCTCTCCGCAACGCTGCGGCTCTATCTACGCTCGGGCGATCTCGCTCATGAGCTGCCGACTTTGCGAATTCTGTCGAGGCGCGCGAATGAGATTCGTGCGATCGCGCCGCGTGCGCGTGAGATCGTCGCGGAGCGGCTTGGCGACGGCTACCTCGTCGAGATTGTCGACGACGTAGCTTCGCAGGTCGGTTCGGGCGCGATGCCGGTCGAGGAACTGAAGTCGGTCGCGTTGCGCGTGACGCATCCGGAGAAATCCGCCAATGCTATCGCCGCGATGTTCCGGCGCGCGCGAATTATCGGGCGTGTCGCCGACGATTCGTTCCACTTGGATTTGCGCACAATCGAGGATCCGGCGGTCTTTTCGGTCAAGCTTGAAACTGACTAGGATTGTAAAACTTTCGCTCGCGTGGGAGCGGTGAGCAGTAAAAAAATGAAGTTCGGAACATTTCTGTACCAGACCTCGCCCAACAGTATCGCGGCGGTCGCTCGCAAAGCCGAGGAGAGCGGTTTCGAATCCCTTTGGATTCCGGAACATATTATTTTGCCGGTAACCTACCGCTCGCCCTATCCGTACTCTTCTAGTGGAAGGATGGGCGCGCCTCCGGAGACGCCATTGCACGACCCAATGCTGGCGCTGGCCTACGTCGCCGGCGTCACGACGAAGATTCGCCTCGCGACGGGAGTCTTTGTCCTGCCGATTCGAAACGCATTCACGACAGCAAAGGCAGTCGCCAGCCTGGACGTGCTCTCGGGCGGGCGATTTATTTTCGGCGTCGGCATCGGCTGGCTCGAAGAGGAGTTCGAAGGTGTCGGCATGAACTTCAAGGACCGCGCTCTTCGCACCCGCGAATACGTTGCGCTGATGAAAGAGCTGTGGACCAAGGATTCGCCGGAGTATCACGGCAAGACCGTCAGCGTCGAAGGATTCAAGTTCATGCCCAAGCCCGCGCAAAAGCCGCATCCGCCGATTGTGTTCGGCGGCAACACCGAGCCTTCCCTCAAGCGCGCCGCAAAACTCGGCGACGGATGGTACGGAATTGCGGAGGGCAACGACGAGATCGCGGCGACGATCAAGCGTCTGCGCGAGCATGAACGCGCTGCGGAGCGGACGACGCCGCTGGAAATTACGGTCAGCAGGCTGCGCGAGCAATTGAAGCCCGGAGACATCGAAAAATTTGCGTCGATGGGGGTATCGCGAATAATAATCGGGCCGGCTGCGACGACCCGGGATCATATCGCTGCGATGGAAAAGTTTGGCGCCGAGGTGATCTCGAGGCAGTAATTGGCCTGTCGCAATTCGCGCCGATTTCATCGAAACTTGCGCTCGAGGATTTCTTACCAACATGAAAAGGTGTCCCCGCTGCGAAAAAACCTACCCCGACTCGGAAACCTTTTGCGAAGATGACGGAACCGCGCTGGTTCCCACCGGTCCTGCTTTTGCCGAGAGCGCCGGCGGCGACCAGGGCCAGCAAATCGAATGTCCGGTGTGCGGTGGCAAGGCTCAGCCGGGCGAACTGATTTGTAATTTCTGCGGCGCACGGCTCGGCGTGGACTCCGCAGCCGAGCAGTACACTCCGCCTCCATCGAGACCGGCGGCGCCGACGAGGAATCCTACCGTCAGGCGCGGTCCCACGCCGTCGAGGCCTATGACAAGCCGGATGCCGGAAGGCGACGACGGCGAAAAAGAAGGCCGCGGGATGTTCGGCGTCCTCGGCTACCTGATTGCAGCTATCGTTGCGCTCGGAGGCGGCGCCTGGCTCGCGATTCATCTCAGCAAGGGCGCGGAGGCGCCGGTGGCGAATGCTTCCCCGTCTGCTGCTGCGTCGGTGGCAGTTGTCGCGCCGACCGGGCCGTCGGTGGCGTTGGCGAATGCGATGCCGGTGCAGGTGACAGGAGAATCCGCGTCGGCGCCCGAGCGCAACCAGGATGCGGCGCGCAAATTTTTCGAGGATCACAAGAACCCGTTGCTGGACAGCTATGAGCATGCACTCGCCGGCGACAACACTCTCCGCAATGCGATGGTGGTGCGAGTCAGGGTGCTGCCCAGCGGCAACGTGGACGCGGCTTCTGTGCGAACGTCGACCAATCCGAATCCAGCCTTCGACGCCGAAGTGGTGAAGGACGTTTCGTCCTGGACTTATCCGCCGTTTAGCGGCAGCGAGGTCGAAATAGACTATCCGATAGTTTTCACCAACGATCCGGCGACCAAGGACGCGCTCGAGTCGCAGCTCAACACCAAGCTGGCGGGCCTCAGCCCGACCGAGCCGCCTGAGTTTGCCAGCTCGCCACCGGCGCCGTCATCGGCCGCGTCGGAAGCGGTGAGTGCACCGACACCGGCTTCCGTCGAGACTCCGCCCGCGGAGGCCGTCGCGCCTGCGCCCCTACCTCCGCCCCCTCCCCGACGCCATCACGTGGCGAGCGCGCCCAAGCCTCCGCCGATGACTTTGCAGCAGCGCGTGCTGCAGGTGCTCTCGTCGAATCCGCGGACGCGGCGAGTGAACTGCTACACCAGCGGCAACGCGGTCACGATTTTCGGCAAGGTGTTCGACAACGACGCAAAGCTCTACGCGGAAAAGCTCGTGCGTAGTGTGCCGGGCGTCGGCAACGTGATCGATTCGCTGCAGACAGACACGGCCGATTGGGCGGCGCGTCAGGCTGCGATCGCGTCGCAGTTGTACGCCGCGGGATTGAACACGGTGACGGTGAAGGTTATAGGCCACGACGCGTACCTCGACGGCACGGTCAAGACCGATGCGCAAAAGCAGCAGGCAGTGACGATCACGGAGAACGCCTCGCCGGTGCACGTGGCAGGAAACCTCATCAGAGTCATCCCGGGTAACATGTTCGGATTCTAATCCGCTGGATAAAACCATTGGCGCCGGTTGTGAATGATCCGGCGCGGCGTGTTACTATTGACACGGTAAGAGCCGAACGCTTATATGGCGGAAAGAGCGCGGGATACGCCGCTCCCATTCAGGAGGACTCAATTTTCCATGGCTGACGCAGCACCTACGACACCCAAAGAAATCTTCGCGGCGATGCCTGGTCGCTTCAACAAGGACGCGGCGAAAGGTTTGAATGCTACTTACCAGTTTGATCTCTCGGGCGACAACGGCGGCAAGTGGAACGTCGTCATCAACAACGAAACCTGCACGGTCAACGAAGGACCGGCCGCTTCGCCGAGCATCACGATCTCGATGACGGCGCAGGATTACGTCGACATGACGACTGGCAAGCTGAACGGGCAGGTCGCGTTCATGAGCGGCAAACTGCGAATCGCCGGCGACATGGGTCTTGCGCTCCGCATGCAGAGTCTGTTTGCATAAACTGTGAAGCTAACTCAACTATGACTTGAACGCCGGCCGGAGCTTTCAAAGGCTCGGCCGGCGGAAAATCCGCCTGAAAGAATCCCCACATAAAAATCATTCCAAGCCGAAACGCGCCGATAAAATTTGATTCGGTACGCAGTCGAGACACAATCTTATCTACTGATTTAATGATCCCAGGCCGTCGCGAGTGCGAGAGCCAACTACTGTTAGTACATAAATTTCGAGAATTAAAATTCTGTTTCTAAAACAGTCCTAAGGATAAGGAGGACAAATCCACGTCACAGGAAGAGAGAACGCAAATGAGTTCCGCAGACTTTGAGGGTGACCTCAAGGATAGCGGAGAATCGACCGAGGACGGCCAGGACAACGATTCGCTGGCCTCAAAACTGTCGAAGGAGCTCAGCAATTGGCGGCGCAAGCGGACCTCGTCGCGGCCACGGAATTCTGACGGACCGACCCAGAACTTTTCGTCAGACCCGGCACGCACGATCAAGGTTCGCGGTCATGAGACTCTGGTCGTTCGCAAACCAAAGCTCGCCGGCAAGCCCCCCACCAATACAAATCGCACATCAAATAATCAGTAATTAGTTTTCCGCTGGGTGGGGTGGTGCGGAGGAGCTAGGAGCGGAAGACTTCGACCGGCATCTCTCGCGATGCTTGCCGGGCCGGATATACTGTCGCGAGCAGGCAGAGAATCATCGAGGCTACCGCGACGGCGGCGAAGTTCGACGGTTGTACGTCGATCGGCAGGTTTGAGATGCCGTAGATTTCGCGCGGGATGTGAATGAACTGGTAGCGCGCCAGCGCAAAGCATCCAACTGCGCCGAGGATCAGTCCGGCAGCCGTTCCCGCGGCGCCGACGATTAGTCCCTTCAGCACGAAGATCATGCGCACGTCGCGTCGCGTCGCGCCCATCGCGATCAGCACCGCGATATCCTTGCGCTTCTCCATCACCACCATGATCAACGTCGCGACCAGGTTGAACGCGGCGACGCCGATCAGCATCACCAGCACCAGCGCATAGATGCGCTTGAGGAGCGCGAAGCCCGCGGCGGCGGATTCGTTGAATTCGATCCAGTTGCGGACCCGATACGGATCAGGAAACAGCTTGCGTATCGCGTCGGTGACAGCGTCGGTCTGGTCCAGGTTGACCAGATGGATATCGACCCCGTCCACTTTGCCGACGCGGCCGAAGAAATTCTGCGCGTTCGCGAGACTCATGAAGACCATGTTGGTATCGATGAAATTCATTCCCGAATCGAAGATCGCGCCGATCACGAATTGCGCGCTCTTGGTCGAGAGCGATCCGTCGGCCGAAATAATCGGCGCGACCATCCGAACCGCGTCACCGGGTTTGGCCTTGAGCTTCTTCGCAAGGCTGACTCCGATAGCAAGGCCGCCGGTCGTGACTGCCGGTCCCGCGGCACCTGCCGGAATCGTGTAGCTGCGCGAGAGATCGTCGAGGCCGCCGGTTATCATGTAGCGGCCCCATTGATGGCGCACCACGGGATTGTCCGGCTCGACCCCGCGCACGACCACGCCGCCGATTCCGCGTCCCGAACTCAGCATCGCCTGGCCGACGATATACGCTTCCGCGCCGTTGACGCCGGGAACCGTGGCGACCTTCTTCTCGATGTCCGTATAGTTCTCGATCGATCCCTGCGAATTGAGTACCTGGACTTGCGGGCTCAGGTTGAGCACGCGTTCCTTGATGCTCTGCTCGAAGCCGCCCATCAGAGAAAGCGTAATCGTGAGTGCGGCGACGCCGATCATCACGCCGACGGCAGTAAAAATCGTCGTGATCGAGATGAAGGCGTCTTTGCGGCGGGCGCGCAGATACCGGAGCGCAATTTTGAGTTCGTATCGCACGAAGACTATCGAGCGAACTCAGAATATCACGTTCTCTTTCTTTAGTTGCTCGATTTCGTCAGCGCTGAGCGAGAGCATCCCGCGGAAAACTTCGTCGTTGTCCTGGCCGAGAATCGGCGCCGCCGATCGGAGCGTGCCCGGCGTTCGGCTCATTCGATGCTCGAGTCCTTCGTATGGCGATGGGCCCATTTCCTTGTGCTCCAGCCAATGCCAGAAGCCAAACGCCTCGAGGTTGTCGTCCTGATGGATGTCGACGCAGTTCTCTACTGGATAAGCGGCGACTCCGCCGGCCTGCAACTTCGCGGTGAGGTCCTGCGCATTGTGCGCGCGCGTCAGCGAGCCAACGAACTCATCGATAGCCGCGGCATTCTCGATCCGCGCCGACCCCGTCGCAAAACGCGCGTCGGTGGAATCTGCGGCGAGCGCATAGAGCATCGCGCGCCACTGATCGTCGCCCGCGACTGCAATCGCGATCCATCGTTCGTTGCCGTCCTCGTCGGCACATCGGTAGGCGCCGTGCGGAGCGTAACGCGCGGACGCATTGCCACGCGGCTCGAGCACGCGGCCGGTTGCGTGGTAGTCGATCAGCGCGGGTGCGAGATTTTGCATCGCAGCCTCGTACTGCGACATGTCGATGTACTGGCCCTTGCCAGTGCGGCGGCGATAGTCGAGCGCGGCCAGCAGCGCGAACGCGGAAAATCGCGGCGCGATGAAATCCGTATACGCCCCGTACGGCGGCGCGCACGAGCCGGGCCCGTAGCCCGAGATGTAGTAGAAGCCCGACAGCGCAGCCATCAACTGGCCGAAGCCGGGGTAGAGCGCGTTGGGTCCCGTCTGCCCCTGCATGCAGGTCGAGAGCATGATGAGGTCGGGGCGCAGCTCGCGCAGATTTTCGTAATCGAGTCCCCAGTTGCGCATCGCCTTGGGCGTGAAACTCTCGACGATGATGTCGGCCCACGGCACCAGTCGCTTCACGATGTCGCGCGCTTTGGGCTTGCTCAGATCGAGCGTGATTCCTTTCTTCGAGGTGTTGAAGCTGGCGAAGAACTGGCTGCGGTTGATACCGGGCATCGCGTCTTTCCACGGCGGCCCGATACGCAGCACGTCGGGACGCGCAGCGGACTCGACCCGAATCACGTCGGCGCCGTTGTCGGCGAAATACTTGGTCGTGATCGGACCGACGCCGACCCAGGCGAAGTCGAGAATGTGAACTCCTTCAAGTGCAAAACGGCTCATCTCGAATTTTCTCCTGACTAAATCGAGCCTGCCGCTCGGAGCTTGTTCAATCGCTCGGGCGCGAGGCCGAGGATGCCGCGGTAAATCTC
>CAVTEN010000002.1:0-40264 GCA_963733715.1 uncultured delta proteobacterium
AAAAGCGAATGATTACCGATGAAAAATGCATTGCAGTGCCCAAACGAGAGGCACTCGCTTATTTGGCGGTCATCAGTGCGCGGTCAAATCGCGTCCGCGCTGTTCTTTAACTACCGAGCGACTCGAATTGCCAATTCGCCAACCGAAAAACCAAGCCGAGCGATTTCAGCTTCATCCCGACGGACCGCGCGGATGCCGCCGCGGCCTCCGCTCGCGTAACCGTGCCCGCCACGATCGGATTCCCGGAAGTCGGGTCGAGCACGCGCAGCACGATTTCATCGGTGTCCGGCAAGGTCGCGAACAAGCGCGAGATCGCGGCGTCGACATCCTCGAGACATTGCTGCACGAATTTCTGCGCGGTTCGCTCGGGCGGCAGACCTTGATCCCAGGGATGAATCTCCCTGGCCTGCCATTCCACTTCGAGCCGATTGCGCATGCTCTTGAGAGAAAGTCCGTCGTTGCGAATTCCCGCCCGCCGATTCACCTCGAGCGCGCCGATCACTTTGCGCCGAAGCCGCTGCTGCGCGAGGTACGTTACGAATCTTCTCGCTGCCCTTATCACTGTCCAGTCCCATCTTCGTAAACTCGGGCCGGCCCCGAGTCGGTGGCTGATTCCGACTGAGGCCGGCCCGTTTGTTCCGTGCGCATGGATGACTCCCGTAAAGTCTCCGTGCTGCGGTCCACATCGCGCAGGTCGCTAGGCCACCTTCTTGGCTTTGGAGGGTCGAGCCAAGGTGCGCCTGCCGATTGGTACGTCGTCGATGCTCTTGGGGCAGCCGTCGTCGCCGTTGACCACGTATTCCGGGTATGCAGGGAAACCGTGCTCGTGCAGATCGAGTCCTTCGATTTCTCCTTCGGTCGGAATGCGCAGTCTGAAGCCGTACTTTACCGCGTACATCAGCGCCATCGAGATCACGAATGTCGCGATCGTAATCGAGAAGCTGCCGATCATTTGTGCTTTCAGGACACCAAAGCCGCCGCCATAGAACAGGCCGGTGACAGGGCTGCTGGGATCACCACCCATCGCGGTGGCTGCGCCGTATTTGCCGGCGGCGAAGAGCCCCAGCGAGAGCGTGCCCCAGATTCCCGCGATCATATGGACAGGGACTGCGCCGATCGGATCGTCGATGCGCAGGTATTCGAGCAAGTCGATACCCCAGACCACCACGATGCCAGCGCCGATTCCGAGCAGGAACGCGCCTTCGGGATCGACCCAGTAGCAGGGACAGGTGATTGCGACCAGGCCCGCGAGGAACCCGTTAACCGTCAGCGCGAGATCCCATTTGCCGGCCTTGTAGTAAGAATAGAAGAGCGAGGTCAGTCCGGCAGAGCATGCGGCGATCGTCGTGTTGAACGAGACGCGGCCGATGCCTTGCGCGTCCATCGCGGACAGCGTGCTGCCCGGGTTGAATCCGTACCATCCGAACCAGAGGATCAGTCCGCCGGTTGCGCCGATGATCAAGTCGTGCGGTTTCATCGGTTGTCCGCCGTCGCGCTTGAAGACGCGGCCGAGCCGAGGTCCGAGTGCGATTGCGCCTGCCAGCGAGATCGTTCCGCCGATCGTGTGCACAACCGTCGATCCGGCGAAGTCGTGGAAGTTAACCGGGTTCAAATTCGCCAGCCATCCGTCCGGGCCCCATGCCCAGTGACCGATGATCGGGTAGATGAAGCCCGTTACGCCGACGCTGTAAAGCAAGTCGCCAATGAAATCGCAGCGACCGATCATTGCGCCGGAGGTTACCGTCGAGCAGGTGTCCGCGAACGCATACTGGAAGACCCAGTACGCGAGCAGCGGAACGCCGGTGGTGCCGTAAGTCGGGGCGAGGTTGTGCAGCATGAAGCCGGTGGTGCCGATCCACGGCGTCCCCGGGCAGAACATGAATGCGAAACCCCACAGCCAGAAGGTGACGCCGCAGATGCAAGTGTCGGCGATTCCTTCGACAAGGATGTTTACCGTCTCACGCGAGCGGGCGAATCCCGACTCGAGCATGACGAAGCCGACCTGCATGCAGAAAACCAGGTATGCGGCGACCAGCGTCCATACGGTGTTGATCGCGTTGACCTGCGGCGGCGGTAAAGCCGGCGCAGCGTCAGCGTAGGCCGTCGCGGGCAGGTACCATTTCGAAATCAGCAAGAGTACGAGCCCCAGCCCGATCATCTTGCCAGCCATCAGGTAACCCGCGTTGCGACGAACCATCGGGTCTCGCCAGCTTTCGCGGATTCTCTCCCAAATCCCTGTTGCTCCTGAGTACATCGATCGTTTCCCTCCGAAAGTTGTTTTTGGCGTTGGCCTCCGCGCCACCGCGCGGCGCGACGGACGCTTGATCGCGCCGCATGGTCTTGGAGCAAGACGTATGCCTCGACAAAAATAATTCGGAGTCCATCTGACGATGAATCATTTTGTAGACCTATCGATGGAGCGAGCGATCCATCGTAGGTTTCAAATTTTCACTCAACTAAGAGTTATTTTTGCTTGCGCGAGAAATCCGAATGAGAATGACGATGCCTCATCTACAGGCGATGCCTGCCATATGAGCATCACTGCCGAGCGAGTTGTCAGCGATTGTGCGTGTCAGCGATTGTGATCGAGCACCGCGACCATTCCTGTCTTGATCGCGTAGTGCGTGAGTTCAAGACGATCGCGCAAGCCGAGTTTTTGAAAAATATTGTTGAGGTGAGTTTTGACGGTGCTCTCGGTTATCGAGAGCCGCTCGCCGACTTCGATGTTCCTCATGCCGGAGGCAACGTAGCGGATGATTTCGCATTCGCGCGGCGTCAATTCCTTACCGCTCGAACTTTCCTGTCGCGCAAATTCGGTCTGCACCGTCGGCGGCATCCATACCATTCCTTCCGCGACAGACCGTACCGCCATCATCAACGTCTCGATCGCGAATCGCTTCTGCACCACACCCTTGGCGCCAAGCCGCAAAGCTCTAACTCCATTCTCGGCGCTTTCGCTCGCAGTCAGCACGATCACATTTATCAGGCGGCTGAGTTGCGGGATGTCTTCCATCATCCAGCGATCCATCTGCAGATCGAGCAGAAGAATGTCGCTGGCGGTGTCAGAAACGACGGGAGCTACATCGTCTGAAGATTCTATTTCAGCAACGACCTGGGTGTCCGATTGAAGCAGCAGCAGCGACTTGAGGCCCTGCCGGAATAGAGCGTGATCGTCGGCGATGATGAGACGCATCGGGGTTCGCATGATTAACTGTTAGGAAGCTCGATTTGCAGCCGCGTGCTGCCATCGCTGTGCATGCTCATGTGCCCCTCGAGTTCCGCGACTCTCGAGGCGATAGCCCATGGCCTCGACGACGAGTCTGACAAGCCGACACCATCGTCCTCGATAGTGATCGAAACCTTGTCCTCGACCTCGCGCACGTCGATCCTTACCAGGTTGGCGAGTCCATGGCTGCGGGAGTTGCGGAGGCCTTCGAGCATGATCTGCAGTATATGCTCGCCGAGGAGACTGCCACCACTGAACGCGGCGCGAACTTCAAAGCTTGGATCGGAAGTTCGCGCGGCGAATTCCGCGGCAGGTCTCTGGTCGATGCCCGCGAGCGAGCGCAGATAGATTCGAACCGCGTCGTACTCTCGCGCGACGCCGGCCTGCAGGTCGGTGATTTCCACGAGCGCATCTTGCGGACGATTACGATTCAGGAGCGCGCGGCAGGTCTCGAGGCGCAAGTTCACGCCGGCCAGTGCCTGCACATATCCGTCGTGCAATGAGCGGGCGATGGATTGTCGCTCGGTGCGGGTTTCGAGTTCGCGCACCTCCGCCTCGAACAGGGCGCGCTGCTGCGAGAAGAAGCCGATCAGATATCCGGCGATCGCAAGGTAGACCGCGCGCATATCGTAAACGCTGGTTATTCCCTGGGTGAGAATGATCACCAGTAAATAGAGCGCCACGCTGCAAACCGTCACGATTGCAATTGGACGCGACCTGGCGCGGTTTCCGGCGGCGATAATCGCGAATACAAAGAATACGTAGGATGCGCTGGTTTGCCCTTCCGTGATGAATGCGACGGCGGTCGCGAAGAACAGGTCGAAGCAGGTTGAAAGCAGCTGAAGATTCCAGTCCGCGTATCGGCGGCTGAGCGCGAGATAAATTCCGACGCTGTACGCCAGATGGCACAGCAGGGTCGTCAACGCGTACGCGTTCAGGTGGAACAGGCCACCGGCGGTGCTCGGATCGATGTACAAGGACAGCATCGCGATGAGCGACAGAGCAATTCGGGCTCGAGCGATGCTCAGGTCCAAATTCTGAAACTCAGGCAGGTTCATAGAACTATCGACCTCTGCGAAAGAATAGCCAGATCGAATCGAGTGAACATACTCTTACGATTTCAACCGCGAGCGGGGAATTCCGAGCGCGACCATCAATAGAGGACTCTTTCCTGCGGCGTGAGGTTCGAAAAATTTGTCGTGTCGTCGTCGTAGAAGGTAAGTCCCGTCGCGCCGCGGCCGAGCGAATACGCCGCGAGATACGCGCGTCCGCCCAGAATTCCTGCTTCGAGATGCGCGTCGCCGTAGCCGCGATTTCCAAATGCGGTCAGCGCGCGCTCGAGATCGGCCATATAAACGACGAGCGCCGAGCAATCCATGCCGAGCGGCTGTTCGAGGCACAGGTAACCCGCCTCGCCGCGGAAGTTGCCCGCCTTCAGCAGCTCGAACGCGCGCGAATCCCGGTTGTAGTAGTATGCGCCAGGCTCCAATCCTTCCGCCGCGTTGACGATTAGATAAGTGTCGGTCAACGCGGGAAAGTCGGCCTGCGGATGATCGCTCGAAGCGGCCATGATGGTCGCGAGCTCTTCTGCGGTGATCGCTTCCTGCGCGAACGCTCGCGACGATCCTCGGCGCAAGATGGTCTCGCCAAGTCCCGCGGATTCTTCGGACGTTATGGTTTCCAGCTGGAGCGCGTTCGTGCTCGGTGTCGATTTATGTGGAGGCAGCTTCGCAGCGGACACCGTCGCGACTTCATCGGCGGTAATAAGCCGCGACTCGTGATGCATCTTGACCAGGTCAGGGTACGCGACCTCCTGCGACGAAAGCGGAATCGTCTCCAGTGCCAACGGCTCGACTACGGGCGACGGCGACGCAGTTTCGTCGGTGCGTCCGAGCGCGATCAACGCGATCATGCCCTCGCGATCGCCGTCGATACCGAGCAGCGCTTCGAGCGCCGGATCCTCGAATGCGGTAATCACTTCCGCGGAAATTTCCTCGGCTGCAGCCGCTGCCAGCAGATTCGCGAGAATGGTTCCGGCGTCCCAATAGCAATATCGATACGCCCGCGCGCGATATTTCCATTCGCTGCGCCAATAGATCGCCGACAACGCGATTACTGCGCGCGCGTTCCGAATCGACGGGCGCTTCACGGCAGCGTCGGCAATGTAACTGCGCCAATCACCGCGACGCAGCCCGGCCATCCGCAGATCCGCCGGTGAAAAATGATAGAGGCCAGTCTCGAGGTCCTCGACTTCTGACGCCGCGACGTAAATCTCGATCGGATAAAGCGCGCCGGCCGACGCCGCGGCGCGAAAATGATAGTCGTCATCGCCGACCTTCTTCTGCCGCGTCAGGCCGTCGGCACAGAACAGGATTCGCGTGAGCGCAGCAGTGTCGATCGGCGCGGAAAAATCGGCAGGCACGTAGGACGACAAGCGCCGCCAGGGTCGGCGTCGAGGAAAGATTCAGATCGCGCGGCAAAGGGATCGACGCGGCTCCCGGATAAATCTTGTACGGCAGCGGCTTGTTATCCCAGTCGAGAAAATGCGGCGACGAACGTACGCTGGTGTACGAATGCTTGGTGACCTCGTGAAAGACGCGCGCCGCTTCGATGTAATCGTTGGCCAACTCTCATTCCTCCGAACACATACCGATCGTTCAAATTGACAGGGTTGCTGCCGGGCGTGCTATACGGATTTCCAGCCACCCTGCTCCTTGGGAGAGATTATCATGGCGGACAAACTGACGCCTTCGGACGTGAAGGGACTGTTCGAGAAGCTCAGCAACTGGGGGCGCTGGGGCAAGGAAGACCAGCGCGGCGCGCTGAACTTTATCACCAATCAAAAGCGCACGGCGGCGGCGCGCCTGGTGCAAACGGGAGAGAGCGTCTCGATGGCGCTGCCGCTCGCGACGATTCCCGCGCCCGACAATCCGAACCCGGTTACTCACTTGATGGTGCAGGCGGGCGCCGACTCGCACGAGCAGGCTCTCCCCTATTCCGGTGACTATTTCGCGATCGCGCCGCATGGCATGGCGAATACTCACATCGACGCGCTCTGCCACGTCTTCTGGCAGAACAAAATGTACAACGGCTTCGATGCCAGTGAAGTCGGATCGCACGGCGCGAAAAAGTGCGCGATCGACGTGACGCGCGCCGGCATCGTCAGCCGCGGCGTCCTGCTCGATATTCCGCGGCTGAAAAAAATCGAATGGATGGAGCCGGGCCAGAAAATTCTGCCTGAAGATCTCGACGCCGCCGAGAAGGCGCAGAAGGTTCACGTCGAAGAGGGTGACGTGCTGATGATTCGCACCGGCCGCGCCGCGATGCGCAAGGTCAAAGGCGGATGGGATCCGATGCGCGTCGGTCTTCCCGGCCTCGACGCCGCCTGCCTGCCATGGCTCCACGAGCGGCGCATCGCAGTACTCGGCTGCGATGCGGTCAGCGACGTGGTGCCGAGCGGCTACGACGGCGTCCCGCTTCCGATTCATGTCGGCACGCTGGTCGCGATGGGCATACATCTGATCGACAACGCCGACCTCGACGCGGTGTCGTCAACCAGCGCGAGACTGGGGCGCAACGAGTTCCTGTTCTCGATGGCGCCACTAATCCTGGAGCGTGGCACCGCATCGCCGGTAAATCCGCTCGCGATCTTTTGATTAGTCAGTGACTATTGCGGAGTTGATACTATGAAGACCGAAGAACTGATTATCGATTGCGACGGACATATCCTCGAACCGCCCGACCTCTGGGAGAAGTATATCGATCCCAAGTATCGCGAACGCGCGATGCGCATTCGGGTCGGCGATGACGGCTTCGAGTATCTCGAGATCGATCGCAAGCGCGCCAAGATGACTCAGCCCGGGCTGCTCGGCTCGCTCGGCGGCATGGGCAAGAAGGTCGAGGACGCGCGCAAATTGCGCGAGAGCGCGATGCGCGGTGACGCCAAGCCCGAGCAGGTGCGGATGCTCGCGCCGAAACCCGAGAATACCTACCTCAAGGGCGCAGCCTTCGGGACCATGGACGATGAAGGAGCGGCTCGAGCTGCTCAACCGGGAAGCGATGGCGAAATCGGTTCTCTATCCCACGATTGGGCTGCTGTGGGAGGCCGAACTTTTCGACGCGGAGCTGTCGGCCGCATACTGCAAGGCCTACAACCGATGGATCGCGGACTTCTGCCGCGACTCGGGCGGACGGTTGATCCCGATTGCGCATCTTTCACTCGGCGATCCTGCCGAAGCGGCGCGCGAGCTGGAGCGCGCAGTTAAGGACGGATGCAAAGGCGCGTTCGTCTGCCCGTTCACTATCACGCGCGTTCCGCATGGCGATCCGCGTCACGATGCGGTCTTCGCCGCGGCGCAGGATCTCGGCGTCCCGCTCGCGATTCATCCGACCTTCGAGCCCGCCAGCTTCGGCATCCATCATCGCTACGACAATTTCTCCTGGGCCGCGTGGTATTTCGATCTGTTCGCAGGCCAGGGTGTGCAGCATGCCTTCGGCACGTTTTTCCAGTTGGGCGTCTTCGATCGCTTTCCGAAATTGCGCGTCGTAGTGCTCGAGTCGCAGGCCGGATGGATCGGTTATTTCCTCGATCGCGGCGACGCCATCTTCAACGGCACCACGCTCGGCGCGACGGTCCGCCTCAAGGAGAAGCCGTCGTACTATTTCAAACGCCAGTGCTACATCTCAGCCGATCCCGACGAACGTACGATAGCCGCGATGATGCAGATCGTCGGCGAGGACAAATTCTTCTGGGCGACTGACTATCCGCATCCCGATCATCCCGGGAACTATCTCGAGGAGCTGAAGGGCATGATCGCGCCGATGAAGGAGTCGGGACGCCGCGGGATCCTCGGCGAAAACGTCGCGCGCGCATACCAACTCATGTAGTCAGTCGCAGTACTACTTGGCGCCCGCGACCATAGGATCGATCGTGATAGGGACCTCGAACGCGATCTTCTGCGGCAGCTTGCAAATCTGATCGTTGCACTGTTGCAAGCGAAGTATCCCCTTGAGCTTGTACTCGCCGGACTTGAGGCCGGACTTGATCAGGACTCTGCCAATGGCGCGCACCGTTCCTGAGTACACCGGCAGCGTCTCGCCCAGCGATTTGAACTCGACCGGCGTGGCCTTTGGGAAATCAAGGGACTGCTCAGTGACCGTCTCCGAATCGAATTGCAGCGAGGTCGCGACATAGTTATCCGGGATTGGCTGTCCGTAGATATGCCATCCGGAAGGAATCACGAACTCAACTGAAACACCGAGCTGCCTGCCCGGCACCGCGCGTTCCGACGACATATTAATAGTCACTCGAACGTCGTCGGCATTAATCGCAATCCCGGAGGCTCCTTCCGCGACGCCGAAGTTTTTCAGCAGTACTTCTGACGCAGCCGGCCTCGTTTCGTAGTTCGGGAGGAACTCCTTGTCGCGCACCGTACCGTTAGCGTCGATCAGGTAATCGCCTGGAAATGGAATCCCGAAAAACGGATGCCCTTCGGGAATGTTAGCATTCAGAATGCCGTACTTGCGGATAACGACGCTGCCCTTATCAGACAGCATCGGATATCGAATCTGATAGGCGTCGCTGAATCGTTTCAGCGTGGCGGCCGAGTCGTAGGTGATCGACGCGACCTTGACGCCCGTGCTTTTCGAGTTCGGTGCGCGATTGTTCCAGCTCAACGAGCTGGCTTCTGCAGTAGGGTCACCAGTCTGCGCTGCGCGTGAACACCAGCAGCAGTCCGCTTCGCCCCATCAGATCGTGCAGCGACCATTGCTTGCCATTCTGATCGGCGAGTTCGAAATCCGGGACCCGCTCGCCAATACCCGGCCCCGTCTTCAGGTCGTCGTTCTGCGCGCGGACGAAATCCTTCCAGTCAGCCGGGTCTATCTTCTTCCCCGAGCCGAAGCTCATCGGCACTTCAGTCAATACTTTTATTTTGCGCGCCGCGTCCAGTTTCGGTTCGGTAGGCGGTGCGCTGGATCCTGATGTACTCATAGCGGCGATGCTCCCTGTGCTTAGTAATGCGAGCGCTGCAGCCGCAACTTGGCGGCGAAACCGGCGCAGTCTCATCACGCAAACATTTGCACGACTCGGCGAATGACTCCAGTGAATAAAATTTCTCAATGCGACTGGCCAAACGATCAAGATTGACGCGATGCCGAAAAAACACGACTCTGCTGCGCTGCGCCGCAGCGCAGTCTATACTCCTCGACCATCCGTTCGCTGGGAGGAATCTATGCCGCGTCCGAGGATCAATCGCCAACGTTCACTAACTCCGCACGCCGCTGTTGTATCGCTGGCGATTCTACTTGCATGCGTGACGTCCTCCTGCAATTCGCAATCGTTCCAACAATCGTCGGGACCCCCGATGCCGGCGCCTCCGCCCGTTCCGCCGCAGCCGCCTGCGCCGCCGATGAACGTCGCGCGGCTGCTCAATGGAAACTGGATGGCAACGTATCCGGGCGGCCCGCTGCGAGTGGTTATCACGCTGGATCCGATGCTGCGCGGCCGGAATTACGTCGCGACCCTGATTGATGGCAACAAGACTCTCCCGCCGGGCCAGGTCGTGTGGCGCGGAACGGTGGATCAGTATGTGCCCGGCATCGTGCATGCCCAACAGATATGCGCGGACAATGGACTCCAGCTTTCGCGACAGGTGCCGGTGCGGATAGTCGTCACCGACGCAAGTCACTTCCGCGAGGAACTCGTCGTTCCAGGCGCGTGCCACGGATTTCCTGTGACGTACACCCGCGTCGGACCTGCACCGACTGCGCCGATCAAAGACTGAGGGCGCAAAAAAAGAAAAGGCCGCCCCGCTCGGGACGGCCTTCTTCGACCTGCGGGGGAATTATACGAGCATCCCGGCCTGCACGACGGTGGGCCCGTCATGCTTCGGGATTTTCGGCTCGGGTTTGCGCTTCATTGCCTTTTCAAGGATCGGCGCGATGCGCTCGGCCTTCTGATGCGCGCGTTTTTGTTCGCGCTCCTTGAACTCCGGCATCACCTTCTCGGCGAACAGGTTCAGCGACGAGCAGATATCCTCATGCTTGTTGTTGCCCGCCTGCGAGATGAACACTACCTGATCGACGCCGGCTTCCTCGAACTCGCGGAGCCGCGTGCGAATCTGATCGGGCGATCCGACGCACGAGTTGGTGCCGTCCATGCCAGGCAAAGTGAACGGGCTGGCTTTGAAATTGTTCCAGATATTGGTCTTGCCCGGCTCGTGCTTGCCGAACGCATAGTGATGTCCGAGCGCGTACGAGAAAAACTTGAGCCCCTCTTCGCCCATCTTGTGCGCCAGCTCGGCGTTCTCGTCGCACATGAAGCCGGTGACGATCGCGATGTTCGCGTTGATCGCGTATCCGATCGGCTCGCACTCGTTCTCGAGCGTCGTGTAGTAGTCGGTGACCCACTGCCGCGCCTCTTCCGGCGACACGAACGCGAACGTCAGCGCGCCGATTCCAAGCTTCGCCGCGAGGTGAATCGTCTCGCGCCGCGAGCATGCGACCCACAGCGGAGGATGCGGTTTCTGCACCGGCTTCGGCACCACGTTGCGCACCGGCATCTTGAAGTACTTGCCCTCGTGACCCGAGAAACGGATCCTCGACGAACATCCGCGCGATCGCGCCCAATGACTCAAGCCACATCTCGCGCTTGTCCGCGCGCGGAATGTTGAAGCCGCCCAACTCCAGCTCGGCCGACGACTCGCCGGTGCCGAACTCGACGCGCCCGCCGCTCACCAGATCGAGCGTCGCGATCCGCTCCGCCACTCGCGCCGGATGATTGTATCCCGGCGGCAGCAGCGTGATTCCGTGACCGAGGCGAATCTGTTTCGTCCGCTGGCTGGCAGCCGCCAGAAAAATCTCCGGCGCGGAAGAATGCGCGTATTCCTCGAGAAAATGATGCTCGACTTCCCACATATGGTCGATGCCGAGCTTGTCCGCGAGCTCGACCTGGTCGAGCGCGTCGCGAAACAGCTTCAGCTCCGAGCCCTCTTTCCACGGACGCGGCAACTGATGCTCATAAAAAGTTCCCAACTTCATTTTTTCAGTACCTTTTTTAGTATCTATTCGTGGATGTTTTCAGGTGTCCGTGCATCTGTTGTAAATAACGTGCGCTCGACCATATCGATCACTTCATGCTTGCGCCGCTCGATCATCGCGGGCTCGAGCAGGTTCATGCTCCACAGGCGGCGGATCATCGCAGCGGTCGTGAAGTAGCCGATTGTGATCGAGTTGAGGCTCCACATGAAATGCAGCGGATCGACTTCGGCGCGGAATTCGCCGTCGCGCTGTCCGCGAAAAATAAAATTCACCGCGGTGGAAAACAGCGGCGGCAATCGCCGCTTGAGCACTTGCCGCCCGACGCCGCTTTCGTCGGCCATCTCTTTCCACATGATGCGCACGAAATCCGGATGGCTCGCGATAAAATCGATCGCGTTCCCGACCGCCTGGCGCATCCGCTCCTGCCGGCTCTCGCGCCCCCACGCGATCGCGTTGGCCGCATCCTCGAGACTCTCGAACATCTTGTCGAGCACCGCGAGGTAGAGCTGCTGCTTCGAGGGAAAATGGTGCAACAGGGACGGCGCCTTGATTCCGATTCGCTTCGCGATATCGCGCAGGCTGGTGCCGCGATATCCGCGCTCGGCAAACAGCACCTGCGCCACCTGCAGCACCCGGTCGCGCGTATCGGTCGGCCTCCGCAGATCAACGACCTTGGCGCTCGCCCGCGCACCCGAATTTTTAGAAACGCTTCGCACTGACTTGCCAAAAAATCTATCTAACGCGTGTTAGGGAGTCAAACCGCGCTTTCCAAATTACCTACTCAACGGGTCAGCGAATATGCGTATGATTTGTCACCCGGCGTCTGCTGGTCTAAGCTCGTCGCGGAATTCAGCTTCCCAATGAGTGAAGTACGAAAGTGGCTTTTAAATCGATTAAAGTGTATCTGATGGAACCGATGTAAAGTCCTTTTCGTTACCAATTATCTGTCCCAAAGGGTACTTTATTTTTTCGAGTCAACTGGAACGACCAGCCGACAATTTTTTGAAACGTAAGGTCTGGGGAACCTGGCTTTAGACTCTTGAAAAACCGCGGTTTGAGGCTCTGGCATGCCGGATGAAGTAACACGACGAGGGCACAGCAGATGCGCAGTCCGCGGAATCATCCGATTTTCCGCTCGCGGGGTTCCTTAGGCGTCGTAACCGTCCTGCTTCTGCTGGCCGGTTGCTCGAACACATCAACGCAGTACAGAACGCGCCCATTCTTCTTGCCCGAAGAAGAAGCAGCGACGCATGGCCGGAAAGCCTGGTACGACCGCATCGTTGAGGTCGATCCGGGTAGCGCCAAATTCACAGTTGCCGCCGACTATGAAAAGACGCCACCCAAGAAGATTGCGGTCCTGCCGTTCACCGACATCGGCGACGGTTCATTTGTGATCGATAAGATTCCGATTCTGCCGCGCAGCGAAAAGGAGCGCGCCCGTTGGGGATGGAGCCATGCCAACCGCATGCGCCGGGCTTTCGCGGGCGATGTGGCGACGCGGGAATTTACGCTGGTACCGCTGTTGGCGGTCGACGCGGTGCTGGCCGATCGAGGTGTCACCGACTACGACGAGCTTAACGCCCTGAGCCCGCTGGAGATCGGCCACTGGCTGAACGCGGACGCGATAGTCTATGGCGAAGTCGTCAACTACGAAGCTTATTACGGCTTTCTGGTCGCCGCCTGGCGCGTCACGGCGCGGGTCAGGATGGTATCGGCGCATGACGGCCACGAACTGTTCTCGTGCGAGGACACCCGCTACTCGACCAATGTGACTCCGGCGTTCGACCCGGTCGACATCGCGATTAACTCTGCGCTGAACGTACTCGAGCTGCGCGATATCACTCTAGCCCGCGCCGAAAGCGAAGTCGGCCGAGAGATCGTCATGCGGCTTCCCGTGGCGGAACGCAATGTGGCAGATTTCAAAACAGAAGCGTCCGAAGGAGAGGGAGCGCTTTAGGATCGTGAAGGGATGGCGTTCCTTCGTCGATTCGGTTTCTAACTTCGGCGCATCGTAGTAAGTTTTGTCCGAAGGAATAGGGCAGAAATCCAGGGAAGCGCGGTTCCTCACATTAACCCTTCGCGAGAGCCGCGCTGCGCGGATTTCGCGTCTTTCACTTTTTCACTCTTTCACTGGGTGCAGGGGTCACCCCTGCCGCCCACCGCGCAGGTGATTACTCCGGGAGGTTCTCCGCGATGAACGAACTTTATTGGAAACCGGCGCATGAACTTGCTGCGATGATTCGTAAGCGGGAGATCAAGCCCAGCGAATTGATGGACGTGACCATCCGGCGAATCGAGCAGACCAATCCCAAGCTCAACGCGTTTGTTGCGCTTCGCGCCGACGATGCGATGGCTGAGGCGCGTGCGCTGGATGAAAAGATCGCGCGCGGCGAGAAGGTCGGCACGCTCGCCGGGCTGCCGCTTGGCGTCAAGGACCTCGAGGATACCGTCGGGCTGGTAACTTCGCATGGATCGAAACCGTTCAAGGACAACATGGCCAAGTCGGACTCGATCCAGGTTGCGCGGCTAAAGGCGGCGGGCGCGATCGTTATCGGCAAGACCAATGCACCAGAGTTCGGCTACACCGCCTTCACCAAGAACCTGCTGTTCGGGCCGACCCGCAATCCGTGGAACCTCGAGCGCACGCCCGGCGGATCGTCGGGCGGTACTTCGGCGGCGATCGCGGGCGGGGTCGTGCCGATTTCGACCGGTTCCGACGGCGGAGGATCGGTCCGAATTCCCGCGTGCTACACCGGATGCTACGGGCTGAAGCCGACCTACGGCAGGATTCCGAACGACCCGACGCTCGGGATGCAACAATGGAACGACACTTCCGTGCATGGTCCGATCGTGCGCACGGTGCGCGATGCCGCGCTCTTCATGGACGCGGTGGTCGGCTATCATCCAGCCGATCCCGACTCGCTGCCTCATCCGGGGATTTCCTACGCCGCGATCCTCGAGGGCCTGCCGAAAAAACTTCGCATCGCGTTTCATCCTGATTTCGGCCAGCTGGTGCAGCGCGACGTCGCGCGCGAAATCGCGAAGGCGGCCGCCGTTTTCAAGGACCTCGGCCACGACGTCACGACGATCGACGATCCCGTGCCGGACACCGGCCGCGCCTGGATGCAGGTCGGCGCGGGGCAGGCGTACGCGATGCTGCATGAGTGGTTCGAGAAGCATCACGAGGATTTCGGCCGCGCGTTTATCGCCGGCAGCGAAGGCGCGCCTCGCGTCACGTGGAAGCATATGGGGGCCGCGTATCGGCGTCGTCGCGAGTTCAACGATTGGTGCCAGCGCGTATTCGAGCGCTTCGACCTGCTGCTGTGTCCCGTGCTGCCGACCGAAGCCTTTCCCGCGAAGGGGCCGATGCCGACCGAGATCAACGGCCAGCCGCTGAAGGAGCCGCTGAACGCCGTCGTGTTTACGTATCCGTTCAACATGAGCGGGCATCCGGGAGCGTCGGTGCGCGCGGGCCTGACTGATTCGGGGCTGCCATGCGGATTGCAAATCGTTGCCGAGCGTCATCGCGAGGACCTGGTGCTGCAAGCGTCGTATGCCTACGAACAGGCGCGCCCATGGAACAACAAATGGCCCGAGATCTAGGAGCAGCAGAATCTTGAATCGCCCGCGCGGCGCGCGCTGTAATACCCTCACCTTCGATCCTCTCCCTTGCAGGGAGAGGGGAAGAAACAGAAAAAGGAGAATGCAATGCCTGAGTTCAACGAAAAAGCGATGCATGAATTCAATCAAGGCCTGATCAAAGAGTTTCGAGCCAACGGCGGCAAGGCGATCAGCGGCCCGTTCGTCAACGCGCCTCTGCTTCTACTGACGACGACTGGCGCTAAGAGCGGTAAGCCCTTTACCACTCCGTTGGTGTACACGAAGGACGGCGATCGAATCGTGATAATCGCGTCGAAGGGCGGCTTCCCGACAAATCCGGCGTGGTTCCACAACCTGAAAGCGCATCCGACAACGACGATTGAGTTGGGCAAGGAAAAATTTCAGGCCAAGGCTACTATCACCAAGGATCCCGAGCGTCAGCGACTGTTCGACGCGCAAGCCAAGGTGATGCCGAACTTTAACGAGTATCAAAAGAACACGACGCGCCAGATACCGGTGATTGTGCTGGAACGCATGTAGTCGCGCTCGACGAATCTCACGTCGCTGAGTCGGGTCGGCGGAGCAGCTCGGCCAGAAGCTCGTAGACGCTCCGATTGACTGGCAAGCCGCCGTGCGAGCCTCGCACCTGGGTATTCTCCGCGTGGCTCTCGCGAGCCTCCGGTTCATAGGGAAGATCTATCGAAACGTAAATCGACGCCATCGCGATTGAAGGTGGAATCGTCCCGCTGGCGTAAATGAGTGGCCCTCCGAGCGTGATCAGACGTCGAACGAGATGCGGCCTGCGTTGCGCGACCGATCGCGCTTGCAGACCGCCGAGGCTGTGACCGATCAACGTCACTCGACGACCGCTGCTGCGGAATTCGTCCTCTACCTGTCGGGCAAGTCCCTCGACGATTTCCTCCGACCACCCCGGATTGAAATCAAGCCCGGACTTTACCGGCCGATAGCCCATGCGCGCGAGCCAGTTGCGTATCGCTACCAGTTGAAGGTCCCCGGCGCCGTATCCTGGAACCACCAGCACCGAATGACCATCGCCGCGCCGAACCTTCGAGGGCCAAAAGACCGGGCTCGCGACGAGTCCCGCCAACTCGATCACAGCGACCGCAATTTCCTTCCAGCCAACCAGGCGACTGCGCCAGGATTTGGGGCGCGCCGCGATGAGTTCGTTTATCGCGAGTTCCTGCGATATAGAAGACTGAGTAATCGGAGTCATCGCGATGCCGGATAGAATCGATCCCGCGATCATAAATTGCTACCACGCGCACATCTACTACGATGATGCGTCGCGCGACACGGCCGCGCGCATCCGCGAGGAAATCGAGCGCAAGTTCAAAGTGGAGATGGGCCGATGGCGCGACGCGCCGGTCGGCCCGCATCCGCAATCGATGTACCAGGTGAAATTCGATCCCGAGGAATTCGGCAGGATCGTGCCGTGGCTGATGCTGAATCGCGACGGACTGAATATCCTGGTGCATCCGGAGACGACGGACGCTTACACCGATCATGCGGTCAACGCGCTATGGCTCGGCGAGAAGCTGAAGCTGCGCCTCGACGTTCTGCGCAATCACAAAAGCGCTAGATGAAGACCTGCCGCGTTCACATCACTGGAGCTTCCGGCGCTGGTGTCACGAGCCTTGGCCGCGCGTTGGCCGATGCGCTCGCGATCTCGCATCACGATACCGACGACTACTTCTGGCGGCCGACGAATCCGCCTTATCGCGAGATGCGCGAGGTCGCCGATCGTCTCCGGCTGATGAGCGAGGTGTTCCTCGATCGATCGGACTGGGTGCTGAGCGGTTCGCTCGACGGCTGGGGTGATCCGATCATTCCGTTTCTCGATTTGGTGGTATTTTTGTACGTCCCGACTCCGATTCGCTTACAGCGCTTGCGCGCGCGCGAGGCTCGGCGGTTCGGCGCTGATGCTGTCGCGCCTGGCGGCGCGATGCATCAGCAGGCCGAATATTTCGTCGAGTGGGCTTCGCACTACGATGACGGCACTCGCGAGGGCCGCAATCTCGCACGGCATCAGGCATGGCTCGCGACGCTGCCGTGTCGCGTGCTGCGCCTCGAGGGCATTCGGCCACTAAAAGATTTGGTGAAGGAAGTTTGGTCGTACAATTCGGTAAGCTGACGTTCGGCGTAACCAGAGAAATGACCTTGGCATCAAACAGATACGCAGACCCTTCACTCGCGAGTGCGCTTGAGCGCGGGGATACGCTGCCTGCGCGATGGTATGTCGATTCAGACGTCTTTCAGGCTGAGAAGGAGCGCATTTTTCATCGGAGCTGGCAGTACGTCGGACATGTCGGGCAGCTAAAGAGCGTCGGCGATTTTTTCACGACGCATTTGGGCGACATCCCGATTGTGGTTGTACGGGATACTGAAAAAGCGATTCGCGCGTTTGCCAACGTATGCCGGCATCGTGGGAGCGAGGTTGTCCTCGAATGCGCAGGCAATCGCAAGACGCTGCAGTGCCACTATCACGGATGGACTTACAATCTTGACGGCACGCTCCGCACTGCGCCGCGCGAGAATGAGCAGCGCGAGTTCGCGAAGGAGACGCTCTCGCTCGCGCCGTTCGCGGTCGAGACCTGGGGGCCGCTGATTTTCGTCAACCCGTCTCCGGCCGCTCCTCCGCTGCGCGACGTGCTGGGCGAATTGCCGACTATCTTCGAGCGCGCGGGGATCGATTTCGCGCAGATGCGGATGCTGCGGCGCGACGTTTACGAAATTGCTTCGAACTGGAAAATCGTCGTCGAGAATTTCAACGAATGCTACCACTGCCCGATCGCGCATCCGAAATTTTCAGAAGTGATCGACACCAACGCATACCGGGTCGAGACCGATCACGAATATTTCTCGACCTACTACGGACCTATCGTGGGTTCACCCGACAATGGCGTCACCTACGCGACGCTGTGGCCGAACGTATTGTTCTCGCTCTATGGCAATCCGCCGAACCTGCAGGCGACATCTATCGTGCCGATCGATGCGGGACACTCGCGGCAGATCGTCGATTACTTTTTCACCGGCGATCCGACTGAAGCGCAGATTCGCAGCGACGTGGAATTCAGCGACCTGGTGACGCGGGAGGATATCGTGCTGTGCGAATCAGTGCAGCGCGGCCTGCGCTCGGGCGCGATCGAGCACGGCAAGCTGATGCTGTCGCGCGAACGCGGCATCCAGCACTTCCAGCAGCTCGTCTACCGATTCCTCAGCTGCGAGTAACTCAGACTCACTACGCGCCGAATTGTTTGCGGACGGCGGCGAATGCTTGTTCGGTGACGTTCAGGGTCTGCTCGATGTCGCGATCGGTGTGCGCGGCCGAGATGAACCAGTTGTGGCGCGGCGCGAAGTACACTCCGGCGCGCGAGCATGCACCGGCGAAAACCTTGGCGCGATCGAAATGCCCGGCGTCGGCATTGAACGTCATGTATGGAATCGCGGGCGGCCCGGAGTACTTCACCTCGATGCCGGCGCTGCGCGCCTGTGCGAGCAATCCCGCGCGCAGCTTCTCGCCGGTCACGCGCATCCTCTCGATTCCGCCGCTCGCCTGCAGCTCCTTGATATTCGCCAGGCTCGCCGCCATCGGCACCGCGCTGGTGAAATACGATCCGGTGAAAAACACTTCCTGCGCCGCCTGCTTCAGGCTGTCGCGCCCGAGACACGCCGCCAGCGGATAGCCGTTGGCGATAGCCTTGCAGTAGGTCGTCAGGTCGGGGCGCATGCCGAACAGCTCGCCCGATCCGCCCATGTGCAGGCGGAAGCCGGCGCGAACGTCGTCGAGGATGAGCACGATGCCGTTGTCGTCGCAGATCTTGCGCACGCCCGACAGAAATCCTTCGACCGGCAGCTCCGAGTCGTGACCCGCGTCGTGCTTGAACGGCGACACGATCACGCCCGCGATCTTGCCGCTGTTCTGTTCGACCGCGCTGCGCAGGCTCTCGAGATCGTTGTATCGAAAATAAACTACGTTCGCGCGATCTTCCGGCGTCACTCCGTTGGGCATCGGCGTGCACCACGCATGAGTGCCGTGGTAGGCGCCCGAGCACATCGCGATCTTCGGCCGCCCGGTCGCATGACGCGCGACTTCAGTCGCCCAGGTGCATACGTCGGAGCCGTTCTTGGCAAACACCGTCCAGTCGGCGAACGGCGTGATCGACACGAGATGCTCCGCGAGCTCGACCCACACCGGCCCCGGCGCGTTGAAGCAGTTGCCGAGATCCATCTGGCGGCGCGCCGCTTCCTCGACCTTCGGATGCCGATGGCCGAGCACGATCGGCCCGTACGAGCACATGTAGTCGATGTACTCGTTGCCATCGACGTCCCAGATATGCGAGCCCTCGCCGCGCGCAAAAAACGACGGGTACGCGCCCTTGGTGAGCACCAGCGGAGTCTGATGTCCGTAGATTCCGCCGGGGACAACTTTCTTCGCGCGCTCCATGAGCGCGTCACTTTTCTCGAATGTGTAGGGTTTCACGGCAACTCCTGTCCGATAATTTTCGCCGCCAGGCAAGTGCGTCTGCCGTCGAGCAGACCGTCAGCGCGAGAATCCTATTTGCAGGCGCGAGGGTCAAGCCTGCAAAAGAAAACGGGCTGGAGTCATTACAACTCACAGCCCTCCCCCACCCCAATATGAGATTGATGTTGCCTAGTGGCGATATGCCGGGTCGACCGGCCGCTGCGACGGCGGCAGCGCGCCGACGCGCACCAACTCGTCGCGCAGCTTGGCGCGCGAGAGCGGCTTGCATAGGACGGCGGATGCGCCGAGCTGATAGCTCTCTGCAATGTCGCGATCGTAGAGCGAGCTGGTGATCACGAACATCGGCACTGTGGTAAGCGCCTCGTTCGAGCGCGCGGCTTGCAATACCGAGAAGCCTCCATTGTCGGGGAGCCGCAGATCGACCAGGAACAAATCCGGACGATCCTGCTCAGTGAACTGCGCGATCATGAGCAGCGCCTCGTCGGCATTCTGCGCATGTACGAGTTCGATATCGTCGCCGAGCACCTGCCTGACCACCGTGAGCGCGATAAAGACGTGGTCGGGGTTATCTTCGACGAGAAAAATCCTGACAGCAGGACTGAGCGTGTTGAGATCTTTTTCTTGCTCTTTTTCCTTATCTTGGTCGTTCATGGTCCCCCGCGACTGACGAAATCCGGGCTCCTCGGATTTCAGTATAACGGTCTACTAAAACTGCCCCAACGAAACCGGGTGAATCACTTACCGCATTGATCCAATTGCTGTGCCATTTATCCAAGAGCCTGCTCGGAGTAATGACAAGACGAGGGGAAATGCGCCTAGTTGACGTATGGTGCTCCGAGGGTAATTGAGGCCCTCGATAGCCCGCAAATCCCGGATTTGGACGTTGAAGGTCGGTTCCAATCTGCGAACGTTGTCGAATCCGCTGTTCAGCTAATGTCCCGGAACAGTTTTCTTGTGGCAATTCTGCTACATGCGTTGCTCCGAGTGTGCCACGACGATACATAGTGCTAAAGCATTAGGCCGGTAAGATAGCTCGCCGACCCGATTACGGGGAGGGAAAGGATCGCATCATTTGGGAATTTTTGCGAACGTCCTGGACTCAAAATTCCTTAAGCACCCCTTAATTCGAAAGTACACTGCCCTCGTCAATGAAGACCTGACGGCAACCTACTCGCGCGACATCCAGAAATGGCTGCTGGTCGCACCGATCATCGGTATCCTCGCCGGCCTCATCATAACTGGCATCGCGGTGCTCGTTCTCGACGTCATCTGGAGGGCTCTACTTCCCTACTATCTTAGCCATCATTGGGCAATCGTGATCGGGCTAGTCGCAGGCTTCTTTGTGACGGGCTTGATAATGCAGTTTTGCACGCCCGATCCCGACGAACACTCGACCGAAGAAATCGTTCGCTCGTATCACGAGCATCAGGGCGACATCGACATCGGTCCGTTCTGGTGGAAGTTGCTGGCCGCGGTGACGACTGTCGGATCGGGCGGTAGCGCCGCGCTCGAGGGACCGAGCATCTACAGCGGCGGCGCGATCGGATCGTGGCTATGGACCAAGCTGCGACGTTTCGGGCTCGAGGCGCGCGACCGGCGCATCATGTTGATCAGCGGCGCGGCTGCCGGAATGTCAGCCGTCTTCCGCGCGCCGCTCACCGGTATCGTGTTCGCGCTCGAGATGCCGTACAAGGACGACCTCGCGCACGAAGCTTTGCTGCCGTCGCTGATCGCGTCGGTGGTCGCTTACGCGACGCTGGTGTCCATAGTCGGCGCACAGCCGCTGTTCGGTTTCGCAGGCAGCACCAGCTTCAGGGCGGTCGACGTCGCATGGTCGGCGCTGCTCGGCGCGGGAATCGGGCTAATCGCGATCGTGTTCGACATCACGTTTCGTCGGGTGCGGGTTTTTTTCATCACCAGCCGGATACCGCACTGGCTGAAGCTCACGATCGGCGGACTCGGCACGGCGCTATGCGGCCTCGCGTTCGTGACGATTTACGACGGACCGCTGATTCCGATCGGCCCCAACTACGAGGCCGTGCGCTACGTGCTCAAGCATCCGCTACCGACTGAAGTGCTGCTGGTATTCGTCGTATTGAAACTGCTCGCGACAATTTTCACGCTCGGCACGGGAGGAGTCAGCGCGATGTTCGTGCCGCTGCTGCTGGTCGGCGGCGCGCTTGGCAACGCCTACGCGCAATCCGTAGTTCACGCGCCGACGCACGATCTCTACGCTGCCGTTGGGATGGCGGCGTTCATCGCGGCCGGATACAAGACTCCGCTCACGGCGGTGGTCTTCGTCGCGGAAACCACCGGCGGCCATTCGTACATCATCCCGAGCCTCATCGGCGCCGCGGTGGCGTATGCGATCTCGGGCGAGGCGTCGGTTTCCGGCGATCAACATCTTCACGAAACGGCCAAACTCGCGGAGCTATCCGGGATGGCGGTGCGGGACGTGATCCAGCGTCGCGTTATATCCGTGCAGGCGGTGTCGACGATTCGCGAATTCGTCGCGAGCGTCGCGGCGCATCACCGGCACACGATCTTTCCGGTGTATGAAATCGACAAAGTAGTGGGCACGATTTCCATATCTGATCTAAGCCGAGTGCCGCCCGAAGATTGGGACAAAACCACCGTCGCCGAATTCGCGGACCGCGACGCAATCCGCGTGATGGAGGATTGCGACCTCAGCGAGGCGCTGCGACTGCTGGTACTCCAACGCGGTGCGCAGATGCTGCTGGTGACGGATGACGTCGGTGCTCTGCAAGGAATTGTGACGAAAACCGACGTCCTGCGCGCTGTGAGGATGGCGTCAGAAGCGCCGAGTCATCATTGAAATTTGGGCATCACGTGATCGGCGAATAGGCGCATTGCGGTTAGCACGTTCTGATGGCCGCTGATTCCACCGATTTCGAACCAGCATACGAGACGCGAGAAACCGAACTGCTCTTTCAGTTGAGCGATCCGGTCGATGCAGTATTCCGGGTCGCCGAAAATCCCCATGATCGAATCGACGGTCGAGTAATCGATCGTGCGGAGGCGGTTGCGGACTTTCTGGAATTCCGCCTGATGGCCTGCGGCAAGGCTTTCGGGCTCGATGATCTCGCTGACCGCGTTGAAGTAGTTGCGCAGGCTGGGCTCGATCATTGTCCGCACCTGAGCGCGATCGCGTCCGACGAACACCATCAGCGCCGCGGCCAGCCAATCGTCGGGACGTTCATGCCCCGCGTCTTTGAGCGCGGTCTCATAAATCTTGAGCCGCTCGGCGAGCACCGGGATCGGATTCACCGGACCGCCGGCGAAGATTGGATAACGATTCGCGCCGGCGAAAGTGAAAGTGTCGGCGCTGTTGGCGGCGAGCCGAATCGGCGGATGAGGCCGCTGAAGAGGTTTCGGGACGACTTCGATTCCATCGACGCGCTTTTGCGTCCATGCCGTCTTGATTGATTCGAGTCCGTCTTCGAACAGATTGCGGCTGTCCGCCATCTCCACGCCGTAGCCGCGGTAGTTCAGCGGAAACGCGCCGCGACCAGCGCCGAACTCGACGCGGCCGCCGCTCAGCACGTCGAGCGTCGCGACTTCCTCGGCCAGGCGGACCGGATGATGCAACGGCATCAGGTTGACGGCCATGCCGAGGCGGATGTTGGTCGTGCGCTCCGCTATCGCGGCGAGCAGCAGCAGCGGCGTCGGCATCACGGAAAAGCGCGGCGCGAAATGCACCTCTGCAAGCCACACAGTGTTGAAGCCCAGCAGATCGGCCTCGGCCGCTTCCGCGATCAGCTCGCGATATCGCTCAGTTGTGATTTGATTGGCGGCTTCAGGGAGCTGGTAGAAGATATCGAACTTCACGTTTTTCAGTTTTTCACTGACTCTCAATACGCGCCGAGCGCCGCGACGCGCTCGCGATGGAATGCGGGCGAGCCGAAATAAGATTCGTTGAAGCGCGCGCGTTTGAACCACAGATGCATGTCGTGCTCCCAGGTGAAGCCGATTCCGCCGTGCATCAGGACGGCGCGATCGGTGCCGCGGCTGTAGATATCGCAGAGGCGCGCCTTCGCCATCGCCGCTGTGCGCGACGCGTCGGCGGCGCCGGTGTCTAGAGCATAGGCGGCGTACCAGAGCATCGCGCGCGCGGGCTCGACGTCGGCGACGATTTCTGCGGCGGCGTGCTTGAGTGCCTGGAACGATCCGATCGGCTTGCCGAACTGCTCGCGGACTTTCGAGTAATCGACCGCCATCTCGAGCGCGCGCTCGGTGCCGCCGAGGGAGTCGGCAGCGACGGCGATTGCGGCGACGTCGATCAGCTTTCCGAAGAGATCAGTTCCGCCTTTCAGCCGCTCGGCGGGAGCGCTCTTGAGATCGACGCTCGACATGCGCCGGGTCAGATCGAGATTCTTCATCGCCCGAATCGTCACGCCAAGCGATTTCGTATCGACGACGAAGAGAAAAATATCCGAGTCACGTTTGGCGGCGACGACAATGAAGTCTGCGACGTTGGCATACGGCACGAACATCTTGGTGCCGTCGAGATGCCATCCTCCGTCGCCCTTTATCGCTATTGCGTTGATGTCGCGAGCGTCGATGCGAGCCCGCACTCTCGACGACCGCGACGGTGCCGATTGCCTTGCCCTCAGCAAGCGGCGTCAACCACTTTGCCTTGAGCTCCTCGGAGCCGCTGAGTTTGAGCGCGCCGGCCGCGAGCACGGAAGAAAAGAGAAACGGCCCCGGCATCGCAGCGTAGCCGCCTTCTTCGAGGAGCATCGCCATGTCGAGCATCCCGAGTCCCGCGCCGCCGAATTTCTCTGGGACGATGAGGCCGGTCCATCCGAGCCTCGCGATGTGGTCGTAGAGTTCGCGCGGATAGCCGTCTTCGGTGGCCATTGCTTTGCGCACGAAGGTGGTGGGGCACTCGCCGCTCAGGAATGCGCGCGCGCTTTCCTTGAGTTGCTGTTGTTCTTCGCTTAGTCCGAAATCCATTGTTGGTCCTTTGATACTGCTTGATTCGCAGCAACCTAACCCCTAACCCCTTCCCGAGCGGGAAGGGGAACCGGACGCGTTGGAGAAAACTTCTTACAAGGGACGAAGTCCCGCATCTTATTTTCACTTTCACTGGGTGCAGGGGTCACCCCTGCCCAAGGAAGCGTGAAACCCACGGCGGGTTTCACATTAAATAAAATGATTCACCTTCCTTTCACCGCGACTTGGGCATTTTCAGGCCGCGCTCTGCGATTATGTTTTTCTGGATGTGCGAGGTGCCGCCGCCGATCACCAGCCCGAGCGAGAACATCCACTCGTACGGCCAGTAGGCGTGATCGAGTGCCGCCGCGTCGTCGCGCGAGAGCATCGAGTAGTCGCCCATCGCCTCCATCGCGGCGGTGGCGAGGTCGTGATTCAGCTCGGTACCGACGAGCTTGTTGATCATCGCCTCGACGCCCGGATTCTTGCCGCGAATCTGATCGGTGAGCTGGCGCAGCGAGTGAAAGCGCATCGCCTCGACCCGGATCTCCAGCTCGACCAGCCGCTGGCGGAAGACCGGATCCTCGGTGAGTGGGCGTCCGCCGCGCGTGATCGATTTAGCGAGTGCGAGCAAACGATTGAAGCGTTGCTCGCTGCCGCTGGCGGATCCGAGCATGTTGCGCTCGTGAAAGAGCGTGGCGTTGGCGACGATCCATCCTTCGTTGAGCTTGGCGACCAGATTTTTGCGCGGCACGCGGACGTTATCGAAGAAGACTTCGTTGAAGCCGCGATCTCCCGTCATCTGAACCAGCGGGCGCACGGTGATTCCGGGCGTGTGCATGTCGATTAGGATGTACGAAATGCCGCGATGCTTGGGCGCTTCGGGGTCGGTGCGCACCAGGCAGAACATCATGTCGGCGTATTGCGCGCCCGAGGTCCAGACTTTCTGGCCGTTGACGACGAACTCATCGCCGACGATTTCCGCGCGCGTTTTCAGTGAGGCGAGGTCGGAGCCCGCGCCGGGCTCCGAATAGCCCTGGCACCAGATTTCTTCGGCGGTCAAAATTTTCGGCAGGTAGCGCTGCTTCTGCTCCTCGCTGCCCCACGAGATAAGCGTCGGCCCGAGCATCCCGAGTCCCGACCCGCCAACGAGATACGGCGCCTTCGCGCGGACCATCTCGTCGTTGACGATCGATTGGCGCACGGGATCCATCGCCTGCCCGCCATATTCTTTCGGCCACGCGAGTGCGACATAGCCGGCCTCGTACAGGCGGCGCTGCCACGCCTTGGCTTTCGCGAGCCAGGTCTTATCGTCGCGGCCCTCGCGATCGGCGGAGAGGCCGCTGGTCGGCATATTCTCGGCGAGCCAGTCGCGGACCTTGAGTCGAAACGCTTCTTCCTCGGGCGTGAATTGAAGATCCATGTGCGAGACACTCCTGCGGTCGTGATTGGTGTTTCGTACCGCGGCTCCGCGCCCAGCATAGTCAAAATCACGTCGCTGCGAAAACTGCGACGATTGCCCGCTTATATCAGCGTTGTTAGAGTTTGACGTTGATCAGACGATAGAACGGGGTTCACCAGATGGCGACGACGATCACGAGCGAATGTATCAACTGCGGAGCGTGCGAGCCGGAGTGTCCGAACACGGCGATCTACGCGGGCGGTGTGCCGTGGGAGCTTAACGGCACGCCCGGCGCCGCGATTGCGCAGGACATTTATTACATCGTCCCGTCGAAATGCACTGAGTGCGTCGGCTTCCACGACCATGAAGCATGCGCCGCGGTATGTCCTGTCGATTGCTGCATTCCCGATCCGGCTAATCTCGAGACCGAGGGCGTCCTGCTCGCGCGCGCCCGCGAACTGCATCCCGAGACGACGTTCCCCGATGACGCACCGTCGCGCTTCCGCAAAGAAGGCGGCGCGGCAACTCCGGCGTCTGCAGAGGCTGCTACCAATGGCGGAGCAGTCGCGGCGCCCAAGCCAGCACCACCTCCGGCACCGGCTGCGAAACCTGCGGCGGCGGTTCCAGCAGCGGTCGCGGCATCTTCAGCGTCAAGCGCGGAATTCAATCCGCTGGCGTGGGAAGTGCCCGTCATCTGCAAGGATTGCAACGAGCCGTGGACGATTCCGTATCGGCTGTTCGAAAAGGGCGTCGTGTTCCATTGCCCGTCGTGCTCGGGATCGTTCGTGCCGAAAACCGCGATGTATCGCGCGGTGAAGGAGACCTTCGAGGGTTTCTACAATAGTCGACGCGCCGATCGCGAGGCGTTCGAGCGCAAACGCGCGCGCGAGGCCGCGGCATTCGAAGCGAAACAGGCGGCCGAGATGGAAGCGTTCAAGCAGAAGCTCGAGGCGCTGGCGCATTCGATGAAGCCGGCGGGCAAGCTGGTGAAGCCGACTGGCATCGCGTCGATGTTCACGTAGCGAGAATCGAAGAACTTTATTGAAATGAAACCCGCCGTGGGTTTCAAACTTCCTTGGGCAGGGGTGACCCCTGCACCCAATGTTAAAACGAAGAGGTAAGCTGGTGGCGACTGTGTCGCCAGCAGCAGGAACAACTTCGAACAGGGACGAAGTCCCGCATCTTTCTTAATTCTAAGGTGCAGGGTTTAACCCTGCCCAAGGAAGCGTGAAACCCACGGAGGGGTTTCACTACAATCAAGTTTCCTTTTTACCCTAGGGCCGGGACGTCAAACGCATAGCCGTGGCGTTTTAGTTGCTCGCGGATTGCCTCGATGTGTGCGGGGCCGCGGGTTTCAAGTTCCAGCATCACGCGAGCGCCGCCGATTGCGATGTCGCGACGCGTGCGATCGTGATCGATCGCGCGAACGTTGGCGCCGGTCGCCGCTACCATTGAGACCAATTTGCCGAGCTCACCCGGGCGATCGCGCAAATCGACGGCTACTCGAAACAGCCGCCCGACCTTCACCAGGCCGTGACCGATGATCCGATCGAGCACGTTGGTGTCGATATTTCCGCCGCTCACGACCAGAACCACGGTCTTGCCTTTCAGCTCGTCCTTGAGTTTGAGTGCGCCCGCGAGCGCTGCGGCTCCTGCGCCTTCGGCGAGAAGTTTCAGGCGCTCGAGCATCAGCAGGACCGCTTCGCCGATTTCGAAATCGTCGACGGTGACGGCGCGTTTGACGCGACCGCGCATCACCTCGAACGGAATCGCGCCGATACGCCCGGTGGCGAGTCCGTCCGCAATCGTATCTACAGGACGGCCGATCGACGTAGCCGCATCGGCGGCGAGACTCGCAGATAATTGCGGTGAGCCTGCTGCCTCGACTCCGATCACCTCGGCATCGGGCACGCGCGTCGCGAGCGCAGCCGCGATTCCCGCGATCAGGCCGCCGCCGCCCACTGGAACGATCACGACGTTGGGCGCAACTTCGTCCGCGATTTCCAATCCTACCGTGCCCTGCCCCGCGATCACTTCGGGATCGTCGTATGCGTCGATGAAGCATGCGCCGCGCTCGGTGCACATCTTCACCGCGGCCGCGCGCGCGTCCTGGTAATCGACGCCTTCGAGCACGACCGACTGGCCGTAGCTGCGAGTCGCGTCGATTTTGGCAATCGCAGCCGTCGTCGGCATCACGATCGTCGCGCTGACGCCCGCGCGAGTGGCGGCGTAGGCGAGCGCCTGGCCGTGATTTCCGGCGCTCGCGGCAACGACACCGCGCGACTTTTGATCGGCGGCGAGGGTAGCGAGTCGGTTGTAAGCGCCGCGAATTTTGAACGATCCGGTCTTCTGTAAATTTTCGGGCTTGATGAGCACGTGGGCGTCGAAGATTCGGTCGAGCGTCGCGCTGCGAATCAACGGCGTCGCCTTGATGATGCCGGTCAGGCGGCTGCGCGCCTCTTCGATTTGTTCGGGCAGTATCGAGCGCGCGGATGCCATCGGAAGATCTAATGATGATTGTGCGGAGTGAATTGTCGCGGCACCGCAGCACCGAACGAATCACCTTCGAAGTCTATTTGCGTGCACGCTCCGGTCTTGTAGTCGAGATCGAGCAGGACGTTGCGGATAGCGCGACGTTTGATCGACGCGATCAATGTGGCGACGGCGTGTGTGTCACCGCTCGAGATCGCGGCGACTTCGGCGGCGTCGAGATTGCTCGTGCGGCAGAAGTCGCTTGCTTTGTCCTCGCTCGAGAACGCGAGCACTCCCGCCCACGTCGCGCCTTTTTCCTGGAAAACGATCAGCGCGCCTGCGGAATCGAGCAGCAGATGCAATTCTTTCGGCAGTGATGAACTCACGTGCCTTCGACCGTGAGCTTGCCTGTGCGAATTGCCTCCGCGCGCTCGCGCACAAGGGCGGGATAGGTGTAGTAGTGCTCGCCGCTCAGGTGCAGGAACGAATCGATGTCGACGTCGTCGAGCTCGAGCTCTGCAATCGCGTGCTCGGCCGAATCGCGGTCGGGAGCTTTGACGATCGAATCGTAAAGCAAGCGGCCTTGCGCGGACTGGAAATCGTCACGCGGCGGAAGACCCTCGGCGCCCAGCTTGCCCGAGTGAAAATTGTCCAGGATGAAGCGCAACGCTTTCAATTCGTGGCGCAGGATGTCGATTGGTTTGAGCGAATCACGCGGCATAAGAGCGAGCTTATCGCCGCGAGTTGCGGTGATTCAACACGCGGCAGCTTGATCAAAGATTAAAGAGCAGAATCCTGAATCGCTCGCGAAAGTCACCCTCACCCGCGCCTCCGGCGCGACCTCTCCCGCAACTCAGCGGGCGAGGCGAATAATCAGTGGCGAGGAACGCGACATCCTAATCTGTGCGCTGTATAAGGACACTCACCTTCGATCCTCTCCCTCACAGGGAGAGGGGAAGAGCAATCGACTAGTCGCCCTTGATTAGGCGATGGATCGCGCTCAGGTGACGCTGCGAGTCGCGCTTGCGGCCCATCGCTTCGTACATCTCGGCGGCGTTGCGATGCGCCTCGACGTTGGCGGGATCGCATTCGAGCGTGCGCAAAAAACTTCGCAGCGCGTGCTGATGCTCGTCCTTCTTGCGATAGAGCAGGCCGAGCTTCAGGTGGACGTCGGCGCTCGCGGGAACGATGGTGGCCGCGCCGAGCAGATGGCGCATCGCGCCGGCGAGATCGCCCTCGCGTTCGAGCAGCGTGGCGAGACGCAGATGCGCCTCGAAGTTGCCCGGCTCGCGGCCGACCAGCTCGCTGTAGATGTTAAGCGCGCGCAGCGGATCCTCGTCGGCGACTCGCCGCGCTTCCTCGAAACGCTCGCGCACGCGCGCGGGCCCGAAACCGTCTTCGACTTTGCCGGGCTGATAGCTGCGCTCGAAGTCGAAGATCAACTGCCCGGTCTCCGCTTCGATGAGCGAGGGACCGTCGCGCACTACGATGCGGCCTTCGTCGTTGACGAGTTTGAGCGACGTGACCGAGCGCTCCGGATCGACCAGCGTGCGCACCCGCTCGAGCGTTCGCTGAATCGGATCGATATGCTGGCGCGTGCCGAGCAGTTCCTTCGCCAGGCGCATCTCGAGCAAGTCGTTGAATGCGAAACGATAGTTGCGGCCGCCCAGATTCAGCGGACGCACGAGATTACGCTTGACCCAGTAACGAATACGCTCGGGCGTGACCGCGAGAATCCTCGCAGCCGTACGCGTGGAAAAAGTCTCACCCCCGCCGCCCGCCTCTGCCATCATCTTCAACACCGACGTCGAGGAGTATAAGGAGTCACGTGCGTGGTCTCAACGAGGCGCGGCGCGTTTTCTCAACACCTGTGGAGCGATCGCAAATCAGCCGCGAATTTCCTTGAGCGCGCGAGCGACGCGGACTACAGCCTCGACGCCATTCTTGGCGTTGTCGATTCGCGCGACGGCCTGATCGTCGGTCATGCCGGGACCGGTGATCGCGAGGCCGACCGGTTTATCGAACTCGATCGCGAGCTGTATGCCGGCACCCGCGATCGCGTGCGAGATCAGCTCGTCGTGAAGGGTCTCACCTTTGATAACTGCGCCGATCATCACGACGCCTTCGATTTCTTTGCGCTGAAGTAGAGCTTTCACAACCGGGGCCATGTCGTACACGCCGGGGACGCGGACCACACGCGCGACCTCGACGCCGAGCGACTCTGCGTGACGACGCGCCCGCTCTTCCATCGGCGTGGTCACCTCGGAATTGAACTCCGAAACTACAAACGCGATCTTCATTTTTTCACTGTGCGTCCAGATCGACGCTGACGGCGTCGCGAATCTCGACGCCGTTGCTTTTGAGATACGACTTCAGCGCTGGAATCGGATGCTCTCCATAGTGAACGATGGACGCGACGATAGCGGCGTCCGCCATTCCTGCGGTGAACGCGTCGCGCAGATGTCCGGGCTCGCCTGCGCCGCCGGACGCGATCACCGGGATCGAAACGGCTTCGCTGATGCGGCGCGTGATCTCGAGATCGTAACCGAGCTTGGTGCCGTCGCGATCAATCGAGTTGATGCACAGTTCGCCGGCCCCCAGCCGCTCGCCTTCGAGCGACCAGGCAAGTGCGTCGCGGCCGGTGGGCTGGCGTCCGCCGTCGATCACGACTTCGTAACCGGTCGGCACCTCGGGACGAGCGCCGGTTTTTTTCACTTGCATCGAGAGCACGATGCACTGGCTGCCGAATGCGCGCGCGCCTTCCGAAATAAGCGCGGGATTGCGAACCGCGCCTGAGTCGATCGAGACTTTCTCGGCGCCCGCGAGCAAGACGGCGCGCATGTCTTCGAGCGTGCGAAGTCCGCCACCGACGCTGAAGGGAATGAAAATCTCGCGCGCCACTGCGCGCACGACGTCGAGCATGATGCCGCGGCGCTCGTTGGACGCGGTGATGTCGTAGAAAACGATCTCGTCAGCGCCTTCGGTGTAGTAGTAGCGCGCCATCGCGACCGGATCGCCGACGTCGACGTTCTTGAGAAATTGCACGCCCTTGGTGACTTTGCCGTCGCGAACGTCGAGGCACGGTATGATTCGTTTCGCGAGCATCGTCAGCAACTCATCCGGCAGAAGTTGTCGAGCAGCTTGAGGCCGGCCGCGCCGCTTTTTTCGAGATGGAATTGAGTCGCGATCACATTGTCGTGCGCCACCGCCGCGGTGAACTGAACGCCGTAGTCGCACGCGCCGATCGCGATCGAAGGGTCGTCGGGAATCGGATAGTACGAATTGACGAAATAAAAATGGGTGTTGTCGGGCACGCCCGCGAAGACTCGATGCGGCTCGCGCCTGGCGCACGCGGTTCCATCCGATTTGCGGGACCTTGAGCGTGCGGCCGTCGATCGAACGCGGGTAGCGCGCGACGCGGCCCGCGATGATGCCGAGGCATTCGGCGCTGTCCTCTTCGCTGCGATCGAACAGGACCTGGATACCGATGCAGATGCCGAGGAAAGGCTTGCCGGCGCGCGCGACGTCGTTGCGCAGAACCTCGACGAGGCCGAGAGCGTGCAGATTTTCCATCGTGGCGCCGGCCGCGCCGACGCCCGGCAGAATCACGCGATCGGCGGCGACGATGCGTTCGGCGCGATCTGTAATCTCGGATTTATGGCCCAGGAATTCGAGCGCGCGCTGAACGCTGGTGAGGTTGCCGGCTTTGTAATCAACGATTGCGATCATCGCTTTATCCAGAAAAGCGATAATAGCTGGAGTCGCATCGCCACCCAAGGCGGCGTTCGAGGCGTCGAGACTTAGTCTGGATTCTTGCCCTCGACCGAGTTCTCGAGCACCGCGCCGGTCTTCGCATCGATTCCGACTTCGTGCTTCTCGGAGTGGTGGCGAACCACGAAGGAGTAGCGGAGGCCGCTGCCGCCGGATTCCTTCTCGAGTTCTTGCGAGACGATCTTGCCCGGATAGGTCTTAAGCGCAGTCTCGCGTGCTTGCGCCAGTGTCACGCTCGCATCCGGGAGATACTTTTCGCCGTCCAGGGCGAAGGCTGTCCCGGTCAACATTGTCGCGATCAACGCACTGATCAGCACTCTGCGATATGTGGTCATGATCAGCATCATAACCGGCGCAGACTTCAATCCAAAACAGCCAATCAGATTTCGGCGCGGATGTCCTGATCGTCCGAAAGCACGCGCACGTTTACGTGATGCTCATCCGAGTCGCCGAGCGATCCCCAATGCATCGCGAAGTTCTCAAGCTGGACGTCGGGATTGAAGCGCGCCGACACGCCCATCACGACTTCATCGACGCTGAGAAGAAACGCCATGCGCGCGATCGCGTAGACCTGATCGTTGGAGACGACCACCAGCGGCGTGACGGCGCGTCCATGATCCTCGCAAACCTTGACCACCTTGCTGAACAGCTTTCCCTCGGCGTCGCTGAAGATCTGTCCGCCGTCGCTGGACGCAAGTCCCTTCTCGGTTCTCACCGTCAGCGCGATCAGCTCGGCGTCGTCCCGCTCGGACAAGTAGCGGTGCAAATGTGCGAGATTACTTGGATCGCGGATCGCAATCAGTTTTTTTTGCGTAGCGAACAGGCCGAGACCGATCGAATCGACCTGGCTTTCCTCGATCAGTTGCAAGTTAAATTTCTCGGGCTCCTCGCCGTAGGCATGTTGAGCCTGGCCATTGATTTTTTCCGATATCTCGAAAATCACGAACAGCGCGAGGGTGAAGCTGATGCCCGAGATCGTCGCGACCTGCTTGGTGAACAGGTTGATGACCGCTGTCGCGAACAAAACCGTGAACGTCAGCGCGAGACCTAGCGGAAAGTCTTTGCCCCAGGGACGGAACCACTTCAGATTCAGCGGCATCCGCCACAGGCGATGGTACTTATCCTTGTAGCGCAGAATCAGCACCGAGAGCGTTTTGAAAACGAAGCTCCAGATGACGCCGAACGCGTAGGCCTCGCCCAGCACGAACATGTCGCCGCGCGAGAGCACGATGGTGGCGATCTGCAGCATCGCGACCATGTTCACGATGCGATAGTTGGTGCCGTACCTTTTGTGCGGATGGCGGAACCAGTCGAGCAGGACGCCGTCTTCTGCGACGCGAGTCAGCACGCCGGTCGAACCGACGATTGCGGTGTTAACGGCGCCGGCGAGAATCAGGAATCCCACGAAGACGACGAATGCGCGCAGCGCGAGCCGCGCCCACAGCGGGCCGACCATGAACATCGCGAGGCCGCCGATCAGATCGTCGCCATAGTTCGACATGCGAACGCTGTCCGGGATGATCATCACCGCGAAAAAGGACACCAGCGAGGTCAGCAGCAAGCTGTATATAAAGATGATCAGGCCGGTGCGCAGCAGATTCTTGAGCTTGGGCGCTTCGATCTCGCGATTGATTTGCGCGAGAGATTCTTCACCCGACATCGCGAGGATCGAATGGCCGAACGCGATCAGTATTCCCAGCGTGCCGATAGTTCGCGCGCCGGGAAAGTGCTTCAGCCAACCGAGCGAGTCGTTGGTGAACTTCAATTCGAACGGCGGCATATGCGCCCCGCGCATGTAAATCGTCACCCCGCACCATCCGATCATCAGCACGGCCATCACGGTCGTGATCTGCATGATGCGCATCGCCTTGCCGCTCGACTCCTCGATGCCAAGAATGTTCTGACGCCAGAAATAAACTGTAACCGCAATGGCGAAGAAGGCGGCGGTGAAATCCGGGGGCAGAATAATGCTCGAATGCGCCAGCTTGAGAAGTTCGTTGATCAAGCCGACCAGGTATTGGCCCGCCGAGACGCCGCTTATTGGCCCGGTCAGGATGTAGTCGAACATCAACGCCGAGACCGAGATTTTTGCCAGCGTCGAGCCCATCGCTTCTTTGACGACGCGATAGACACCGCCGCGCGTGAACATCGAGCACGATTCGACGTACACTGCGCGCACCGCATACGAGAACAGCATGACCGCGAGAATGAAATACGGCGCCGAGCGGCCGCAGGCCTGCTCGACGATGCCGCCGATGTAGTAGGCGGTCGAGGCGAGGTCGCACAGTACGATCGCGGACGCTCGCCAGAACGAAATGAAGGCGAGCATCCCGGTAGTTACTACGATTGCTTTGGTTTGTTTGCCGAAGGTCGCCTGCGGTTGAGGCCGCTCAGCGCCGAGAATTTTTGGAGTCGCTGCCAACTATGAAATCTCCCCGAGCAAACGCCGAAAAGCCGGCCTTGCCAACCGTCTTAAAGTGCAAGATGCAGACCGCAATGATTGCCCATGATCTTGCTGCTTTTTGGAAAGTGCGACGTGCGGACCGCAATGGCTTGAGCGATTGGTGCCGTGCAATCTGCAATCTCTCGACGATCGCACGCTCTTGATGCTGCCGGCCGGTCGAGCAATAGAATGGAACCTGAACAGCTAATCGAGGATCCGCTTGGCTAACATTCTCGTCGTCGATGACGACCGCAATATCCGACGCGTGCTCGCAGCCAGTCTTGAGTCTGCGAGTCATCAAGTTACCGTCGCCGAAAATGCGGAGCGCGCATTGGAACTCCTAGGATCGTCGGCGCCGGCGGTGGTCGTATCCGACGTTCGCATGGAGGGGATGGGAGGGCTGAAGCTGCTCGAATCGATCAAGCGGCTCAATCCCGCGATGCCGGTCGTGATGATGACCGCGTACGGATCGATTCCCGATGCGGTCGAGGCGATGCGCCTGGGCGCTTACGACTACGTCACCAAGCCATTCACGGCAGACCATATCGTGCACGTCGTCGCGCGCGCGCTCGAGGTGCACGAGCTGCGCGCCGAGAACAAGGAGCTGCGCGATCGGATCGAGAGTCTGACCGAGCCCGAGCCGTTTCTGACTTACAGTCCGCATTCGCGAAAGCTCGCGGAGATCGCGGCGCAAGTGGCTGATAGCGACGCGACCGCGTTGATCACCGGCGAAAGCGGCACCGGCAAGAGCATGCTGGCGTCGTACATCCATCGCTTGAGTCCGCGCAAAAATGGGCCGTTCGTGCAGGTGGCGTGCACGACGCTCAGCGAGCATCTGCTGGAGAGCGAGCTCTTCGGACATGTGCGCGGTTCGTTCACCGGCGCAATTAAGGACAAGCCGGGCCGGCTTGAAGCGGCCGAGGGCGGAACGGTTTTGCTGGACGAGATCGGCGACCTGACACCGGTGGTTCAATCGAAGCTGCTACGGTTTCTGCAGGAGCGGACGTTCGAACGCGTCGGCGGCGCGCAGACGATCAAAGTCGATGCGCGCATAATCGCCGCGACCAATCAGCATCTCGAGCAACTGGTCAAGGAAAAGCGGTTCCGCGAAGATCTCTACTACCGGCTCAACGTGATCGAATTGCAGGTGCCCGCGCTGCGCGACCGGCCGGGAGAAATCCTGAAACTGGCGGAGCACTTCGCGGCGCAAGCTGCCGATACTCATCACAAGCCGGCCCATTCGATCGCGGCCGAGGCGCGTGAGGCGCTGGTGTCTTACTCGTGGCCGGGCAATATCCGCGAGCTGCGCAACGTGATGGAGCGCGCGGTAATCCTGAGCCGCGGCGAGACGATCAACCTGAGCGATCTGCCCGACAAGATTCTCGCATCACCTGACAAACTCGATCACAGCGTTACGCTGGAACAGATGGAACGAAAGCATATCGAGGTAGTGCTCGAGCAGGCGATGACGCTGGAAGAGGCGGCCGAGATGCTGGGAATCAACGTCGCGACATTGTGGCGGAAGCGCCGGCGATACGGCCTGGACTAGATTACAAGGCGCCGGCGCGCTCCGCGATGGAGCGCGCCGGCATTCAAGCAAAACCGTGCGCTAGGGTTTTTTGGTGATCGCGCCCTCGAGACGGCCATGGCTCTTTACGCATTGGCCCAGGCCAGTAAACGGATCCGGCCAATCGTGAGCGATGCAATAGGGCAGCGCACCGAGCTCGTCCTCTGTATATCCGCGCGACGTAAGCTCCTTTTTGAGGCATTCGGCGTGCGGCTGATTGGCGCCCGCGACGCCGGCGGCATCGTCGGCAGCTTCGGTGATCAGAGCGTTGCGAAGAGCGATCTTCACCTGCGGATCGTTACTCTTGCCGAGTGAGCCCGCGATGTTGCTCGACGGGCCGCAGACTCCGACCGCGTCGACGAAGGCCTCCTCGGCCCCGGTCGGACTCAAATCTTTTGCGAGTCCCACACCGACTGCAGTCGTCAGCATACTCGTCGCGATCAATGCCACAGCAAATCGTTTCATCGCATTCGTCCTCCAGGTTGGGATGTGACCCGTGAAAAAGGAAAACGGCCGCATCGTTGGCATACGCGCTTAATCTGTACGATGCGATGGGCGAAAGAGTCCAGTCAGATGCGACGAACGCGGGTTCTCAGCGGCACATGGCTTGACGGAAACTCCCGCTTGATGAAAGTCTCGCGTCAGTCAGACCAAAGGAATTTATCATGGCGAAAATCGCACTTGCCTGCACGATTCTTCCCGACAGCCCGCCCGCGCGCCTGATCGAATGGTCTCGCGCGGCGGAGGACGCGGGCTTTTCCGGCGTCTTCATGACCGAGGCGAACAACGATTCGCTTGCGTGCGCGCTCGCGCTCGGCCTTCACACCAAGCGAATAAAACTCGGCACCGCGATCACGAACATTTATTTGCGCCATCCGAATCTGCTCGCCAATGAAGCCGCAGCGGTCCAGGAATTTACCGGCGGCCGATTTATTCTCGGCCTCGGCACCGGACATCGCGAAGGCAACTCGGCGCTCGGAATCGAGATGGGAGTTCCGCTCACGAAGATGCGCGAAACGGTGAAGACCTTGCGCGCGATGCTCGATGGCGGCAAGACGGGGCCGCGCGTCAGCGCGAAGCTGCCGCTTTACCTGGCGGGCGTCTCGCGCCCGATGGTCAAGCTGGCCGGCGAAATCGGCGACGGCGTCATCTTCAACTTCTTTCCGCCGGCGCGGGTCAAAGAAGCGCTCGGCGAGTTGGCCGAGGGTGCGAAGATCGCCGGCCGTGACGTCAAACAGATCGAGCCGACACTGTTCGCGACCGCATTTATTTCAGATGACCTCGAAGCTGCCCGCCGTCCCGCGCGCAAGCTGCTGTCACGCTACGGAGCGCTGAAGTTCTACGGCAACATGATGGCGCATTCGGGCTTCGAGCGGGAAATCTCGGCGATTCGCGCGGCGGGTCGCGATGCCGACGCAGCAATCAAGGCGGTCAGCAACGAACTCATCGATGCGACCCTGCTGGTCGGCTCGGAGTCGCGCGTTCGCGAGCGACTGCAGGAGCTATGCGCGCCGGGAATCGGCACCGCGATCGTGTTCACCAATCCGGTCAACGAAGATCGCAATGCCGCCGTGATGCGAACAATCCGCGCGCTCAAGCAGTAGCGGAAAACGCTTTCTTAGCCGAGATCTCCGTTTTGAGCCGCAATCCTCGTCTATGAGCGCCGCCGTCCAAGCGTCGGAGCAAATGCGGAAAACATGTAGAACAGCATTGCCAGCGCGAGCAGGTATCGAAACCCTGTCAGCATCGAAAACGACTCGCTAAGGCCGCCCACGACGGAACCGGCGATATTCGATCCGAAAGCCTGGTCCGGATCAGAAGTGTCGCGGAAGGATCTTGCAAAAATGACAGCGGCAAAGAACATGGGCCCAAGGGGCAAGAGGCAAGGAACAACATATCTCCAAAGGAGCCCGCCACTCAAAAAGACATTCAGCGGCACCAGAACACCAGCCATTAGAAATACGAATAGCCCTGCATAGTGCCAAGTCAGACGAGCTGGAGGCCACTTAATCACAAACAAATTGGCAAGTAGAGCCAGGAGCAGCACGGTAAAAAATACCAATGAATTCACGAGCCATGTGCTCCCGAATAGCAATGCCAATTGAACCACGGCTCTGGTTTCAAGCAGCATGAACCCGGCACCGAGGAAGAACATTCGACCTTGAATCTGTATTGGGCCGCTCCCTTTCGGAAGAAACAGATAGACCATTGCTATGCCCAGCGACCCCAGCAAGATCATCGATCGAATGCTCAAACGGGGAAGAAGTCTTCCTTGCAGATAGAGATACGGCCAATTATCGGTAGCCGTGCGAACCAGTCCTCGGTCGTGAATAAGAGTCACCGGGGCGATCTTCTGCCAATTCTTCTTTTGCTCGGAAGGCATCTTTTCGGGTTGCACGGCAAAGCCGTCCACATTCATGTTCGCCGGTGGGACCGTGTTCATCCAAAATTCTGTGTGCCGGTCGAAGGCATCACGAATTTCCTGATTGCAGCCGCCAACAATCATAGTGAATCCAGCCGGCGACGATGATTTGAGAGTCTCCTGGTATGGGAGGCTGAAGACGAGGGGTTTACAGCCGAACGCCGATTCCGCCATCCCCGCCACTCGCTCGACGATCCATCCCTGACGAAAGAAGTTATAGGTAACGAACGTGCCATTGGGTTTGAGGGCATTCTTTACATCGGCAAAAGCCTGATCGGTAAACAGGTAGCTCTCCAGCCGGATATTCGCGTAGCCACTGTGGAGAATTAGTGAGTCTACGAGTGCATAGATGATCAAATCGTATTTCTTGTTTGTCGTTCTGAGGAAATGCCGACCGTCGTCCAAATGAGGAATCACGCGCTGATCCTGGTAAGGTCGATCAGGATTGTTACGGAAGCCAATCTCTTGAATCACCGGGTCGATTTCAACGGCGTCGATACTGCGGACCCCGAACCGAAGCGCATGATCGATATCATTTCCTGATCCGGCTCCGATGATCAAAACATCGCGGAATGGAGCTCCACCGCTGTGTTGCTGAAGCAGATGAATCAATGAATATGGCGATCCCCCAACGGCAAAGGGCACCATCCACTGATGGCCGATGGTGTTCACCGTAATCCCACCGTTGGGATACCGCGCGACCGCGTAGTAGGGCGACCAATGCACTTCGACGTTTCCGCGGCTTCGCGGCCCGGCAACGGCGACCAGGATTACCAAGAGCACCACCACTCGCGAAGGGGTGAGGCCTCCAGTCTGATAGAGCAGGTAGGCGATGCCGGCACAGCAGATTCCGAACCAAATTGGCGGTGACGCTTGAAGAAATGACGCTACCGAGAATCCAACAATTCCGGCGAGGCTGCCTCCAATGTTTAACGTGTATCCAACAACTCGATTGGGGTAGGCGTCGAACGCTCTGCCCAATGTCTGCCCTAGTCCGACAAACATCAACGCAATGAGAACAAAAAATAACGCCGCGATAAACTCGATCGGTATCGTAAATCTAGCCACATCTGGATTAAGGTTTTCGGTTCCAAAAAAAACTTCTTGTGGGGAAGCCTGATGCCCCACGTCAACGACCAGCCCGCTCCAGTGCTGGAAAATTGCAGTCGTCACGAGCGCAGCCACGATGGCTGCCAACGCCGTGAGTGGGAAGTACTCTAGCCAATTGCGACGTTGGCGAGCCGCCATGCAGCCGCAGGACATACCGAGGAAGCAAGCAATCAATGCGACATTGGTAAAAAACTGCAGAAAAACCACGTAGGCGGCGAACCAACGTATGCAGGCAAGCTCTAAAAACATGACCAGGAAGCCCACGAGACAGAGATTATATCCGGCCCGCCCCGAGGCTGCCGGGGCAGTAGACGCAGTTGCGGGCGCGGACGCGGACGCGGCCGTTTGGGACATGGCTCCGCTAATTCTCCTTGTGGGTAAAATAGCTCAGGGCTGGTCTTCCTGATCGCCAGTGTTCTGATCGTTGCTGTCGCGGGCCAATGCGACGCGATCGAAGAAGCGCCTAATCCGTTTGGCGTTGACCCCGAAATCGCCGATTCCGTCGCGTGACTTCGATCGCATCTCGATCAGGCTGGCGCCGTCGGGCGTCGGCCGAACCTGGATCACGACGTCATCATTAAAGTGCCACAGCTTTGAGGTCGCGACCACTTCGAGTGTTTTCGTATCCGAATCCGAACGGGTAATCGTCCAGTTCGGTGAGGCCTTCGCGACCTCGGTTACGCGCGCAAATGCCGCCGCCGGATCGAGGTGCTCCTTAATCGGGCCGATTGGGCCGTAACCGGCGAGTTGC
>CAVTEN010000003.1:0-38971 GCA_963733715.1 uncultured delta proteobacterium
GTGCTGCGTCACGACCTCGACCGCGTGAAGATTGACGAACCGATCGGGACGATGCATCTTTGCATCCCGTTTCAATCGGCCCATCAGTTTGAAACCGTCGCGCTTGGGTACATCAACCGCTTTCAGCCCGCGCTGACGATCATCAACAGCGCGGTATTGCCGGGAACCACCCGCTCTATTGCAGAAAAGAGCGCCAGCGCGGTTGCTTACAGTCCGGTGCGGGGCAAACACGTCCGGATGGAGCAGGATCTCGTTCACTACTACAAATTTATTGCGGCTCCCACTCGCGCCGACGCGGCTAGCGCAGAGGCTCACTTCCAGGCGGCCGGAATTAAAACCCGGCGTATGACTGAAGTCGAGTCGCTCGAGCTGGCCAAGCTCGCGGAGACCACCTACTTCGGCGTGTGCATCGCGTTCGCGCAGGAGATGAACCGCTACGCCGAGCGCGTCGGCGGCGACTACTCGGAGGCGATCGATTTTTTCGAGGAAGTCGATTTCCTGCCGCGCCAGCGCTACTTCCCCGGCTTCATCGGCGGCCACTGCGTAATTCCAAACATCAAACTGCTGCTTCAGATCGCGCCGTCGCAGGCGCTCGAAGCAATATTGGATTCCAATGAACGACGCGCAAATGAACTCCAATCTCGAGCCAGCGCCACAGCTGAGGCAGTCTCAAAGTCACGCGAGTCTGACCCGGCCAAAGTGCTGGCTGATCGGTAATAGTTCGGAATTGCCGACCGCCGCTGCGCGGATTGCGCGGCTTCGAGGTCTCGAGGTCGAGGCCGGCCTTCCGGATGGGGCCGCTCTTCGGACGCCGTCCGCGGCGCGTAACCATCTGATCGCGATCAGTTTCGATCTGTTGGCGCGGCTCGATCCCGGCATGCGAGCGCGTCTGCGCGAGTCCGTCGCGAGCGGCGCGACCATATACGTTCGAGGAGCGCTCCAGCCGGGACGCAGATTCCCGTTGCTGCCGTTCTCAGATCGGCAATTCGAATTCCTGAACAGGCCTGCCGACGGCTATCAATTCACGACGCATCCGATCCTTCCCGCGGCAATCGCCGGCGAACGAATCTCGACGCAGTTGAACATGCCGCTGGCTGCCGGCCTGGATGACAGCGTTCGCCCGATAGTCTCAAGCCTGCATCGATCGGGATCGGGGACGCCGTCAATTTTTTCGATCGAAGTCGGTGCCGGTCTCGCGATTTTCGATCTGCATCCCGACGATCAATACGATGAGCGCGAGCTGCTGGCCGAACTCGCTGCGCCAACAAGAAGAGCTGCGAGCATCGGCGCATTGGCCGCTGTAGATTGGGCGGCCGGCCGCAATCCGGCGATTCCGGTGCCGATCAATCTCGTGATCGACGATCGCCCCATCAACTTCGACTACTTCAATGCTCGCACGTTGCAGGCGTTCATGGAGCATCTCGAGGATCAGTGCCCCGGCATCCATACTGATTTCGCCTGGACGCCCACTCACACGCATCCGCATCGCGAGTATCTCAATGTGCTCGGCCGGCACAACGCGGGTTTCATGTGGCACGGATTCCTGCGTCACGTCGACCATCGCACGATTACCGATTACGAATCCCAGCTCGAGGCCGGCCGTGCGCGTGTCGACGAAATCACGCGCAAGTACGGCGTTCGATTTCAACCGGTGATGATCTTTCCATACGAAAAAGACACGTCTCGTGCCACGAGCCTCCTGCGACGCGCCGGGTTCATGGCCAAAGTTGAGTCGATGGGCGGCAATCCGCCGGTGGAATATTACCGTCTGCGCGCGCTCGGCGACCAACCATGGTTCGAAGATGAGTTCAGCTTGATTTATCGCGACTCGATCAATTTGCTCGCCGCGATCGAATGCTGGCGCTGGCGACGCTCGGGATGCCGGTGATCGCGATGGCGCATCCCCGCGATCTCTCTTTGCGGCGATTTACGCGGGGCGATCGGAGCGCGATGTCGTACTTCGATTCGGTGCTGACATTCGCCGCGGAAAAGTCGCTGCGACCGATGTCGCTCGAGGAAATCGCGACGGAAGTGCCCACCGCCTGATAGTCGCTATTCGTTCAGTTGTGTCGTGACGATTCGACGGCTGGATCTCGATCCTTGCCCTGGTAACGAACCAATCGGTTGTAAAGCGTTTTCAAGCTGATGCCGAGGATTTGGGCGGCGCGAACTTTATTGCCGTTGGTGAAATCCAGGGTCTTGAAAATAAATTCCCGCTCCACTTCGTCCAGCGATTCTCCGATGCGCAATTCGAAATGCGGCCCCTTGCGGCCGGCGCGCCTGATGTCTACGGGGAGATCCCCGGCTGCCAGCAGCGGCCTGCGCGCGACGACTGTCGCCCGCTCGACAACAGTTCGCAGTTGCAGGACATTTCCGGGCCATCGATTCAGCCGAAGTATTTCCAGGCATTCATTGTCGACGCCGGTTACGGACTTTCGATTCTTCTCCGCCGACTGAGCAATAAATGCCTCGACCAGGGCCGGAATATCATCCAGCCGATCGCGCAGCGGCGGCAATTCGATGATAAAGGTGTTGAGCCGCGAATATAGGTCCTCGCGCAATCGCCCGTAGCGCGTAGCCTCGCTAAGACTCTTACTGGAAGACGCGATCAGGCGAACGTCCAACGGTATTCCACTCCCCTTGCTGGCGCCGATCCGTTGCAGTTTCTTGTCTTCGATTGTCCGCAGCAGCTTGGCCTGCAGCTCGACCTTGAGATCGGTAATTTCGTCGAGCAACAAGGTGCCGCCATTGGCCATCGCGAGGAATCCTTCGCGACGCCGGTCGGCTCCCGCAAAAGCGCCGCGCTCATGACCCCACAATTCGCTCTCCATCAGATCGTCAGGCAATCCTGTGCAAGTGACCGCGACGTAAGGTCCATCGCGGTGCGCCGACAGTTCGTGAATCGTGCGCGCCACCAGCTTCTTGCCGGTTCCGCTTTCACCGATGATCGAAACTGACGCGGAATTAGACGCCGCCGCTTCCTCGACCAGCCGCATGACGCGATGCATCGCGGGTGACTGCCCGACTATCGGTCCGAGCGTTCCGGCCTCGATTAATTTTCGTCGAAGCCGCTGGTTCTCTTCGCTCACTTTTAGTTGAGTAGCCAATTCGTTCAGCACCACACGCAGATTGTTGGGATTGATCGGCTTGGAAATAAAATCAGGGGAACCCGGCTTGATAGTTCGTTCGACGGCGCGGAGGTCCGCTTCTTCGGCCATCACAATAATCGCGGCTTCGATTCCGCGTGCATGCAACTCAGGCAAAAGAGCCTCGCCATCTTTCTGTTGCGCCTTTAGATCGAGTAGGAGCACTTGCGGCGCAAAGCTTTGGGCTTCCTCGAGCACCTGATCGTTGGCGATAGCACGCCCAACGAAGCCCCACGAATTGATCAAGTCGCGCAGGGTCTCGCGTCCAGAGCGGTCATCGGACGCGACAAGTATTCGCACCTGGTTAGCGTCGGGAGTATTGCTTCTTACACTCATCTTGGCTGCTGGTTGCCGAGGAAAGAACTTGAGGGCGATGGAGTTGGATTCCATCGCCCGCGAGTCTTACCGGTTAGAAGGATTCATCTGCAACTTCTTAGACGCGAGCTTCGCCGGTATATGAGACATCTTCGGCGTGCGCGCGTTCGAAGATTTCTTTCGCCACGCTGCGTTCCTTGCTGTCTTCGGTATGAACCGAAATCAGGATGTTGCCGTTTTTGACCTTGCCTTCGTACTGCTTGGCTTCGTATTCAGGAATGCCGAGTCCCACCAGCGCCCCGGCCAAGGTTCCCACCGCACCGCCTGCGGCCGCACCACTCAACGCCGCCATAATCGGACCTGCGGCGATCAGCGGTCCTACTCCAGGAATTGCGAGACTGCCGATACCCGCGAGCCAGCCTAACACTCCGGCCATAACTCCGCCGGCGACTGCGCCAGTAGCGGCGCCTTCGGGGGCCTTGGTGTGATGCTCATGCGCAAAATCGCGCGAGCCCGCGCGGTCCGGCAACAGCACCGAAACGTCGTCACTCGAAAAGCCCGCTTCTTTCAACGCATTGACTATGCGGGTCGCTTGCTCTTCGCTCTTAGCGATCCCGAAAACTGCTTTTGCTGCCATGTGTAGTACTCCTGAAGATTGAACTAATTATCGGCCCGCGACTTCGAGTTCATTGTGAACGTTGGAATCGCCGGCGAGTTGTGCGGCCTTCGCTGCTATGTCTGCTTTCTCCTGATCGGTTTTGACGGGCCCGCGCAGAGTAACAGCGCCATCGATCGTGATGATCTTGATATTCTTGGCGTCAGTGGAGAGCGCTTCATCCTTGACGATGGCGCGGCGGATTTCCTGCGTCATCTTGAGGTCCGATGGCTTGTTCGATTGGTCCATCGGCGTGAGCGTTTCGTGGCCGCTATCACGCTGATTGACGGCGGTATTATCTGCAGCTCGATTCGCGTCGGTCTGCGCGAAGCTTGAGCCGATGGGAACGAGAAAAGCGCCGGCCAGCACTGATGCGGAGAAGAGCAACGTCCTGGTTCTCATTTGCTTGTGGCCTCCTGACTTTTGATCGCTGTCGAATCGACAGAAGTTTGTATGATTTTGACGTCTCGTATCGGCATTCGTTAGCTAATAGACAGCAACGGGTGTGCCACCGTGTGCCCAAAAAAAGCTCGTCAGGTATGCACGAAAATAAGGCGGATTCGGTCAGTATCTGGAGAGTTTCATCTGCAAAAATCGCCCGATAGGTAGGAAATACCGGATTTTTCGCATGCGCTCATTTCGCGCAATTGAGAATGCTTAATTTACAATGCTTTTAAGCCCTCCCTTAGCGGCACAGCGATTGCTCATTCTTACAATAGTCCGGAGGATGCGTCAGGGCCGCAAAATACATAATCCCATCCCATTCACCCCGCGGCTCTGGCGCAAACTCCGTCGACTTATCGCAGGACGAAATTTATTTCGTCGATCCAACCGGAGGAGTCTTAATGAAAATCATTACCAACGTCGCACTGGCTGCTTGCGTCGGTCTCTCGCTGGGCTGGATGTCGAGCTGCTCCACTGAACACACCGTCACTGAAACAACGACTCGGGAAGTGGACACCACTCCCGCGCCTGCTGTTGTAACCGCCGCACCCGTAATCACCGAGCCCGCGGTCACGGTGCCCCCGAACGCCACTACCTCCTCAACCACTACTCAGTTCAATAACGGCACGGTCCAGAAGAAGACCGTCACGCAATACAACTCCGCATATCCACCACCCGTTGTTTATTCCGCGCCTCCTGTTCTCACCACCGTTCCCGAGACTACTACCCGGACCATTACTAATGACGATGGTGTAGTGCAGCGCCAGACGACGACGACTTACGTGGCTCCGTAGTCAACTCCCTGTTTCGATCTGATTGGTTTCGGATTAGTAAAAACACAATCCACAGAGCATCTGCTCAGTGGATTGCTGCTTAGGAGTTTACTATCTAGCTGGATTGTGATTCGACACCGGATCTCACTCAGAGCATCGCTCGTCCAGCGACCAGTGACACCACGAACAGGACCAGGAATACAAAGAACAGAATCTTCGCGAATTCCGCGGACGTGCCCGCAATGCCACCAAATCCTAATGCCGCCGCAATCACAGCTATGACTAGAAAAACGAGTGCGTAATAAAGCATTACTCAGTACCTCACGCGTTGGATACTTAGTAACTCAGCAACTCGTATGCCACTGCATGCGCTCAAAAACATAGCGCCTTGATAGTGAATTAGTATCGAACAGAAGAAGAATAAGTTTGAAATAACGAAACAGGAAGTTTTTTCCAGCGGTCCACGTGGACGCATCGTTAGCTCGGATGAATAACGGAGAGGGCTGACGCGGATGGTGACGGAATCAGCGCGCGTCTTAGTATTTCGGCGATTAGAACACTACATACTCCGACCAGTCCGAGCACCTGCCACCAGGGCATCCACTGGTGCAGAAGGAACACCACGCTCGCCAGCAGTGCCACGACGCCGCCGGCGGCCAGCACGATCAAAATAGCCGCGATGTAGACCCGGCCAACAAGCGCGTTCGCAGCTTCGACGATGTTTGACTCGAGCAGTCGGGCCTCGGCGGCGACGATCCGCGCGAAATCCGACAGGATTCGGACCGCCAGCTCGGGCAGCTCGGCCTCGTGCCGCTCAGGCTCGAGCGCGTTATTTGATTCGTTCGGTTTCATCGGATTTATGTTTGTGTTCATTGGAAAGCACGATGACACCGCCCAATATCACCAGCCCTATCATTGCCACTTCGGCCGAATCCGACCCGAGCGCAAAGCCCAACGCCGCGGCAAGGCTCGCGCTGGTTATAGGATGCCGCCGGATGCCGCGGTCTGGCCGCAGCCTCGCGACCCCCTCCTCGACGCGATCGTTGATCTGATGCAACGCGTCGCGCAGGTCATCGGTGGCGTCCTCTATTTCATTTTTTATTGTGGGGTCGTCTGCCATTTTCGTCTGACTTCACCAGTGCAGGTATCAGCCTGTCGCCTAGTAACCCCTGGAGCACAAGTAGAATGATTTGGAACGAAGTCCTGCTGCTCAGGCCTCCGCCGATCGCAAAGCCGGTCAACGCCGCCAAGGCTAACGATCGCTGCGGATGCTCTGCGATCTTTTCCCTAAGCTCTTCGGCGTAGTCAGGGTGCTGCGATTGCGCTTGCATGGCCATTTACCGCCGAGAGAGGTGACTGAGGATCCGGGCGGCGACGTAGCCGACCGCAAACGCGCTGGCAATCGCGATCAGCGGTTCCTCGCGGATGAAGTCCGTCAGGAATGAGTTCGCCGACGCGACGTAGTCCATCCCTTTTTCCGCGGCCACATTGAATCTCTCGCGGCCTTCCTCGATCAGACCGTCGACGTCTACTCTTGAAGTGTTCATTTTTGAAACCTCTTCCGTTCGGAAGATAACGCTAGTTGATGCCGTCCTTTTAAAAGCAAGTCGTCTGCCAATGGATAGCGTAGTTCAGCCGGAGCGAGTTGAGGTTCCGGCTTCGGATTCCGGTAACAGTTACCGGCATCCATTTGCAGTCAATTCAGACTTTTTGGAGCCAAAGCTCGCATTGTTCCGCATTCGGGAACGTGAAGAAATTTCTCCTGATGGATCCAAAAAAACCTTGTGCGTCGCGTACTTAGCGGCTGGCCCTGTCCTTGCTCACTTTTTAACTACAATCGCGGCCGATCGGTCGTGAAAAACACTCACTTATAAGGAGCGATCCGTTATGAATACCGATCAGATGAAGGGAAAGTTCAAGCAGCTCTCGGGCGAGATCAAGCGCAAATGGGGCCAGGTGACCGACGACGATTTGACCCAGGCTCAGGGCAGCATGGAGAAACTCGTCGGCAAAATCCAGGAACGCTCGGGCGACCAGCGCGAGGCTATCGAGAAGTGGCTGAAGCAGCAGGGAATGAACTAGTAACCAGAGGTATTTATGGAGCCAAAATACTCACTCAGACTGATTGTACCGGCATTCCTGTTCGGTATGGTCCTGTCGGTTCCTGCGTTTGCTCAGGACAATCCCGCTCCTGCCACCTCCAATCCGAACGCGCCGGCAGGCCAGCAGATGCGTGCCGCCGGTCATGAAATGGAGAATGCCGGTTCCGACACTGTGGCCGCTGCCACAGACGCGTATCATGGAACCAAGCGTGCGGTGAAAGACACGACCATCACGGCCGAAGTCAAAGCCGCGCTTGAGAAGGACAAGCTCCCCGCGTCGGACATTCACGTCCACACGAGGGCCGGCGTCGTCACCCTGAACGGCAATGTGCCGTCGCCCGATATGGCGGCGCAGGCGGCCCAGGTCGCTCAGCAGACCAATGGCGTCAAGAGCGTGAACAACAAACTGATGGTGGCCAACTCGACAGGCTCGTCCTACTAGTCAGTCTGCTCGTTACGTAAGACACCGCCGATTCGAAGTGAATCGGCGGTGTTTCTTTTTATTTGGTTAAGATTCGGCCTTCGCTCAGCCAGGCTCAGTGAATATTGCCCGCGTCCGCGAGCTCGTCCAGACGTCGCGCTTCCTCGATAAGCTCGCTCTTCAGCTTTTCCGATCGCGGGATTCGCAGCACGATTTCGCGCGCATCCTCTTCCTCAGCGCGCGCGAGCGTTACGTCACGCAACTCCAGCAGGGAGAGACCCGAGTTGATCGCTATGTCCATCGGGTCGAAGGCGGGCATGAAGTTCACGCTGTAGCGGCTGCCATCGGCGGAGAACAGCTCCTCACCGTTGTGCGTCGAGACCATTTTCACGTCAGCCCCGACCTGCCATGCCGACAGCAGAAAGGCGTAGTACGCATCGTAATGGAGGACATCGCCGTACACGACCGCGTCGACACCGAGCCATTTGCCAAGCGTTTGGGGAGAAACCTGGTCCAACTTTTTCTCTGAATCGATTCCGTGCTCTTTCAGGATTTCGTCGACCTGTATGGTGTTCGCCTCGACGAACTCCCGCGACGCCAGGTATCCGTTGACAGCGCGCCTCATCCGATTCGCGTCGGTCCAAGCCCAATCGGCCTGCTCCCCATCGGTCCGATGTGTGAGCGAGATTTTATCTACGACGAATTGCGCATTGCCGCGGTCCGAGAATGGCAGGACGGCGATCTTCGCAGGCGCGGCCTGCTCATAGTCGGCGGCCAGGTGGGTCTTGAGGCTGCCAGGATCGAGCTCGACCAGGTGATCGAACCAGGTCTTGCGCCCGTGGGTTTCGAGACCCTGCTCATCGCGGAAGAATGTGCGGTTGTCGTAGTTCGTCTTCGTCGAAGCGCATCCGCCAAGCGCGACGGAACTAACGATGATCGACGCAGCGAATGCCGCTACCAAGCGCCCGGAGAGTCGACGTTGCGAGGAGGAGGTGGACGAAGTGTTTATTGGTCGCATTTGCCTGCCTCACATGTGCATGGTCAATGCGATTAGCAATTTTCGATCCTCTCCACTTACGTCGCGTTACCGTGACCTTTTTGACTGAATCATCGGAATAATTTCCAGCACGGATTACACAGTTCTCACTTTTCCGAAAATTGCGGCTCAAAAACTATACTGAATACAAGAACTTTTGGGCTCCGGGTGATGGCACAGAGGTTGCGAGAGTTATCAGTGCATCGCAATATTGTTGGAGGTTCGACCGTGGCGAATAAACCGAACCCGAACGCGCCATGCCCCTGCGGTTCCGGTAAGCTCTATCGGGACTGCTGCGGAAAGGACAACAAGTAAAGTCTCCTTCCCCCGATCCGGCAGGGTCGGTCGTCGCAACGTCCTCCCCCCGTTTGCGATGCTGGTCTTGCCGGATTTCTTTTTCCCCATAATTTATTCGAGACTCGCGATTCAGGAGAGCATTCATGCCCCCGAAGAAATCGAGCGGTCGGAAGTATTCGAAGAAGGCCGGCAAGTCGGTCGAACGCGAGATGCATAAGATGAAGCAGGGAACCCTGAAATCCGGGCGATCGGGCAAAAAGGTCAAGAGCCGGAAGCAGGCAATCGCGATTGGCCTCTCCGAGGCCCGGCGCGCGGGCGCCAAAGTCCCGAAGAAGAAATCCTAGCCGGCAAAACTCCCTCATCCGCTCCCGTTGGATCGGTCAGCCGCAGTCGGCCTCCTCCCAATCATGATCATGAGCTGGGAGCTCGCTCGCAGCGGCCGCCGAGTGTAGTCCCCGAAAATATCCTCGATCTCGAAGCCGCTGTGCAGGTACAGCAGACGCAGTTCGCGCGGAAAGTATACGTGGCTCTCGAAGTCGTCGATGTAGCACTCGACCAGAATTTTGCGATGGTACTTTTCGTAGAGAAAGCGGATCTGTGCGCGCTGCTCGTTGGGCACATAGGTTACGGTCTTTCGCCGCACGAGTCTGATCTTTCGACGCTCGTCGGTCACATCGCGATCGATCTCTACCAGCGTCCGCGGTGGATTCGAGAACGAGTCTGCATAAGCTGAGAAATTCGGCATAACCGTCTCGACCACAAATCTCCCGCCTGGCGCGAGATTCTGAAAGGCTTGCCGCCACACGTCCAGTTGATCCTGCAGCTCGAGCAAGTGAGAAATCGAAGCACACGGCACGACTATCAGGTCGAAGGGGTCGCGGCTTTGCCACTTGCGCATATCGCCGTGCACCAGCCTGAGCCGTTTGCGCGCCGCCGCCGGCATATGCGCGGCCTTGTCACGCGCCTGCTTCAGCATATTGGCTTCGCTGTCCAGCCCGACCACCGAAAAGCCCGAGCGCGCACCTTCTTCGGCCAGGGGAACTGTTATCCTGCCGGTGCCGGATGCGAGCTCCAGGACAGATTTCGCATGCAGGCTTTTGGCGAGACCTACGTAAAAGACTACGTCCTCTTCATCCCCCACATGCTCGAGGTCGTATTCATCGGGTCGTCGGTAGAGTTCGGTCATATGCAGCGCTCCATGTCATCGCAGCGGTTACCTGGCCGGTGGCAGAAGACGATAGCTATTGAGCAGCTGGCAAATAAATCCAATCAACTCCGCGAACTCAGTAAGAATGTCCTCCCTATAGTAAATCTTTCCTGCGATGTTTAGCGTTTTGATGCGGTTTATCTGTGCAAATCCATTGGCGCGCTTCCTGCTATTTAATCACTTATCGATTCATTGATGGATCGAAGACTGATCAAACGAGGTAGTAAAATGCGCTACGCAGTCGCATGGCTCCTAGGTGTCCCAGCTTCAATCATCGTCATCTGGTTCGTGCTGGGCCACGTCCTCTAAACCTTAACCGTGGTCATCTGAGTAGATGATGCCGCGATCAGGTCGCGGCAAACCACCAGGATAGACAGTTATGAACCTCATACTACTAGTCCTATTGGTCTTTCTCTTAATCGGCGCCTTGCCCGCATGGCCGTATAGCGCGGGTTGGGGCTACTATCCGAGCGGCGCCCTGGGAACTGTTTTGGTCATAGTTCTCGTTCTGGCATTGCTCGGACGAGTCTAAGACTCGACAAAACAGACCGGCGATGAACCGTCAGTAAACCTACTGACGGTTCATCACCACGCCCGCGCCGATTAACAGGATGCCAAGTAACATTGCTCCTTCGCTGACTAGCGGCGGAATGAAATGGGGCTCCGCGGTTTTCGCCTGAACCTTCAAGTCTCCAAGTTTCACCACATCCTTGGTCTCCTCGGTATTGAAGGACGGCATCGCAAAGGCGATGAGTCCTACCAGCACGAGCACCGCGCCAAATATTATAACGCTTTTCATTTCAATCTCCCTTCGAAGAACTGTGGGTGAAAAAAACCCCGCGAGCATCGAAGCCCGCGGGGTCTTGCGGCCCGGGTTACTATTCGTTTCGCGCCGATGAACCCATTCCACCTGTCGTGCTTTTGTTGTTAGCCGGGTTTTCCGTACTCGCTTCGGAGATGTGCCGCTTGAGATTCTCGGCCATCTTCAGATGCGCCTGCAGTACCGGGATACTCTGCTCGACGTAGAGGTCCATGTCGGGATCGCTCTTGAACTGTCCGCGCGCGCGCTGGAACTCGCTCAGAGCTTCCTTGTGTCCCTGAACTTGATCCGCAAGATAGGCTTCGTTGAAAGCTCCACCCTTAAGGTCTCTCATTGGGCTCTTGTCGACCTTCTCGGTGTTAGTGCCTTCGAGCTTGACGCTCTTCTGACGTGATAGCGCCGTGACCGACTCTTCGTTGGCCTCGTGATCGCCCTTGATAGTATCGGCATAGGTCAACAGCGCCTGGTTATCGCCTGCCTTTTCATGCGCAAGCTTTGCCGTTTCGATCTCCTCGTAGTTCATCTGATTGGCCTTGTTGAGGAGCGACGCCGCGTCCTGTGCCCATGCCGAGCCGGCGAACGCGATCGCAAGCGCCCCAATCGGCAGAATCTTCTTGATCATATCTTGTTCTCCTGAGGGTTAGAGTAGTTGGTAACGTCTCTGTCCCATGAAGAAAGCAAGGCAGATGCCATGGGAATAGGCTGGGCGGCTAGGATTTGTACGTACTTTAGTCATCTCGGTCAGGAACCATGTAATTGTTGCTACAGCGTAATAAATTCTTTTTCACTCTTCTTGCTTTCGCGAAAACATTCTCCCTGCTGCTTATTGCGGAGTGCCGCGGCGCGGACTAAGAACCATTGGTTCCGAGAGCGCGCAAGCCGGTATGCCGTCAAACCGACTGAAAAAGAGCCTCACCACCACAATCGTGGTTCCAGCCATCCTGATGGCTCTCGCAGCCATCGCGTTGATGGTGCAATTGGACCGCGGGATGAACGAGACGGATTGGGTCGAGCATACCGATCGCGTGATGCTTCAGGCCGAAACCGCGAGAGCCGAGTTTCTGTCCGCGCAGAGCGCCTTCAGGGGGTTCCTGTTCTCGTCAGATCCAAAAGACCGCGGTCCGATCCAGCAGCATTGGAACAACAGCCAGGAAATCATCAAGGAACTTGGTGCACTCGTTTCCGACAATCCAACCCAGGAACAGCGGGTGATAACCCTCAACGGCCTGCAAAATCAGTGGCTTGCGGCCGCCAATGACGCCGATCAGACCTCGGCCGACGCCGAGAGACGCGAGCTGGCCCGGCGAGCGGCCGCAATCGGGTCCAAAGTTCTGGCTGAATTCGATGCGATTTCTGTGGTCGAGCAGGAGTTGCGGGTAGCCAGGGACGCACGGCGCGATTCTCAATACAGCCTCGCGAAGTGGAGTATCCCCATTGTCGCACTGATTCTCGCGGTGGGGCTGACGTGGGTCGCATGGCGGGAAATCCGAAGCGCAGGCGATACGTTCACCGCCGCGTTAAACGATGCTGAGGAAGCGAATCAGGCGAAGACGAATTTCCTCGCCGTGGTCTCGCATGAATTGCGCAACCCGCTCAATTCGATCCTGCTCTGGTGCAATGCGCTGCTGACGACCGGGGTGCTCGAAGGCAAAGTCGATCAAGGCGTCAACGCGATCTGGCGCGCCGCCAAGGCACAGGCGCAGCTAATCGAGGACCTGTTGGACATCTCCAGGATCGAGAGCGGTCAGATGCGCTTCGACGTGCAACCGATCAATCTCGCGGAGGTGGTGCGCGCCGCGGTCGACAGTATGAGTCCGGCAGCCGAGGCGAAATCGATCGCTGTGCAAGTCGTGCTTGATCCGCGCGCCGACGTCATCATGGGCGATTCACAACGGCTGCAGCAGGCTGTGTGGAATCTCCTGTCCAACGCCATCAAGTTCACGCCCAAGGGCGGCAAGGTGCAGGTGCGCCTCGAGCGAATCAATTCGCACCTGGAAATTGTGGTCGCCGACAACGGCCAGGGGATCGAGAAGCGCGCACTCGAAAATGTTTTCGATCGCTTCTGGCAGGCCGGCGGCCCCAACAGTCCAGAGCGCGGGATGGGTTTGGGTCTCTCGATCGTCAAGCACATCGTAAATCTTCACGGCGGCACGGTTACCGCCCACAGCGACGGCCTCAACCTGGGAAGCGTCTTTATAATCTGTCTTCCGCTTCCTGTTGCCACTGCCGGTTTGGCCAGTCCCGCGCGCCGGCATCCGACCGTGGCGCCCATCGCACAGATCGCTCACGTTACACGTCTCGAAAGCATTTCCGTGCTGGTGGTTGATGACGACGAGGAGACCCGCGAAGCGTTGCGGTCGTTGCTCACCAGCGTTGGCGCCAGCGTCAAGACAGCAGAAACCGTCGAGGCCGCGATCGCCGTTCTGGCGGAGTCGTATCCGGACGTGCTGGTCTCCGACCTCGGCCTGCCAGGGCGAGACGGCTACTGGCTCATCAAGGAGATTCGAGCACGAGAAAAAGACCGGGGGACCTCCGAGCATCTGCCGGCCATCGCGCTAACGGCGTACGGACGCGTCGAGGATCGCGTCGAGGTCTTCGCTTCAGGCTTCGACAGTCATGTCATGAAGCCGGTTGATCCCGCGGAGTTGGCCGCAATCATCAAGCGGCTGGTTGAAACTCGTCGCTCGGGCAGCGATAAAGCGTCTCCCGCGCAGAATACGTAGCCAGTAGTTCCATCACTGAAGAGGCTCGGGCCTCTCTCTCTGGATCACTCCTACATGACGCGCGAGCAACTGCCAGTTTCCGCCGCGCTTCGTCCACACATTCATATAGCTGGTGAAGAGCTTGAACACCGCGGTGTCTCCAAGCAGCTGAGAGACCTCGTTGCCGGTGGTGACGACGAGATCGGTGAACACTTCGATGCGGACCGGGCGGCGCTCATAGGTGCGCAGCTTGAGCCGTCCATTTTTAACCAGCTCGAGCAGGATTTGTTTTCCCGCGATCAGGTTCGAGGTGCTGTTGACGACCATATCGTCCGCCCACAGCGTCTGCAGCGTCGAGGCGTCCGATCCGAGCATCGCCTGGGCTTCTTGCTGTTCCAAGGCTGCGATTTCTTTTTGATCCACGGCGTTGCGGTTCTGTGTCTCGTTCATGGCGTCGGCTCCCGCCTGCAAAACTGGTCCACTTTGGTAAGTAAGCTATCCACATCTACGGGTTTAATGATGACATCGTTGGCGTCGACGTCGGCGCGATCGGCCAACGCGGTGACGACGATCACCGGTATGTGTGCCAGTCGTGGGTTCCTGGTTTGTTCCGACCGGAATTGCCAGCCATCCATCACCGGCATCCACAAATCGAGAATGATCAGATCGGGCGGCGGTCCCTGGTCCAGGTAATCCAGCGCCTCCCTCCCATTGCCCGCCGGCACCACGCGATAGCCCTTCATCTGCAGCAGGGCGACCATAGCCTCGCGGGCATCCTCGTCGTCCTCGACGACCAGGATGTTAGGGGTTTCGTGGTCTCCGTCGCCCTGCATAGTTACCCGATTGTAGCGGACCTCAGGCGCCCACACACCAGTTTAGGCTTTCGGAAAGTGTCGTCGCAGTAGGTTTGAGCTGGCGGGATGAACTGTTCAACCTGACCTCGGCGGACTTTCCTAACGGTAAACCTTTCTGATTACCGACGCTCTCATCGATCTTGCCGACGAAAGACATCGATTTTGCTGCTTTTTCGATTTTGGCTCATAGTTTGCGTATTTTAAGCGGAATTGTGCATTTAGGGCAGTCGATCGCATCGGTGGACGGGAACGTCATGCTCGAAAGGAACCAGATTGATCAGAGCACTCTTCGGGGCTGACGATGAGCGCGAGTGAATTCGAGCTCGGCCTCAACGCAGCCTCATTTTCCGCCTCATTTGCATCACCTGCCGCGTGGGCCGACGTCAATCCTCATTCGCATCTGGTTCAATTCTACGAGGATGACGGCTTCCTCATCGATTCTCTGACGCATTGGTTCGCCGACGGCCTGAGCGCCGGCGACAGTTGCGCGTACATCGGGACCGAATCGCATCGCATCAGCCTGGAAAAACGGCTCGCAGCTCAAGGCGTCGATCTCGAGAAGCTTCGCAAAGAAGGGCGCTTCATCTGCCGCGATGCGTCCCAGGTGCTTTCGACCTTCATGGTCGACGAATGGCCGGACGAGGCTTTGTTCACTCGCGCAATCGAGAGCGTTCTCGGGCAGGTGACGAAAGCACGCGACCTCCGCGTATTCGGCGAGATGGTGGCTCTTCTATGGGCCGACGGAAACCGGAAGGCTGCCGTCCGCCTCGAGGAGATGTGGAACACGTTCATGAAGACGCACGCGCTCGCACTGTGCTGCGCGTATCCGCTTCACAGCTTCGGCTCCGATGCCGACGCCTCGTTGTTTCTCAAAGTATGCGCGCAGCACACTCCGGTCCTGCCTGCCGAGAGCTACAGCGGGCTGACGACAGAGGCCGATCGTCTTCGCGCTATCAGCCTGCTGCAACAAAAGGCCCGCGTGCTCGACGCCGAAAAAGCCGGACGCAAGGAAGCGGAGAAATCGCTTCATCTGCGTCAAAAGGAGCTTTCGGATTTCATCGAGAATGCACTCGAAGGCCTCCACCAGGTCGGTCCCGAGGGAAAAATCCTGTGGGCAAATCCCGCGCAGCTAAAGCTGCTCGGCTACTCGGCGAACGAGTACATCGGCCGTCATCTCGCCGAATTTTACGTCGAGCGCAAACGTTTCGACGAGTTCTGGAACCGGCTGATGCGCGGCGAAGTCATCTACGACTTCCAGGCGGCGCTGCGATGCAAAGACGGATCGATCAAGCACGTCCTCATCCATTCGAGCGGGCTGTGGGAAGACGGCAAGTTTATCTATACGCGATGCTTCATTCGGGACGTGACCGAACGGGTCGAATTGGAGCGGGAGCTCAAGGTCAGGCTCGCCGAACTGGCGCAGGCCGATCAACGCAAGAACGAATTCCTCGCGATGCTGGGTCACGAGCTTCGCAACCCGCTGTCCGCGGTGCTGGACGCTATCGCGACCGCGCAGCTCGATAACACCCGTCGTGATCGCGCCCTGATCATCGCGCGCCGGCAGACCGATCAGCTCGCGGGGCTGGTCGACGATTTGCTCGACGTCGGACGAATTACCCAGGGCAGGATCGCACTCAAGAAGGAAGCGCTAAAGGTCGGAAGCATCGTCAAGCAGGCGATCGAAGAAGCCCAATGTCTGGTCGAGCCAGGTCAGCATCAGTTGTCGGTAAGGATATCGTCGGTCGCTGAGGAAGCGCTGATCGACGCGGACCCGGCGCGGATGCGCCAGGTGATCACCAATCTCATTCACAACGCGGCGAAGTTTACGCCGCCGGGCGGCCGTATCGATGTGGTGGCTGAGCGCACCGACAACGAGGTCGTCTTGCGCGTGTGCGATTCCGGCATCGGGATCTCGCGCGACCTGCTGCCGCGAGTATTCGATCTCTTCACGCAGGCTGAGCGTCCGCTCGACCGCTCGCACGGCGGACTGGGCATCGGGCTGACCATCGTCCAAAGGCTGGTCGAGATGCATGGCGGCAGCGTTCAGGCGCATAGCGCAGGACCTGGGATGGGCAGTGAATTCGAGGTTCGTCTGCCCCTCGCGGCAATCATCAGCCCACAGGCGCCTGCGGCCGCGATCAACACCCAGGCGCCCGGCCATTTTCGCGTCGTGATCGTCGAGGACAACTACGACGCCGCCGAGGCGCTGACGATGTTGCTCGAGCTGTTCGGACACCAGCCCACCATCGTCGTCGACGGATTAGCCGCAATCGACGCGGTCCGCGATGGCTCATACGACATCGCGCTGGTGGACATAGGACTGCCGGGCATCGACGGCTACGAGGTCGCGCGTCGCATCCGGATGCTCCCGAACGCAAAAACCATGATGCTCGTGGCGCTGACAGGGTACGGCCAGGAAACCGACAAACAACGCGCGCTCTCAGCCGGCTTCGACGAGCACCTGACCAAGCCAGTAAAAATCGAACGCCTGCAAGCCCTGCTAAGCCGCCCGCGCTAGCCGAATTACTTTCTCAATAACGCGAGGACTTATTCCTTGGGAGACCGCGAAGTCTCCTGAGCGAATCCGGCCGGACTGGGTCCCAGCTCACTTAGCTGGATTTACACTAGTTTGCTTGGGTGCTAGCGTCGCAAACCTAGCAACAGCCTGAAAGGCCACGACCAGACTTCGTGGCTTCGAGTTCAAGAGCACGTCGGCCATTTGGCAGCATCGACGGAGAAAGATCGCGATCAGTTTCGAACCCGTAAACAGAATCGACAATCCCGGGACGCTCGAAGGGTTGCCCCGAGTCCGTGTCGGCGTTTGAGGCGTTATGGGGCAGCTACCGAAACCGGCCTGTACGATGACCGGAGTATTCGCCCGTACCGGCGAGTTTTGGACCATCAGATACGGCGATGCCAGCTTTTCGCTCAAGGACCTCAAGGGGCTCAGCTTTATTCAGCGCCTCTTGGCACATCCCGGCGAGGAGTTCCATGCGCTGGATCTGGCGGACCGATTAGGAGCAGGTTCGGCCGCGGAAAGCACGAGCGCTGACGAGGCGTCATTTGTGAGCGACACCACCGTCAACATCGGCGGACTCGGCGACGCGGGAGAAATGCTGGATAGCCGAGCGAAGCAGGAATACAAACGCAAACTACTCGAGCTACGGGAAACGTTCACCGATCTGCGCGAACGGGGCGACTGCGACCGCGCCGCAGACGTTCAATCCGAAATCGACTTCCTCGCCCGGGAGATGGTTCGTGCGGTAGGACTTGGCGGTCGCGACCGTCGTGCGGGTTCCGCTGCCGAGCGCGCGCGGCTCAACGTTACCCGGGCAATCAGGAGTGCGCTCCAGAAAATCTCTGAGCACAACCCTGATTTGGAGCAGCTGCTCGATCGCACGATAAGGACCGGGTTGTTCTGCTCTTACCTCTCCGATCCGCTGCTGACGATAAGCTGGCAATTTTCGCTGGAAGGCCCGAGTCCTTCCGTCGCTGTGGAGTCTACGGCCCCACTCCTGCTCACAGGCAATGCAAGTTTTCTACGAAGCCTGGTCGATCGAACGACATTCGTTGGCCGAACCAGGGAGCATGCTGCACTTCGGCGCTTTCTCGATCAGGCAGCAGCTGGCGAGGGCAAGGTCGTGATGCTCGGTGGACCGCCGGGAGTCGGCAAGACCCGGATGGCGACGGAAATTGCCGCCGAAGCCTCCAACAAGAGACACCTTACATTGGCCGGAAATTGCTACGACCGCGCCGACGCCGTCCCGTTCATCCCTATTGTTGAAATCCTGGAGGACGCGCTCGCGCGCTCGGCAACTCCGGACGCGTTCCTTAACGCGCTCGGTGACGACGCCGCCGAAGTGGCCCGGCTGATGCCCCAGCTGCGGCGCATGTTTCCCAATATTCCGCCACCATCGGAAACAACTCCCGAGCAGTCGCGGCGCGTGCTATTCAGCGCGATCGCGAAGTTTCTCAGCTCGCACGGCCGCCAATACGCCCGTACTTTTGATACTCGAAGACCTTCACTGGGCCGACGAAGGAACCCTGTCGCTGCTCACGCATGTTGCGCGATCGATTCGCGAACTTCCGGTCATGATCATTGGAACCTTTCGCGATTATGAACTTGCTTCAGCCGGCCCGCTGGCGCAAGCGTTGGACGATTGCACGCGTCTCCATCTCCTTGAGCGGATAAACTTGCAGGGTCTTTCTCCGGCCTCTGTCTCCGAGATGATTCGTACTTTGAGCGGCCAGGAGCCGCCGTCCTCGTTGGTGGACGCAATCTATTCGCGCACGGAAGGTAATCCGTTTTTCATTGAAGAATTGTACCAGCACTTGAAGGAGCGGGGCCGCCTTTTTGACCCAGGCGGAAAATTCCGTCCTGCTTTCAGGCCGGAGGATTTAGACGTACCGCAGAGTGTGCGGCTGGTAGTCGAAAGACGCCTGGCGCGCCTTGACGATGAGACTCGAAGGATGCTGGACATTGCTGCGGTGATCGGCAGGTCGTTCACCTTCGCGCTCCTTGAAGCGTCGACCAAAGTTGATTCCGATCGGCTGCTGGACTCGCTCGAAAAATCCGAGGCGGCGGGTCTGGTTTCATCAAGCCTGGAAAACCGCGAGGCTTTTTTCCAGTTTTCCCATGAGTTGATCCGTCAAGTCGTGTTGGATGCGCTTTCGGCCGCTCGCCGCCAGCGTTTTCACCTGAGGATCGCTGACGCGATCGAGCGCGTCTACAACCGATCGCTGGAAGACAAGGTAAATGATCTTGCCCACCACCTGTGGCATGCCGGCGGTGCCGCCGATCCAGGCAGAACTATTGAATGTCTGATAGTTGCCGCCAAACAGGCTCACGCGCAGAGTGCGTATGAGACAGCACTTTCGCATTTGAGCAACGCCTTGGTGCGCTTGCGCGAGCTCGCGCCCAGCGCGGCACGCGACCAGCAGGAGCTCGTTCTCTATCTCGAATATTTGAGGGTGGTTAGACTGACCAATCGGTGGACTACGTCTGAATCGGGAGTTATCTACGCGAGCGCGCGCAGGCTTTGCGAAAGATCGGGACAATCTTCAAAGATGTGTGAGATCCTTCAGGGATCGGCAAATTTTCACCTGGGCCGGGGGGAAGTGGATCTCGCGCAAGATTACGCGCAGCGCATACTCGAGATCTCACGCAGTTCATCGCAGACTGACTTAGCCAGCTCTGGGAACTACATCCTGGGTCACGTGCTGTGTTTGAAGGGCGAGCTTGTTTCAGCGCACAGCCACCTGGAAGCCGTGCGGTCCAGAGACAACATGGCGGGGCAGATGGTGGGCGGAAGGGCGAAGATCCTTTCCCTGGGGATCGATGGGATGGTGCTTTGGATGTTGGGTTATCCCGACCGAGCCGCAGCGGCAGCGGACCAAGGCGTGCGCGAGGCGGAGGACTCAAAGAGTCGTTTCGCCGTTACTATTGCTCGGACGCAGCTTCATATCGTCGTCATGTTTCGCCGCGAATTCAGCAAGGCCACTGAGATTGCCGAACGCGCCCTGCGCGACGCAACCGATAAGCAATACGATTGGTTTCGGACATCGATCAGTTGGTCGATGGAGGCCTGCAGAATCCTCGGCCGCGCCCCGGAGGGGAGCATCGATCGGGTGCGGAATGCATTTGATACCTACTTCGAGTCGGAGGCGAAACTCTACAAGCCGACGCTCTGCACAGTGCTGGCGGAGTGCTACGGCGTGTTGGGACAGGTCGAAGCCGGTCTTTCGATGATCGAGCAGGCCTTCTCCGCCATGCAGGAAACGAATGAACGGATGACTGAGCCAGAAACCTGGCGCGTCAAAGCAACTCTGCTGTTGCAGCTGGCGTCATCGAATGGCACGACAGATAGCGCCCGGACGCTTCGAGAAGAAGCGGAGATTTGCCTGAGAACAGCGATCAGCAAGGCGCAAATCCAGGCGTCGAAAAACTGGCAACTGCGCGCAACAGTTGACCTTGGCCGTTTGCTGAAGAATTCGCGCCGCGAGGACGAAGCCGTCAGCATGGTGCGAGACGGCATACAACTGGTTTACCGAGGGTTTTGATACGCCCGACCTTGCACACGCGCGAGCGCTGCTGGGCGAATTGTCGACGTGACCGGCCAATCACAGCTCAACCAGCCCGATTAAACCGCCCCGCCAGGCGGATTGGTGGAGGCGGGGGAATTGAACCCCCGTCCGAAGGCCTTCCGGCGACGGCCACTACACGCTTAGTCTGCGAATTCTAGCTCGCGCCCGGAGCGCCCACAGACGGGCTTTCCTGACGCCAGCCGGCTGAAGTTTCGGTAAACCGCCCAGCCGGTGAACTGCGGGTCCCTAGCCCACTAAATGACGCCCCGACCCGCTGCCATGGGCGAGCAGCGGCGGGACGCTAGCGGCCCTTAGGCCGCCAGAGCGTAACCGTTATTGTCTGCGGGTAAATTTCGCAGTCTGCCAGTTTTACGGGTCGACAGCACCCGGCGTGCGACCATGGCCATGTTGTCTTCGTCGAATCCAGTTCGCCCCCACGATTGTGGGTTTTCCATACGAGGCCAGTGAAGTCGAAACGGTTACACATCCAATCTAAGGCCCAGCGGCCACGTTCGCAAGCATACGCGCGAAGCCCTTATCTGCGACGCCCTGTGCGGATAAACTCAGCCTGATATGGCGCGCGATTCTCATAGCCGCAACGGCAAGCCGTCCACCAACGGATTCGACCTGGTTGTCGATAACCGCAAGGCGCGGCACGACTTCTTCATCGAGGAGACGCTCGAGGCCGGCCTCGCGCTCACCGGCACCGAGGTCAAGTCGCTGCGTGCTCATCGCGCGAACCTGCGCGACAGTTACGCGCGCATCAAAAACGGCGAGGCGTTTCTCGAGAGCGTCCACATCGGCGCGTACGCTCCCGCCGGCCAGTTCAGCCACAAGGAAACTCGCCCGCGCAAACTCCTGATGCACCGGCGCGAGATCGATAAGCTGTGGGGCCGCGTGCGCGAGAAGGGGTACTCGATTGTCCCCTTGAAAATCTATTTCAAAAACGGACGCGCCAAGGTCGAATTGGGACTCGCCAAGGGCAAGCACTCGTACGACAAACGCGATGTGCTCGCGCGTAGGGCGTCGGATCGCGAAATCGAGCGAGCCCTGAAAGGCCGCAACCGCTAGAGCATCCGCTTCGCTGGTCGCGAGTTGCCGCAATTCCGCAGCCAGGCTCTGGAAGCCGACCACGCTCGCCGACATTTGCGTCGGTGTATTGCCGACATTTCCCAGCACGCTCGCGACGGTGTCGTGAAATCGCGCCGGCTTGATCGAGAATCCTCGCGACTCGGCGAACGCGCCTTTTTCGTTGAGATAAAATCTGCGATTCAGCGCATACAGCACCAAAGTCATGAAACCCGCGGCGCGGAATAGGGATCCCGCGACGTACATCACGTCACCGCGTTCGGCCGGCTTCGCGGCGATCGAGATTTCGAATTCCGCATCGAATAGATGCTTGGTCACGGCAGCGGTCCGAAATTTTTCCGGATATTCGTTTATCAGTGTCCTGAGTTCGCCAATCGCATTTGCCGGATCGAAGAGCGGGCGACAGATGTGAACCTCGCCCGCATAGATCTGAATATGAAATCCCAGCGGATGTCCAAGCTGATAGATGCTGCGCGGACGCCCGGCGATGCAATCTTCGATCGCCTCGCGCACCGCGCCAATTTCACGATAAAGAAAATCGACATGATAGCCGCGAATCTGCAGCCATCCTCCGCCGTTTACACCAGGTCCCCAATCGCCGAACGAAGTTACCAGGTTGTCACTATGACGATCGTCCAGTTCCTTCGCAGCGGCTCCCAGAGCGGGAATCGAGAACGGATGCTTGCCGTCGTAATAAATTCCGAGATCGATATCCGAATGTTCGTCGGCAGTCCCGCGCGCGCGTGATCCTCCAAGTACGATCGCCTGAACGCCTTGAATCTTCGAGACTCGCGGAACTACTTGAGTGAGTATCAATTCGACTTCGTGCTCGGTTGGCATTCGTCGAGCTTAGGTTGACTGTCCATGTCGAGCAACGTCAGGTGTTAGCCCGCGCCGATGCGTCAATCGCAGGTGGTGGCACCGCCCCCAACAACGCCCGCAGCCTCGCGATACGCCTGTTAAGCGGCGGATGCGTCGAAAACAGGTTCGCGAAAAATCCCTCGTTGTCCTCGCGAACACCCTCGCGCGGATTCACGATGAACAGATGCCCGGTTCCCGCCGTCCCTTGCTTCAACGGCGATTCTATCTTCGCGATATGCTCCAGCGCGCGCAGCAACGCCCGCGGATTTCTCGTGAACTCGACCGACGACGCGTCCGCGAGATATTCGCGCTGCCGCGAAACCGCCATCGCCAGTAATTGCGAAAAGATCGGCGCCACCGCCGCCAGCACGATCACCGCAACCGTGATCAGCGCCGCCATCTGGTTGTCGCGATTGTTACTGCTTCGCCCGCGCCCGCCGAAGCCGCCGAAAAACATCCAGCGGTACACGAAATCCGACAGCATCGCGATTCCGCCGACCATCACCGCGATCATCATCATCGTGCGGATGTCGTAATCCGCGATGTGCGACATTTCGTGCCCGATCACGCCTTGCAACTCTTCGCGGTCCATATCCTCGACCAGGCCCTGCGTGACGCAAATCACCGAATGAGCAGGGTCGCGTCCGGTCGCGAATGCATTGGGAGACGGGTCGTCGATCAAATAAACCTTCGGCACCGGCATCCGCGCCGCAGTCGCCATTTCGTTGATCACGTCGAGCAAAATCTGATGCTGATTGGTGTAGGGCGTGAGCGGGGTGGCGTGGACCGACAGCAGGACCAGGGACGCCCCACTGTAATACGACACCATCGATTGCACGCCGGCGAAAACCAGCGCCGCAATAGTCAGTACTGGAAAGCCGACCAGGTGTCCGTCGACGATCGCAACGTCGTGGGCCGCAATATCAAGCCCGAGCCCAAGCGTTCCCAGCAGCAGCATGAACGCGACCACCAACACCGCGGTCTCGCGGCGATTGGTCGCTTCGAGCGTCCTGAAACTGCTAGCTGCCATCGCGCACGTCCGCCGCGGATGCTTAAGCGCGGGGCGCGGTCATCGAAAGATCAACCTTGGGAACTGCCTGCTCTTCCGGAACGCCTTTGAAATATTCCGCCGGCTTGAAACCGAAATTGCTGGCAATGAGGTTTGTCGGGAAGGTTTGGATGCGCGTATTGAGCTCGAGCACGACGTCATTGTACGCCTGTCGTGCGTATGCGATTTGATTCTCCGTGGTGGTCAGCTCTTCTTGCAGCTTGAGCACATTCTCGTCGGCCTTCAACTGCGGATAGTTTTCGAAGACTGCCAGCAGTTTGCCCAGCCCGGTAGTGATCTGGTTTTCCGCAGCCATGCGCGAGGCCTGATCGGGCGCGCTGACGGCCTTGGCGCGTGCCTCGACCACCTGCGTCAGCGTGTCGCGCTCGAACTGCATATAGCCTTTGACGGCCTCGACCAGATTCGGAATCAGGTCATGACGGCGTTTCAACTGTACATCTATTTGCCGCCACGAATTATCTACTTGATTGCGCAGACTGACTAATCGGTTATAGGCAAATATTGCCATCCCGACGATAGCCACTACGATAATCAGAAATACCATTTGCACTCCCCCTGCGCTCACGACGCCGGCGGTGATGAACCGCCGGCGCCTGAGCTGAAATTCTGCTAGCCGTCTGCGCGAAGCATCAACTACGCCGCCGAGCTAGTTATCGAAATCGACTTTGATCTTGAACGGTTTGCTCTCGGGCCGCTTCGGCACCGTCACTTCCAGCACTCCGTCCTTGTAGGCCGCCTTGATTCCATCGTGGCTCGCGTCCTCCGGCATCGTGAATGCGCGCCGCATCGTGCCGTACGCCCGCTCGGACAGATGCACTTCCGCATCCTTCGACCATTCAGGCCGCTTGCGATCCGCCTCGACGATCAGATTGCCGTCCTCGACCCGAACATCGACCGACGCACTATTGATACCCGCCATTTCGAAGTAGAAATGATAGGCGTCCGCGTCTTCGACGACGTCAGTCGCCGGCCCAGTCTTGCGCCCGGGCTCGAGCTCGTTCCACAACACGTTCCAGTGGCGAAGCAAAGAGTCATTCGGAGTAAACCCATTCATCCGCACTTCCATCTGAAGAGAACCTCCTGCCGTAATTTTTCTTCGGCGTGATTTAAAATTCCCGGGCCGCTCGGCGCCGAGGAAGGCTCTATCTGTCCTTCGCTCGAATCGCCTCGCGTCCCACAATTTGAAGGTAAGTACGAACTGGAAGGCGTCAAGCGAAGATGCGTAAATCCCCCGTTTTTGCGGGGGAAAGTTGCTATTTCGTGGGCTCTGCAGTCTTGGAGAGGATAGAAATCTCAAGCCGGAAGCGCGCAGCCATCTTGCTATCACCGTTATGTTCGGCGATTTTCATACCCTCATCCAGCTCTTTGAGCGCGCGCGGAATTTCGCCCTTGCCGAGAAACACACCAACCTTTCGAAAGATGCGGGCGTAGAGTTCTCCTTTCTCGGCGGCGTTCATGACAACAAAAACGAATTCAAGCAACGAAACTCAAGATACAATCCTCGACGGTTCTATCACGCTGATCCAGCCAAAGCACGGCTACCGCTTCTCGGTCGAGGCAATCCTGCTTGGCCGCTTCGCCCACGCGACCACCCGCGATCGAGTGCTCGATTTGGGCGCGGGATGCGGCGTCGTGTCGATGATGATTGCCGCTCTCTATCGCCCGCGCGAAGTTGTCGCCATCGAGATACAGCAGGCGCTGGCCGAGATGATTGATCGCAAGCGCTGCAATCAACGGCCTCAAGGCGGTGAAGTGCGGTTAACGCCGACCTTCGGACAGAAAAAGATCACAGGCGTCGAGCCCGCGAGCTTCGATCTGGTGGTCGCAAATCCTCCATATCGCGCGACAGCCTCTGGCCGCGAAAATCCCGATTGCGGCCGCCGCGTCGCGCGCGGCGAGGGTGCCACTGTGCTGGCGGATTTCGTCGCAGCCGCCCGGCGCTACGCGCGCGCCGCCGGCCGCGTCGCGTTTATCTTTGCCGCGCGCAGAAGCGCCGAGTTGATTTCCGCGATGCGCTCGAAGCAACTCGAACCCAAGCGCATCCGTTTCGTTCATCCGCAAATCGGAGCGCCCGCATCCGTGATGTTGATTGAAGCTCGCGCCGGTGGTGGAATCGAAGTAGCTATTGAGGCGCCGTTGATACTATACGAACGCCCGGGAATATATACTGCCGAAGCGCGAACATTACTCAGTTCGAGTTAGATACCTCGCCCGTTATTTTACGGGAGAGGAGGCCGATCGCGTAGCGGTCGGTAGGTGAGGGTTCTGGATCGGAGCACCTACCTTTTCACCGTCAGAAATTCGATCGCTTGCTCTGCCGCGTACTCGGGCTTTTCCATCGGCAGAAAATGCCCCGTGTCCGCAACATCGATCACGCGTCCGTTCTTGAGCTGAGCGGCGACCTTTCCCGATAATGAAGCGCCAAGCGAATCTCCCCGCGCGCCGAACATTACTAACAGCGGCGCGATGCAGCGCAGAATTAGCCCGAGCCCGTCGAAGTCGCGCGCCGTCTCGTAGAACTTCGCCTCGATCTCCGGCGCACACTTGAGCTCGCGCTGGCCGTCACTGGTCGGTTGCGTACCGAACTCGCAATAGTCGCGCAGAATCTGCTTGTCCCAGGTGTTATACGGCGGCTTGTTCTCGAAGTTCGAGTACATCGCGTCGACGCTGTCGAAAATGCGCCTGCGCTTCAGCGTTCGTTCGATAAACGGATTGCGCCATCCAAGTTCCGGCGCGTCCGGCGACTCGAAAATTACCGGCTCGAGCAGAACAGCTCGTGAGATCAGATCCGGGCGCTCACTCGCGAGCGAACCAATTGCCGTCGCGCCCGCGGAATGACCAACCGCCCTGATACCTGACCAGCCCATCGCCGTTATGAATCCTTCAAGGTCGCGCATCGTCGCGTCCCAACTATAGTCGCCGTCAGGCGCCGCCGAACTGTCGCCGTGGCCGCGCTGATCGTAGCTGTAAACGTGACCGATCGCGTGCAGCCGCTCTGCAAGCGGCCGATAGATGCGTCCGAGAAACCCGGTCGCGTGCAAAATCACGATCGGCGCGCGATCACCGCCCCAATCAAGCGTATGCAGCCGGACGCCGTTGACGGTCACGACGCTGCTGCGGGGTTCAGTTTTTTCCATGTCTCAACTTTGCGAGCATCGGCGGATTCATTGATTGGCTTTGTTCTCGATCGCCGCGGTCTCCTGATCTACCGCTTTAGCTTCCGGAGAACGAATATCTTCGAGCGTAATCGTTTTCAGCAGGCCGTTGCGCACCGCACCCATCTTCGCCAGGACGAGGTCGACGCGCGGATCACCATCTCTTGCGCCTTGATCGAACTCGACGCACTTGATCGCGTCCGCCAATACGATCGTCGAAGACTGGCGCGCAAGGAACAGACCCTGATTCAGGGAACCGGTGCTCGGGTCGGCTTCGATTACGAAACCCCCGGTCTTGAGCCCGTCGATGATCGGTTTAATCGTCGCTTCCGGCACGAAGAGTTCGTGCGACAGCGTCCACGAGGTGATGTCGTCGCCGCCACGGTAGGCGCGATCAGCCAGACGAATCAGGATATGCATCGTCGCTGAGTACAAAAAATCCGGTGACATCGGGCCCAGCATCGGCGGGATGTCGCCGCGTTGAATCGAGGCGGTCAATTCGGCACCGAAAAGAATTATCGACCATGCGATGTAGAGCCAGACCAGGAAAATCGGCAGCGTCGCCATCGCACCGTAGATTGCCCGATAGTTGGCGACGCCCACCTGGAAGCGCACGTATCCCCACTGCGCGAGCTGAAAAAGCACCGCGGTCACGAACGACCCGATCAGCGCGGGTCCGTATCTGACCTTGGTATAGGGAAAAAAGATATACAGGAAAAAGAATCCGGCCCAGACGAACAAGTACGGCAGCAGATGAGTGATAAATGGGAACTCGGAAATCCGTACAGAGAAAACCGCAGTGAAGCCAAGCGCAGCGACGATGAGAAACGGCACGGTGAACAGCACGCTCAGGTAGTCGGAGAATTTACGAAAATAACTGCGGCTCTGCGGTACGTTGAAGATCGTGTTGAGCGCCTGCTCGACCGTGCCCATCGTCGAAATAACCGTGATGAGCAGAAACGCACCGCCGGCCGAACCCAGCGCCGCCGCGTTCACGTTCTCGACGTAGCTCATCAACTGCGTCGAAGATGAACCAAGTCCGAGGTATTGCTCGACCAGCGGGCGCAATCGTTCCGCGCCGCCGAATCCCTTAACCGCGGAAAAGGCGAGCGCGAGAATCGGTACGATCGACAGCGCGACGGTGAAGGTCAGCGCCGACGCTCGCAGCAGATCGTTGTTGTTGATGAAGCCTTCGACCGCGTGATTCAGAATGTGCCAGAAGCGAAGCGCGGTGGTATGCCTCGAGGCCCTGGTTTCGAGGTCCGCCGTCTTGCTCTCGAGCCAGCTGGGAGCGTGTCGCGCCACGTCAGTTACAGGATTGCGCCGCCGCCGATTTGCCCTTCACAGATCGATTGTCAGGGCACGACTCCCGCGATGTCAAGTCGGCGGCCGCGCTGCGCGTTGCGCGCCCATCGGCTTTACGATTAGCTCATCGTTCATGGCTCGGCTGATACCGCACGGAAAATATCTCCTCGACGGCCCGCAAAAGTTCTACATTCGCGGCGTTTCGTACGGCCCGTTTGCTCCGAATTCCCGCGGCGAAAGGTATCCCGAGTCCGAACGTGCCGCCGCCGATTTCGCGCTGATGAAGAGGCTCGGCGCCAACGTGATTCGTCTCTACGTGCCTCCCCCGCCGTGGATGGTCGAGGAGGCGCAGAAGGCCGGCTTGCGCATGATGCTCGGCATCCCGTGGCCGTTCCATATGGCGTTCCTCGATTCTGCCGACATGATGCGCGAAATCCGCGAGGCCATTCGCAACACCGTCCTCGACACGCGTCAATTCGGCGAGACGATCGCGGCCTACAGCATCGGCAATGAGATTCGATCAGACATCGTGCGATGGCACGGTCCGCGCGCCGTCAGCAATTTTCTCGCGGAGCTTCGTGACCTGGGGAAACAGATCGATCCGGACGCGCTCTTCACCTACTCGAACTATCCGTCCGCCGAATATCTCGATTTGAGTTTTCTCGATTTCATTTCGTTCAACGTGTATCTGCATCGCGAAGAAGATTTCCGCCGTTACCTCACGCATCTGATGGGACAAGCGGGCGAGCTGCCGCTGGTGCTCAGCGAAACCGGTATGGATACGATTCGCGAAGGCGAAGAGCATCAGGCGGAACTGCTTTCGTGGCAGTGCCGCGCGGCATTCGAGCTCGGACTCTCCGGCTTCATCGTGTTCGCGTTCACCGACGAATGGCATACGGGCGGCGCCGAGATAACAGACTGGGCATTCGGACTGACCCGTCGCGATCGATCGCCCAAGCTCGCCTTCGATGCGGTCGGCAAGGTCTTCAGGGAAAATCTACCACCTGCGCTCGCGGCGGCTCCCAAAGCGACGGTGGTGGTGGCTGCCTACAACGCGTCATCGACGATCGGCGACTGTCTCTCCTCGATTCGCGAGCTCAACTATCCGGACTACGAAACAATTGTCGTCGACGACGGATCGACTGACTCGACTTCAGAAATCGCCAACCATGACGGTGTCCGTACGATTCGCATCGAGCACAAAGGTCTGGCCGCCGCGCGCAACGCAGGCGTCGACGCTGCGTCTGGCGAAGTGATCGCGTTCATCGACGCCGACGCGCGCGCAGATCGCGACTGGTTGTATCATCTGGTCGAGACGATCAAGCGTCGCGACGCGGCCGCAGCGGCGGGCCCAAATTTCGCACCCGATCCGCAATCTGCTCGCGCCGCGGCGATGGCTGCCGCACCCGGACTGCCGCAAGAGGTGCGTGCCGACGACGATCGCCTCGCGCAATTGTGCGGATGCAACATGGCAATCGTAAAAGCGGCGCTGATCAAAGCCGGCGGTTTCGATCCGATGTTTACCACCGCCGGCGACGACGTAGATCTTTCCTGGCGGCTGACGGCGTCGACGGAAACGCTCGCGTACGCTCCTGGAGCCGTCGTGATCCACGAGCGCCGTGCGACACTCGCCGACTATCTTCGCCAGCAGCGCGGCTACGGCACCGGCGAAGGCCTGCTGTTCCGCAAATATCCGCTGCGCACTGCGGATCAGGACGGAATGTACGCGGGGGCATCATCGATCGGCGCTCTTCTCGGCGGCGCGCGCGTTTACTATGGCGAGTTCGGCCGCGGCCTCTTTCAGACCGTCTATTCAACTGGCAACTCTTACGCTGATCTGCCGCTGACGATTCAATGGATCGGCCTGTCGCTGATTCTTTTGATTCTCGGCAGCGTCAATCGCTTGCTTGGAGTGCTCGGCGCCGGTGCAGTAGCAGTGTCGATATTGGTCGCGGCGTTGGGCGCCGCATCCGCGCCGTTGCCGCGCGCGCATTCGGGTCCGGTCGCTCGAATCTATCTTTGGATCGTCAACCTGCTCGGCCCAACCGTTCGCAGCTTCGCGCGCGAGCGAGTCAAATGGCGATTCGAAGCCGCGAAGGACATTCCGGATTCCAACGGCCCGGTGAAATTGAGCGGTCAGGTCGAATTCGTATTGCCTGAGGGCGCTCCGCGTTTCGATTCCGCGACGATTCTCGGCGCCATGCGCGACGCGCTGATTCGCCGCGGTGTCGCGGTGGCCGAGACCGACGGCTTTCAGTCGTACGATATCGAGCTGGTCATTCCTCCGATGATTCGCGCGCCGATCAACGCTTTGCGCAAAGACGCGAGCATCGCTCTGATCTGGCGCACTCGACCCGATCCTCGACGTGGATTGATCGCCGCCGCCGTCACTTTCCTGGTTTTGCTGGCCGCGGGCTTCTCGCTGGGCGCGGGAATCGTCGGAGTTGTCTTAGCCGCTGTGGCAGTGGGGTTGATTGCGATCACGCGCGCGCGCCGCGTCCCCGCTATCATCAACGCGTGCGCCTCCGAAGTAGCCAGTTCACTCGGAATCTCAATGGCGACGCGCACTGAAGACGAAGCCCGATGACCACGCTGGAACTCTACGGCCACGCGATTCGCCGGATGCGCCCGCATCTCGGCCGTCTCGCGATCGCGATCGCCGGCGTGCTGCTTGCCTCCGCGACCGAAGTGCTCAAGCCGTGGCCGCTGAAGATCGTAATCGACAACGTTTTGCGCGGAACTCCGCTCGTGAGCACGTGGATTCCCCCGATGCCGCGCGGCGAACTCCTCATCGCTGCGTGCATCAGCCTCGTCATCCTGTACGCGCTGCTGGGCCTGCTCAACGTGATGACGAACTACGTCACGATCTCGATTGGCCAGCGGATGGTCAACGAGTTGCGCGCGCGCCTCTTCGATCATATCCAGCGCCTCTCGCTGTCATTCCATCGCCGCCGCGAAGTCGGCGACCTGATGGTGCGCATCACCTACGACACCTATTCGATTCAAACGATCGCGATGAACGGATTCTTCCCGCTGCTGTCATCGCTGATTCTGCTCGGCGGTATGTTCGTCGTGATGATTCGAATGGATGCGACGCTCACGCTCGTTGCGCTCGCGATCATCCCGCTCCTGATTCTGCTGATCATGTTGATCAGCGGCCGCATCGACGCGATCGCCGGCGGCGCGCGCATCAAGGAAAGCCGCCTGTACACCGTCGCGCAGAGCGCGCTTGCCGCGATTCACGTCGTGCAGGCCTTCACGCGGGAGGGCGAGTCGTATCGCGAGTTCGTCGAGTCGAGCAGCGCGAGCCTCGACGCCACCCTGCGCCTGTACACACTGCAAACGCTATATGCAGGCGCGGTCGGCGTGCTCATCGCCTGCGGCACCGCGCTGGTGATTTACCTGGGCGCGCAGCATGTCCTCGATGGCCGCTTAACCATCGGCGCCCTCATCGTCTTCATAACTTACCTCGCCTCGCTCTACGCGCCGGTGAATCAGATCGCGCAGACTTACGGACAGATTCAGGGCGCGAAGGCCGGCCTCCGGCGATGCCTCGAGCTGCTCGCGATCGATCCCGATATCAAAGATCGCGCGGGCGCGCAGGCGCTTGGCCGCGCGCGCGGCGAAATAGAATTCGACAACGTCGTGTTCGGCTACGAGCCAGGGCGTACCGTCCTCAAGGGCATCAACTTCAAAGCGTCGCCCGGCGAGACTATCGCGATCGTCGGTCCGAGCGGTTCCGGAAAAACCACGATGGCTAGTTTGCTCGCGCGCTTCTACGAACCGCAAGATGGCGCGATCAAGATTGACGGTAACGACACACGCTACCTCACGCTCGATTCGATTCGCGGCAATATCGCGATGGTTCTGCAACCGCCGCTCGTGCTCGGCGACACGATGCGCGTCAACGTCGCGTTCGGGAAGCCTGGAGTAGACGACGCGAAAGTGCTGCGCGCGATCGAGATGGCCCGCCTCGAGCCGGTTCTCGCCAAGTTGCCGGCCGGCCTGGACGAAGTGATGGGGCAGGGCGGTCACAGTCTTTCCGAAGGCGAGGCGCAGCGCGTCACGATCGCACGGGCGCTGCTGAAGGACGCACCGATTCTAATCATGGACGAGCCGACCAGCGCGCTCGACACTGAGACCGAAACGATGGTGCTGGCTGCAGTGCGCGAGGCGATGCGCGGGCGGACCACGCTGGTCATCGCGCATCGGCTCTCGACGATTCAGAACGCCGATCGAATTCTGGTGCTGCGCGACGGCGCAATCGTCGAGCATGGATCGTTTGACGAATTGCTGGCTCGCGGCGGCTTCTTCAGCTACCTCTACAATATCCAGGCGTGGAGCCGCGAAGCCGCGGGCTAGAAATTTCACATGCTTACAATTGGTCTCACGGGCGGAATCGGTTCGGGCAAGAGCACGGTCGCGCAGATCCTCGGTGAGTTCGGCGCGCCGATCCTCGATGCCGACAAGGTCGCGCACACTACTTACGCGCCCGGTGGTCCCGCCTATGACGCCGTCATCGCGGCATTCGGTGCGCAGGTTCTTGCTCCCGATCGCACAATCGATCGCAAAAAACTCGGCGCCGTCGTGTTCGGAAACTCCGAGCAGCTGAACAAGCTGACGTCGATCGTTTGGCCCGCTACGTTCGAAAGTATCCGCCGCAACGTCGCTGAATTGCGCGCGAGCGGCGCGAAGCCGCCGATCGTCGTCGAAGCCGCGATTCTGATCGAAGCAAATTGGCACCCGCTGTTTGATGAAATCTGGCTGGTGCGCGCCCCGCGCGAGCAAGTGGTCACGCGAATCGAGATTCAGCGCGGGCTGAAACCGTCCGAGACCGAAACGCGAATCCGCGCGCAATTGTCCGACGAAGAGCGCGCCAAGCATGCAACTCTCGTGATCGAGAACAACGGATCGATTGAGGAATTGCGCGACCTGTTGAAAACAGTGTGGCGCGACGCTCTCAAGCGCAACAGCTAGGCGCGGAGTGCTGCGAGCACTGCGAACGTGACGACCTCGGCCAGCGCGCATCCGCCCGCCAGCATATAGCCCGATGCGCCGCCCATCCGGCGGCTGAGCACCAGGCGCATCGCGAGTATCGTCAGCGCCAGCGCAACGATCACTGCCAGTCCGACGTTCTGATACAGCCCCATCGTGAGTCCGAGCGCGATCACGCTTGAGACTGCGAACTCGCGAAACGAAATTCCGCCCTCGTACGGGATGCCCAAGCCCCAATGCTCCAGCGGCTTGAGCCCGTAGCCGATTGGAATGATCGCCCATCGCGATAGCATCATCGCCATGACGAGTGCGCCCGCACGTCCCGCGTCGTCGGAGATTCGCGATAAGCACCAAACCTCGAACGCGAACGCGACGATCGCTGCGCCTGCTCCCACAGGTCCGATTCGAGTCAGTCCGGTCGATGCTGGCCGCGTACCGCGTCGAAGCACCTCGACGGTGTCCGCGACTCCGCGATTCGCGAGCCCGAGCGAAAGCACCGCTCCGACGAGTAACACGATGAACGAGCGTCCCAGCGGTCCGGCGACGAAGCCGGCCGTTCGATCGACGATTGCGAGGATTACTCCCAGGACGAATCCGACAATCGGAAAATACACCATCGCGCGCGAACGCTGCGCGGCAGTACCTTGCGATCTTTCGTCGAGCACTGGCCACAATGTCAGCGTTGCGGCTGCCAGCACCGCTTCGAACAACAGTTCGCGCACGGTTGGCAGACTCGTTTCGTTCGCCGATTCCATCGTGACGGATGATTACAACAGATCGCGCCGGCGCTACGATAGGCGCAGTGAAAATGAAAAAATGAAAAAGTGAAAAAGGAAAAAATGAAAATCCTCGTGATGGGTGCGGGCGCTGTGGGAGCCTATTTCGGCGCGCGGATGCGAGCCGCGGGCGAGGACGTCGTACTGTGCGCGCGCGGCGAGCATCTGCGCGCGATTCGCGAGCACGGCCTCGACATCACCAGCATCCGCGGCGATCTGCACATCGACGTAACGGCTACGGACTCGCCGCGCGACTTCGCGCCGTACGATCTGATCCTGTTCTGCGTGAAGGCTTACGACACCGAGACCGCCGCGCAATCCATCTCCGGATGCCTCAATCCCGGCGGCGTAATTCTCACACTCCAAAATGGCGTCGAGAACGAGGCAAAGCTCGCGGCGATCTACGGCCGCGACGCCGTGATGGGCGGTAACGCGCGCGTCGGTGTCGAAATGGTCGCGCCGGGGAAAATTGTCCATCTAAGCACCGGCCATATCGACTTTGGCGAACTGGACGGGCGTGAGACGGACCGCGTGAGGAAAATCGCCGAGATGTTTCAACGCGCCGGGATTCTCGGCGAGGTCTCTGCTGACATCATGACGGCGCGATGGGACAAGCTAATCTGGAATGGCGCGCTCAACACGGTGACGACGCTGACGCGGCGGCGCGTCGGTGAAATCCTCGACGATCCCGAAGGCCTGAAACTCCTGCGCACGTTGATGCAGGAGATCGTCAACGTGGCACGCGCCGAGGGCGCGAAGATTTCCGCCGATCGAATCGATGCGTACATCGCGCACTCGCAGAAGAACCTGCGCGCGCTGAAAACCTCGACTCAGCAAGACCTAGAACGCGGCAAGCCGCTCGAATACGAAGCTCTGAGTGGCGCCGTAGTGCGCGCGGCTCGGCGGCATGGACCTGGGCGTGCCAACGGTCGAAACCGTCTACGTGCTATTGCGATTGCTCGACGGTGCGCCCGAAGCGGGGTGCCTGAGCGTTGTGCTGGATGCCTGCAACCTAACCCCTAACCCCTTCCCGAGCGGGAAGGGGACCGGATTAGCCGGATATCGCTTATCGGATTTACCGTTTCTCGAACTGCTTGTTGCCGAACAGTATCTCCCATGTTTTTGGGTCGTGTGCTGGCTGATTTGCTTGGGCCGCTGCGCGCATCTTCTCGACGACGTCGCTCATCACGGCAAACCCGCGCTGAGTCGCTGGACGCGCGCGCAACTCGTCGTACCATTTTTTCAGGTTCGGGAAGTCTTCGAGCGCTTGTCCCTGCATCGTATGCGGCACCAGCCAGGGGTAGGTCGCGATATCGGCGATCGAGTAATCGCCCGCGAGGTACTTCGCTTCGCCCAGTCGTTTGTCGATCACGCCATAGATACGCTTGGCCTCGTTGGTGTAGCGGTTGATCGCGTACTCGAGTTTCTCGGGCGCGTAACGGCGAAAATGATGCGCCTGGCCGAGCATCGGGCCGACGCTCGCCATCTGGAACATGAGCCACTGGATCACGTTGTATTTTCCGCGCGTGTCCGACGGCATCAGCTGGCCGGTCTTCTCCGCGAGATACATCAGGATAGCGCCCGACTCGAACATCGAAATCGGCTTCCCGCCGGGACCGTCGGAATCGATCATCGCGGGCATGCGATTGTTGGGGCTGATTTTCAGGAACTCGGGCTTGAACTGATCGCCTGCGCCGATATTGATCGGGATCACGTTGTACTTGAGGCCGACCTCCTCGAGCATCCACGTGATCTTGTAGCCGTTAGGCGTTGGCCAGAAATATAAATCGATCATCCGCAACTCCTTGTTCGATTGGTCGAGAGCGTCCGTTTCATATTGCAACTTTGATCAGTCGTGCTCGCGAAGCAACATGAAAAAACGGCTGCTATCGCGGGACCAGATCCAATTCTGCTTCGGCCGAGGACTGTGCGCGCGTGAAACTCGGGTCGAGCGTGTGATACTCGCCGCGGCTCCAGGGGCCGATCATATCGTCGTAGTGGCGCGACGCCGGATGTTCCGATTCCCCGCTATGATTCATCCCGAGCGCGCCTTCGGGATCTCCAAGGTCTACGACATATCGGTACGACGAAATCTGCGTGACCTTGAATTGATTCTCACCGTCGGCGCCCAAATCAAACCACGAGTTGTTGATCGTATGCCGCCCGCCCTCGGTCGGGAACGGCCCGCGGTTGAAGTACCATCCGAGCACGCCGCCGCGCGCGCCCAGCGGATGCTGAAATTCGATCGTCTCCATAGCGCCCCATCGCCACTTGTCGCGATCGTTGCCGAGCCGAGTCGTCAGCAGCGCGAGTGAGTCCTTCACGCTCGCGCGCAACGTCGCACTCTCGGCGTCGGCGCCTCCGGGCCACAGCGTACTCGCCGGCCGCACGATCATATCTTCGCTCGCCGGATATGCGCCGCCGTCCTCGAGCAGCATGAACGATTTGTATTCGTCGCCGAACAGAGGCTTGAACACGCGCCGCGCCATCGTGACTTCAGTCGCCGCGACGATAGCCGCGGGCCTGCTGTTCGCCGTCATCGCGCCATCCCATCCGCGGATTTCTCCGAGCGCCCATCGCACGTCCTCGTCGCCGCCATCGCCCGCCTGCACGAGCGCATCGCGTAGCTTCAGCGCGAAGATCGATACTCGATCGCGCTGGATCGATTTGAAATCTTCGACCGTCATCTTGTCGCGCGCGCGAATCAGGTCCGAGATGCGATCGTAGCGCCACGGCGGCACCCAGCTTCCATTCCACGACACGTCGGCAAGCCGATTGTTCGCAGTGACAATAAAATGCGTCGGCGGATTCTCGCTATGCGGCAGACTGTCGAACGGGATCATTCCGTTCCATTCGAATTTCCCCGTGAATCCAGGCGTCGGATACTTGCCGTCGAAGCCAACGCGATTCGGAATCGCGCCCACGATTTTCCATCCGATATTTCCCGAGTCGTCGCCCCAAACCAGATTGAGCGGCGTGGTCGTGAACGTGCGATAGGCCTCGACCAGATCCTTTCCGGTGCGCGCCGTCGCGGACGCGAATCCCGACGCCGCCGACGGTCCGGGAGTCAGCCCGGCAAATCGCATCGAGAGTGCGTAATTCCCGCGTACCTTCACGCCGCCCAGCGGATTGTCCTCGCGCGCGAGCACGTCGCTGACGATCGGTCCGTGCCGCGTCGACAGGATTGTCCGCGTCACGTCGGCCGCATCTCGCACATGAATCGTCACGTCGCGCCGTTCGAGCGGCAGCCACTTTCCCTCGTACTCGTAACCTTTGCCGTCGGCCGACAGATGCTCGAGGCTTAGATCCATCACGTCGGCGCAGACGCTCGTCACGCCCCATGCGACATGCCCGTTGGTGCCGATCGCGATTGCGGGCGATCCCGCTTCCAGCGCGCCCGAAGTAAAACCGTCGGGAGTGACCAGCACCGCCTCGTACCAGATCGACGGCATCGATTGCGGCAAACGCGGGTCGTTCGCGAGCATCGGCTTGCCCGAAATCGTCCTGGTGCCGTCGACGACCCAGTTGTTGCTCGCCGGGATGCCCATGTGCCCGAGGCGCGCGAAGCCCGGTGCGAGATGGAACGCCAGCTTCGCGCCGCCGAACACGGCAGTCGTCTCGGGCGGCGGCAGCTCGAGCGGCATCGTCGGATACACCGGCATCAGCGCGGCGATCTCACTCGGCGCCATCTTCGGCGCGAGGTTCATGTACACCGACTCCTCGGTCGCGTTGTAACCGAGCAGCATCGCAATCGTCAGCGCGCCCGCTTCGAGATCTTCGGCCGTGTAGTGCGCCGGTTTGATACCGACCAGCTTAAACGCGGGCTCGAGGCTGTTCTGATGAGCGTCGATGTACGCGTTGATTCCGGCAATGAACGCATCGAGTTGCGCGCGCATCTCGGGCGGATAAGTCGCGACACTGTCGTGCGCGAACTTTTCAGGATCGAACAGCCGGTAAACGTAATCGCTCTCGACCAGGTCGGCGCCAAACACTTCAGCCAGACGACCCTCCGCCAGACGACGACGCATCTCGAGCTGGAACAATCGATCCTGCGCCTGCGTGTATCCGAGCGCACGCGCGAGGTCGAGCCGATTCTGCGCATAGATGTGCGGGATGCCGGCGGCGTCGCGAATCACCTTGACGGGAGCGGCCAGCCCGGCGAGCGTGACGACGCCAGACTCGGGCGCGAGTCCGCTCAGCGTCATTTGATAGAACAGCCCCGTCATAACAGCGACGAAGACGAACGCGACGACGAGCCCGACCACCGCACGTCTGCGCGCGCGCGGCGAACGATAAAAACGGCGCCGGGAGATTTCGTCTGGATGCTCCGCCATTTGCATCGCTCAGATTGGCGGAAATGTTTCAGTTTGCAACTGAATCGGCGCTGAATGCCGAATGTTCGATTGGCTGGAAAGCGGCAATCTATACTACTTATTGTGGTTATGTGACGCTTGTACCACTAAGGGTAGCTTTGTTCCGTCAAAATGGTGTTTTTTGTGAGCAGCGCACTGCGGACGTGGAGTGACGTGACGGTTGTTGTTCATACCTGATTGTTAGCACGTCAAGTGTGCATCGCGGCAGGGTGAAAAGTTCATCCCTGATCGCGGCTAGCGTGTAGCTCGAGGCCCAGAACCCTCACCTACCGGCGGCTGTGCCCGCCGGCCGCCTCTCCCCACAACATGGCGAGGTAAAATTCGCGGCGTCGAGCGCATTGAGCTCGATGCGAGCGCCCTCACCCGTGCACCGCGACACAAGTGTCGCCGCACGACCTCTCCCGGAGGTAGAGGTAAATCCCGCACAACCCTTCTAATAGGGACGAAGTCCCGCATCTTCGTTTTGTATAGACACTGGGTGCAGGGGTCACC
>CAVTEN010000004.1:0-147228 GCA_963733715.1 uncultured delta proteobacterium
GAACGGCAACGACGATGAGCGCGAAGCTGCTATCGCGGAACTCGAAGCAGTGCTCAGTACATTTCCCGCCGCCGTGATCGATCTCGGTGTGGCGCGGCTCGATCCTCGCATGGTGCCGCTGATGCGTCCCGCCGACCCGATCCTGCTGGTGGTTCGCTACGGACAAACCGAGCGCAAGGAGCTTGCTACTACAGCAGCCGCACTGCGCGCGGCAGACAGAACAGTTGCAGGCGTGATTCTAAACGCGCGGCCGACGCGGTCGCGAAATTCGTCCGCGGAGTACCCGCCCAATGAATGACTTCATCATGATCAATGAAAAAACGCCTATGGAAAATGGATACCGCAACGGCGTCTCCAAAAACGGGCATGCGAATGGCTTGCCCAAGGTGGAAAACGTCAATGGCGCGAATGGCAAGAGCGCGATCGAGCTCGAGCGTCCCATCGCAGTCGTAAACCCCCGTCCGGCCGCCGCGGTCAAAGAGCAACGCGCTCAACTGCGCGGAATCGGCGTCGTCGGTCTCGGCTACTGGGGTCCGAATTGGGTCCGCAATCTACATCAGAGCCAGGCGGCACGCCGAATCATCGCTTGCGATCTCGATCAGAAGCGGCGAGCGCACGTCAGCCAATTGTACTCGGACCTCGAGACCACCAGCCATTTCGAAGACTTGCTGAACGACGACGACGTCGAAGGCATCGTGGTCGCGACTCCAGTGGGGACGCATTACGCGATGGCAAAGCGCGCGCTCGAGGCGGGCAAGTCGGTGCTGGTCGAGAAGCCGATGGCCACCTCGAACGAAGAAGCCAATGACCTGGTGAAGACTGCGCGCGAGAAAAATCTCATCCTCATGGTCGGGCACACGTTCGAATACAGCGCGCCGGTTCTGAAGATGCACGACATAATCGCGTCGGGCGAGCTCGGCGACGTTTTCTACATCAGTTCGGTCCGCGCGAATCTCGGACTCTTTCAGCGCGACGTGAACGTGACGTGGGATCTCGCGACGCACGACATCTCGATCATCCTCAACCTGATGGGCGGCCGCGAGCCCGAAGCGGTGAGCTGCCAGGGCGAGAGCCACTACGGCCACGGCGTCGAGGATGTCGCGATGCTCACGCTGCGATTCGAGCGAAACGTGATCGCGTTCATCCACGTGAGCTGGCTCGATCCCGACAAGATTCGCCGCACCACGGTGGTCGGGTCGCGCAAGATGCTGGTCTACGATGACACCGCGCCGCAGGAAAAGATCCGCATCTACGACAAGGGCGTCACCGCGCAAAAGTATTACGACACTTTCGGCGAGTTCCAGTTCTCGTATCGCTACGGCGACATCCAGATTCCCCGCATCGAGGAAAAGGAGCCGCTGTATTGCGAGTGCGAGCATTTCGTCAACTGCATCAAGAGCGGCCAAACGCCCAACACCGACGGCGTCAACGGCGCCCGCGTCGTGAGCGTGCTCGAGGCCGCCAACTACTCGCTGCGTCGGGGCGGCTTGATGGTGCCTCTCGGAGCTGCACTGCGATGAGCGCGGCAACTGAAAATCGCCAGGTTCCGCAATTCGCGTGCGTCGCGGACGACGTCCGCATGGGGCAACGCGTGCGGCTGGCGTCATACGTAAATCTCTACGGCTGCGAGATTGGCGACGACACCCGGCTCGGGGCGTTCGTCGAAGTTCAACGCGACGCAAAAATCGGGCGTCGCTGCAAAATCTCGAGTCATTCGTTTGTGTGCTCCGGCGTCACGATCGAGGACGAGGTCTTCATCGGCCACGGCGTCATCTTCATCAACGACCGCTATCCGCGCGCGACCACCGCCGACGGTGCGCCGCAAACCGAAGCCGACTGGAAGATGGAACACACCGTGGTGAGGAAAGGCGCGTCGATCGGAAGCGGCGCGATCGTGATGTGCGGAGTCGAAATTGGAGCAGGCGCATTGGTCGGTGCCGGCGCGATGGTTGTTCGCGACGTGCCTGCGGGCGCGATCGTCGCGGGCCATCCTGCGCGCCTGCGCGGACCGGCAATCGAGTTGAAGAAGAGGCAGTCTCAATGAAAATAAGATTCGTAGATTTGGCGGCGCAGAACCTGGAAATCAGCGAGCGCGTCGCATTTGAAATGGAGGCGGTCCATTCCGGCACCTCTTACGTTGGCGGCCATCAGGTCGAAAGCTTCGAGCGTGAATTTGCGGAATTTCTGAACGTGAAGCGCGTCGTCGCCGTCGCCAACGGCACCGACGCTCTGCGCATCGCTCTGCTGGCGCTCGGCATCGGCCCGGGCGACGAAGTCGTAACAGTACCGATGACCTTTATCGCTACTGCGGCTTCGATCGTGCAAACCGGTGCGCGCCCGAAGTTCGTCGACATCGATCCTGCGACCGGCAACATGAGTATCCCCGCGCTGCGCAGCTTCCTGGAATCGCTGCCGCGCACCGAGCGCAGAGCGGTTCGAGCGATCGTTCCGGTTCATCTGTACGGCTTGCCAGCGCCGATCGTCGAGCTGAAAGAAATCGCCGCCGAGTTCAATCTCAAACTGGTCGAGGATGCGTGCCAGGCTCATGGCGCTCGCGTCCGCACGGCAGACGGGATGGCGATGGCTGGAACTATCGGCGACGTAGGATGCTTCAGCTTTTATCCCGGTAAAAATCTCGGCGCATGGGGCGACGGTGGCGCGGTCGCGACCAATGACGAGGAACTTGCGCAACGCGTGTCGCTCCTCAGCAATCACGGCCGCCTGTCTCACTACGCGCACGAGATTTGCGGCTACAACTCGAGGCTGGATTCGATCCAGGCTGCGGTTCTGCGCGCGAAATTGGAAAAGCTCGACGAATGGAACGAGCGCCGCCGCGTAGTGGCCGCTGCTTATCGCGAGTTGCTGGCGCCGTTGGATGCTCAGCCGATCCTCGAGCCCGCAGACGCGCAATCCTGCTACCACCTCTTCGTCATTCGGAGCGCGCGCCGCGACGCCATTCGCAACGCGCTCCTTCAAAAAGACATCGAGTGCGGAATTCACTACCCGGTCCCGCTTCATCTTCAGCCCGCACTCGCTTACCTCGGTTACCGGGCCGGTGATTTTCCGGCCAGCGAGGCGTTGGCGGATACGACTCTGTCGTTGCCGATGCATCCGCATCTCGACGGACAGGAAATCCTGCGAACGGTCGAGACCGTGGCGAGTGTGCTGGCGCAGGCGAATGAACCGCTCGCGGCGCAGCGTCGCAATGCTTCCCCAGCGGTAGGGAGCGCATCTTCCGACGCGTGAGCAGATAGCCGCGTGAGCAAATAGTTATGTTCGCCAGCGAATGCAGAAAACAAAAAGTGCTCTTTGCGATAGCCGACGTCGTCGCGCTCGTGCTCGCCTTCGGGTTCGCATTGACGCTGCACGATCCGGATGGCGCGATACTGGGGCATCTTGAAGACACTGATCCGCAAACGCTGGCCGAGTGCAGCGCTATCGCGGCGGCGCTTTGGATTTTGCGTCTTTCGAGCCTTCGATCTCTTCAGCATGCGAAACGGCAGTCGCAAGGAAGTCGATCGCGATCGTCAAGGCATGCTCGGTCGCAGCCGGCCTGATGCTGCTCGCCACCTTCGCGTTCCACATCGACATCTCGCGCGTCGCAGTCGCGACTTTCTACGCCCTCAGCATCATCACTGAACTTGGGATGCGCGGAACGTTGCGCCGCCTGATTCAGCATTTTTATTCGAGCCCGCGAATTTCGATCCCGCTCGTCATCATCGGCTTCAACCCGACTGCTCACCTCCTCTGCGACAGCATTCGCGAAGAGCTGACGCAGTACGAATTCCTCGGCTTTCTCGACGCCGACGCTTTAGGCTCCGACTACCGTGGCTACCCGGTGCTCGGACGTCCGGAGCAGTTGTCCGACATTCGTCGCGTCCATCCATGTCTCGAGGCCGCCATTGCGATTCCCGACGCACCGCTCGCAGATCAGGCGCGCATGGTGGCGCTTTGCGAGGAATCCCGGCTGCGATGGTGGGTGGTGCCGTGGGTCTACCGCTCGGCGCCGACCGGACTCCGCGTCGACACCGTCGGCCTGATTCCCATGGTCGGCCGCCGCGGCTCGAACGTCGAAGGCCTGAACTACCTGGTCAAGCGTATCTTCGACGTCGTCTGCGCCTCGCTCATTTTGATTGTCGCGATGCCGATCATCGCTCTCGCTGCTCTCGCAATTTTTATTTTCGACGGCCGGCCCATCTTCTTCCGCCAGCAGCGAATCGGCGCACAGGGGCGTCGATTTGAAATGTTGAAACTGCGCACGATGAAAACCTCCGCCGCCGACTCTGTCCATCGCCAATACGTGCAGCGCTGGATCTCCGACGGTCGCAATGCGAACGCCGACGGCAACGGCGGCACGGTCTTCAAGCTGGCCAACGATTCGCGCGTCACCAGCGTCGGCAGGATTCTGCGCAAGTTCAGCCTCGACGAATTGCCCCAACTGTTCAACGTCGTGCGCGGCGACATGAGCCTCATCGGCCCGCGTCCCGCGCTTCCCTACGAAGTCGAGCACTACCAGGACTGGCACCGCCGCCGCCTCGAAGGGATGCCGGGAATCACCGGCCTCTGGCAGGTCAGCGGCCGCAACCAGGTTTCCTTCGACGAGATGGTCAAGCTCGACGTTCAGTACCTCGAAGACTGGTCGCTGACCACCGACATCAGAATTTTATTCCGCACCATTCCGGTTCTCCTTCGGGGAGAGGGACTGTGAACGATCGCGCGCCTGTGATCGGCGATGCTTCCGAGCACGCCGAGCGCAACCGCTGGTTGTGGAGCGCGTTCGCTCGCTCGGTTCGCGACAACATGGTCGCGGAGTTCGTCGTGCAGGCGCTGCGCATCGGCGGAATGGTCGTGCTCGCGCGCGCGCTTTCGCCGAATGACTTCGGCCTGTTCAAAATTCTCGTCGTCGTCTCGACCTTCGCGATGCTGGTCAACGAGGCCGGCATCCCCGACGCGCTCATTCAGCGCCGCGACCTCACCCCTGCGCATCACGCGACCGCATGGTGGATGAGCATCGGGCTCGCGCTGCTGACGTCGGGCCTTCTCTACGGCGGCGCACCCGCGCTCGCGCATCTGATGAAGATGCCGGAACTGCGCCAGGGCATGCGCCTGCTATGCATTCCTTTTCTGCTCGAGGGCGCGGCCGTCACCGCCAACGCGCGCTTGCGTCGCGACCTGCGCTTCAGTGCGCTCGCGGCCGCCGACGTTCTCGCCGAGGTCGCGTTTCTTGCGGTCGCACTCGTGCTGCTGTGGCATCGGATGCCGACCTGGGCTCTCGCCGGCGGTCTCGCGGCGCGCTTCGCAATTCACGCGATCACGATCCTGTTCGCCGGCGGAAGAACTCCACTCGGCCTTCCCACTTCTGCCGCCGCGCGCGACCTGGGCCAGTTCGCCACCAAGGTTCTCGGCGGACGAACGGTCGACGCGCTTTCCTCGAACATCGATTTCGTGCTGATTGGCCGGTTGCTCGGAAGTTCGGCGCTGGGTTTTTATTCGATGGCGTGGGACCTGCTGCGATTCGTCCCCGACCGCGTCTTTCGAATCGCGGGCCGCGTCACGCTTCCGACTTTTTGCCACTTGCAGGATCAGACCGATCAGCTCGCGAAGGCATACCTGAATTTCTCCGGCTATCTTTCCCGGATCATTTTGCCGATCGTTATTTGCGCCACGATCGCCGCTCCTGAACTCATCAAAATTATATACGGCCCCAAATGGCTGCCTGCCGCGGTGCCGATGCAATTGCTCGCGTGCGGATTGCTGCTCGTCGGCCTGCGACTCGCCATTGGATCCGTCTACTACGCAAAGAATCATCCTGAGTTCGACTTCTACGTTCATGCGACCCGCCTCGTGCTCGTCGTCGTAACTATTTTCGGTCTCGCAAAGACCGGCCTGGTCGGCGTGAGCATGGGCAGAAGCGCGGTCGAGGTCGTAATGAGCATCGCGGGCCAATGGCTCGTATGCATGCTGCTCGGCATCGGACTCACCGATCTCGTCGTGGCGATTCTGCCCGGCGCCAGACTGGCGTTGATGTGCGCAATGGCCGTCATCGCGGGAAAAATAACGGCGAACGCGTGCGGCACCCAGGGAGTCGCGACTCTGCTGCTCATCATGGGACCGCCCGCGATCGTTTATTGCTGGCGCGAATCTTCAACCGCGATGCGGATGTTCGGAGACACGTTCGGTCGCCGCGAAACCACGCCGATCGTCGTGGCGCAGGAGCTTCAATGAACCAGGTTGCAACATCTTCGCGTAATTTCGCGCGAGCCTGAGCTGAAGATCGTTCCGCTCGAACAGGCACGCGCCGAATGGGACGCGCTCACCGGATCGCATCCCGAGGCGACGCTCTATCATCGCGGGCCGTGGCTCGAAGTTTTGCGACGCGCTTTCGGTGTGCGTCCGTCCGTCGCAATCATCGGCGATTCCGGCTCGACCAGGGCCGCCTGCCTGCTCGCCCAGGGCGGCAATCCAATTCGACGCAGCCTTATCTCGCTGCCGTTTTCGGATTTCTGTCCGCCGCTGGCCGTGAACGATTCCGCCCGCGAGTCGCTGTTGTCGAAGTTAGCGGCAATTCGAAATCGACCGCGGCTCGAGATTCGCGGGGCCGCCGGAGGCTATCCGTGGAACGTTCTCCATCACTTCCAGCGCTGGACGCTCGACTTGTCGCGTCCGTTCAATGCGATCGAAAAGGCGGCAGACCGCGAAGTGCGGCGTCATCTCCGTCGCGCTCGCGAGGCCGGCGTCACAGTAGAATGCTCGCGCGGCGCCGAGGCGATGGATTGCTTTTCCAATCTCCAGCTGGAGAGCCGGCGCCGTCTCGGAGTGCCGTCGCAGCCGCTCAAGTTTTTCAGGACGGTGCACGAGGTCTTCGCGCAACGCGACTCGATCGAGGTGTGGTTCGCGTTGCACCAGGGCAAACGCATCGCCGCGGTGGTCGTCCTGCGCGACGGCAATGACCTGCATGCGAAATGGTCCGCGCGCGCTGCCGGCGGTCCCGACGGCTCCAGTCACTTGATCTTCATGTCGATCGCCGAGCAGCACGCGCAGCACGCCAGCTTCACTGGACTTCGGCCGCACCGACAGCCGCAACCGCGGTCTGTCGCGCTTCAAGCGCGAGCTCGGCGCCACCGCAACTGATTTGCCGTACAGCTATTTTCCGCAGATGCCGAACGTGACCAGCGCCGAAAATTTGACGGGCGTGTGGCAGACCGCCTCCAGCGTGTGGCGAAAGCTGCCGCTGCCGGTCGCTCGAGTCCTCAACAACGTGACCTACAGGTACCTCGCATGACTCGGTATATCGCAATCACTCCCGCTCGTGACGAGGAAAAATTGCTGCCGGGACTTATCGCCTCGATGGCGGCGCAGAATTGGACTCCCGACCGCTGGATAATTATCGACGACGGCTCCGCCGATGCGACTGCCGAGATTCTGGACGAGGCCGCGCGCAAGTATCCGTGGATCGAACCTCATCATCTGCCGCGCAACCGTCCGCGCGCTCCCGGCGGCGAGTGTGTGATCACCCAGTTCCTGCCGCACGAAGCTTGCCAGCAGTACGACTACATTTTGCGGCTCGATGCCGACGTCAGTTTCGAGTCCGGCTTCATCGATCTTCTGCTCGAGGAATTCGCGCGCGACCCCAAGCTCGGAATCGCCAGCCCGACTTTGTGGGAGCCCAAGGGTTCCGAGTGGGTTGAGATTCGACAGCCTGAATACCACACCCGCGGCCCGGCCAAGATGTACTCGCTCGCATGTTTCAACGCGATCGGCGAACTCGATCCCGACGTTGGATGGGACACGCTGGACGAAGCGCGCGCGATGTTGCACGGCTTTCACACTCGCGGTTTTCGTCACATCACCGCCCGGCATCATCGGCCGCAGGGTCACAGAGTCGGGATGGAAGGCGCGGATGAGGGCAGGGCTTGCGGCATACAGAGTCGGTTATTCTCCGCTGTTTATGCTCGCGCGCGCGGCGCGTGAGACGTTTACGCGACCATCACCGGCTGAGGGTGCGTTGTTGCTCGCCGGCTTCGTCAATGGATACCTGCGACGCGAACCGCGCTGCGCAGAACCCGAACTTGTAAGTTTCATCCGGCGGCATCAGCACCGCAGGCTGCTCTTTCAGGAGTCGTTATGGCGCTGACCGCTTCAATCGACGTCCACGAATCCCCGGTTCAAGCTGCACCAGCTTTGGCCAGCTGCGGCAGCAACGACGCATTTTCTTTTTGGAAACTGCCGCAGGACTGGAAGGCCTCACTCGATTCAGCGATCGCCGAGTCCAGGGTTATTGCCGAGCACTATCTGCTCGAGGGCTACCTCGCACGCGAAGATCGCCAGCCGCCGACCACGATGCAGGCCTACTATCGGATCAAGAATCTGATTCCCGCGGCAGTCCGGCATCGGCTGAACTCCGCCGCGATCAAGATGCGCGCGAAGCGCGAATTCCCGCGATGGCCATGCGAAAGCGCGCTCATCGACTACTGGCGCGATTGGCTGCGGATGAGCCTGCACACTCTCGAGGAAGACCGACGCGTGGCACATCGGATTTTGGCCCGACGGAATGAAATCCTGCATCGTGCTGACCCACGACGTCGAAGGTCCGCTCGGAATGAGCCGGATGGAGCAGATGGCGGATCTCGAGGAACGCTACAATTTCCGCTCGTCGTGGAACCTGCCGCTGGCCCAATACGAGATCGATTGGAACCTGGTCGACCGGCTCCGCAACCGCGGCTTCGAATTCGGCGCACATGGACTGTCACATGACGGCCGTTTGTTCCGCAGCGAGAGCGACTTCAGCGAGCTCGCTCCCCTGCTCCAGGAGCGGGCGCGCACGCACGGCCTGAAAGGTTTCCGCGCACCCTCGACGCTTCGGCGCGCCGAATGGATCAGCAGGCTCTCGTTCGATTTCGACTGCAGCTTCTCGGATTCGGATCCGTACGAGCCTCAACCCGGTGGAACCTGCAGCGTGTTTCCTTTTTTTCTCGCCCACATGGTCGAGTTGCCTTACACCATGCCGCAGGATCACACGCTGATTCATTTGCTGCATCGCAGTCCGATGCAGATTTGGGGAATGAAGGCGAAATGGATCGAGTCGCTCGGCGGGATGATCCTGACTCTCGTTCATCCCGACTATTGCGGCTCCGGCCACTATCTCGACGAATACGAAACTCTGCTCAAGCAGCTGAACGATTACCAATCGGCGTGGCGGGCGCTGCCTTCTGAAGTTTCCGCATGGTGGCGGCGTCGGGATCAAATGAAGCTGACGGTTCGCGGCGACTCTCCGTCGATCGAAGGACCGGGCTCCGAGCGCGCGGTCGCAAAGATGCTCTCCAGCGAACCGATTACGCATTGAGGTGATTCCAGTGGCGCGCTTTTTGATGATTGCCTACACGACCTACATGCATGACGGCCGCGTCAAGCGGCACGCCGAAGCGTTGGCGGAGCGCGGCGACCACGTCGACGTGATTTGCCTCGACACCGACGAACAGCCGATCACCAACGGCGTCAACGTGATCGGTCTGCCGATGCGGCGTTATCGAGGCGAAAGCAAATCCGCCTATCTCAGAAGTTACATGCGATTCTTTTCGATGGCGGCGCAGCGTGCGGCCCGGATGTCGATGAAGCAACGCTACGACGTCGTGATCGTATGCACGATGCCCGACGCCGTGATCGTATGCGCGATACTGCCGAAATTCCTCGGCAGCAAGGTCGTCCTCGACGTGCACGACACGATGCCGGAACTTTATCGCGATAAATTCGGCGGAGCGCGCGGGGCAGCAGGCGCGAAACTATTGATGCTCGAGGAGCGGGCCAGCTCGTGGTGGGCGGATCGCGTTCTCGCCGTGCACGATTTGCATCGCGACCGGCTGCAACAAGCAGGCGTGCCCGCCGACAAGATCCACGTCGTCATGAACTCGCCGGATACCAGGATCTTCGACCTGCACAAAAATGGCGACGCGCCCCCGAACCAGTTCACCTTGATCTGTCACGGCACTGTGACGCAGCGCCTGGGCCTCGACATCGCCATCTCCGCGGTCGCGTCGCTGCGTTCCGAAATCCCGGAGCTGCGGCTCAAGGTGATAGGCGAGGGCGATCGACTCGCGGAGTCTCGCGCGCTGGTCGATCGGCTGGGGCTCGGCGGCCGCGTCTCCTTCATGGATCTCGTCCCGGTCGAAAAGCTGCCCGCGCTGCTCGTCAAGTCGGACGTCGGCCTGGTTCCATATCGGCCGAGCAGCGCGACGCATCTGATGCTGCCGGTGAAGCTGCTCGACTACGCGACCCTTAAAATTCCGGTAATCGCCGCGCGTCTGCGGACGGTCGAATACTATTTCGGCGACGGCGCTGTCGAACTATTCGAACCCGGCAGCGTGAGCGACCTCGCGCGCGCGATCAAGCTGCTCTACAACAATCCGGATTTGCGCGAGCGGCTGGTCGAGCGCGCCGGGCGCGCGCTGGACGCTCTGAACTGGAAGAACCAGCGAAACGAATACTATCGGGCAATCGATTCGCTTCTTCACGCGTGATTGCCAATTTGGAAAGTCCTGCAAAAAGCAAACGGCTGAAACAGGAGAGTGTGATGGATGTGAAAGAAGAAACGAACGACAAGCCGAAAGCGAGAACCCTGGTCGTCGGACTGGGCGAAGTGGGTGCCGCACTCGCGGCGATATTGGACCGCAAGGAGACCGTGCTGCGTCACGACCTCGACCGCGTGAAGATTGAAGAACCGATCGGGACGATGCATCTGTGCATCCCGTTTCAATCGCCCCATCAGTTCGAAACCGTCGCGCTCGGATACATCAACCGCTTTCAGCCTGCGCTGACGATTATCAACAGCACGGTGTTGCCGGGGACCACCCGCTCTATCGCGGAAAAGAGCGGCAGCGCAGTTGCTTACAGCCCGGTGCGGGGCAAGCACGTCAAGATGGAGCAGGACCTGGTTCACTACTACAAATTTGTTGCGGCTCCCGCTCGCGCCGACGCCGCCAGCGCCGAGGCGCACTTTCAGGCAGCCGGCATCAAAGACCCGGCGCATGACTGAAGTCGAGTCGCTCGAGCTGGCGAAGCTCGCCGAGACCACCTACTTCGGCGTCTGCATCGCGTTCGCGCAGGAGATGAACCGCTATGCCGAGCGCGTCGGCGGCGACTACTCCGAGGCGATCGATTTTTTCGAGGAAGTCGATTTCCTGCCGCGCCAGCGCTACTTCCCCGGCTTCATCGGCGGCCACTGCGTGATTCCAAACATCAAACTGCTGCTTCAGATCGCGCCCTCGCAGGCGCTCGAAGCAATATTGGATTCCAATGAACGACGCGCAAATGAACTCCAGTCTCGAGCCAGCGCCACCGCTGAGGCAGTCTCCAAGTCACGCGAGTCTGTCCAGGCCAAAGTGCTGGCTGATCGGTAATAGTTCGGAGTTGCCGGCCGCAGTCGCGCGGGTTGCGCGGCTTCGCGGTCTCGAGGTCGAGATCGGCCTTCCGGATGAGGCCGCGATGCGGACGCCGTCCTCGGCGCGCAACAATTTGATCGCGATCAATTTCGATCTGTTGGCGCAGCTCGGTCCCGACCTGCGAGCGCGTCTGCGCGAATCCGCCGAGAGCGGGGCAACCATATATGTACGAGGAGCGCTCCAGCCGGGACGCCGATTCCCGTTGCTGCCGTTCTCGGATCAGCAATTCGAGTTCTTGAACAGGCCGGCCGACGGCTATCAATTCTCGACCCATCCGATCCTTCCCGCGGCAATCGCCGGCGAACGAATCATGACCCAGTTGAACATGCCGCTGGCGGCCGGCCTCGATGACGGCGTTCGCCCGATAGTGTCGAGCCTCCATCGATCGGGATCCGGGACGCCGTCGATTTTTTCGATCGAAGTCGGGGCCGGTCTCGCGATCTTCGATCTGAATCCCGACGATCAATACGATGAGCGCGAGCTGCTCTCCGAACTCGCCGCGCCGACGAGAAGAGCTGCCAGCATCGGCGCGCTGGCCGCGGTAGATTGGGCGGCCGGCCGCAACCCTGCGATTCCGGTGCCCATCAATCTTGTCATTGACGATCGCCCCATCAACTTCGACTACTTCAACGCAGCGCACGTTGCAGGCGTTCATGCAGCATCTCGACGATCAGTGCCCCGGCATCCACACCGATTTCGCCTGGACTCCCACTCACACGCATCCGCATCGCGAGTATCTCAACGTGCTCGGCCGGCACAACGCGGGTTTCGTGTGGCACGGATTCCTGCGTCACGTCGATCATCGAACGATTACCGATTACGAATCCCAGCTCGAGGCGGGACGCGCGCGCGTCGACGAAATCACGCGCAAGTACGGCGTTCGATTTCAACCGGTGATGATTTTTCCGTACGAAAAAGACACGCCCGTGCCACGGAACTTCTGCGACGCGCCGGATTCGTGGCCAAGGTCGAGTCGATGGGCGGCAATCCACCGGCGGACTACTACCGTCTGCGCGTTGTCGGCGAGGAACCGCCGTACGATGACGAGTTCAGCGTGATTTATCGCGACTCAATCGACGTGCTCAGCCGCGATCGAATGCTGGCGCTGGCGACGCTTGGGATGCCCGTGATCGCGCTGGCGCATCCGCGCGATCTCTCTTTGCGCCGGTTTCAGCGCGGCGATCGGAGCTCGATATCCTACTTCGATTCCGTGCTGACATTCGCCGCGGAAAAGTCACTGCGACCGATGTCGCTGGAGCAGATCGCGGCGGAAGTGCCCACCGCCTGACAGTCGCTATTCCCGCTGTTCGTTCAGTTGTGTCGTGACGATTCGACCGCTGGGATCGCGATCCTTTCCCTGGTATCGCACCAATCGGTTGTAGAGCGTCTTCAAGCTGATCCCGAGGATTTGGGCGGCTCGAACTTTATTGCCGTTGGTGAAATCCAGCGTCTTGAAAATAAACTCCCGCTCGACTTCGTCCAGCGACTCTCCGATGCGCAATTCGAAATGAGGGCCCTTGCGCCCGGCGCGCCTGATATCGACCGGGAGATCTCCGGCCGCCAGCAGCGGTCTGCGCGCGACGACTGTTGCCCGCTCGATCACATTTCGCAGTTGCAGGACGTTGCCGGGCCATCGATTCAGCCGAAGTATTTCCAGGCATTCATTGTCGACGCCGGTTATGGATTTTCGATTCTTCTCCGCGGACTGCGCAATAAACGCCTCGACCAGGGCGGGAATATCTTCCAGCCGATCGCGCAGCGGCGGCAACTCGATGATGAAAGTATTGAGATGGGAGAATAAATCCTCGCGCAATCTGCCGTAGCGCATAGCCTCGGTAGGACTCTTGCTGGAAGACGCGATCAGGCGAACGTCCAACGGAATTTCATTCCCGTTGTGAGCGCCGATCCGTTGCAGCTTCTTGTCCTCGATTGTCCGCAGCAACTTGGCCTGGAGCTCGACTTTCAGATCGGTGATTTCGTCGAGCAGCAAGCGTGCCGCCATTGGCCATCGCAAGGAATCCTTCGCGACGCCGGTCGGCGCCCGCAAAAGCGCCGCGCTCATGGCCCCACAACTCGCTCTCCATCAGGTCGTCGGGCAATCCGGTGCAGGTGACTGCGACGTAAGGGCCGTTGCGGCGCGCCGACAGTTCGTGAATCGTGCGCGCCACCAGTTTCTTGCCGGTGCCACTTTCCCCGACGATTGAAACCGAGGCGGAATTCGACGCCGCCGCTTCTTCGACCAGCCTCATGACGCGACGCATCGCGGTTGACTGCCCGACTATCGGTCCGAGCGTTCCGGCCTCGATTAATTTCCGTCGGAGCTGCTGGTTTTCTTCGCTCACTTTTAGTTGAGTCGCTAACTCGTTCAGCAGGACGCGAAGATTGTTAGGGTTGATCGGCTTGGAAATAAAATCGGAGGAGCCCGGCTTGATCGTTCGTTCGATGGAACGGAGATCCGCTTCTTCGGCCATCACTACCGTCGCGACTTCGATTCCGCGTGCTTGCAACTCAGGCAAAAGTGACTCGCCGTCTTTCTGTTGAGCCTTTAGGTCAACGAGCAGGACATGCGGCGCGAAGTTCTGGGCCTCCTCGAGCACCTCGTCCCGGGCGACGGCACGCCCAACGAAGCCCCAGGAGATAATCAGGTCGCGCAGAGTCTCGCGTCCAGAGAGGTCATCGGAGGCGACGAGTATTCGCACATCGTTCTTAACGTCGGGAGTATTGTTTTTTACAGGCATCTTTGGCTGCTGGTTGCCGATGAAAGAACTTGCGGACGATGGAGTTGGATTCCATCGCCCGCGAGTCTTACAGGTTTAAGAGGATTTCATCCGCGCAACTTCCTAGACGCGAGCTTCGCCGGTGGATGAGACATCTTCGGCGTGCGCGCGATCGAAGATTTCTTTCGCTACGTTGCGTTCCTTGCTGTCTTCGGTATGAACCGAAATCAGGATGTTGCCGTTTTTGACCTTGCCTTCGTACTGCTTGGCTTCGTACTCGGGAATTCCGATTCCAACCAGCGCTCCGGCCAAGGTTCCTACGGCTCCGCCTGCGGCCGCACCGCTCAACGCCGCCATGATAGGACCGGCCGCGATCAGCGGTCCTACTCCTGGAATTGCGATAGTGCCAATTCCAACCAGCCAGCCCAACACTCCCGCCATGACTCCGCCGGCTACAGCGCCAGCAGCCGCACCTTCAGGCGCCTTGGTGTGATGTTCATGCGCGAAATCGCGCGAGCCCGCGCGGTCCGGCAACAGCACCGATACGTCGTCATTCGAAAAGCCCGCTTCTTTCAATGCATTGACTATGCGGGTCGCTTGCTCTTCACTTTTCGCGATCCCAAAAACTGCTTTTGCTGCCATGAGTAGTACTCCTGAGTCTGACTAGCTATCGACCCGCGACTTCGAGTTCGTTGTGAACATTGGAATCGCCGGCAAGTTGTGCGGCCTTCGCTGCTATGTCTGCTTTTTCCTCATCGGTTTTGACTGGTCCACGCAGAGTAACAGCGCCATCGATCGTGATGATCTTGATATTCTTGGCGTCAGTTGAGAGCGCTCGATCCTTGACGATGGCGCGGCGGATTTCTCGCGTCATCTTGAGATCCGACGGCTTGTTCGATTGATCCATCGGTGTGAGAGTCTCATGCCCGCTATCGCGCTGGTTGATCGCAGTGTTATCTGCGGCTCGATTCGCGTCGCTCTGCGCGAAGCTTGTTCCGATAGGTACGAGAAAAGCGCCGGCCAGCACTGATGCGGAAAAGAGCAATGTCCGGGTTCTCATTTTTTGTTGCCTCCTGGATTTTTGATCGCTGTCGAATAGACTGAAGTTCTTATGCTTTTTGGTGTATCGGCTAGCTAATAGACTGCAACGGATGTGCCACCTATCTCGTCGAAAAAAGCCCGCCAGCATTGCACGAAAATAAGGCGCATTCGTCGATTTCTTGAAAGATCAATCTGCAAAAATCGCCCGGTGAGTAGGAAATACAGAATTTTTCGCGTGCGCTCATTTTGCGAACCGGGAATGGCTTTATTTACAATGTTTTTGAGCCTTCCCTCGGCGGCACAGCGATTGCTCGTTCTTACAGTGTTCGGAGGGATGCGCCAGGGTCCGCAAAAAAAATAAACCCATCCCATTCACCCCGCGGCTCTGGCGCAAACTCCGTCGACTCGTCGTAGGACGACCTATTTCGTCGATTGTCAATCGGAGGATCCTATGAAAATCATTACCAACGTCGCTCTGGCTGCTTGCGTCGGCCTATCGCTAGGCTGGATGTCGAGCTGCTCAACCGAAAGGACCGTCACTGAAACAACGACTCGCGAAGTGGATACCGCCCCCGCTCCTGTGCCGGCCGTCGTAACTGCCGCGCCTGTAATAACTGAGCCTGCGGTCACGGTGCCCCCGAACGCCACCACCTCTTCCACTACTACTCAGTTCAACAACGGCACGGTCGAGAAGAAGACTGTCACCCAATACAATTCCGAATATCCGCCGCCCGTTGTTTACTCAGCGCCTCCTGTGGTCACTACCACAGTTCCCGAGACTACTACTCGGACTGTTACCAGTGACGACGGCGAGGTGCAGCGTCAGACTACAACCACCTACGTGGCTCCGTAGTAGTAGGAAAGGATTTCGTTTCTCTCTTCTCATGCGTCTGGTTCAATTCCGCCTGATAAAAAACAATCCACAGAGCGTATGCTCTGTGGATTGTTGCTTCGGGGTTATGACTTAGCTGAAGTGCTCGAGCGAGGGACTCACTCAAAGCATGGCTCGTCCGGCGACCAGCGACACCACGAACAGGACCAGGAATACAAAGAACAGGATCTTCGCGAATTCCGCGGACGTGCCCGCAATGCCACCAAATCCTAGTGCCGCCGCAACCACAGCTATAACTAGAAAAACGAGTGCGTAATACAGCATTACTCAGTACCTCACGCGTTGGATACTTAGTAATCAGCAACTCGTGTGCCATTGCGTGCGCTCAAAAACATAGCGCCTTGATAGTGAATTAGTATCGTCGACAGGAGAAATAAGGTTGGAAGGCAACGAACTAGGTAGTTTTTTCCGCTGCGTGAGGACGCTGGCGTAAAGCTACGCGCGATCGCACAACAGATATCGACGATGCAGATGGGGCAGGAATCAACGTACGTCTCAGTAATTCAGCGAGGACAATCGCGACAACGCCGACGAGTCCCAGCACCTGCCACCACGGCATCCAGTGGTGCAGAAGGAACACCACGCTCGCCAGGAGAGCCACAACACCGCCGGCGGCGAGCACGATCAAAATACCCGCAATGTAGACCCGGCCCACCAGCGTGTTCGCAGCTTCGACGATGTTCGACTCGAGCAGGCGGGCCTCGGCTGCAACGATCCGCGCGAAGTCCGACAGGATCCTAACCGCCAGCTCCGGCAACTCGGCTTCGTGCCGATCCCGCTCGAGTGCGTTATTAGATTCGTTCGGTTTCATCGGATTATTCTTATGTTCGTCGGAAAGCACGATGACCGCGCCCAATACCAACAACCCTACCATCGCGACTTCGGCCGAGTCCGGATCCCAACGCAAAGCCCAAAGCTCCTGCCAGGCACGCGCTGGTTAGAGGATGCTTGCGGATGCCGCGGTCTGGCCGAAGCCTCGCGACGCCCTCCTCAACGCGATCGTTGATCTGATGCAACGCATCGCGCAGGTCGTCGGTCGCGTCCTCTATTTCACTTTTTATTGCGGGGTCGTCTGCCATTTTCGTCTGACTTCACCATTGCAGGTATTAGCCTGTCTCCGAGTAACCCCTGGAGGACCAATAGGATGATTTGGAACGAAGTCCGGCTGCTGAGTCCGCCGCCGATTGCGAAACCGCTCAGGAGCGCAATTGCCAACGATCGCTGGGGATGCTCGGCGATCTTTTCCCGCAGCTCTTCGGCATAGTCACTATGTAGTTGCGCTTCCATCGGACGATTTACCGCCGTGACAAGTGACTGAGAATGCGGGCCGCGACGTAGCCGACCGCAAACGCGCTGGCAATCGCGATCAGCGGTTCCTCGCGGATGAAGTCCGTCAGGAATGAATTCGCCGTCGCGACGTAGTCCATCCCTTTTTCCGACAGATCATTGAATCTCTCGCGGCCTTCATCGATCAGACCGTCCACGTCTACTCTTGAAGTATTCATTTTTTGAAACCCTTCCGTTGCTGAAGATGACGCAAGTTTGATTTCGTATTTTTAAAAGCAATTCATCTGCCAATGAATAGCGTAGTTCAGGTGGATCAAGTTGAGGTTATCGCTTCGGATGCCGGAAAGAGTTACCGGGGCTGATTTTCGAAGATCTTCGAGCCAAAAATCTATTCTTTCTCGCGTTCGGGAACGTGAAGAATTTTCTCCTGCTGGATCAAAAAAAACCTTATCTGTCGCGCATTTATCGCTGGCCCTGTCCTTGCTCATTTTTAGTCACAATCGCGACCTGACGGTCGTGAAAAACCACTTACTTACAAGGAGCGATCCGTTATGAATAGCGATCAGATGAAGGGAAAATTCAAGCAGCTCTCAGGCGAAATCAAGCGCAAATGGGGCCAGGTGACCGACGACGATTTGACCCAGGCTCAGGGCAGCATGGAGAAACTCGTCGGCAAAATCCAGGAACGCTCAGGCGACCGCCGCGAGGCAATCGAAAAGTGGCTCAAGTCGCAAGGAATGAGCGAGTAACCAGAGGAATTTATGGACTGCGAAATATTCATTCAAACTGATTGTACCGGCCGTCCTGTTCGGTATGGTCATGTCGGTTCCTGCGTTCGCTCAGGACAGTGCGCCGGCAAGTACCAATCCGAACGCGCCGGCGAGCCAGCAAATGAAGGCAGCTGGTCACGAGATGGAGAATGCCGGTTCCGACACTGTGGCAGCTGGGGCAGATACGTATCATGCAACCAAGCGGGCGGTGAAAGACACGACCATCACGGCCGAAGTCAAAGCCGCGCTTGAGAAGGACAAGCTCCCCGCGTCGGACATTCACGTCCACACGAGGGCCGGCGTCGTCACTCTGAACGGCAAGGTGCCTTCGCCGGATATGGCCGCGCAGGCCGCCCAGGTCGCCCAGCAGACCAACGGCGTCAAGAGCGTGAACAACAGACTGATGGTGGCTAACTCGACAGGGTCGGCCTACTAGTAAGGCTGCTCGTAATGGAAGTCGCCGCCGACTCGCGCGCCCACAAGGCCCGCGAACCTCGGCGGCGTCTTTTTTTGTCGGTTGAGTAATCAACGGATATCGCGTGCGTCAGCCTCGATCTCTTCCTGCCGTCGCGCTTCCTCGATAAGCTCGCTCTTCAACTTTTCCGATCGCGGAATCCGCAACACGATTTCGCGCGCATCCTCTTCCTCGGCGCGCGCGAGCGTTACGTCCCGCAGCTCGAGCAATGAGAGGCCCGAGTTGATCGCTATGTCCATCGGATCGAAGGCCGGCATGAAGTTCACGCTGTAGCGGCTGCCATCGGCGGAAAAAAGCTCCTCGCCGTTGTGCGTCGAGACCATCTTCACGTCGGCCCCGACCTGCCATGCCGATACGAGAAACGCGTAGTACGCGTCGTAGTGGAGGACGTCCCCGTACACGACCGCGTCGACGCCCAGCCATTTGCCCAGCGTTTGCGGGGGAACCTGATCCAGCTTCTTCTCCGTATCGATTCCATGCTCTTTAAGGATCTCGTCGACCTGGATGATATTCGCCTCCACGAATTCTCGCGACGCCAGGTATCCGATGACGGCGCGGCTCATACGATTCGCGTCCGTCCACGCCCAATCGGCCTGCTCCCCATCGGTCCGATGCGTCAGCGGGATTTTATCGACGACGTATTGCGCGGTGCCGCGGTCGGAGAATGGAAGCACGGCGATCTTCTCCGGCGCAGCCTGATCGTAGTCGGCCGCCAGGTGCGTCTTGAGGGCGCCGGGATCGAGCTCGACCAGGTGATCGAACCAGGTCTTTCGTCCGTGGGTGTCGAGACCCTGCTCGTCGCGGAAGAATGTTCGGTCGTCGTAGTTAGTCTTCATCGAAGCGCATCCGCTAAGCGCGACGCAACTAACGATGAGTGACCCAGCGAATACCGCTACCAAGCGCCCGGAGGAGAGTCGACGTTGCGAGGAAGTGGTGGACGAAGTGTTTATTGGTCGCATTTGCCTGCCTCATGTGTGCATGGTTAATGTGATCAGCAATTTTCGATCCTCTCCACTTACGTCGCGTTGTCGCCTTTTTGACGGAATCATCAGAATAATTTTCAGCACGGATTACACGGTTCCCACTTTCTGCAAGACTGTAAGATCGAAAACCATCGTAAAATACAGGAAATTCCAACCAGCGAGTTATGGCACAGATGTTGCTCACTTCTCTGTACATTGCAATTGCGTTTGGAGGTTGCACCACCATGGCGAATAAACCGAATCCGAATGCGCCATGTCCCTGCGGTTCCGGCAAGCTTTATCGGGACTGCTGCGGAAAGGACAACAAGTAAAGTCTCCTTCCCCGATCCGGCAGGGTCGGTCGCCGCAACGTCCTCCCCCCGTTTGCGACGCTGGTCTTGCCGGATTTCTTTTTTTCTTCGCCCTACCAAAGTCGCGACTTTCAGGAGAGTGTCCATGCCTCCCAAGAAATCGAGTGGCCGGAAATATTCGAAAAAGGCCGGCAAAGCAGTCAAACGAGAGATGCACAAAATGAAGCGGGGAACCTTGAAATCCGGCCGCTCCGGCAAAAAGGTCAAAAGCCGCAAGCAGGCCATCGCGATCGGCTTGTCTGAGGCCCGCCGATCCGGCGCCAAAGTCCCGAAAAAGAAATCCTAAGCGGAAGAATTTCTACCGTTTCCGTTGAAAGATTTACCAGCCGGTCTCCTCCCGATCATGATCATCAGCTGGGAGCTGGCTCGCAGCGACCGCCGATTGTAGTCCCCAAAGACATTCTCGATCTCGAAGCCGGTGTGAAGGAACAGCAGCCGCAGTTCGCGCGGGAAGTACACATGGCTTTCGAAGTCGTCGATGTAGCACTCGACAAGACTCTTGCGATGGTACTTCTCGTAGAGAAAACGGATCTGTGCGCGCTGCTCGTCGGGTAAATAGTTGACGGTCTTCCTCCGCACCAGCCTGATCTTCCGGGGCTCGTCAGTCACATCGCGATCGATCTCGACCAGAGTCCGCGGCGGGTTCGAGAATGAGTCTGCGTACGCCGAAAAATTCGGCATAACCGTCTCGACCACGAATCTCCCTCCTGGCGCCAGATTCTGAAAGGCTCGCCGCCACACGTCCAGTTGTTCGTCCAAGTCGAGGAAGTGAGTAATCGAGGCGCACGGCACCACTATCAGGTCGAACGGCTCGCGTCCGTGCCACTTGCGCATGTCGCCATGCACCAGTCTGAGCCGTTTGCGCGCCGCCGCCGGCATGTGCCTGGCTTTGTCGCGCGCTTGCTTGAGCATGTTGGCTTCGCTGTCCAACCCCACTACGGAAAAACTTGAACGCGCTCCCTCTTCGGCCATGGGAACCGTTATTCTTCCGGTGCCGCACGCGAGCTCGAGGACCGATCTCGGATGCAGGCTTTTCGCGAGACCTACATAGAAGACTACGTCCTCTTCATCGCCCACATGCTCGAGATCATATTCATCGGGTCGTCGGTAGAGATCGGTCATATGCAGTGCTCCCTGTCATAGCGCAGCGTGGTTACGTGGCCCGGTTGAAGAAGATACCTGGTGAGCATCTGGCAAATAAAAAGACCCAATGAACTCGCGAACTCAGTAAGTAATGTCATCCCCATAAGAAAATCTTTCCTGCAATCATTAGCGTTTTGGTGCGGTTTATCTGTGCAATCTATTGGCGCACTTCCTGCTATTTAAGCAATTACGTCGATTAAATCATTGATCGGCAGACCGACTCCAAGAGGAAGTAGTAAAATGCGTTATGCGATTGCATGGCTCCTAGGTGTTCCAGCTTCAATCATCGTTATCTGGTTCGTGCTGGGCCACGTGCTGTAAACCCCTAACCGTGGTCATCTGAGTAGATGATGCCGCGACCGAATCGCGGCAAACCACACCAGGATAGACAGTTATGAACCTCATACTATTAGTCTTACTAGTCGTTCTCTTAATTGGCGCCTTGCCGGCTTGGCCGTACAGTGCGGGCTGGGGTTACTACCCGAGCGGCGCACTTGGAACTGTGTTAATCATAGTTCTCGTTCTGGCATTGCTCGGCCGAGTCTAGAAAGCCCTCAAAGCAACATGATGGCCGTCAGTAGAATTCTCTACTGACGGTTCATCACCACGCCCGCGCCGATAAGCAGTATCCCCAGGACCATTGCTCCTTCACTGACAATCGGCGGAATGAAATGGGGTTCTTCAGTTTTCGCCTGAACCTTCAAGATCGCCAAGTTTCACCACATCCTTGGTTTCCTCAGTGTTGAAGGACGGCATCGCGAAGGCGACCAGTCCCAGGAGCGCGAGCATCGCGCCAAACAGTATAACGCTTCTCATTTTAATCTCCTTAGGTGTCGAAAAGTTTTGGGCGAAAAAAACCCCGCGAGCGTTTAAGCCCGCGGGGTCCTAAGTGCCGGGTTGTTACTCGTTTCGCGCTGAGGAGCCCATTCCGCCCGTCGTGCTCTTGTTGTTAGCCGGGTTCTCCGTGCTTCCTGCGCAGATGTGCCTCTTCAGATTCTCAGCCATCTTCAGATGGGCCTGCAGTACCGGGATACTCTGCTCGACATAGAGGTCCATGTCGGGATGCTCTTGAACTGTCCTCTTGCCGCTCGAAATCGCTCAGAGCTTCCTTGTGTCCCTGGACCTGATCCGCGAGATAAGCTTCGTTGAAAGCGCCGCCCTTAAGGTCTCGCATCGGGCTTTTTTCGACCTTGTCGGTGTTGGTGCCTTCGAGCTTGACGCTCTTCTGACGTGAAAGCGCGGTGACCGACTCTTCATTGGCTTCGTGGTCGCCCTTGATAGTGTCGGCATAGGTCATCAACGCCTGGTTGTCGCCTGCCTTTTCATGCGCAAGCTTGGCCGTTTCGATTTCCTCGTAGTTCATCTGATTGGCCTTGTTCAGGAGCGAGGCCGCGTCCTGGGCCCATGCTGAGCCAGCGAACGCGATAGCAAGCGCTCCGATCGGCAGAATCTTTTTAATCATGTTTTTTTCTCCTGATGGAAGGGGTGTGGATTTCTGTCCCGCGAATAAGCAATGCAAATGCCATTGAAACTGCTGCATATAGCAGTGTTTTACACATAGTTCCGCGCTCGCGACTAGGAATCGTGTAATTGTTGCTTCCGCGAGTAACAAATTTCCGAAAGGGAAAATAAGCGGCCCGGCTGCGGGACTGTCCTCGAACCGGCAACGTGTGGGGCTTGCGCTACACTTATTGCGCAATCGCGCTGGGCGGACTAAAAGGCTTGTCCCGAGAGCGCGGAGAGTGTGCCAACCAACCGACTAAAAAAGAGCCTCACCACCACAATCGTGGTTCCAGCCATCCTGGTGGCTCTGGCGGCCATCGCTTTGCTATGTCAATTGGACCGCCAGATGGACGAGACGGACTGGGTCGAGCATACGGATCGCGTGATGCTCCAGACCGAAACCGCAAAGGCCGAGTTTCTATCCGCACAGAAAGCTTCCGGGGCCTCCTGTCTTATTCAGATCCGAACGACCGCGGTTCTATCCAGAAACATTGGAACAACGGCCAGCAAATCATCAAGCAACTTGGCGGGCTCGTTTCCGACAATCCAAGCCAGGAACAGCGGGTGATAAACCTCAACGGCCTGGAGAATCAGTGGCTCGAAGCCGCCAATGGCGCAAATCAGAACTCTGCCGATTCCGAGAAACGCGAGCTTGCCCAGCGAGCGGCCTCGATCGGGGCCAAGGTTTTGAGAAGTTCGATGCGATTTCTGTGGTCGAACACGAGTTGCGGTTAACCAGAGATGCACGGCGCAATTCTCAATATAAACTCGAGGTGTGGGGTATCCCAATCGTTGGGCTGATTCTCGCGGTGGGATTGACATGGGTCGCGTGGCGGGAAATCCGGAGCGCGAGCGATACATTCGCTGCCGCCTTGACGGATGCCGAAGCAAGCGAACCAGGCGAAGACTAATTTCCTCGCCGTGATCTCGATCAATTGCGCAACCCGCTCAATTCGATACTGCTCTGGTGCACATGCGCTGCTGAGCACCGGCGCACTCCAAGGCAAAGTCGATCAAGGTGTCAACGCAATCTGGCGCTGCCAAGGCGCAGGCGCAACTGATCGAGGACCTGCTGGACATTTCCCGGATCGAGAGCGGTCAGATGCGCTTCGACGTGCAACCGACCAATCCCGCTGAGGTGGTACGCGCCGCGGTCGACAGATGAGTCCCGCAGCCGAGGCGAAATCGATCGCTGTAAACGTCGTGCTCGATCCGCGTGCCGACGTGATCATGGGCGATTCACAACGCCTTCAGCAGGCGGTGTGGAACCTCCTGTCCAACGCCATCAAGTTCACCCCAAAGGGCGGCAAGGTGCAGGTGCGCTCGAGCGAATCAATTCGCATCTGGAAATTGTCGTCGCCGATAACGGCCAGGGGATCGACAAGCGCGGCACTTGAAAATGTTTTCGATCGCTTCTGGCAGGCCGGCGGCCCCAACAGTCCGGAGCGCGGGATGGGCTTGGGTCTCTCGATCGTCAATACATCGTAAATCTTCACGGCGGCACGGTAACCGCCCACAGCGACGGTCTCAACCAGGGTAGCGTCTTTGCAATCCGTCTTCCGCTTCCCGTTACCACCGCCGGTTTGGCGAGTCCCGCGCGCCGACATCCGACTCGTGGCGTCCATCGCGCAGATGTCTCACATTCCGCGTCTCGAGAGTATTTCCGTGCTGGTGGTTGACGACGACAAGGAGACCCGCGACGCTTTGCGCTCGTTGCTCAGAAGCGTTGGCGCAACTGTCAAGACAGCCGAGAGTGTCGAGGGGGCGATCGCGGTTCTGGCGGAGTCGTATCCCGACGTGCTGGTCTCTGACCTCGGCATGCCCGGCCGCGACGGCTACTGGCTTATCAAGGAGATTCAAGGCGCGGGTAAAAGGGGGGACGGAGTCGGAGTATCTGCCTGCCGTTGCACTGACGGCCTACGGACGCGTCGAGGATCGAGTGGAGGTCTTTGCGTCAGGCTTCGACAGTCATGTCATGAAGCCGGTCGATCCCGCGGAGTTGGCCGCCATCATCAAGCGGCTGGTCGAAGCTCGTCGCTCGGGCAACGACAAAGCGTCGCAGGGTACTTAGCCTGAAGTCGACACGGAAGAGGCTCGGGCCCCTCTCTCTGGATCACTCCGACATGACGCGCGAGCAACTGCCAGTTTCCGCCGCGCTTCGTCCACACATTCATATAGCTGGTGAAGAGCTTGAACACCGCGGTATCTCCAATCAGCTGGGAGACTTCGTTGCCGGTGCTGACGACGAGATCGGTGAACACCTCGATGCGGACCGGCCGGCGCTGATAAATGCGCAGCTTGAGCCGTCCATTTTTAACGAGATCGAGCAGGAGTTGCTTTCCCGCGATCAGGTTTGCGGTGCTGTTGACGACCATGTCGTCGGCCCACAGCGTCTGCAGCGTTGAAGCGTCGGATCCGAGCATCGCTTCAGCTCCCCGCCGCTCCAAGCGCTTCGATTTCTTTTTGCTCCACGACGTTGCGGTTCTCTGGCTCGTTCATGGCGTCGGCTCCCGCCTGCAATACTTGTCGACTTTCGTGAGTAAGCGATCCACGTCCACGGGTTTAATGATAACTTCGTTGGCGTCAACGTCGGCGCGATCAGCCCAATGCAGTGACGACGATTACCGGTATGTGCGCGATTCTCGGGTTCCTGGTTTGTTCCGACCGGAATTGCCAGCCATCCATCACCGGCATCCACAAATCGAGAATGATCAGATCGGGCGCTGGCGCCTGGTCCAGGTAGTCCAGCGCCTCCCTGCCATTGCCCGCCGGTACCGCGTGATAGCCCTTCATCTGCAGCAGGGCAACCATAGCTTCGCGCGCATCCTCGTCGTCTTCGACGACCAGGATGCTAGGGTTTTCGCGGTCTCCGTCGCCCTGCATGATTAGCGATTGTAGCGGACAGCGCTCGTCCATACAGCTTTTATCAGGCTTCGAGATGTAGGGAGAGTGCCGTGATCTATGGTATCGGGGCCCGGTTTATTGGGGGGGGGGGGTTTGTTTCTACGGTAAACCTTTCTGCTTACCGAGGCTCCCATCGGTACTCCGCTTCAGGAATGCTGATCGATATTGCTGCTTTTTCGATGCTGGCCCATAGTTTGCATTCTTTAGCGCGTAAATCTGTGCATTGTGCAGGGGGAGTCGATCGTAATGAATGGACACTTGATGTTTTATTACGGTTTCTGCGCCATGAAGCTGACGTTCTCGCGCGAAAGAGCAGTCCCCGGAGTTGGCAAATGAGTACGAGTGAATCTGCGCTTGGCCTCAGAGCGGACTCATTCGCAGCATCATTTTCAGCGTCGTTTGCATCGCCCTGCCGCGTGGGGGGACGTCAATCCTCATTCGCATCTCGTTCAATTCTATGAAGATGACGGCTTCCTTATCGACTCCTTGACGCATTGGTTCGCCGACGGCCTGAACGCCGGCGACAGTTGCGTATACATCGGGACCGAATCGCATCTCATCAGCCTGGAAAAACGTCTCGCAGCCCGAGGCATCGATCTCGACAAGCTTCGTAAAGAGGGGCGCTTCATCTGCTCGCGACGCCTCGCAGGTGCTTTCAACCTTCATGGTCGATGAATGGCCGGACTAGTCTTGTCTACTCGCGCGATCGAAGGCGTTCTCGGCTGCGTAACCAAAGGCACGCGACCTCCGCGCATTCGGCGAGATGGTCGCTCTCCTGTGGGCCGACGGAAACCGCAAGGCTGCCGTCCGCCTCGAGGAGATGTGGAACACCTTCATGAAGACGCACGCGCTGGCGCTGTGCTGCGCGTATCCGCTTCACAGCTTCGGCTCCGACGCCGACGCGTCGTTGTTTCTGAAAGTATGCGCGCAGCATACTCCGGTCCTGCCCGCCGAGAGTTACAGCGCGCTCACGACAGAGGCCGATCGTCTTCGCGCGATCAGCCTGCTCCAACAGAAGGCCCGCGTGCTCGAGGCGGAAAAAGCCGGACGCAAGGAAGCGGAAAAATCGCTTCATCTGCGTCAGAAGGAGCTTTCGGATTTCATCGAGAACGCACTCGAAGGCCTCCACCAGGTCGGCCCTAGGGATTAATCTGTGGGCAAATCCCGCGCGTACTCAAACTGCTCGGCTACACCGCGAAGGAGTACATCGGCCGCCACCTCGCCGAATTTTACGTCGAGCGCAAGCGGTTCGACGAGTTCTGGAGCCGGCTCATGCGCGGCGAGGTCATCTACGACTTCCAGGTGCGCTGCGATGCAAGGACGGATCGATCAAGCACGTTCTCATCCATTCGAGCGGGTTGTGGGAAGACGGCAAGTTTGTCTACACGCGATGCTTCATTCGCGACGTGACCGAACGCGTGGAATTGGAACGCGAACTCAAGGTCAGACTCGCCGAACTCGCGCAGGCCGATCAACGCAAGAACGAATTCCTCGCGATGCTGGGGCATGAGCTGCGCAACCCGCTGTCCGCAGTGCTCGACGCTATCGCGACTGCTCAGCTTGACAGTGCCCGTGGCGATCGCGCCCTGACGATTGCGCGCCGGCAGACCGATCAGCTCGCGGGGCTGGTCGATGATTTGCTCGACGTCGGACGAATTACGCAGGGCAGAATCACCCTGAAGAAGGAAGCGCTCAAGGTGGGGAGCATCGTCAAGCAGGCGGTCGAAGAAGCTCAATGCATGGTCGAACCAGGACAGCATCAGTTGTCGGTACGCATATCGTCGGTAGTTGAGGAAGCGCAGGATCGAGGCGGACCCGGCGCGCGTGCGCCAGGTGATCACCAATCTCATACACAACGCGGCGAAGTTCACTCCGCCGGGCGGCCGTATCGACGTGGTGGCGGAGCGCACCGACAATGAGGTCGTGTTGCGCGTGTCTGACTCCGGCATCGGGATCTCGCGCGACCTGCTGCCTCGAGTATTCGATCTCTTCACGCAGGCTGAGCGCCCACTCGACCGCCGGCATGGCGGATTGGGCATCGGGCTGACCATCGTGAAGCGGCTGGTCGAGATGCATGGCGGCAGCGTTCAGGCATATAGCGCAGGGCCCGGCATGGGCAGTGAATTCGAGGTTCGCCTGCCGTTGTCGGCAATCACGCGCCCTCAGACGACCGCGACCGCGATCAACAGCCAGGCGCCCGGCCATTTTGGGAGTCGTGATTGTCGAGGACTACCACGACGCCGCCGAGGCGTTGACGATGTTACTCGAGCTATTCGGACATCAGCCCACTGTCGTTGCCGACGGACTGGCCGCCATCGAGGCGGTCCGCGACGGCGCATTCGACATCGCGCTGGTGGATATCGGGCTGCCGGGCATCGACGGCTACGAGGTAGCCCGTCGCATCCGGATGCTGCCGAACGCGAAGACCATGATGCTCGTGGCGCTGACAGGCTACGGCCAGGAAGCCGACAAACAGCGCGCCCTCTCAGCCGGCTTCGACGAGCACCTGACCAAGCCAGTAAAAATTGAACGCCTGCAAGCCCTACTGAGCCGCCCCCGCTAGGCAGAACAGCTTCATTCTGATTGGTGGAGGCGGGGGGAATTGAACCCCCGTCCGAAGGCCTTCCGGCGACGGCCACTACACGCTTAGTCTGCGAATTCTAGCTCGCGTCCGGAACGCCCACAGACGGGCTTTCCTGACGCCAGCCGGCTGAAGTTTCGGTAAACCGCCCAGCCGGTGAACTGCGGGTCCCTAGCCCACTAAATGACGCCCCGACCCGCTGCCATGGGCGAGCAGCGGCGGGACGCTAGCGGCCCTTAGGCCGCCAGAGCGTAACCGTTATTGTCTGCGGGTAAATTTCGCAGTCTGCCAGTTTTACGGGTCGACAGCACCCGGCGTGCGACCATGGCCATGTTGTCTTCGTCGAATCCAGTTCGCCCCCACGATTGTGGGTCTTCCATCCGAGGCCAGTGCGTGAAAGACAGAAACGGTTACTGCATTCAATCTAAGGCTCAACGCCCGCGTTCGCAAGCATGCTCTCCAACCCCTTGGCTGCGCGGCGGCCGATAAACCCGCGGGGCGGCTTCGAGAACCGCCCCGCGAAACCGCTCATCATTGTGCGATCCGACTCGGTTCAGGGAAGCAGGCTCTTGTTGACCGTTATCCTCGTCGCCGAGATTGTAAAGCCGGTGAATGTCGTTCCACCTCCGGCGTAGGGATTGGTTCCAGGAACCTCAAACGTAAAGTTCTCTTTGCCGGTGAAGCTGTTGCCGTCATTCGCAACAGTTACCGTGTAGTCAAAGTACCCTGAAGTCCCGTCCCAAAGACCGGTGGTCCCGACGAAGTCGAAGAAGGGATGCGTAAGACCGTAGCTGTGACCGCCCAACTTGATCCACGTTCCGTAGCAGACGTAGCCCGTGAGAATCGGCGACGATGTCCTGGTCGAACTCCAAGCCGTCGCTGGTCCAACCGGAGAACACCGAGTCGATGAAGTTCCCGCCAGAGTCCTTGAGGGTGATCTGCCACAGGCCGACGATCGATTCGCTCGCCGACGGCGCTGCGACGCACCGAACCCAATCATCACGAGAGCGACAACCGCTGCTGCAAAAGTCCCTCGCGACAGAAACGCCAAACGCCTTGAAAATTTGCTCATCGCATTCCCTCCCTGGATTTTGGACGCGCGTCATTGCGCGTCTCGAAGACCTAGGTGTGAAAATCCCGGGGGAAATGTCCGTTGAACAGGTAACAAATCAGGTGACGAGCAGGATGCGCGACGAATCAGGACCGCCAGACGATGGGATTGGCCGGGTCCGGCGAGTACGAACAGAGGTACCCCGTCTTGATCGAATTCGCGAGATGGCGCCCAAGGGCGGGGTTGGCCTCGCGAATCTTTTCAATCGCGCCGCGAATGTTCTTGGTGACCGAAAGCCGCGCGCGCTCGGAATGCGACGAGGTCCTGCGCTCGCGTCCCTGAAATCCAACTCCCGCGGCGAGTTCCGCGGTCAGCACTTCCGCTTCTTCCCGCAGTAGCGAGACCCGGCCGAGATCGTTGCATCGCTCTGCCTCTTCGATCTCCGGGCGCAAATCCTCGAGACGATGGCGGTACTCGGCCATCGGCCTGGGCATCCAACACGACGCCGGCGTCGCCCAGGTCGGTCGAAACTGTCGCGCCAACATTCTCGTCGAAGTGTTGCGCGACTGGCTGATTCGGACTGTCGAGCGCGGCGAGTTCCCGCGCGTGGAACTGATGGCCGGGGTTGCGGATCAGATGCGCAATCACCCGGAGCGATTTCGAATCCTTGAGTCTGAAGGTTTCGCCGCCGAAGCTGACCGTCCAGTAATGCCCGTCCTTGCGAAACTGCCCTGCGACTGAGGTCTTGTCATTTCGTGCGCCGGCTGGCGGGCGGCCTCGACGTAATCGATCCACGCGCTGGCCTGCGCCGACGCGGCGAAATAGCTCGATCGCTTCGTCGAATTTCTCAAGCGCGCGATCGCGGTGACCCGCCGCAAGCAGCGCGCGGCCCCAGTCGCAGAGCGCGGGGCCTTCGTGTGTCCGCATCGAGTAGCGACGAATGATCTCTATCGCTGGCGCGAAATGGCGGTCGGCGTCGTCGAACCTTTTCTCCGCCACCGCGATTGCGGCCTCGGACCATTCGACTAACCCCGCGAGTCCGCGCCAGTCTTCCCCCGCCGCCATGATCTCGCGGCATCGGCGAAGCTCACTTCTAGCCTCGCCCGTGCGCCCCAGGTCTGCAAGTACGTGGGCGAGGCACTCACGTCCATTGAGCTCCGACTCGATGTAGCCACCCGGGACTGAATACGAGATGCCCTCTCGCAGAAGTTCCTCGCGCCTTGGCGTAGCTGCCGGCGAGGCGATAGAGACGCGCCAGCGTCCGGAGCGACGCTGCAGATGTTCTCCACTCGCCGCTGATTGCGAGCAATTCCGATGTAACGCAGTCAGGCCCGCTGCGGCTTCTTCAAGCTTCCCGTCCCAGAAGTTGAGCCAGAACTGTGCCGACCCCCGTGACCGCAAAAGAGCTGCCGGAATTTGAGACCTCGCTCATCATGCGACGAACGTCTGCCAAGTTCCCCCATCGCACCGAACGCCAAGACTTGCGCGGGATAGATATGACGATTCGTTGAATGGCGATTCGGCGTTTCGCGGGCGAGAGATTTCCCGCACCAACCATCGCATTGCTTCCTTCGAGTCGCCCAAATTCTGCAGGTGGAACGCCGCGTTCACGGTTGCCCCCGCAGAAGATACCGTTGATGGCATCGGCTTCCTGCCAACCGCGTTCCAACCACTCGAAACCCTCGCGGAGGCGGCCGCTCCCCGCCATGCATGCGCCCATCACTATCTTCGCCCGCGCAATCATCGAGGCACTATTCAATTGATGAGCTACCTCGACGCTGCGCTTGGCGGCTTCCAATGCAGGTCGTATCTCTGCCTTCCATAAACTCGACCAAGCCCACAGCTGATAGAGAGCCGCCAGCGAGTCGCTGACGGGCAATTCGAGAAGCAAAGCCTCGGCCTTGCGAAAGTGTGTCTCCGACCGGTCTTGGTCCATCAGAACGATTTTGCCTCCGAAGATGTCCAGCAGTCGGATATGAATGTCGGCGGTCTTGGCGCGCATCTCGAGCTTCTCGTAGATTGCCAGCGCTTGCTCGAGGCGCTCGACCATTTGCGTTTCTCGCGCGGGCCTTGAGAATCGCGGCGCGCAGCAGCAGGTCCGCGTGCTTTGCTGGATCGCCGCCTTCGGCTTCGAACAAATGCAGCGCGTCCTCCCAGCATGACTCTGCTTCCCGGAGCGCGAATTTCGCGGCCGCGACGTCTCCAGCGCGGATCGAATAGCCAATCGCCTTTTCGATGTCTCGACTTTGGCGATAGTGATGCGCCAGTTGGGCGAGATAGATGAAAGGTCCGATGCGTAGATCTGCTCAAGCACATCGCCGATCCGCCGATGCAACGCGATCCGCTCGGCGGCTCCGGACTCGTTGTACATCGCCTCGCGAATCAAGGGATGAGTGGATCGGTGACGCGAGCCGTAGCAAGCGATACGATGAGGTCGGCCGCGGCTGCCTCCTCCAGCAGATCCGACAGGCTATCCGCGGGCGAGGTGCTGACGCGTTTGAGCAGTCCTGGCTCGAACTCCTGTCCGATCACGGCTGCGACCGCCAGCAAAGCCTGCGCATCCGCCGAGAGATCGCGAGCCGTTTGCGAATGGCTCCGCGGGAGCCTTCTGGCAACTTGAAGCCGCTAAGATCCAGCCGCTCCGCGCCAGCCAGCTTCCCTTCGGCTATCAGCACTCGCACCACGCCATCGACGAACAGCGGGTTGCCCGCAGTCGCGCGATGCAGGTCGGCGACGAAACTCGGGCTTGGCGCGAGCGCGGCGCGCGCCTCGACCATCCGCGCCACTTCGGTCTCGGCCAGGCCCGCCAGCGGGATTTGATCGCCGTCGCGAAGAAGTTCAGCAATCGCTTCGGAGAGCATCTGCGAACGGCGCACTTCGACATCGCGGTAATTGCCGATGACCACGACGTGGGAGTCGTGCAATCCGCGTGCGACAAACTTGAGCATCTCGAGCGAGTCCTGATCGGCTTCGTGCAGATCGTCAAAAATGAGAACCAGGGGCTGCGAGCGAGCGGCGTCCTTGAGCATCGTGGCGACGCCGTCGAAGAGCCGAAAGCGCGCTTGATCCGGATCCGACGGACCGGCCTGTTGGTTTCGATGATAGTTCGGGGATTACCTGGCTAATCTCCGGCGTGACGATCGGTGTCCGCACCCGCGTCCGGTCCGGATGAACGACAAGTGAGCGCAGCACCTGCACCCACGGCCAATACGCAGGCGCGCCTCCTCCCTCCCAACATCGGCCCCACGAGACCCTCAATCCGCGTTCAGCAGCGTGCCTCGCAACCTCATCGGCCAGCCAGGTCTTGCGGATACCGGGCTCGCCCGAGATCAGGAACAGCCGGCCGCGCCCAGCGATCGCGTCGTCGAGACTCGAGAGAGTTCAACAACCTCTCGCCGCCGACGAAGCTCCGGATGGTCGAGTCCTGGAAGGTGACTTCGGGCCTCAATTACCCGAACCCCCTTGGTGCGTGGAAGCGGCCCGAGACGACGAGACATTCCCGCGTTGGCAGCCGTGTTACAAGACGGCAGATCTCGAAGCGGAACCATGCCTCGAGCCCCTTATCTGCACGCCCTGTGCGGATAAACTCACCCTGTTATGGCGCGCGATTCCAATACTCGTAACGGCAAGCCCTCCGCCGACGGATTCGACCTGGTGGTCGACAACCGCAAGGCGCGGCACGACTTCTTCATCGAGGAGACGCTCGAGGCCGGCCTCGCGCTCACCGGCACCAGGTCAAGTCGCTGCGGCGCATCGCGCGAACCTGCGCGACAGCTACGCGCGCATCAAAAACGGCGAGGCGTTCCTCGAGAGCGTGCACATCGGCGCGTACGCTCCCCCGGCCAGTTCAGCCACAAGGAAACCCGCGCGCGAAAACTCCTGATGCATCGCCGCGAGATCGATAAGCTATGGGGCCGCGTGCGCGAGAAGGGTTATTCGATCGTCCCGCTGAAAATATATTTCAAAAACGGCCGCGCCAAGGTCGAGCTGGGACTCGCCAAGGGCAAACACTCGTACGACAAGCGCGACGTGCTCGCGCGCAGAGCGTCGAATCGCGAAATCGAACGTGCCCTCAAAGGACGCAACCGCTAGAGGCTTTTTCAGTTTTCACTGGCGGCAAGTTGCCGCAATTCCGCAGCCAGGCTCTGGAAGCTGACGACGCTCGCCGCTAACTCCGCCGGCGTCGCACCGACGTTGCCCAGCACGCTCGCGACAGTGTCGTGAAATCGCGCCGGCTTGATTGCGAAGCCTCGCGACTCGGCGAACGCGCCCTTCTCATTGAGAAAAAATCTGCGATTCAGCGCGTACAACACCAACGTCATGAAACCTGCCGCGCGAAACAGGCATCCCGCGACGTACATCACGTCGCCACGCTCGGCCGGCTTCGCGGCGATCGAAATTTCGAACTCCGCGTCGAACAGATGCTTCGTCACCGCCGCGGTCCGCAATGTTTCAGGATATTCGCTGACTCGAGATTTGAGTCGAGCGACCGTGCCCGCCGAATCGAATAGCGGACGGCAGACGTGAACTTCCCCCGCGTAAATCTGAATATGAAATCCAAGCGGATGCCCAAGCTGGTAGATGCTGCGCAGCCGCCCGGCGATACAATCCTCGATCGCGTCGCGCACCGCGCCAATTTCACGATAAAGAAAATCGACGTGATTCCCGCCGATCTCGAGCCATCCGCCGCCGTTCACAGCCGGGGCCCCAATCGCCAAACGAGGTCACCAGGTTGTCGCCATGCCGATCATCCAGCTCCTTCGCAGCCGCTCCCAGAGCCGCTATCGAGAACGGATGCTGGCCGTCGTAATAGATCCCCAGATCGATATCCGACCTTTCGTCGGCAGTCCCGCGCGCCCGCGATCCACCAAGCACGATCGCCTGGACGCCTTCGATCCTCGAGACCCGCGCAACTACTTGACTGAGTATCTGGTCGATTTCACGCTCGGTCGGCATCCGTCGAGCTTAGGTTGGTCGGCAGACCCGAGCAACGCCGCAAGGGCTAGGTGTTAGCCTCCGCCGATGCGTCAGTCGCAGGTGGCGGCACGGCGCCCAACAACGCCTGAAGTCGTGCGATCCGCCTGCTCAGCGGAGGATGCGTCGAAAACAGATTCGCGAAGAATCCTTCGTCGTCCTCGCGGATGCCCTCGCGCGGATTCACGATGAACAGATGCCCGGTGCCTGCCGTGCCGGCTTTCAGCGGCGACTCGATCTTCGCGATGTGCTGCAGCGCGCGCAGCAGCGCCCGCGGATTTCTCGTGAACTCGACCGATGACGCGTCGGCCAGATATTCGCGCTGCCTTGATACCGCCATCGCGAGCAATTGCGAAAAGATCGGCGCCACCGCGGCCAACACGATCACGGCGACCGTAATCAACGCCGTCGCCTGGTTGTCGCGATTGTTGCTGCTCCGCCCGCGGCCGCCGAATCCGCCCCAGAACATCCAGCGGTACACGAAGTCCGACAGCATCGCGATTCCGCCGACCATAACCGCGATCATCATCATCGTGCGGATGTCGTAGTCGGCGATGTGCGACATCTCGTGCCCGATCACGCCCTGCAACTCTTCGCGGTCCATCTCCTCGACCAACCCCTGCGTGACGCAAATCACCGAATGATTTGGATCGCGTCCGGTCGCGAACGCATTGGGCGACGGGTCGTCGATCAAATACACCTTGGGCACCGGCATCCGCGCCGCAGTCGCCATTTCATTGATCACGTCGAGCAAAATCTGATGCTGATTGCGTGTAGGGCGTGAGCGGCGTGGCGTGAACCGAGAGCAAGACCAGCGACGCGCCGCTGTAGTACGAAACGATCGATTGCACGCTGGCGAATATCAGCGCCGCAATAGTCAGTACCGGAAAACCGACCAGGTGTCCGTCGACGATCGCAACGTCGTGCGCCGCAATATCAAGCCCAAAGCCAAGCGCCCCGAACAGCAACATGAACGCGACCACCAGCACCGCGGTCTCGCGGCGATTGGTCGCCTCCAGCGTCCTGAAATTGCTTGCCGCCATCGCGCACGTCCGCCGCGGATACTTAAGCGCGGGGCGCGGTCATCGAGAGATCGACCTTGGGAACAGCCTGCTCTTCCGGAGCGCCTTTGAAATATTCTGCGGGCTTGAAACCGAAATTGCTGGCAATGAGATTCGTCGGGAAGCTCTGGATGCGCGTATTGAGATCGAGCACGACGTCATTGTACGCCTGCCGTGCGTATGCGATTTGGTTTTCCGTGGTCGTCAGCTCTTCCTGCAGCTTGAGCACATTTTCGTCGGCCTTCAACTGCGGATAGTTTTCAATACTGCCAACAATCTACCCAACCCGGTCGTGATCTGGTTTTCCGCAGCCATGCGCGAGGCTTGGTCCGGTGCGCTGATCGCCTTGGCGCGAGCCTCGACCACCTGCGTCAGCGTGTCGCGCTCGAACTGCATGTAGCCTTTGACGGCTTCGACGAGATTTGGAATCAGGTCATGACGGCGTTTTAGCTGGACATCGATTTGCCGCCACGAATTATCTACTTGGTTGCGCAGACTGACTAATCGGTTATAGGCAAATATTACCCACGCGACGATAGCCACTATGATAATCAGAAATACCATTTGCACTCCCCGTTAAATGGTCAGCCCGATCTGGCTTCGTTTTACGGCTGCACTCACGACGCCGGCAGTTTCGACCTGCCGGCGCCTTGAGCCAAATTTCTCCTAGCCGTCTGCGCGAAGCATCCACTGACCGGCTATGTTATCGAACTCGACTTTGATCTTGAACGGTTTGCTCTCGGGCCGCTTCGGCACCGTCACTTCCAGCACTCCGTCCTTGTAAGCCGCCTTGATTCCATCGTGGCTCGCGTCCTCAGGCATCGTGAACGCGCGACGCATCATGCCGTACGCCCGCTCCGACAGATGCACTTCCGCATCCTTCGACCACTCAGGCCGCTTGCGCTCCGCCTCGACGATCAGATTGCTGTCCTCGACGCGCACATCGACCGACGCGCTGTCGATACCGGCCATCTCGAAGTAGAAATGGTACGCGTCAGCGTCTTCGACGACGTCAGTCGCCGGCCCAGTCTTGCGCCCGGGCTCGAGCTCGTTCCACAACACGTTCCAGTGGCGAAGCAAAGAGTCATTTGGAGTAAACCCGTTCATCCGCACTTCCATCTAAAGAGAACCTCCTGCCGTGATTTCTTCGGCGAATTTTCAAATTCCGGGGCCGCTCGGCGCCGAGGAAGGCTCTATCTGTCCTTCGCTCGAATCGCCTCGCGTCCCACAATTTGAAGGTAAGTACGAACTGGAAGGCGTCAAGCGACGACGCGGAAAACCTCGATTTACTAAGGGGAAAGCCGCTATTTCGCGGGTTCTACCGTTTTGGAGAGGATAGTAATCTCAAGCCGGAAGCGCGAGGCCATCTTGCTATCGCCGTTGCGTTCGGCGATTTTCATACCCTCATCCAGCTCTTTGATCGCCCGCGGAATTTCGCCCTTGCCGAGAAACACACCAACCTTGCGAAAGATGCGCGCGTAGAGCTCTCCTTTCTCGGCGGCGTTCATGACAGGCAATTCAAGTTCAAGCAACGAAACTCGCGATACGATCCTCGACGGTTCTATCACGCTGATCCAGCCAAAGCACGGCTATCGGTTCTCGATCGAAGCAATCCTGCTCGCCCGCTTCGCCCGCGCAAACGCGCGCGATCGAGTACTCGAGCTGGGCGCAGGATGCGGCGTGGTATCGATCATGATGGCCACTCTTTACCGCCCGCGCGAAGTCGTCGCGATTGAGATCCAGCCGGCACTCGCCGCGATGATCTCGCGAAGCGCCGCCATCAACCAACTCAATTCTGTGAGCGCGATCAACGCCGACCTCCGCCAGAAGAAAATCCCAGGCGTCGATCCCGCGAGCTTCGACCTGGTCGTAGCGAATCCCCCATATCGCGCGACCTCCTCCGGGCGCGAAAATCCCGACCACAACCGACGCGTCGCGCGCGGCGAGGGTGAGACCGTCCTGCTGGATTTCGTCGCAGCGTCGCGCCTCTACGCGCGCACTGGCGGCCGCGTCGCATTCATCTTCACCGCACGCAGAAGCGCCGAGCTGATTTCCGCGATGCGCTCAAAACAACTCGAACCAAAGCGAATCCGTTTCGTCCATCCGCGAATCGCAATGCCCGCATCGGTGATGTTAGTCGAGACTCGCGTCGGCGGTGGAATCGAAGTAGCTATTGAGCCGCCGTTGATACTCTATGACCGTCCGGGAATATATACTGCCGAAGCGCGAGCATTACTCAGTTCGTCTTGAGTGACTATTTCAGGAATTCGATCGCCTGCTCAGCTGCGTAGTCGGGTTTTTCCATCGGCAGAAAATGGCCCGCGTCCTCGACGTCGATTACGCGTCCGTTCTTAAGTTGTTGGGCGACCTTTCCGGACAGCGATGCGCCAAGCGAATCGCCGCGCGCACCGAAGATTACCAACATCGACACAGTGCTGCGCAGAATTCGCCCGAGCCCGTCGAAGTCGCGCGCCGTCTCGTAGAATTTTGCCTCGATCTCGGGCGCGCACTTGAGTTCACGCTTGCCGTCAATTGTCGGACGCGTACCGAACTCGCAGTAATCAAGCAGGATATCTTTCCGCCAGGTGTTATACGGCGGCTTGTTTTCGAAGTTCGAGTACATCGCGTCGACGCTGTCGAAAATGCGCCTGCGCTTCAGCGTCCGCTCGATGAACGGATTGCGCCATCCGAGTTCTGGCGCGTCCGGCGCCTCGAAAATTACCGGCTCGAGCAGAACAGCTCGTGAGATCAAATCCGGACGCTCGCTCGCGAGCGAACCGATTGCCGTCGCGCCCGCAGAATGGCCAACCGCCCTGACAGCCGACCAGCCCATCGCGGTGATGAATCCTTCAAGGTCGCGCATCGTCGCGTCCCAGCTGTATTCGCCGTCAGGCGCCGCCGAACTGTCGCCGTGCCCGCGCTGATCGTAACTGTAAACGTGCCCAATCGCACGCAGCCGCTCTGCAAGCGGACGATAGATGCGTCCGAGAAATCCGGTCGCGTGCACGATCACGATCGGCGCGCCGTCGCCGCCCCAATCCAGCGTATGCAAACGGACCCCGTTGACGTTCACGAAGCTGCTGCCGGGTTCTCTTTTTCCATGTAATTGCAAATCATTTGATTCACTGGTTGGCTTGTGCTCGGTAGCCGCCGTCTCCTGATCGACCGCCTTCGCTTCCGGCGAACGGATATCTTCGAGCGTGATCGTCTTTAACAGACTGTCGCGCGCCGTATCGATCTTCGTGAGTACGAGAGCGACGCGCGGATCGCCATCGCTCGCGCCGCTATCGAAGTCTACGGCTTTGATCGCATCTGCCAGGACGATGGTCGAAGGCTGGCGCGCCAGGAACAGTCCCTGATTCAGCGAACCGGTGCTTGGGTCGGCCTCGATCACAAAGCCGCCGGACTTGAGCCCGTCGATGATCGGCTTAATCGTGGCTTCCGGCACGTAGAGTTCGCGCGAGAACGTCCACGAGGTTATGTCGTCGCCGCCGTGGTAAGCGCGGTCCGCGAGGCGAATCAGGATATGCATCGTCGCCGAATACAGAAAATTGGGCGACATCGGTCCAAGCATTGGCGGGATGTCGCCGCGCTGAATCGATGCGGTGAGTTCGGCGCCGAACAGAATTATCGACCACGCGATGTAGATCCAGACCAGGAAAATGGGCAGCGTCGCCATCGCTCCATAGATTGCCCGATAGTTGGCGACACCAACCTGGAAGCGCACGTATCCCCACTGCGCGAGCTGAAAAAGCACGGCAGTGACAAACGAGCCGATCAGCGCTGGGCCATAGCGGACCTTGGTGTACGGAAAAAAAACGAACAGGAAAAAGAATCCCGCCCACACGAACAGGTACGGCAGCAGATGCGTGACGAATGGAAATTCGGAAATCCGCACCGATAAAACCGCGGTCACGCCCAGCGCAGCCACGATGAGAAACGGAACCGTGAACAGCACGCTCAGGTAGTCGGAGAATTTGCGAAAATAACTGCGGCTCTGTGGCACGTTGAAGATCGTGTTGAGCGCCTGCTCGACCGTGCCCATCGTCGAAATAACCGTAATCAACAAAAACGCTCCGCCGGCCGAACCCAGCGCCGCCGCGTTAACGTTCTCGACGTAGCCCATCAGTTGCGACGACGATTTGCCGAGCCCCAGGTATTGCTCGACCAATGGGCGCAGACGTTCCGCGCCGCCGAATCCTTTAACCGCGGAAAAGGCGAGCGCGAGAATCGGTACGATCGAGAGCGCGACGGTGAAGGTCAGCGCCGACGCTCGCAGCAGATCGTTGTTGTTGATGAAGCCCTCGACCGCGTGATTCAGGATGTGCCAGACGCGGAGCGCGGTAGTGTGCTTCGACGCCCTCGACTCGAGGTCAAGCGTCTTGCTCTCGAGCCAGCTGGGAGCGTGTCGCGCCATGCTAGTTACAGGATTGCGTCGCCGCCGATTTGACTGTCACAGATCGATTGTCAGGGCTCGACTTGCGCGAAGTCAAGTCAGCGGCTGCGCTGCGCGTTGCGCGCCCATCGGCTTTGCGATTAGCTCATCGTTCATGGCTCGGCTGGTACCGCACGGAAAATATCTTTTTGACGGAGCGCAAAAGTTCTACATTCGCGGCGTTTCGTACGGCCCGTTTGCGCCGAATTCCCGCGGCGAAAGATATCCTGAGCCCGAACGCGCCGCCGCCGATTTCGCGCTGATGAAACGGCTCGGCGCCAACGTGATTCGCCTCTACGTTCCGCCCCCGCCGTGGATGGTCGAGGAGGCGCAGAAGGCCGGCTTGCGCATGATGCTCGGCATCCCGTGGCCGTTCCACATGGCGTTCCTCGATTCTCCCGACATGATGCGCGAAATCCGCGACGCCATTCGCAACACCGTCCTCGACACGCGTCAATTCGGCGAGACGATCGCGGCCTACAGCATCGGCAACGAGATTCGATCGGATATCGTGCGATGGCACGGGCCGCGCGCGGTTAGCAAATTTCTGGCGGAGCTTCGTGACCTCGGAAAACAAATCGATCCCGACGCGCTGTTCACCTATTCGAACTATCCGTCAGCGGAATATCTTGATCTGAGTTTTCTCGATTTCATTTCGTTCAATGTGTATCTGCATCGCGAAGAAGACTTCCGCCGTTACCTGACGCATCTGATGGGACAAGCGGGCGAGCTGCCGCTGGTGCTCAGCGAAACCGGGATGGATACGATTCGCGAAGGCGAGGAGCATCAGGCGGAACTGCTTTCATGGCAATGCCGCGCGGCATTCGAGCTCGGACTGTCCGGCTTCATCGTGTTCGCGTTCACCGACGAGTGGCACACTGGTGGCGCCGAGATTACAGACTGGGCATTCGGACTGACGCGTCGCGATCGCTCGCCCAAGCTCGCCTTCGATGCGGTCGGCAAAGTCTTCAGCGAAAATTTACCGCCTCCGCTCGCGGCGGCTCCCAAAGCGACCGTGGTGGTGGCCGCCTACAATGCGGCATCGACGCTCGGCGATTGTCTTTCTTCGATTCGCGAGCTCAACTATCCAAACTACGAAACAATCGTCGTCGATGACGGATCGACTGATACGACGTCCGAAATCGCCAACCAGGACAGCGTCCGCACGATTCGCATCGAGCACAAGGGTCTGGCCGCGGCGCGCAACGCAGGCGTCGAGGCTGCGTCGGGCGAAGTCGTCGCGTTCATCGACGCCGACGCGCGCGCCGATCGCGACTGGCTGTATCATCTGGTCGAGACGATCAAGCGTCGCGATGCGGCCGCGGCGGCCGGTCCAAATTTCGCTCCCGACCCGCAATCTGCTCGCGCCGCTGCGATGGCTGCCGCGCCTGGACTGCCGCGAGAGGTGCGTGCCGGCGACGATCGCCTCGCGCAACTGTGCGGATGCAACATGGCAATCACAAAAGCGGCGCTGCTCAAGGCCGGCGGCTTCGATCCGATGTTTACCACTGCCGGCGATGACGTGGATCTTTCCTGGCGGCTCGCGGCGTCGGATGAAACGCTCGCATACGCTCCAGGAGCCGTCGTGATTCACGAGCGCCGCGCGACGCTCGCTGCCTATCTCCGCCAGCAACGAGGCTACGGCACCGGCGAAGGCCTGCTGTATCGCAAATATCCGCTGCGCACTGCGGATCAGGACGGGATGTACGCGGGGGCGTCGTCGATCGGCGCTCTTCTCGGCGGCGCGCGCGTTTACTACGGCGAGTTCGGCCGCGGCCTCTTTCAGACCGTCTATTCAGCCGGCAACTCGTACGTTGATCTGCCCTTGACGATTCAATGGATCGGCGTGTCGCTGATTCTTCTGATCCTCGGGCAGCGTCAATCGCTTGCTTGGAGTGCTCGGCGCCGGTGGAATTGCGGTGTCGATATTGGTCGCGGCGTTGGGCGCCGCATCCGCTCCGTTGCCGCGCGCGCATTCCGGCCCGGTCGCGCGAATCTATCTTTGGATCATCAACCTGCTCGGCCCAACCGTTCGCAGCTTCGCGCGCGAGCGCGTCAAATGGCGATTCGAACCCGCGACGCGACACTCCGGATTCCAACGGTCCGGTGAAATTGAGCGGCCAGATCGAATTCGTCATGTCGGACGGTGCTCCGCGGTTCGATTCCGCGACGATCCTCGCCGCCATGCGCGACGCGCTGGTTCGCCGCGGCGTCGCGGTGGCTGAGACCGACGGCTTCCAGTCCTACGATCTCGAACTGGTCGTTCCTCCGATGATTCGCGCGCCGATCAACGCTTTGCGCAAGGACGCGAGCATCGCTCTGATCTGGCGCATTCGACCCGATCCTCGACGTGCATTGATTGCCGCCGCTGTGGTGTTCCTGGTTTTGCTGGCCGCGGGCTTCTCGCTGGGCGCGGGAATCGTCGGAATTGTCTCTAGCCGTTCTGGCAGTGGGGTTGGTCGCGATCACTCGTGCGCGCCGCATCCCCGCGATCATCAGAGCGCTGCGCCTCCGAAGTAGCCGGCTCGCTCGGAATCTCAATGGCGACGCGCGCTGAAGACGAAGCCCGATGACCACGCTGGAACTCTACGGCCACGCGATTCGCCGGATGCGCCCGCATCTCGGCCGTCTCGCGATTGCGATCGCCGGCGTGCTGCTTGCCTCCGCGACCGAAGTGCTCAAGCCGTGGCCGCTCAAAATCGTAATCGACAACGTGCTCCGCGGCGCTCCGCTCGTGAGCTCGTGGATTCCCCCGATGCCGCGCAGCGAGCTTCTCATCGCGGCGTGCATCAGCCTCGTCATCCTGTACGCGCTGCTGGGCGTGCTCAACGTCATGACCAACTACGTCACCATCTCGATCGGCCAGCGGATGGTCAACGAGTTGCGCGCGCGCCTGTTCGATCATCTCCAGCGCCTCTCGCTCTCATTCCATCGCCGCCGCGAAGTCGGCGACCTGATGGTGCGGATCACCTACGACACCTACTCGATTCAAACGATCGCGATGAACGGATTCTTCCCGGTGCTGTCGTCGCTGATTCTGCTCGGCGGGATGTTCGTCGTGATGATCAGAATGGACGCGACGCTGACGCTGGTCGCGCTCGCGATAATCCCGCTCCTGATTCTGCTGATCATGTCGATCAGCGGCCGCATCGACGCGATCGCCGGCGGCGCGCGAATCAAGGAGAGCCGCCTGTACACCGTCGCGCAGAGCGCGCTCGCCGCGATTCACGTCGTGCAGGCCTTCACGCGCGAGGGCGAGTCGTATCGCGAGTTCGTCGAGTCGAGCAGCGCGAGCCTCGACGCGACGCTCCGCCTCTACACACTGCAAACGCTATATGCCGGCGCGGTCGGCGTGTTGATCGCGTGCGGCACCGCGCTCGTGATTTACCTCGGCGCGCAGCACGTCCTCGACGGCCGCCTCACCATCGGCGCACTCATCGTCTTCATAACTTACCTCGCCTCGCTCTACGCGCCGGTGAATCAGATCTCGCAAACCTACGGACAGATTGAAGGCGCGAAGGCCGGTCTCCGGCGATGCCTCGAGCTGCTCGCGATCGATCCGGAAATCAAGGACCGCGCGGGCGCGCAGACGCTTGGCCGCGCGCGCGGCGAAATCGAATTCGACAACGTCGTGTTCGGCTACGAACCAGGACGCACCGTGCTCAAAGGCATCAACTTCAAAGCGTCGCCCGGCGAGACGATCGCGATCGTCGGTCCGAGCGGTTCCGGAAAAACCACGATGGCCAGTCTGCTCGCGCGCTTTTACGAACCACAGGACGGCGCGATCAAAATTGACGGCAACGATACGCGCTACCTCACGCTCGATTCGATTCGCGGCAATATCGCGATGGTCCTGCAGCCGCCGCTGGTGCTCGGCGACACGATGCGCGTCAACGTCGCGTTCGGGAAGCCCGGCGTAGACGACGCGAAAGTGCTGCGCGCGATCGAGATGGCGCGCCTCGAACCGGTTCTCGCCAAGCTGCCGGCCGGCCTGGACGAAGTGATGGGGCAGGGCGGTCACAGTCTCTCCGAAGGCGAGGCGCAGCGCGTTACGATCGCGCGCGCGCTGCTCAAGGACGCGCCGATTCTCATCATGGACGAGCCGACCAGCGCGCTCGACACCGAGACCGAATCGATGGTGCTCGCCGCGGTGCGCGAGGCGATGCGCGGGCGGACCACGCTCGTCATCGCGCATCGGCTCTCGACGATTCAGAACGCGGATCGGATTCTCGTGCTGCGCGACGGCGCAATTGTCGAGCATGGATCGTTCGACGAGTTGCTGGCTCGCGGCGGTTTCTTCAGCTACCTCTACAATATCCAGGCATGGAGCCGCGAAGCCGCGGGCTAGAAATTTCGAATGATTACAGTTGGTCTCACTGGCGGAATCGGTTCGGGCAAGAGCACCGTCGCGCAGATACTCGGCGAGTTCGGCGCGCCATTCCTCGACGCCGACAAAGTCGCGCACACCACTTACGCGCCCGGCGGCCCCGCCTACGAAGCGGTGATCGCGGCTTTCGGCGCGGAGGTCCTTGCTCCCGATCGCACGATCGATCGAAGGAAGTTGGGATCGATCGTGTTTGGAAATCCCGAGCAGCTGAACAAGCTGACGTCGATCGTGTGGCCCGCGACGTTCGACAGTATCCGCCGCAACGATCGCCGAATTGCGCGCGAGCGGCGCGAAGCTGCCGATAGTGGTCGAGGCCGCGATTCTGATCGAAGCGAATTGGCAGCCGCTGTTCGACGAAATCTGGCTGGTGCGCGCTCCGCGCGAACAAGTGCTTGCCCGAATCGAGATCCAGCGCGGGCTGAAACCTTCCGAGACTGATGCGCGAATCCGCGCGCAGTTGTCTGACGAGGAGCGCGCGAAACATGCGACTCTCGTGATCGAGAACAACGGATCGATTGAGGATTTGCGCGAACTGCTCAAAGAGGTCTGGGCCGAAGCGCTCAAGCGCAACGGCTAAGCCCGGATCGCCGCCAGCACTGCGAACGTGACGACCTCGGCAATCGCGCATCCGCCCGCCAGCATATAGCCCGACGCGCCACCCATCCGGCGGCTCAGCACCAGGCGCATCGCGAGAATCGTCAGCGCCAGCGCGACGATCACCGCCAGCCCGACGTTTTGATACAGCCCCATCGTGAGTCCGAGCGCGATCACGCTCGAGACGGCGAACTCGCGAAACGAAATGCCGCCTTCGTACGGAATGCCCAGGCCCCAATGCTCCAGCGGCTTCAGCCCGTAGCCGATCGGAATGATCGCCCATCGCGACAGCATCATCGCCATCACGAAAGCGCCCGCGCGTCCCGCGTCGTCGGTGATTCGCGACAGGCACCAAACCTCAAATGCGAACGCGACGATCGCCGCGCCCGCTCCCACCGGCCCGATTCGCGTGAGTCCGGTCGATGCTGGCCGCGTCCCTCGTCGAAGCACCTCGACGGTGTCTGCCACTCCGCGATTCGCGAGCCCAAGCGAAAGCACCACGCCGACAATCAGCACGATGAACGAGCGTCCGATCGGTCCGGCGACGAAACCGGCGGTTCGATCGACGATTGCGAGAACTACTCCGAGGACGAATCCGACGATCGGAAAATAGACCATCGCGCGCGAGCGCTGTGCCGCCGTGCCTTGCGATCTTTCGTCGAGTACTGGCCACAATGTCAGCGTTGCGGCCGCCAGCACCGCTTCGAACAGCAATTCGCGCACAGTAGGCAGACTTGTTTCGCTCGCGGATTCCATCGTGACCGAGGTTGATTACAACAGATCGCGGCGGCGCTACGATAGGCGCAGTCGAAAAAGTGAAAAGTGAAAAAGTGAAAAATGAAAATCCTGGTGATGGGCGCGGGCGCGGTGGGAGCCTACTTCGGCGCGCGGCTGCGGGCGGCGGGCGAGGACGTCGTATTGTGCGCGCGCGGCGAGAATCTGCGCGCGATTCGCGAGCACGGCCTCGACATCACCAGCATCCGCGGCGATCTGCGCATCGAGGTCACCGCTACCGACACGCCGCGCGACTTCGCGCCGTACGATCTGATCCTGTTCTGCGTGAAGGCCTACGACACCGACGCCGCCGCGCAGGCGATTTCAGGATGCCTCAATCCCGGCGGCGCGATTCTCACGCTCCAGAATGGCGTCGAGAACGAGGCGAAACTCGCCGCGATCTTCGGGCGCGACGCCGTGATGGGCGGCAACGCGCGGGTCGGAGTCGAGATGGTCGCGCCCGGGAAAATTGTTCATCTCAGCACCGGCCATATCGACTTCGGCGAACTCGACGGCCGCGAGACGGATCGCGCCAAATCGATCGCCGAAGTGTTTCGACGCGCCGGGATTCTCGGCCAGGTCTCGCCCGACATCATGACCGCGCGATGGGACAAGCTGATTTGGAATGGCGCGTTCAACACCGTGACGACTCTGACGCGTCGGCGCGTCGGCGAGATTCTCGACGACCCCGAAGGCCTGAAACTCGTGCGCACTCTCATGCAGGAGATCGTCAACGTCGCGCGCGCCGAGGGCGCGAAGATTTCCGACGATCGCATCGACGCTTACATCGCGCACTCGCAGAAAAACTTGCGCGAGTTGAAGACCTCGACTCAGCAGGACCTCGAACGCGGCAGGAGCCTGGAGTACGAAGCGCTGAGCGGTGCCGTGGTGCGTGCCGCGCGACGGCATGGGATCAGCGTGCCGGCAGTGGAAACAGTTTACGCGCTGTTGCGATTGCTCGATGGTGCGCCGAAGAGAAGTGCCTGAGCATTGTGCGTGATGCCGGCAACCTAACCCCTAACCCCTTCCCATAGTGGGAAGGGGGACCGGATTCCGTTTAGGGGACCGGATTGCATAATTTAGCGTTTCTCGAACTGTTTGTTGCCGAACAGGATCTCCCACGTTTTTGGATCGTGCGCTGGCTGATTTGCCTGCGCCGCCGCGCGCATCTTCTCGACCACGTCGCTCATCACGGCGAAGCCGCGCTGGGTTGCTGGACGTGCGCGCAGCTCGTCGTACCACTTCTTCAGATTCGGAAAGTCCTCGAGCGCCTGCCCCTGCATCGAATGAGGCACCAGCCATGGGTAGGTCGCGATATCTGCGATCGAGTATTCGCCCGCCAGGTACTTCGCTTCGCCCAGCCGCTTGTCGATCACGCCATAGATGCGCTTGGCCTCGTTGGTGTAGCGGTTGATCGCGTACTCGATTTTCTCGGGCGCGTAGCGGCGGAAATGATGCGCCTGGCCGAGCATCGGGCCGACGCTCGCCATCTGGAACATGAGCCACTGGATGACGTTGTATTTTCCGCGCGTGTCCGACGGCATCAGCTTGCCGGTCTTCTCTGCGAGATACATCAGGATCGCGCCCGACTCGAACATTGAAATCGGCTTTCCGCCGGGACCCTCGGAGTCGGTCATCGCGGGCATGCGATTGTTCGGGCTGATTTTCAGAAACTCGGGCTTGAACTGATCGCCCGCGCCGATATTGACCGGGATCACGTTGTACTTGAGGCCGACCTCCTCGAGCATCCACGTGACCTTGTAACCGTTGGGCGTTGGCCAGAAATATAAATCGATCATCCGCAACTCCTTGTTCGACTAGTCGAGAGCGTCCGTTTCATATTGCAACTTTGATCAGACTGATGCGCGACGCAACAGAAAAAGTTGCACGTCGGTCCGCTGACGATCAGAAGAAGAAGATTGTCGGCTCTTGCCGAATGGTTGGAAGGTCGCGATGAAGTTTCCGCGCGGGCTCGGTCTTCAGCACGGATAACCGCAAAAGTTGCAGCTGATAGTTCACGAGATGGAGCCTGATCGCGCGCAAACTGATTTCAGTTTGCGTCAAAAGTTTCGCGCACTCTGGCTCGGTACCCATCCTTCCAGCTTAAGCAAAAGAGGATCATGTGGCCTAATCGTAAATGTTCCAAAAGGAACATTTTTTCGTTCTCGGATTGACATTTCATCTGAAACACAAGTACTGGGTGCAGGGGTCACCCCTGCCGAAGGAGGTGTGGAACCCACGCGGGTTCCACATTCTAATTTGGACACTGTCGGCGTCGCCTTTGCGGACGCCCATCAGGTAGGCCTGGATGAATTCGTCGATCGCGCCGTCGAGGACCGCGCCGGTGTTGCCGACCTCGACGCCGGTGCGATGGTCCTTGACCATCTGGTACGGCTGCAGCACGTACGAACGAATCTGGCTGCCCCACGCGATTTCTTTTTTGTCCTTGCTGAACTTCTCGAGCTCTTCTTTTTTCTTGCGCTGCTCGAGCTCGAACAGCCGCGCGCGCAATATCTTCATCGCCATCGCGCGGTTCTTATGCTGCGAGCGTTCATTCTGGCAGGTGACGACAATGTTGGTCGGGATATGCGTGAAGCGCACGGCAGAGTCGGTCTTGTTGACGTGCTGGCCGCCCGCGCCCGACGCGCGAAACGTGTCGATCCGCAAATCCGCGGGATTGATTACTATCTCGATCGTGTCGTCGACCTCGGGGAAAACAAAGACCGACGCAAACGAGGTATGACGCCGCGCGTTCGAGTCGTACGGCGAGATTCGCACCAGCCGATGTATCCCGGCCTCGGCCCGCAAATATCCGTACGCGAAATCGCCCTCGACGGTGACGGTCGCGCTCTTGATTCCCGCGCCGTCGCCCGGCTGCAAGTCCGCAATCTCGGTTTTGAAGCCGCGCCGCTCGGCCCATCGCAGATAAAGCCGCAGCAGCATCTCGGCCCAATCCTGCGCCTCCTGGCCACCGGCGCCGGGATGTATCGAAAGGATCGCGCCGAGGCGATCGTACTCGCCGCTCAGCATCAGGCGCAGTTCCTGGCGATCGAGCTCGGCCCGCGACGCGTCGAGGGCAGATGCAGTCTCGCGCGCCGCTTCGGAATCCTCGCCGCCTTCTTCTTCGGCCATCTGCAGGAACACGCGCGCCTCATCGAGCTTGTCGCGGAGCATCTTGTAGCCCGCGAGCTGAGCGCGAATCTGTTCCTGCTCCTTGAGCGAGGCTTGCGCGGTTTCCTGGCGATCCCAGAAGCCGGGCTTGGCGGATTGTTCGACGAGTTGGTTCTGGCGGACGGTCAGTGCGGGGACGTCAAAGACGCCTCCCGAGCTTTTCGGCGCGGTCGTCGAACTCGGAAAGCTGCTGTCTCATGTCGCTGAGCATTGGAAGTCACACCTCACGCCGGCATCTCGCCGACGACATATTATGTCATGAAGCCGCGCGCTGATTAATGGGGTCGGCCGTTGGTGGCGAGCTTCCGCGATCGAACCGGCTCGACTTCGAGCGTTGCCGGGCGCGGCCATCGCCATGCCACGATCAATCCAATCGCCGTCAGCACGACGCAAATCTCCGCGAACAAATCGCCGACCATCGTGTAGAGCGTCCGCACCGGGCGCCACGATACGTTCACGATCGTCGTGCCGCGTTTGAACAGCGGCGTGCGATTCGTGATTCGTCCGGAAGGCTCGATCAGCGCGCTGAATCCCGTGTTCGCCGCCCGCACCATCGGGACCTTGGTCTCGATCGAGCGCATCGCCGCCATCGCGAGCACCTGGTACGGCGCCGAACTCTCGCCATACCACGCGTCGTTGGTGATATTCACGAGCACATCGGCGCCCTCGATTGACCTCGCGCCGCGTGAAATCGGGAAAGATACTCTCGTAGCAAATCAAAATTCCGAGCTTCGCGCCTTTGAAGTCGAACAGCGTCTGCTCCTTGCCGGGAATCATATCGCCGAAGCCCTCGACGACCCGATTGACGAAGAAGCCGAGCAGCGCGCGCGCCGGAACATACTCGCCGAACGGCACGAGCTCGATTTTGTCGTAGTGCGCGACCACTTCGCCCTTGTCCGAGACCAGATATGCGCGGTTGTAAAATCCGGCGACGCGGTCGTTCTGGACGGCGAGCGCCGGTGCTCCAAACAAGATTGGCTTGCCGATATTGCGCGCGAGGGTGAGGAGCGTCGTGCGATACTGTGCGTCACTGGTGAGCATGGCGGGATAGCGATCGTCGGGCTGGAACAGGAACGCCGCGGCGGCCTCCGGCCACACGATCAGGTCGGCGCCGCGCTTCGCCGCGTCCACCGTTTCATCCTGGTAGACCTTGTAACTTTGCGGCAGAAAGTTCGGATCCCACTTGAGCGATTGCGGGATGTTTCCCTGCACCATCGCGACCTTGAAGCTGCCGGCGCTCGGCGCGTTCTTGAGATCGCGGATTCGCCACGCGCCGAATGCGACCAGCACGATCATCAACGCGGTCAGCGCGCTCAGGCTGACAGCCTGCAGGCGAGAACCGCCGCGGCGGAAAATCACGACGTACACCACGGCGTTGAAGAACACGATCAGCGCCGAGACGCCGTACACGCCGGTGAATTCGGCGAACTGGATCAATTCCAGGTTGTGATACGCGGTGTAGCCGAGCAGGTTCCACGGAAAGCCGATCGGGAAGTAGGTGCGAATCCATTCGACCGCCGTCCACGCAACCGGCATCGTGACCACGGCGGGGATTCGCGTCCGCCGCGCGATGAATTCGCCCGCCCAGATCGCAACCGCCGTGTCGATCGCGACGATGCCGGCCAGCAGCAGCATCGGAAAGATCGCGAACTCCATTCGCACGTCGGCGAAGTCGTGCAGCGGAATCGGAATCCAGTAGAGCTGTACGACGTACGAGGCGAAGCCTTGCAGGTATGCCCACCAAAAAACGCGGCGCATGCTTTCGCCTTCGATCACGTAGAACAGCGGCACCAGCGCGACCCACGCCAGCAGTCCGTGGTCGAACTTCGGAAATGCCAGCCCCATCGCGAGGCCGCTGGCTACGGCGAGCGCCGCGCGGGTTGCGTTGTTCGACGACATCGTCAGGCGGGCGTCGTCGCGAACATCTCGGCGATCGGAATCACGCCGGCGCACGGCGGCCGGCCGTTGAAGCGCTCGAAAATCTCGTCCACGTCCTTCCAGGTTTCGACCAGCGCGGCCGCAATCGGCGGTTCGAACGGGAGATCGCCGGCGACGCGCCACTCGCGCTCGAAGCTCCAGTCGACCGGCGGAGTCTTGTCGATTTCAAGCGATACCACACGCCAACTCTCTTCCGGCGCGAGGATTTTTTCCGCCTCGCGCCATGGCAGGTAGATAACCGGTCGCGCACCCATCGTGAAAGCATAGCGTTTGTCGACCGCGATCCCGAATGGTTCATAGCGGCGGCGATTGCGCCGGTCGAGGATCGTGCGCAGCTCCGCAATCGGCACGTCGAACATGCAGACGGCGGGACGCGCGCCGCGGATCATCCGGCTGCCGCCGCGAATCACGCCATCCTTGAGAATCGCGACCAGGTTGTCCAGCGCAGTGGCGGAGGTCGAGGCGCGCGTGAAATGCGTCAGCATCGCGACCGCGGGAATTTTGGCGGGCGCGCGTTTCATCGCGACGATACGCGCTCTTGATCGATCTTCGCCGCCAGCGTTCGCTCGCGCGCGAACATCCGCCGCGCATCGGCGGCCGAGCGTTCGTGGTCGTAGCCGATCAGATGCAGAAATCCGTGAATCAGGAGCCGGCGCAGTCGCGAGGTGGGGCTGACGCGATACTCGCGCGCCTGTCGAAGGGCAGTGTCGATCGAGATGACGACGTCGCCGACCGGAAGTCCCGGACTATTCTTCACGCTGCGGGGATCCGGTGGCGCGGCGCCTGCTTGTTCGATCTGCGAGAAGGAGAGAACGTCGGTGGGCGTGTCGATTCCGCGAAAATCGCGATTGAGCCTGCGGATCGCGCGATCTGACGTGAGCGTCAGCGACAATTCGCACTCGTCAAGGCCCGCCGCGCGCATCAGGCGGTCGGCGTCGGCGCGAAGCCCGCGTGCGTAGCCGCGTCCGCGCGCCGTCGCGCATCGGAACTCGACCGCCACGCGTTTCAATCCCGATGGTTGCCGTCGGTTGTCGTCGTAGGCGCCGGCGTCGGCGCCGGCCCTTCGACGTTGAACGACTCGTACGCCTTGATGATCGATTGCACCAGGCGATGGCGCACGACGTCGCGGTCGTTGAATCTCACGAACGAAATGCCCGGAGTGTTGCCGAGCACGATGCTCGCTTCCTTCAACCCCGACAGCTTGCCGCTGGGCAAATCGATTTGGGTGACGTCGCCGGTGATCACGGCCTTGGAGTTGTAGCCGAGCCGCGTCAGGAACATCTTCATCTGCTCGGAGGTCGTGTTCTGCGCCTCGTCGAGAATGATGAACGAGTCGTTGAGCGTGCGCCCGCGCATGAACGCGAGCGGAGCGACTTCGATCGTGCCGCGCTCGAGCATCCGGCGCGCGCGATCGAAATCCACCATGTCGTGCAGCGCGTCGTAGAGCGGGCGCAGATACGGATTCACTTTCTCAGCGAGGTCGCCGGGCAGGAAGCCGAGCTTCTCGCCCGCTTCGACCGCGGGCCGGCACAGGACCATCCGCGTCACTTGATTTTTCATCAACGCCGCCAGCGCCATCGCCATCGCAAGGTAAGTCTTGCCGGTGCCGGCGGGGCCGATTCCGAAAACGATATCGTGGCTGCGAATCGAGTCGATATAAATTTTCTGGTTGATGCTCTTGGGCGAGATGACGCGCTTGTTGGCCGAGACGTAAATCGTGTCGAGGAAAATATCCTTCAGCTCGGCGTTGCGGTCGCCGCGAATAATTCGAATCGCGTACTCGACGTCGCTCGGATAGATCGGGTAGCCGTGCTTCAGCAGATCGTAAATCTCGCCGATCACTTTGCCGGCGAGCGCCTGCTCGGCATGCGCGCCTGAAATTCTGAGCGAAGTGCCGGTCACGCCGATGCGAACGCCCAGCGTGGTCTCGACCGTGCGCACGTGCGCGTCGTGCTGACCGAGCAAATCGGTAAACAGGCGCGGATCGTCGAAATGGAGTTCGAGCGAGTCTTCGGTCGCTAACTGGGAAATTGCCGGGGCCTCTTGAGGTACTGATTTCGTGGCTATCGCCCGCCGGTCGGCATTCGTTCAATCACCGGCGAAGGTAATGGTAATCATTTCGCGCGGCGTATGAAAGTGCCAACAAGTCGAATGCTGCCTCGTGGGACCATCCACGCGGTGAACCAATTTTGGATCGAACGGCATCACGGCGCAAGTCTCCCAACCTTCTCCGTGAGGATAAGAAGGAGCTACGACACCAGCGCGCGACTTTGGCCAGCGCTTCGTCGAGCTTCGACGCGTCGCGGCCGCCGGCTTGCGCGAGGTCGGGGCGGCCGCCGCCGGTGCCGCCGACGATTGGCGCGATATTCTTGATGATGTCGCCGGCTTTGATTTTCGACGTCAGGTCGGGCGTCACTGCGACCAGCAGCGCGACCTTGCCGTCGCCGAGGTCGGAGCCGAGCGCGACCACGGCCGAGCCGTGCTTCTGGCGCATCCGATCGGCGATCTCGCGCATCGTGCGCGGATCGACGCCGTCGAGCTTGCGCGTCACGATCTTGATGCCGCCGACTTCGCGCACGGTTTCTTCGTCGGCTGCGCCGCCGGCTCCTGAAGCCAGTTTCTGCTCCATCGCGCGCAGCTTTTTCTCGAGCTCTTTTTCGCGCGCGAGCAGTTTTTCGAGACGCTCGACTGCTGCGCCGTCGCGCGCGCCGAGCTGAGCGCCGATCTCTTCGAGAATTTTCTCGCGCTTGCGGATCGTTTCGAGCGCGCCTTGTCCCGTCACCGCTTCGATTCGCCGCACTCCCGCCGCGACTCCCGATTCGGCTTCGAGTTTGAACATCCCGACGTCGCCGGTGCGCGAGATGTGCGTGCCGCCGCATAGCTCGACCGAAAAATCGCCCATCCTGACCACGCGCACGCGGTCGCCGTACTTGTCGCCGAAGAATGCGAGCGCGCCGGCTTTGATTGCGTCGTCGTACGCCATCTCCTCGACCGTCACTTCGGCGTTCTCGCGGATGCGCGCGTTGATTTCTTCCTCGATGGTCGCGAGCGCGTCGTCTTTGACCGGACCTGTGATGCGCGAAGTCGAAGCGCAGCTTGTCGGGATCGACCAGCGAGCCCGCCTGATGCACCGAACTGCCGAGCACGTCGCGCAACGCGTAGTGGAGGATGTGCGTCGCGGAATGATTGAGCATCGCGGCGTCGCGCCGGAGTCGATCGACCTTGAGCTTGACGCGCGCGCCGCGTGCGAAGTCGCCGGCGTCGCCGCGCAGAATGCGTCCGACGTGAACGATCGAGCCTTCAGCCTTGCGCGTGTCCGACACTTCGAGCAGCGCGCCCGACGCGGTCTCGATTACGCCGCGATCTCCGATTTGCCCGCCGCCCTCGGGATAGAAGGGCGTCTCCGCGACGACGACCGCAACCTGATCGCCGTCCTTGCCGCCCGCCGCGAGCACTTCGGACTCGCCTTCGTAAGTGTGGTAGCCGACGAAGCGCGACGCGGTGCCCGCGCCGAGACTGATCTCCGGCGCGACCGCGTCATCTTTGCGCGCGGCGCGTCCGCGTTCTTTCTGCTCGTCCATCAGGCGGTTGAAGCCCGCGACGTCGACGTCAATCGAATGATTGCGCAGCACGTCCTCGGTCAGATCGAGCGGAAATCCGTAGGTGTCGTACAGCTTGAACGCGACCTCGCCGGGCAGCGTATGCCCGCCGCTCTTCTTGATGCGCGCGAGTTCGGTGTCGATCAGTTCCAATCCGCGATCGAGCGTCTCGCCGAAGCGCGATTCTTCCTGCGTGATCACTTCGGCAGTCTTTGCCGCCGCCTTTTTAATCTCCGGATACGCGTCGCCCATCGCCTCGACCACGCCCGCATGCGCCATCGCGAGGAACGGGCGATGGATTCCAAGATAGCGTCCGTGACGCGCGGCGCGCCGAATGATTCGCCGCAGCACGTACTCGCGATCGGTGTTGCCGGGCGTGACGCCGTCCGCGATGAGGAAGGTCATCGTGCGCGCATGATCCGCAATCGCGCGATAAGAGATGTCGCTCTCGACGTTTTTGCCGTACGGGCGGCCGTCGCCGAGTTCCTTTGCGGCTATCTCAATTTTTTTGATGATCGTCTGGAACAGATCGATCTCGTAGTTGCCGAGGATCTTGCCGGTCTCGATGCTCTGCAGCGCGGCCGCGATACGCTCCAGCCCCGTGCCAGTATCGACATGCTTCTTCGGCAGCGGAGTCAGCTTGCCCGACTCATCGCGGTTGTACTGAATGAAAACCAGGTTGCCGATCTCGATGAACCGCTCGCATCCGTCGACGTTCACGAAACATTTCTGCCCCGGATGATTTTTTTCAGGATTACACGCGCGCTTCGCCGCGGTCGATGCTGATTTCCGAGTTGGGACCGCACGGCCCGGTCTCGCCCATCTCCCAGAAATTATCCTTGTCGCCGAATTGCAGAATCCGCTCGCGCGGCAGCACGCCCATCTTCAGCCAGATGTCCTCGGCCTCTTTGTCGTCCTTGTGAACGGTCGCGTAGAGCAGCTTCGGATCGATTTCCCAGACCTTGGTGATCAGCTCCCAATGCCATCGAATCGCTTCTTCCTTGTAGTAGTCGCCGAACGACCAGTTCCCGAGCATCTCGAAAAACGTGTGATGGTAAGTGTCGCGGCCGACCGCTTCGAGGTCGTTGTGCTTGCCCGAAATGCGCAGGCATTTCTGGACGTCCACGACGCGCAGGTGCTGCGGCGTGCGCACGCCCAGGAAATAATCCTTGAACTGCACCATCCCGGCGTTGGTGAAGAGCAGGGTGGGATCGCCCTTGGGAATCAGCGACGCAGACGGCACGATCGTATGACCGCGCGCGGCGAAAAAATCGAGAAACGATTGTCGAATTTTTGCAGTGGTCCAGCGCATGTGTGTTCAGATTGTATCTGGGGAAGGGTAAATCACTCAATTGAATGCGGAACCCACCGTGGGTTCCGCGCCTCCTGGGCAGGGGTGACCCCTGCACCCAGTGTTAATCGCAAAATGGCGAGGACGCCATTTGCTCTCAGGTCTTTCTGTGCTTGGCGAGCGGATCTCCCTTAGAAGCAGCGTTCTGACTGCGGCGCAGTTGGCCCGACGCGATGCGTCGGACACACTGGATCTATGAACATCAGTATCGACGCGCCGACCCGCACCCGCGAGCCGTTCTCCTTCACCAATTTTTTTCTCATGCACAAGGGCGATCTGACCCTGGCTTTTTCGTTCTTCATCTACCTCGTCAGCCTCGCCGCCCTTATGTTCACCCATTTCAAGACGGCGTCCGAGATTGCGGTCTCGATGGCGGAGGCGGCGCTAATAGGCGGGCTCTGCGATTATATCGCGCTCAAAATGATCTTCGAGCGGCGATGGTACCTGCCCAACTCAGGCGTGCTGCCGCGCAATCGCGAGAAGCTGGTCGACGGAATCGCCGCGACGATCGAAAACGAATGGCTGACGCCGCAGATGATCGGGCGCAAGCTGAGCGACATGGATCTCGTCGCGCCGGCTCGGCACTTATCTGCAGGAGCTGAAGCTCAACGACATCCTGGGGCAGGCGGGGCTCGAGCGGTTAATCAGCAATGCGATCGACTACCTCGAATCGCCGGAGAAGCGCGATCGCCTCGAGAAAGTTCTGAAGCGGATGCTGCCCAAGACGGTCACGCGAATCTACGCGGTGATGGGCCGGTTCGGCGCGGAGTCGATCGGCGCGCGTATCGCGGCGAATCTGCGCAAACGGCTGCCCGAGCTGCAGAACGATCCCGAGCTGCGCGACACGATCGAAAGCGCGATCCACGAGTTCGGCGCTCAGCTTCACGACCCCGACAGCTATGCGAATCAATTTGCGCAAAAGCTGATCGACAACCTGGTGCGCAGGACGGTCGAGTCGAGCCGCGGGCAGATCACGTTGATGGTGCGCGAGAATCTCGCGCGGCTGTCGGACGATCAGATCAGGATTCAGATCGAATCGAAGACGCGGACGCATCTGGACTGGATTCGCGTCAACGGCGGCCTGTTCGGCGCGTTCTTCGGGCTGCTGTTCGCGCTATCGCGAATACTGTCGCATAACGGGCCGGCGATCCTCGCGCATTTTCATATCGCGATGTAGGAACAATCGTAGTGAAACCCGCGGTGGGTTTCACACTTCCTTCGGCAGAGGTGACCCCGCACCCAGTATCAATGCAAAATGGCGAGGACCTCGCCTCTTGCGATTAGATACTCTCCCGAGTGCAGAGGGTCGCCCCTGCCGTAGGTGCGGGAGACCCACCGCGTTGCGCAGCGATTAGTCAGCCTTTTTTCTTTGGGGCTTGCGCGTGCGGGGCTCTTCGGGCTCCTCGACGGCGGCCTCGGGTGGCAGCGCGACTGGCTTGGCCGCCAGTTTTTCGCGGACCTTGGCTTCGATCTCGTCGGCCAGCTTCGGATTTGCCTTGAGCAGGTCGCGCGCGTTCTCGCGGCCCTGGCCGATTCGCTCGCCGCCGTAGGAGTACCACGCGCCGAGCTTCTCGATGATGTTGTGCTCGCTCGCCATATCGACCAGCTCGCCTTCCTTCGAAATGCCGGTGCCGTAGAGGATGTCGAATTCGGCCTCGCGAAACGGCGGCGCGACCTTGTTCTTCACCACTTTGACCTTGGTGCGCGAGCCGATCACTTCGGTCGCGTTCTTGATCGTGCCGATTCGCCGGATGTCGATTCGCACCGACGAATAAAACTTGAGCGCGTTGCCGCCGGTGGTGGTTTCCGGGTTGCCGAACATCACGCCAATCTTCATCCGGATCTGGTTGATGAAAATAACGATGGTGCGCGAGCGCGATATGATCGAGGTCAGCTTGCGCAGCGCCTGCGACATCAGGCGCGCCTGCAGGCCCATCTGCGGCTCGCCCATCTCGCCTTCGATTTCCGCGCGCGGCACCAGCGCCGCCACCGAGTCGATCACCAGCACGTCGATCGCGCCCGATTGCACCAGCGTCTCGGTGATCTCCAGCGCCTGCTCGCCGTTGTCGGGCTGCGAGATAAGCAGGTCCTCGACCTTGACCCCGAGCTTGCGCGCGTAGGCGGCGTCGAGCGCGTGTTCGGCGTCGATAAACGCGCACGTCCCGCCCATCTTCTGCGCCTCGGCGATACATTCCAGCGCGAGCGTGGTCTTGCCCGACGATTCCGGGCCGTAAATTTCCACCACGCGCCCGCGCGGCAATCCGCCGACGCCGAGCGCGACGTCGAGTCCGAGCGATCCGGTCGGCACCACCGCGATATCGGCGGAAATCGCCTGCTCGCCGAGCTTCATGATCGAACCCTTGCCGAACTGTTTCTCGATTTGGCTGAGCGCCAGGTCGAGCGCTTTACTTTTGATCTCTATCGCCATCGCTTTATGCCACGCGGGATTTATTTATTGCGCTGCGAATCTTGCCACAAACTCAGCGCGATAGCTCTATCCGCGCCGCGGTCCGTGTCCACAGGGGTGTTGACAACAAGACGTCGGTGTTACGAAAGGAACAAATATTGACACTTTGTTAACGCGAAACCCTCAGCCCTAGCGCGATTGGAACAGGAACGTTGCGAGCGCTTCGTAGCTGGCGGCGTCGGGGCCGAGATGGCTGCGATAGAGCGTGATCGATTCGATCTTCGAGACGCCGAACTCGCGGTCTCGCAGCGCGTTCAACGCATCGCGCGTTTCGTCGTTGATCGACTCGCCGCGAACTCGGCCGATCGTCAGATGCCCGCTCCATCGGCGCTTTTCGCGCTCGAATCCGTACTCGGCCGCGACTGTCTCCAGTCGCGCGGCCAGCGCTGCGAGCGCGCCCGATTCCACACTATGCAAGCCGACCCAAATCGCGCGTGGATGCTCGAGGTTCGGGAACGCGCCGATTCCCGCCGCGGCGACCTCGAACGGCGCGGTCTTGGTCGCGAGCTGATGAAGTCCGGCGGTGAGCCGCTGCAATCGATGCGAGTCCACTGCCGCTCCAAGAAACTTGAGCGTGATATGCAGGTTGGCGCGCGGCACCCATCGGACGCCGTCGTCCGGATGCCGCAGTTCGTCGATCGTCTTCGCGACGACGTCCTCGACCTGCTCGTTCATCCGGATCGCGACGAACGCGCGCACTCCTTTGGCTTCGCGCCTCCCGAGGTCGTCGCGCAGGTCCGTTGTGCCTGGCCTTCCGCCCAATGCGTCATAGTATTCCGATTTGATCAGGTTGAGCCGCCCGATCCCTGGTCCAGCGCGCCGCCGACTCCGACCGCCAGTTCGTGCTCGACCAGCGGCAGCCGATCGTTGCCGAAAAACATCGAGCCCTCGACGAAAATCGTCGGCGATCCAAAACCGCCGCGCGCGATCAGTTCCTCGACGTTGTCGCGCAGCCTGGCCTTGTACTCGTCGGACGCGATCTTGGTGAAGAATTCTTTTTCGTCGAGGCCGACCTCATTCACGATTTCGCGCAGCACGTCGTCCTGACTGATGTCCTTGTCGTCGGTCCAGTAGCTCTCGAACACGCGCCTGGAGTAACGCGAGATCACTCGATGCTCGTCGGCGACGAACGCCCCGCGCATCGCCTTGACCGAGTTGACCGGGAACACCGTCGGGTTGCCGATTTTGATGCCGTAAAATTTCGCCCAGTCGCGCAAATCCTTGACGTAATATTTCGCCTTGACCGGAACCGGCTTGGCGCGGCTCTCGTACACCGAAGGATTGACCGTGTTGAACAGTCCGCCCACGAGGATCGGCCGCCAGATCAGGTTCGCATCATGGCGCAGCGCGACATCCTCGATCTTCGTGAAGGCCAGGTAGGTCCACGGGCTGGAGCAGTCGTAGAAAAATTCGAGCTTCTTCGGCATGGCGGATCCCCCGCTAAATATTAGCTCAGTCCGTCGCCGGAGCCATCAGTTCTGCGCGCTTTGGACGCCACCCTTGCCATCGATGCTAATCAAGTCCGCGCGCACGTAGCCGATGTAGGCCTGCGCCTGGATCCGCAGCGGCAGATGGCGTTCGTCGGCGGAGATCCACAACACGGTGCTGCGCGCCTCGCTGCGAACCTCGCCGTCGCTGAGGTACCAGACGTCGGGCACGATTTTCCACGCGTCGAAGTCGCCGAGGTCGAGGTGAATCTTCTCGCGCTTATCGACCACGAACGCGAAGACGTAGCGCTGGCTGCCGCTGAACACGTCGAACGCGTAGGTCTTGCCCGGCGCGAAATCCTGCGTCAGCGCCATCATCGCGCCCGAAATTGGGCCCCACGGATCCGACGAGATGAACTCCTTGCTCTGCGTGCCCTTGTGATTTTTCTTGGTCATCGTGACCATTTGCGCGGGCCGATCGATAGTCACGTCGTAGTAGTTAAGCCGCGATTTTTCGTGCTGGACGATGTAGATGCCGCTGCTGTGGAGCGTGTCGTCGGCCATGCTCTCTTTCGCGTAGTCGCGCATCTTGTAGAACAGATCGGCAAACGGGTTGGTCTCGATCCAGATTTCGCCGAGCCATCGCTGCGGAGATTTGTTCTGCTGCTTATGGAACTCGAGGCGCGCCTGCGCGGCGGGAATCCCGACCCACGACGCCTGGTAGATCAACTGCTCGCCGTCGTGAAACGGAATCGGCCCCGGCTTGTACGCCGGCAGCTTCGCCTGGATGTCGGGCGGCAGCGCCATCGGAGTCGGCGCGGGAGTCGGCAGATGGCGATGCTTGTGAGGATGCGCAGGCTGAGCTGACGCGCTCGAATCCGAATCGGGCGATGCGGCCGACACCAGCGCGACCGCTCCAATGATAAGCATCAGAGCCGCGAGCGCGACGCCAGCCAGCGCGTTGGGGCGTATATGCCGCGCCTCAGAACGGCGGCGTGGTTCCTTGCAATGTCCTGCATGATCGCGAATAATTCTGGCCGATTCGGGAGGAGTGGGAAATGACTATCACGCGAAATTTATTTTTGACCTTCGCGCTGGGCGTCGCGCTGGCCGTTCCACACCTCGCGTTTGCGCAGTATGGCGGGCAGGGATTCGGCAGTGCGCTCAGCTCCAATCCGATGTCGCATCAGGGGCAGGTGAAGCCCGGCGTCGATGATCTGGCGAGTCGTGCGCGCCACGGAAACTCCATTCAAGATCATCAAAGACGTAAAGCTCGGTCTCAAGGACGCTGATCCCGCCGTGCGCGTTACCGAACTCGAGAAACTCCGCAATCTCCAGGATCCCGAAGTCAATCAGATTCTGATCAGCTCGATGTCCGACCCCGACGTGCGCGTGAAGGTGAAAGCCATCGACATCCTGGGCGCGCGCGGCGCCAACGACGCGGTGACGCCGATGTCGACGATGCTGTTCCTGCGCTCGACCGAGCCGATCGTCAAGCTGCACCTGGTGGCGGGTCTCGGCAGGATTGGCGATGCGCAGGGCACGGTGCCGGTAATGCAGTATCTTGGCGAAGATCAGGATGAGCGCGGCCGCGGCACTGCGGTCTTCGCGCTCGGCGAAATCGGAAGCGACAAGGCGATCCCGCTGCTGAACGCAGTCGTCGCGCAGGATCAAAGCCCGATGGTTCGGCGGCTGGCAAAGGAAGCGCTGCAGAAGGTCAGTGGCGAGTTGCCGACCGAGCGCGCGAAGACGGTCGCGCAGGCATCGACCAAAGCGAACGAGCCGACCGATCAGAAACTCGCCAAGCTGCGCGAGATGGATAAAAAGATGGAGGACCAGGAGCGCTAGCCTTCCGATCGCGCTCGTCCCGCGATTTCACGGGCTCGGAGTTAAGGGTTCTGCGGCGTAACCTAACCGATCTACTCCCTCCCGATCCACTCGCCCGCCATCACGCCGTCGCCGCACCATTTGCCGTCCGCGACCACTGCGGTTCCGTTGACCATCACGTGCTCGATTCCTACTGGCGCTGTGGTTGGAGTTCTCGAATCGGCGGCGCATCCGATCGTTTCAGGATTGAAGATGACCAGGTCTGCCGCGTAGCCCGGACGCACCAGGCCGCGCGCGCCGAGGCGCATCCGGCGCGCCGCCATCCCGGTGGCCTTGTGCACCGCGTCTTCGAGCGTCAGCAGTTTCATCTCGCGCACGTAGTGCCCGAGGATTCGCGGGTAGGTGCCGAAGCTCGCGGGATTGTGATGCCCGTGCGAAGTCAGAATCGTGTCCATCTCGAACAGGTTCAGCGGATGGCGCATCGCTTCCTGCAGCGCATGCTCGTCGCCGAAGTCGTCGCCGCTGTATAGATGGTTCAGCACGCGCGCGCGAGTTCCACTCTCACGCGTGACAGTCAGGTAAGCGTCGATCGGATCGAGTTTCAGCTCGTCGGCGATCTGGCCGAAGAACTTGCCCTCGAGATGAGCTGAGTTCCGGCTTGACCGCCCACATGAGCTGAACCGAGTCGGCGATAAAAGTTTTGAGCGGCTGGAATCCGTCGCGCAATTTCGCCCATCCGTCGGATGAATCGAGCAGACCTTCGAGTCCGGTCTGCGCCCACGCGGGAAAAATCACGCGAATCGTCGTGTTGCCGCAGGTATACGGGAAAGTGTCGAACGCGATATCGACGCCGTCGTTCTTGTGACGCTCGACTTCGGCGATCGTGTCGTCAACCGTCTTCCACGTGCGCCGGCCGACAAAAATCAGATGCGAGACTTGCAGCGGGACGCCGGCCTCGCGCGCGACGTTGGCCATCTCGCGCACGGCCAGGATGTTGTGCGGAGTGCGGCTGTCGAAGAACAGCGAACGCTCCGAGTATGCGCGCAGATGCGAGGTCAGCACGCCGTTCGCCGCCGCAGCCACGCGCGCGAGCGCAGCCAGCTCGGCCGGCTTCGCGATCATCCCGGGAAAATAGCCGAGACCGCACGAAAGCCCGACCGCGCCGTCGGCCATCGCCCGCTCGACCATCGCACACATCGCGCGCAACTGCTCCGCCGACGGATCGCCCGCGTCCGCGCCCATCACGCTGAGACGGATACTGCCATGCCCCGCCAGATGCGCGACGTTGAGCGCGAGTCCCTGCCGCTTCAGATGCGCCGCGAAGCCCGCGACGTCGTCCCATTCCCAGTCGAACTTCCGCTCGGCGCACAGGCGGCCCGACTCGTCGAGCATCCGCTGTCGCTCGCGCATCACGGGCGCCACCGAGAATCCGCAATTGCCGCCGACGAAGGTCGTCACGCCTTGCAGCAGAAACGGTTTGAGGATTTGCCCGTGATCGGCAATCGGCAGCACCCAATCGGAATGCGAATGCAAATCGATAAAGCCGGGCGCGACCGCGAGCCCGGTCGCATCGATCTCACGCGCTGCGGAAGCGCTCGCGGCGTCGCCCGGATCGATCAGTGCGGCAATCTTCCGATCCTTGATCGCAACGTCGGCGCTAAAGCGCGGCGCGCCGCTGCCATCGACGACGACGCCATTGCGAACGAGTACGTCATATTCCATGCACGCGATTATTCGCGAGTGCGGAGCATTCAGCGCAAACGGGAAGGGGAAATCACTTGATTTAACGTGAAACCCGCGGTGGGTTTCACACTTCCTTGGCATGGGTGACCCCTGCACCCAGTGATAAGAAATCGCAAAATGGCGAGGACGCCCTTTCGCTCCGAGGTTCTTTTTCCTGTGTCATTCCGGTGCTTTGTGTCATTCAGAGCGAAGCGAAGAATCCCGGCTCCTTCCGACGCCCTTGCCAACGGCCACGTCATATTCCATGCACGCGATTATTCGCGACTCGTAACACTCGCGCAAATCCGCGCATGATTTCTCTTGCTTCCAGAATTCGCATCGCGCAGCTACGCGCGTTTGCGCATCTTTCGCAGCGCCGACGATCCATCGAGCATTGCGCGCCAGTCACACTTCAGGAACGCGAATTTTAAAACTGCTTAACGACGCGGTCATCGGTGCGTGCGATCGCGTCCGCTAAATCCTCCGGATCGATCACATCCTAACCGTAGCGGAGGAATTACAAGGTGAAAAGAGAGAACCAAACAACAAGAAGACGGCTCGTGAGCCTGATCGCCAGCGTATGCATGCTGGCGACGATGTCGGGCTCTGCCGTGCTCGCCGACGGGCATGGCCACGGCCATGGCCAAGGCGGCAATGGCGGCGGCGACGGCAGGCGGGCGGCGACGAAAACGGCGGCGCCTTCCAGCACGTGCTGCTGCTCAGCATCGACGGGTTTCACGCGGTGGACTACCTGAACTGCGTCAAAGCCGGCACGTGTCCGAATCTCGCCGCGCTCGGCCAGACGGGCGTGAACTATCTCGCGACGTCCACCAGCAAGCCCTCGGATTCGTTCCCCGGGCTGACGGCGATCATTTCCGGAGGATCGCCGCGAACGGAAGGCGCCTTCTATGACTCCGCGTACGATCGATCGCTGATCCGCCCGCGTAGACGACCGGCAACGGGCTCGTCGGAGCGCCAGGCCTTTGCTGAGCGGCGCAACCCCGACCGGGACCGCCACCGAGTACGAGGAAGGTATCGACATCGATCAGACCCATCTTAACGGCATTGAGGCCGGCAATGCGATGGGCGACGGCGGAGTGAACTCGATCAACCCCCTGCGCCTGGTTCGTGATCCGGCCAACAGTTGCAATCCGGTCTTCCCGTGGAATTTCGTGCGGACCAACACGGTCTTCGGCGTGATTCACAAAGCTGGCATGTATACCGCGTGGTCGGACAAGCATCCGGCGTACGCGTCGGTGTCGGGACCAGGCCCCACCGCAAGCAATATCGATGACTTCTACGGGCCCGAAATCAATTCGTTGTCGTCGAACTTTGAAACCGACAACGATATTCCGGTCAAGTTTCTGAACTGCTGCCCGAATCTTCCCGATCAGCTCTCGGTTGCAGCCGGCGACGACTACACCGGGAGTTTCCAGAACATCCAGTGCTACGACGCGATCAAGGTGCAGGCGATCCTCAACGAGATCGACGGCAAGACCCACAACGCATCGGGACCCGCGCCTATGCCGAACATCCTCGGGATGAATTTCCAGGCGGTGAGCGTCGGGCAGAAGCTCGTGTATCAGGACGGTGCGGTGGCGCCCGTTATAGCGAGACCGGCGGATACCTGGACGGAATGGGCACGCCCAGCCAAAAGCCTCGCGCAGGAAATCGCGTTCGTCGACAACGTCGATCGGCTGATGGTGACCGAACTGAGCAAGAAGCATATGCTGGACTCGACGTTGATCATCATCACGGCGAAGCACGGACAGTCGCCGATCGATCCGAATCGCGTGCTGCGCATCCATGGCGACGTACCGACGGACAAGTCACCGACGGCGATTCTTGGCCCCGCGTTCATCCCGATCTCGAAGATAAGTGGGCTCGGGCCGACGGAAGACGACGTGTCATTGCTGTGGCTCAAGGACTCTTCGCAAACGGCAGCGGCCGTCGCACTGCTGGAGACGGACTCTCCGGTGCTACCCAGGGATACAACATCGCGGGCATCGGGCGAGATTTTCTGGGGCGCATCGATCCTGCCGATGTTCAATCCGCCGGGACTTCGGCCAAACTGCGACCCGCGCACGCCTGACATAATCGTCACACCCAATGTCGGCGTGATCTACACAGGCCATCAGGCGAAGGTGGCGGAGCACGGCGGATTCGCCAACGACGACACCAACGTGATCATGCTGCTGTCCAATCCGCACTTCAAAGCGAAGACGGTAGTGTCGCCGGTGGAGACGACCCAGGTCGCGCCGACGATCCTGGCCGCGCTCGGACTCGATCCGCGCGCGCTGGAGGCGGTGCAGATCGAAGGAACGCAAGTGCTGCCGGGAGTGCAATTCAGTTGCGCGGCGACTAGAGGCATAAACGCCGGCGCGACTCTTCCCCCTGAGATCGAGCCGACCGAACAAGGGCGGGCGTGGCCGAGCGATCCCGGCCGCGCCCGCCGCTCTTTATACTTTGATCAAGCCGTCGACGTTGCCGCTCGAGCGCGGGCGTCCTGGGAATACTCGATCGATCTGCGCGTCGGAAAACTGCATGTGCGATCGCAGCACCGTCGCGATTGGTTCGCGGAAGTCGGTCGTCACCGCGAGGTCGCGCTCCTGGTAGAGGCTCGCGGTCGAGAGGCCCGGCCATCTGCCGTAAACCTTGCCGCCTTTCACCGGGCCGCCCATCACCCACATCACGTTGCCGTGGCCGTGATCGGTGCCGCCGTTGCCGTTCTCATGCATCGTGCGGCCGAACTCGGAAATCACCAGGATGACGGTGTCCTGGTAGTTCGGCCCCAGCGACTTCGCGAGGCTCGCGAGTCCCTCGCCGAGCGGCTTCAGATGTCCCGCGAGCTGGCCGTTGGCGGCGCCTTCGTTGACGTGCGTATCCCAGCCGCCGAGCGCCATGAACGCGACGCGAATCGTCGGATCGCGCCCGATCAGACGCGCGAGGCGGTCGGTGTCGTCGGAGAATCCCTGCGGCGACGGCGCGCCGGCGTTGGCCTCCGTCATATCCTGCGTGAGTTCGCTCACCAGCCGCATGCGCGCCTGGCGTCCGTCGCGATACGCGCGGCTGATCGAATCGTTGCCGACGTACATCTTGTCGAACGCCGCTTCGATCACCGGCCGGTCCATCGGCATCGGCCTCTCCGCGGCGCGACCGAGCGCGATATTCGCGACCGGCACCTTGCCGCTCAGAATCCGCGGCACCGTCGGACCGAGACTCAACGCCTCGGTCGGCGCATGCGTCCCCGGAATCGCCGCCAGCGTGCGATTCAGCCATCCGTCCTGCGTCGATTCTGACGCCGGGCGTGCCGCTCTCCATGAAATCCTGCGCGTCGAAATGCGATCGCGTCGGATCCGGCGAGCCGCACGCATGCACGAACGCGAGCGTGCCGTCGCGCCATTGGCTGTCCATCGGCGCGAGCGCAGGATGCAATCCGAAATGCCCGTCGAGATCGATCACGCCGTCGTTCGCGCCGGTGCGTCCGATCGCGATCGTCGGGCGCGCGTCGTAGTACGCCGACTCGCCATGCGGCACGACCACATTCAGGCCGTCAACCGCGCCGCGCAGGAACACCACGATCAGCCTGCGCTTGCTGCTCGAGTCGAGCGAGCGCGCCGCCCACGCATGCGGGCTCAGCAGCACGATTCCCGACGCCGACAGAATCGCCGCGCGCCGCGAAGAACGCGCGCCGGCTGATTGGAGTCGCCGAGGCCGCGACTGCACGCGATGCACGCATCAATTTCTTGAACAATTTTTTTCATTTCGATTGACTCAACGCTTCATGAACTCGGGACTGCCGAGAATCAGCGGCGCGCGCAGATTGGTCGGCGACGCTTCGACCGCGTTAGCCGTCGCCGGTGAAAAATAATCGCCGAGCGTGGCCGCGAGCTGCACCGGATCGGGCGGCGTCATCTTCGGTCCATGCGGTCCGGGATCGAACTTGATATTCACTTTGCCGCCGCCATTGCGCGGCACCACCGGCGGCTCGTGACGCATTTCGCGCCGCCGCCAGCGTCAGCGTCTTCTTCGAACGGCGGATTTTCCAGCGGCAGATTTCCCGATCCGAGCGCGGTCGCAAAGCTGAGCCGCGTCATCATCGCGTCCGGATTCAGCCACGCGTCCTGCGTGTTGGCGTAGCCGTTGGGCGTCTGACACGCGTAGAGCGGCATGCCGAGAATCTGCATCGTGCCGTACAGCGGCCGGTAGTTGCGAATCGGCACGCCGGTCGCGCGCACGCACGAGATGACGTACTCGTAAGGCGTTTTGAACTTGGCGCCGTAGTTTCGCGGGTCCCAGAATTCCGCGCTGGTGAACATCGTCTCGAGCACCGCGCGAGTCTCGCCGTCGGTCGCGAGGTACCGCTGCGCCATCCGCTCGACCAGCGCTTTCGGCGGATCGTCGGCGACGAAGTATTGCGCGAGCTTGAAACTCAGATGCTTCGCGGTGGCAGGACTGCGCGCCAGGATGTCCAGCGCATGCTCGCCTTCGTCGATCCCGCCGCCCTCGATCCGATGCCCGAGAAAAGTCTTTTCAGAATAGTCGTGGCGTGCCGAGTCGAAATAAAATCCGCTCGGCATCGACCGCCGCCGGCATGAAGTTTCGCCGCCGACGCATGAACGGAAATACTCCGCCAATCGCGCCGCGCGCGATGCCCTCACCGCTAGGCCTGCGACTCCCGCCGCCACCACCTGCGGGCTTTGGCAATCCCCATCCGGTAAGAATGTGCGCGAGCGCGATCACGTCGGCCTGCGAGTATCCGCCGTTGACGCCGAGCGTGTGCAGTTCCATCAGCTCGCGCGCGTAGTTCTCGTTGATACCTTCGAATTTACCCTTCGAGCCGGGGCTGCCGGGCGCGGTGTTCTGCCAGTTGTCGAGGTAGAACATCATTGCGGGATGATGCGCGGTCGCGCCGAGCAGCGTGCGGAACTTGCCGAACGTATGCGGCCGAATCGCAGTCTCCTCGAACGCGCCAGTCCAGATATTGTCGAGACCTTTGCCGGCGAACACGTTGAAGTGATTGAACCAGAACGCGGTCATCACTTCCTGCAACTGCCGCGGCCCTTCGATCGCGCGCATCATCCGCGCCTCGACCGCCTCGCGCATGACGACTCGCTGCTGGATTCGCGCGTCCTTGGTCGCGTCCTTGACCGCATTCTTGTCGCCAGCTGCTCTCGGCCTTGGCGTCCTTGCGCGCGAGGTTGATCGGCCGCTGATACTCGATGAACAGCGCGACCGGATTCATGTGCAGCGTGTGCAGGTCGTTGACGCGCTCGGTCAGGTCGGCCGGAATCGCAATTGATTCAGGATGCAGTTGCTCCTGAACGTAGTGCTCAGGCCCAATCGCGCTGACGTGCTCGAAGTCGCCGGGCCGCGGCCCGAACGCGAGCCGGTTGAGAACGTGTAGAATGCGGTCCTGCTTGGATACTTCGCCAACCACGACAGATCTCTCGTCTGTAGTACGAACCCGCGAGCGAGCGGATTCAGTTTCTGGTTCCCTCGCCCCACGTGGGGAGAGGGTTAGGGTGAGGGACGATTGTGCGGCGCGATTGTCTTTTGCGCCGCACATGCTGATCTTCGGAACTCGGAAATTTAGGTCCCTCACCCGCTGCGCGCGGACGCGCGTCGACCTCTCCCCTCGTGGGGCGAGGCAAAGAGCGAGCGATTCAGCCTTTATGACGTAGCCGGCGCCATTTCCGTTTACCTGCGAGGCCCGCCCCCAAGCCTCGATCAATCGCTCGAACGCTTTGCGCAATTCGGGATCTTTCAACTCCGGCAGCTCGATGGACTTTCGCGCGGCACGCGGCACCGTGCGCAGTTTCGGCTTTAGTTGCTCGCGGCGGCTCAATCGTCCCTGCACGAATCGCAGCTCGCGCACGGCGTCGTCGCCAATTCGCTCCGTCACGCGCGCGAGAATTTGCGATTTCATCAGGTTCAATTCTTGTATCCACATCGCGCCCGACACTTTCACCACCGCGGTGTGGAATTTCAGCGAGACGATTTCAGTGCGTCGCGCGATCGTTTCGCCGACGATCTCCGGCCATGCTTTCGCCAGGCGCACGATCGCGAAATGACCTTCGCGGTCGATCCGGTCGAGCAGCGGCTGCATCGCGGCGCCGATCTGTTCGGGGGCCTTGTGGCGTCGGGTCGCGCATGAATGATCAACGATAGCGCCGCTGCGATCGAACGCATACCGTTTGAATGTCCAACGAACGCTTGAACAGTGCTTTCGGGGAGCAATCACCATTAGCAGCATTAATATGATGCCATCGGTCAGTCACAATTTTTAATACGAGCGAACATTTACCAAAAGTTATCAACAACCTAATATATGGGTTGTGAACAGCCTGTCCTACACTACCTGTAGGGGGTCGGGGCTTGACATGCCTCACGGAGGGCGTGCATATTGGCGCCCACGACGCACTTGGCGACACTTGAATAACGTCGAAGCCAAACAAGACAACGACGACATCACCAGTGAAACCAAATGCGGGCTTAACGCGCATGTAACTGAGGCGGGGAGGATGCGGTGATGGGTGGGGGAGCGATAGATTTAGAGATGGATTCGAAGGCAAAAACCACAGACCGCGCACCGGCTCCGAATGCCGCCCCGGTCAATGCTGCGGCGCCCGGCCGCGGCATCGTGCTCGAGAGATTTTTCACGACTGCCGGCGTCGATCCGTATTCCCAGGTCGATTGGGACCTCCGCAGCGCCGTCATCTCGGGCGAAGACGGCCGCATCGTCTTCGAGCAGAAGGACGTCGAGGTGCCGCGAGCATGGTCGCAGACGGCGACCAACGTCGTCGTCTCGAAATATTTCCGCGGACCGCTCGGCACGCCGCGGCGCGAGACCAGCGTCCGCCAACTGATCTCCCGCGTCGCCGATACCATCAGCGGATGGGGCGAGAAGCAGGGCTACTTCGCCGACGCCGACGCGCGCGACACTTTTCACGCCGAGCTCAAGTATCTGCTCCTCAATCAGAAGGCGTCGTTCAACAGCCCGGTCTATTTCAACGTCGGCATCGAGGCCAAGCCGCAGTGCTCCGCATGCTTCATCCTCAAGGTCGACGACAGCATGGACTCGATCCTGAGCTGGTACCGCAACGAGGGCATGATCTTCAAAGGCGGCTCCGGCGCCGGGCGTGAACCTGTCCGCGCTGCGCTCATGCCGCGAGAAACTTTCGTCGGGCGGCACAGCGTCGGGACCGTTGTCGTTCATGAAGGCCGCCGATGCGAGCGCCGGCGTAATCAAGTCGGGCGGCAAGACGCGCCGCGCGGCCAAGATGGTCGTGCTCAACGCCGACCATCCCGACATCGTCGATTTCATCAAGTGCAAAGTCGAAGAGGAAAAAAAGGCGTGGGCGCTGATCGAGGCCGGCTACGACTCCTCGCTCGACGGCCCCGCTTACGGCTCGGTGTTTTTCCAGAACGCGAACAATTCCGTGCGCGCCACTGACGGCTTCATGCAGGCGGTGCTCGACGACGCCGAATGGCAGACGCACTTCGTCAAGTCGAGCGAAGTCGCCGAGACTCGTCCCGCGCGCAAGATACTCAACATGATCGCCGAGGCCGCGCACGCATGCGGCGACCCCGGCATGCAATTCGACACCACCATTAATCTTTGGCACACCTGCCCGGCCAGCGGACGCATCAACGCGTCGAATCCGTGCAGCGAGTACATGCATCTCGACAACTCGGCCTGCAATCTCGCGTCGCTCAACCTGATGAAGTTCATCGACGATCGCGGCGAGTTCGACGTGCGCGCATTCCGCCACGCGGTCGACGTGATGATCACGGCGCAGGATATCGTCGTCGACAACTCCTCGTATCCGACCGACGAGATCGCGAAGAACGCCAGCGCGTTCCGCGAGCTCGGCCTTGGCTACGCGAATCTCGGCGCGCTGCTGATGGCGCTCGGGATGCCCTACGACTCCGACCAGGGCCGCAACTACGCCGCCGCGATAACTGCGCTGATGACGGGCGAGGCGTATCTCCAGTCGGCGCGCATCGCGGAGCAGATGGGACCGTTCGCCGGCTACGCGCCCAATCGCGAGCCGATGCTGAAAGTGATCGAGCGCCACAAGGCTGCCGCCTACAAGCTCGATCCGTCGTACGTTCCGCTCGACCTGCTGCGCGCCGCGCGCGACTCATGGGACGACGCGCTCAAGGTCGGCACCGCGGCCGGCTATCGCAACTCGCAAGCCACGGTCATCGCGCCGACCGGCACCATCGCGTTCATGATGGATTGCGACACCACCGGCATCGAGCCCGACATCGCGCTGATCAAGTACAAAAAGCTGGTCGGCGGCGGGATGCTGAAAATTGTCAACGGCACGGTCCCGCGCGCGCTCAAGCGGCTCGGCTACGACTCGAAGGAAGTGCAGGAAATCGTCGAGTACCTGGACGAGAACGAGACTATCGAAGGCGCGCCGCAACTCGCCGACGCGCATCTCGCGGTTTTCGATTGCGCTTTCAAGCCGCGCGCCGGCGCTCGCACGATTCACTACAACGGGCACATCAAGATGATGGGCGCGGTGCAGCCGTTCATCTCGGGCGCGATTTCCAAGACGATCAACATGCCCGCGGAAGCGACGGTCGACGAAGTCGCCGAGGCTTACGTCACCGCGTGGAAGCTCGGCCTCAAGGCGGTCGCGATTTACCGCGACGGTTCCAAGCGCACGCAGCCGCTCAACACCGGCAGGAAGGATATCGAGAAAGCGGTGGAAGCGGTCGCGTCGATTGCGGCGTCCGACGATCGGATGCAGCGGCGCAAGCTGCCCGACGAGCGCAAATCGATCACGCACAAGTTCGATATCGCGGGCCACGAAGGCTACATCACGGTCGGCATGTACGAAGACGGCACGCCGGGCGAAATTTTCGTCACGATGTCGAAGCAGGGCTCGACGATCTCGGGCCTGATGGACTCGTTCGCGACGGCGATTTCGTTCGCGCTGCAGTACGGCGTCCCGCTGCAGTTCCTGGTCGACAAATTCTCGCACATGCGCTTCGAGCCGTCGGGCTTCACCAAGAATCCGCAAATCCCGTACGCCAAGTCGATCGTCGACTACCTGTTCCGCTGGATGGCGTCGAAGTTCCTGGACGAAGAAGCAAAGCGCGAAGTAGGAATCATCGAATCGGAAAAAACGCTGTCAGCAAAATCAGAAGCAGCGCCCGATCGGTGATGGCTCCGATAGCCAGCCTGCGCGACGGCAAAGACGGCGGCATCCGGCAGGCGTTCATCAACCAGGCCGACGCGCCGCCATGCCCGGACTGCGGCAGCATCATGGTGCGCAACGGCGCCTGCTACAAATGCATGAACTGCGGCACTACGAGCGGGTGCTCATAAGAAGGAGTCTCACGGGTCCCGGAGAATTGTGGGGAGGGAGGTTTTCGAGAGACTGGCGACGAGGTGGATGCGGAGGGGAGGCGGTAGCAGCGCGGCGGCGAAAAGTTTCAGCCAGTGCTCGGAGAAAATGGGGATGACGAATTCTTCGGGACCCACTTAAAACCAGGCGCGAGGAACCTCGCGCCAAAAAGGTTGTGGTGGGGCGGCGGATGTGGTGACGGCAGGGGGCTGGGAGCAATCCCAGCCCCCGAATTACTTTCTGTTCTGAATCCGGCCGTCGCGGCCTCCGAATACCTCGCCCGTTATTTTACGGGAGAGGAGGCCGGCGGCAACGCCGCCGGGTTCTGGGGGCAGCACGCGTCGCACTCTGCTTGTCGCATTGCGGATTGTGTCATTCTGAGCGAAGGCTGCCGTAGCGAAGAATCTCGACGGCCGCTCTTGCGGCCGGCGTTAGCTTGCACGTGACGCGCTGCGCGCGAGATCCTTCGCTACGCTCAGGATGACACAACTCAAAGGCCTCGGTTTCAGAGTGCTAAGATTTTGGAACAGTGAGGTGTTGCAGGAAACTGAAGGTGTCATTCAGGAGATCGGTCGTATGCTGCGTGCATAACGATCAGTCCGACGTCACGATGGCGTCCAGAACCCTCACCTACCGGCCGCGATGCGGCCGGCCTCCTCTCCCGTAAAATAACGGGCGAGGTATCGGAGGCCGCGGCGGCCGGATGGGACGGGCGAGGTATTAGGAGTCAGAGATCAAATCTGGTCGGGCGGGTCGGGATTTGGTCGAGGGTTGAGAAACCGATCGTGCGCGTTGGCCGGTGGCCGAGAAGGTGATCGTTGCGATCCAGGAATTCGACCAGCGCCCGCTTGATGTAGTAATTCCGCTTGTGCCCGGTTTCGAGCGCGAGGTTTTCAAGGCGGCGCTTGGCTTCCCTCTTCGTCATTTGAGCGCGGATCATAGTGCGCGGACGTTCGAGTGCAAAGTTCTGAAGGCCTGCTTTTGTGGATAAACCGACCGATCTGTGGATAAAAGGGATGCGCAAGCGGAAGGAGCAATCATCACGATGAAATGGCCTGCTGGATTTGAACCTGACAACTCATCTGTCTACGCGCGCAATGAGATTGCGATTGCCGCCCCGCCAGAGCGCATATGGCGATGGCTTATTCGAGCGGCGAAGTGGCCTGAGTGGTATAGCAACAGCGCCAACATAAATTTTCTTCGTGGGAATCCGCCTGACCTTGCGCCTGACACCGAATTCAGGTGGAAGACTTTTGGCGCGACTGTTACCAGCCGTGTGATTACTTTCGAGCCTCCGCATGAACTTGGATGGGACGCGCGCGGAGTGCTGAGCGCCTATCACGGCTGGCTTATCGAACCCGATGGGCGTGGCGGATGCCGCGTCCTCACCGAGGAATGCCAGAACGGACTCGTGCCGAAGCTTGCGTGGTGGTACTTGCGTCCGATGCTCGAGCGCGGGCATCAGGGCTGGATCGAAAGTCTCAAGCGCGTGGCCGAAGGCGGAGAGCCGTCGTAGTTATTCGTCCGCGAGGATCACTTCGAAGGCGGCAGTATTGTCGCGCACCATTCCCATCGACATGAGAAATTGTCCCAACCGAAGCATCGGAGCGATGTACCAGTACTTGCGCATCGTCAGGTCGTTCACTTTGTCGCGCTCCTGCTTATCGGTGATCGCGCGCACGTCGCCGTTGAAGACTTCATTGCCGACCCGAAGCGAGATCGCCGGTCGCGCCTTGACGTTGCGCACCCAGTTGCGGGCGGCATTCGCCGAGACTAGGTACAGGCGGTCGTTTCCGTCGTCGACCAGGTACCAGATAGTCACTTCGTAGGGGCGTCCGCTTTTGCGTCCATAGTGAGTCAGCTTAAGCGTCTGTCGGTCGCCAGCCTTGCGCAGCCGTTCGAAAGATTTCGATGCCATCGTCATGCACCTCGGGTTCGGTCGTAGTCTTCGCGCAACAGCGCCATCAGCAGGACGTCGCGATACTTTCCGTCGACGTAGCTCTCCTGGCGGAGCAGTCCTTCGCGGACGAAGCCGCATTTCTCGTAGCATCGCACCGCGCGGGGATTGTCGACCAGCACGGATAGCCACAATCGATTCAGGTTCATCTTGTCGAACGCCAGGCGCATAACGATGCGCAGCGCGTCGCTGCCGAGGCCCTTGCCCCAGAACTCTTTCTCGCCGATCGTGATGAAGAACTCCGCCTTACGGTTTTTCCAGTCGATAAACCTGAGTCCGCAATCGCCGACAAGTTTTCCTTCGAGGGTTTCGATCGCGAAGTACTTCGCGTCGGCGCTGGATGCCGACGCGAGCTCTATGAATCTTTCCTGATGCGCGCGTGACGGAAAATTGGGCGGCCCGAGCCATCGCGTGACGTCCTCGTCCGAGAACCATCGGAAGAGCGCGTCGGCGTCGGATTTTTCATATGCGCGCAGCCTGACCAGCTTTCCCTGCATCGGACTCCATCGCGCGACTGGCTATTCGTGCAATTAGCTACTGAGTAACGGTCTCCATCACGTTGCCGCTCGCGCCGTCAACAATATTGACTTCGACTGGCGACGAAATGTTGTTGTCTTTCTTGGCGCTGTCGATTCCCGCTTTCAGGTCGGTCAGGAACTTGGCCTTCGCAAACGGAGGCATCTGGTCCATCGGAAAATCGGCCATAAAGACCTTGGCCTTGAGCTTGTCGGGCCACTCGACGGTAGTGACCTTCGGTCCTGCGATCGGCAGGCCTCGCACCATCGTTTCGAGAGCATCGTGAAAATCGTTTTCGCTGGAGGTTGTTGACGCCGCCGCCGGTGACGCCGGCCCTTTCGCCGCTATCGCGGCCGATGCTGCCGGAGAGCTTGCCGCCGCAGTACTCTTCGAGGCAGCAGTACTTTTCGCTGCTACCGACACCGCCGGCGCCGCGGCGATCTTCTTCGTCGCCGGTGTCGCCGCGGACGCAGCCTGCATCGACGCGCTCGCAGCCGGCGCACCGGTGAGTTTCGCGAGCAAATCCTTCACCTGCGTGCGCGCAGTATCGTCCGGCGCGAGCGCGATCGCCTGCTTGAGGGTGGCGACCGCGTCACCGGGCTTGTTCTCCTGCGCGTACGCGATTCCCATATTGTAGTACGCCTGGAAAAATCCGGGCTTCGCGGTGATTGCCTTCTTGTACTGCACGACTGCCTGGTCGGCGTTGCCGGTGTAGAGATACATCGTGCCGAGGTCGGTGCGAACTTCGGGATCGTCCGGCTTCTTTTTCAGGTAATGCTCGTACGCGGCGACCGCTTCGTCGTACTGCTGCTTGTCATAATCGATATCGCCGATACCGCGCAGCGCGTCGAGGTTGTCGGGATCCAACTTCAGAACATGGCCGTAAGCGTCCTCGGCCTTGCCGTAATAGGACTGATCGAACATCGCCGCACGCATCGAGACCGCGCCGAATTTGTTCCACGCCGTGACGTCCTTGGGTTTTGCGATCGCGTCGCGTTCGATCTTATCGACAAAACTGCGAGCCTCCGTCGGCAGCTCCATCTTAGGATGTCCCGGCGGCATACCGCCGTTCTCACTTCCACCCGCCGCCGGATTCGCGGCGACATTCTGATCCGGCGCCGGCGCATTGGGCGCAGCTCCGGGATTCGAAGGCGGAGCGCCGGCACTTGGCGCGGCGACAGGCGCGCTGGCGATCTGCTCGCGCACGACGTCGGGCGTCTTCATATAAATCCACGCGGCAGCCGCCAGGCCGAAGACCGCGAGCGCGACGAATACGAACACAAATGCGTTGGTGATCGAATTGCGTCCGCGAGCCACGCTGCCGGTTTCGCCCGCGCCCGAAGCCGCGACGTCGAGGGAGCGGCCGCATTCCACGCAGAATTTCGCTCCTGCCAAGAGCGGCGCGCCGCATTGAGGACAAAATCGCATCAGCAAATTCCTACATGACCGCTTCGTTCCAGCGCAACACGCCCCGATTTTCAGTTCCCGCCTTCAAGGTCCCTGTTGTATAGTCCCGCCCGAAGTCTATCTTTTGCGAGGCGAAAGACCATGCAGCTCTATGACGCTTTTGGACCCAATCCGCGCGCGATGCGAATGTTCCTGGCCGAGAAAGGAATCACGATTCCCAGCACCGACGTCGACATGATGACGGCGGAAAATCGCAAGCCGCCCTACACCGATCGCAATCCCGGCGGACAAGTGCCGGCGCTCGAACTCGACAACGGCAAGTGTATCGGCGAGACCGTCGCGATTTGGGAGTATCTCGAAGAGAAACATCCGACGCCGGCTCTGATCGGCACGACCGCCGAGGAACGCGCCGAGGCCCGCCAGTGGCAGCGCCGCGTCGAGCTGCAAATCACCGAGCATCTCTACAACGGCTTCCGCTACTCCGAAGGTTTGCAGATGTTCAAGGATCGCATGCGCGTTCTGCCCGAGGCGTCCGCCGGTCTGAAGGCTATCGTGCAGGACAAGCTCAAATGGCTCGACCAGCTGCTCGAGGGCAAGCAATACATCGCGGGCGATCGCTTCACCGTCGCCGACATCATTTTGTATTGCGCGCTCGACTTCGGCGCCGGCGTCAAGCAGCCGCTCGATCCGTCGCTGAAGAACGTCAACGCGTGGTTCAAGCGCGTCGATTCGCGTCCGAGCGCGAAGTCGAGCCTGCATCCCGCGGCGGCGAAATTCGGGATGAAGGGATAGCCGGCGACCAGGCCTCGCGATGCCCGGTGATATCGAACAGGTAACCGCGCAACTGACCGCACTCGTGCGCGCGAAGACTGGTGACGCTGGCGCGCGTGCGCATTCGCTCGAGTCGCTGCCAGGTCACGCCGGCTTCAGCTACAGCTTCATCCTCGAGCGCAGCGATCCCGGCGCGAAGCCGGCGGGGAAATATGTCGTGCGCATCGCGCCGCCTGGCGTGAAAATCTCAGGCCCCGCCGACATCGTGCGACAGGCGCGCGTGATGGCGTCGCTGGCCGACACGCCGGTCGCGGTGCCGCCGATCATCTGGCACGGCGACGAGCCCGAGTTTTTCGAGCGTCCATACTTCGTCGGCGGCTATGTCGAGGGATTCAAGCTGGGAGAATCTCCGCTGCCGCTCGCGCACTTGAAACGCCTCGCGCGCAGTGGGATCGCGACGATGGCCGCGCTGCACAACGTCGCGTGGGAGCCGCGCCGCGAGGCATGGGGCGAGCCGTTCGCGCTCAGCGAGGAGCTCAAGCGACTCGACTACCTGCTCGATCGCCCGACGCTCGATCCCGCCGTCGTCGCGCGCGCACCCGAACTTCGCGAGCGATTGCGCTCGAGCCTGCCCGCAGGCGCGCGCATCGGATGCGTCCACGGCGACTTCCAATGGTCGAACGTGCTGTTCAACGAGGAACGCGTCGTCGCGCTGATCGATTGGGAAATCTCGCTGGTCGGCGCGACGCTGCTCGACCTCGGCTGGATCTGTTTCTTTTCAGACCCCGGAAGCTGGGTCGGCGTTGACCCGGGCCCGACGTGCGATCGCTGCTGAACGCCGACGAGATCGTCGACGCGTACGCCGAGGCCGCCGGCTTCCCCGTCTCGATTCCCGAAGTGCGATGGTTCCGCGCATTTGCGGGCTACCGATTCGGCGTGATCACGTGCTTCAACCTGATGCTGCATCGACGCGGCAAGCGGCACGATCCGTTATGGGAAGAGACCGCTCTTTCGGCGCCGCGGATGTTCGAGCACGGCCTCGAACTGTTAGGCTAACGGGCAGTTGCCGTGCGAGACTGCTCATCGGGAGGTACGACATGGACGTTGCAGCCAAGCGGCAGCCTGAAATTCAGACTCCCGAGGAAAACCATCCCGCGCTGAACGCGCTTCTCGGCGCAAATCCGTTCGTCGGCCTCGACGGCACGCAGGTGCTCGGCACGTTGGGGACCCTGCTGATGCATATCGCGTCGCAACCCGTGACCGTCGGCTCGCGCGCGCTGCAGCTGACGCTCGAACTCGGGCAGATCGTGTCGGGCGTCTCTTCGGTGGCTCCTGAAGCGGGCGACAAGCGCTTCGGCGATCCCGCCTGGACGCAGCATCCGCTCTACCATCGCCTGATGCAGGCCTATCTCGCGTGGCGCGCTGCGATGCATGATCTCGTCAACGAAGATGAAAGCGTCGAGTGGAAGGACGTCGAGCAGCAGAAGTTCGCGCTCACGCTGATGACCGAGGCGCTCGCGCCCACCAACGCGTTCATGCTCAACCCTGCGGCGCTCAAGCGCGCCTTCGACACTTCGGGGATGAGCGTGCTCTGGGGCCTGCGCAACTTTATCGGCGATCTCTGGAGCAACGGCGGGATGCCGTCGACGGTGGACAAGCGGCCGTTCGAAGTCGGCAAAAATCTCGCACTCTCGCCCGGCGCGGTCGTGTTCCGAAATCCGCTTTGCGAGGTTATTCAATACGCGCCCGCGACCGACAAGGTCTACGAGCGCCCGCTGCTCTTCATCCCACCGCAGATCAACAAGTTCTACATCATGGATCTCGCGCCGGGCCGCAGCTTCGTCGAGTATGCGGTCAAGCACGGCATCCCGATGTTCACGATCAGCTGGCGCAATCCGACGCCGCACGATCGCAGCTGGGGACTCGACGAATACGTGAACGCTTGCAAAGACGCGATCGCGGCGGCCTGCGAGATCAGCGGCAGTGCGGACTGCAACGTGCTCGGCGTATGCGCCGGCGGCATCACGACGTCGCTTATGCTCGGGCATCTGGCGGCGTCGGGCGACAAGCGCGTCAACGCGGTGACGCTGCTGGTGACGATGCTCGATACGAGTCTGCCCTCGATGACCGGGATGTTCGCGACCGAGGACGCGATCAATGCTGCGCGCGATCGCTCGGCGGAAAAGGGCGTGCTCGACGGCAATGAAATGGCGCGCATCTTCGCCTGGCTGCGTCCCAACGATCTGGTGTGGAACTATTGGGTCAACAATTACCTGATGGGCAACGATCCCGCGGCGTTCGACATCCTATATTGGAATGCTGACTCGACCAATCTTCCGGCCAATCTCCATGCGGGCTTTCTGGATCTGTTCCTGAGAAATCCGCTGACCCACGGCGGCGTAGTCGTCGGTGCTCGACACGCCGATCGATTTGCGCGCGGTGAAAAATGATCTCTATCTCGTCGCAGGCATGACCGATCACATCTGCGCCTGGCGCGCATGCTATCGCTCGACCCGGATGTTCGGCGGACGAATCGAATTCGTGCTCGGATCCAGCGGCCACATCCAGAGCCTCGTCAATCCGCCGGGCAACTTTAAAGCCCGCTACTACGTCGGCACGCGCCTCCCCGAAGATCCCGACGAATGGGCGAAGAGCGCAGTCGAGAACAAGGGTTCGTGGTGGGATCACTGGATCAAGTGGCTAGCCGCGCGTTCAGGCAACGAACGCCCAGCATCAAAGTCCCTGGGCAGCGAGTTGTACAAGGCAGGAGAACCTGCACCAGGCCTCTACGTCCACGAACGCCACTAAACGTTGCGGCGTTCTCATCCCGTCCGGTTCCCCTTCCCACCATGGGAAGGGGTTAGGGGTTAGGTCACCGCGCCGCCAGCACCTCCGCCAGATGACGCAGCTCGAGCTTCTCGCCGGCGCGGCTCAGGCCTCCGCCGATCTGCATCAGGCATCCGCAATCGTTCGCGACCACGACCTCGGCGCCGCTCTCTTTGATGCGCGCCATCTTGTCCTCGAGCATCGACGCCGAGATGTCCGGGAACTTCACCGAGAACATCCCGCCGAAGCCGCAGCACTCCTCGCGATCGCGCAGCTCGCAAATTTTGATTCCCGCCACCGCGCTCAGCAGCGTCATCGGCTCGGCGCGCACGCCCAGCTCGCGCATCAGATGACATGACGGATGATACGCAACAGCTCGCTCGTAGCGCGCGCCGAGATACTTCACCTTCAGCACGTTGACGATAAATTGCGACAGCTCGAACACCCACGGACGAATCGCCGTCGCCTTGGCGGCGAGCGCGGGATCGTCGGCGAGCAAGTCGCCGTAGAAAATCTTCAGCATGCTGGTGCATGAGCCCGACGGCACGACTATTGGAACGTCCGGCTGGACCGAGTTCAGGAATCGTCGCGCGAGATCGACCGCCTCTTCGCGCATTCCCTCATTGAACGCGACCTGCCCGCAACAGAACGCGCCGCGCACGGGAGTCACCTTGAGCCGCAGTCGCTCGAGCACGGTTGCGGCAGCGTCGTTGACCTCGGGAAAGAATTCCTCGGCGAGGCAGGTCGAGAATAGTTGTACTTCAGTCATCGCGCGGCCACATCACGATCACATGCAATGATTTCGGGCCGTGGACGCCAAGCACGATTCGCTTCTCGATATCGGCCGTTCTGCTCGGGCCAGTGATCAACGTCAAGCGATTCGCTGCGACGCCGGCCGGTCCCATCTCGGCGAGCACATCCGCGAGATTCGGCATCACGCGATCGATCTGAACGATAACCAGGCTCGCCGGCGGCAGCAGCGTGAGCGAACCGGGCCGATTCGCGTTTGAAACGACGGCAAGAGTGCCGGTCGAGGCGATCGCGAAGTCTGCCTCGGCGATGCCGAGGTCGGCATCCGCGACGCGCGAGCGCATCGCGGCGCGCTCGGTGTCCGCGACCGGCAAGGTGCGAACGATCCTGAAGTCCGCGCGCTCGAGGGCCTCGCCAATCGCGTCCGTGTCAATCGCGACGCCTTGTCCAAGCGCGACTGTTTTCGCGCCGATCTCGCCGGCGAGACTGACTATTCGATTAGTCACTTCGGCTGGACTGAGTATTCCGAGAAACTTGCCGCCGACCTCTTCGAGCTCGCGTGCAAATGCCGATGCGAGTTCCGCGCGCTGCGCAGAGGGCGACACAGGCACCGCAGCGGTGGTATCCGTGGGATGCGAGTTGTTCCGCGCGCCGGCGCCGAGCGCGTCCTTTACGCTCGCGATTATTTTGTGCTGCTCGGCCACGTTCAGCCTGGCGGCCGCTCCGGCTCGGGCCGCTTGTGCGGCCGTGGCCGTGGGAAGTCGCGATACTTGGTCCAGTTGCCGAACGGTCCCGGCATCCGGCGCAGATAACCGTTGTGCGCGAATGGCTTCAGCAGCACCGCGGCAAATTTTCCGAGCAGTCGAATCGTCCGCGGATGTCGCGCCGTCGTGGCAAAGCGTCGCGCTCCTCGCCGCGCCTTCTCGATCTTGCGCGGCCATTTGAGCGGATGCTTGCCGGTGCTCTCTTTCCATCGAAGATGCAGCAGGATTCGCGGGATGTCGATCTTCACAGGACAGATGTCCTTGCACGCGCCGCACAGCGTCGACGCAAACGGCAGGTATCCCGCGGCGCTGCCGAAAAGATTTGGACTGACTATTGATCCGATCGGTCCCGGATACACCGAGCCATAGGCGTGGCCGCCGATGCGCCGGTAAATCGGGCATACGTTCAGGCACGCGCCGCATCGGATGCAATTCAGCGCCTCGCGCAGTACTGGATCGGCAATCATCGAGCTGCGCCCGTTGTCGAGAATCACCACGTGCATCTCGCCCGGCCCGTCGAGCTCGCCCTCGCGCCGCGGTCCCGTGATGAAGCTGGTGTAGGTAGTCAGTTTTTGCCCGGTCGCAGTGCGCGCGAGAATTTCCAGGAAATGGCTAAGGTCTTCGAGGCGCGGGATGACCTTTTCGATGCCCATCACCGCCACGAACGTCTCCGGCATCGTGCTCGACAGGCGGCCGTTGCCCTCGTTCTCGACGACGATGAGCGTGCCGGTTTCCGCGATCGCAAAATTGACCCCGGTAACTCCGAAGTCTGCCGCGAGAAAAATCGCGCGCAATCGCGATCGCGCTTCCGCTGTGAGTTTTTCAGGCTCCGCGGTGTACTCGATGCCGAACTTCTCGGTGAAGAGCTGTCCGATATCTTCCTTCGACAGATGAATCGCGGGCGTGATGATATGCGACGGACGCTCGCCGCGAAGCTGCACGATATATTCGCCAAGATCGGTCTCGACCGCGTCGATTCCCGCGTGCGCGAGCGCATCGTTGAGATCGATTTCCTCGGTCGTCATCGACTTGCCCTTGACGACGTTGGTCGCGCCCTTGGCCTTCGCCAGCGCGACGATATAGTCGCGCGCCTGGGCCGCGTCCTCGGCGAAGAACACCTTGCATCCCTGCGCTTCGAGCTTCGAGGTCAGCTCGATCAGCAATTCGTCGAGATGCGCGATCGCGTCGGTCTTGATTCGATGCGCCGCCTCGCGCTCGTCGTCGTACGGCGGGAAGTCCGCTTTGACTTGCGCGAAGTGATCGAGATGCCGCGCGCTGGCGCTCTCGAGCTTGCGCCGCAATTCATGGTCGCCGACGGCGGCGCTGCTCGACTCGAAGAAATCGTGTGCTTTCGGAGATTCAGACATCCAGGTTGTCGCGCGTCAGTTGTCGGATGTTGAGCGCAACTTTAGTTTATCAGAGCGACTTGCCGAATCAGGCGCATCACCGCTTCGCGCGCAGCCTCGGCCGCGGGATGCTCGGGCGCCTGCGAAAGAAAACTCTGGTAGTCGTCGAGCGCCGGCTTGAAGCATTCGAGCCGCTCGAACAGGCTGCCGCGCTCGACCAGCTCGTCGAGCGCACGCGGCTCGAGCATGATGATTCGATCGAGGGCCGCCAGCGCGCGGGTCCAATCCGACGCGCCCATATAAATGATCTTCAGGTTGGTCAGCATCCGCGCCAGGATGTGACGCGCGCCGCGCGCCTTCAGCATCGCGGGATTCAATTCGACCGGTTGTCCGAAGATTTGCGTCAGCCGCGCGCGAATCTCGTCGAGCGCGAGAATCTTTCCGCCAACGAATGGATCGATAATCAGCTCGCCGCGCTCGTCGACCGCCTTGACCAGGAAATGATTCGGGAACGAGACGCCGTAAAGATTGATGCCGAGCCGGCGGCCGACTTCGAGATAGACCACCGACAGCGTGATCGGAATTCCGAGCCGGCGATTGATCACGTCGTTGAGAAACGAGTTGCGCGGATCGTTGTAATTTTCGGCGTTGCCCTCGAAGCCCTTCAGCTCGAACAGAAAGTGCGACAGCAACTGGATGCGCTCGACGGTGTCCTCGCCCGCGCGCACGATCGGCTCGGCCTCGCGCGCAAGAGTCGCGATCTTGTCGAGATACTCGTCGATGTCGAGATTCGGGTACTCCTCTTTCGCGATCAGCAGCGCGCCGCGAGCCAGTGGCACCGGCTCTTTGGCTGCAATCATCGCAAATTCCCGTCGTGCATCGTTCATCTTAAGGGCACCGTTCGTTACCAGTGTTGCTTTGCCGCAATGCTTTGACAAGCGCCAGCGCTCAGTTTGTTTCGAGCGCGGCTGCTGCCTCCCTGCGCACCGCAGTATCGCGGTCGCGGAGCGCGCGCTCGAGCGCACGGCGGGCAGCGCTTCCACCGATCTCGCCGAGCGCCCATGCGGCATGCGACCGAATCAGCGGCTCCGACTCGGACTCAATCGAGCGTGTGAGGGGAGCTACCGCGTCGGGATTTCTGGTATTGCCGAGGGCAACCGCTACGTTGCGCAACAACCCGCGCCGCTTGGCGCGCTTCACCGCGCTCACCGTGAAGCGCTGGCCGAACTCTTCTTCGCTCAGCGCCAGCAGCTCGGGCAAACGCGGCAGCCGATCGTCCACGCCATCGCCAGACGCATGCTGATCGTTCCACGGACACACGTCGTTGCAGATATCGCAGCCGAAGATCCAGTTACCGAGCTTCGAGCGCAGCTCGCGCGGAATCGCGCCGCGATTTTCGATTGTCTGATACGAGATGCATAGGTCCGAGCGCATCACATAACCGTCGGCGAGCGCGCCAGTGGGGCACAGATCGAGGCATCGCCGGCAGGTCCCGCAATGCTCGCGATAAGGCTCAACCGGCACGTCGAATTCGACGTCGGTGAAAATCTCGGCGAGAAAAAAATACGAACCCTGGTCGCGGTTCAGAATCATGGTGTTCTTGCCGAACCATCCGATGCGCCCGGCCGACGCCCATTCGCGCTCGAAGACCGGCCCGGTGTCGACGTAGGTGCGCGTGATCGAGCCGGGACGCAGTTGGCGAATTATGTTGCCGACCGCGCGCGCCCGCTTTTTGACGACGTCGTGATAGTCGCGGCCAAGCGCGTACGCCGCGATTCTCCCGCGCATCTCGGCGCGCCAGTCGAGGTTGGGCGTGGCGCGCGCGGCGTATGGATAGCCGAGACTGACGACGGATTTGTAGCGCGGGTCGAGGCGGCGAGGGTCGAAGCGGCGCTCAGGCTCCCGCGCGAGGTAGGTCATCGACGCGTTGCCGCCGTCGGCGAGCCATTGTCGATAGAACTCCTCGCGCTCGGCTAGCGGCTGAAGCGTCGCGAATCCAACCAGCAAGAATCCCAATTCGTGGGCGGTTCGCACTAGGGTTTCTCGCAGAAAATCCATGGCTACAGCAAAACGCTAGCATTCAGCAGGGCTTCTTGCGCCGATAATTGTGGATGCATTGACTCGACTATTTGCTATGATTAGTTTCTGAGTTGAGGCGCAGGATTGAATTGTAAGCGCTGCTTACTGGAGGTTTCTACCGAAAATGGCTGAAGGACTTCATATCGAGCATCATGGGCACGAGCATGAGCACGAGAATGGGCACGAGCATGTCGAGCAGCAGGCGTCCGCCCAGCCTATAGACAACGCGTCGTTGCCGGATGTGAATCTGACGCCCAAGGCGATCGAGATGGTGGGCAAGATGCACGCGAAGGAAGGCCTAAGCGCGAACCATGGAATGCGAATCGGCGTGGTCGGTGGAGGCTGCTCCGGCTTTCAATATTCGTTGAACTTCGACACCCAGAAAGAAGGCGACCGGGTGACGGATTTCGGCGGCGTGCTGGTGCTGGTCGACGAAATTTCGCTGCCGTATATCGCGGGCACGACGCTCGACTACGTCGAGGGACTGCACGGCGCGGGATTTCGATTTGACAATCCTCGCGCGAGCCGCACCTGCGGATGCGGGTCGTCGTTCAGCGCGTAGCACCTAGCATTGAATTGCTTTACCAGGCCGCTCCGACAGGGGCGGCCTTTTTCTTTTCAAGAAAGGGCGTGTTAACTGGATCGATGATGCTGGCTGGATTGATCTACTGGCTGTCTCCGGCGCGCCGGCGGTTTATGCGGCGGCTGGCGAAGCCCGGACTCGACGCGACGCGCGCACGGCTGGCCGAGGCGGGCTCGCCGCGCGCGGTCCAGTTTATCTCGACGCTTCTCGACGCCAACGCCGACTTCCTTGCCTATGCGCTTTCGCCGAAAGGTCCCCTTCATATGTATTGCGATCGTGCGACGCCGGAGACGGTGGCGGCGTGTATCGCCACGATGCTGATCTACTCGGTGAATCTGTTCGCGCGCGACGAGATGACGAACAATGAGAGCGAGATGATACCGCTGCTGGCGCATCTGGCGGGCGTCAAACCGATGCAGGTAATGCTGCGGCGCGACGCGTTGCGCAAGGCGCCGCGTTCCGAGGAGTGGATGGTGCTGACGTGGCTCGCGAAGGACCTGGGCGCCGATCCGCCGAAGTACGACGCCGAGCTTGAGCGCGCCTTCGGATACAACTATTTGTCGTACATCGATCAGTACCGGCCGACGCTCGAGCGCGAGATGGCCGCGGCGGACACAGCCTGAGGTTCAGGAGCTCAAGATGAAAGACTTCGAAGGGCGCGGAATCATCGTGACCGGCGCGACGCGCGGAATCGGGCGGGCGATCGCGATGGAAGTCGCGCGGCGCGGCGCCAACGTGTCGTTCAACTACGTCAAGAGCGATCAGCAGGCGGCCGAGCTGAAAAACGAAATCGAAAAGCTCGGCGTGAAGGCGCTCGCGTACAAGGTCGATGTCGGCGATCTCAAGAGCGTGCGCGAGATGGTCAACGCGACCAAGAAGGAATTCGGGCAAATCGACGGGCTGGTCAACAATGCCGGCATGACGCGCGACAAAGTGTTCGTGATGATGTCGGAAGAGGACTGGAACGAGGTTATCCGCGTCAATCTGACCGGTGCGTTTAATTTCGCGCGCGCGGCGGCGTTCATGATGATGAAAGCGAAGCGCGGATCGATCCTCAATATCACTTCGGTCAGCGGTCTTATCGGGCTGCCGGGTCAGGCTAACTATTCGGCGGCCAAGGCGGGACTGATAGGACTGACGAAATCGGTAGCGAAGGAAGTAGGGCGGCTTGGCGTTCGCGTCAACGCGTTGGCATTGGGATTCATCGAGACCGACATGACCGCATCGCTGCCCGAGGAGAATCGCGCACAAGCGCTGGCGATGATCCCGCTCGGACGCTTCGGCAAAGTCGAAGACGTAGTGCCGACGGCCGCATTCCTGCTGAGCGACGCCGCGTCGTACATCACCGGCGCAGTGATCCAGGTGGACGGCGGCCTCGCGATGTAGGCGGAACGAATCTTAGTGAAACCCGCGGTGGGTTTCACGCTTCCTTCGGCAGGGCTAAGCCCTGCACCTTAGAATTAAAACAAACCGCTGATAGGCTCCTAACTGGAGGCACTTGCACCAAGTGTAAACCGTCGCGCCGCAGGAATGGTTGCGGCGAGCCTTGCCGATGCGGGTTGCGGCGGTTTCGGGTTGGTGCGAGCCTGACGGGATGAAGAGACTGCTGTTAATTCCGACCGTGTTGCTGGCGGGATGCCTCGCGTCGGGGATTATGGAATCGGAGGGTGGTGGGAATTCGTCGCGATTCGATCCGGCGCAGCGGCTGAGTCCGACGGCGTTCGAGCAGAATGCCACCATGAAGGACACGTCCGTGCACGAAGATCCGACTCTGCTGCGCGCGGGCGTATCGCGCAGTCAAATCGCTGACGCGTTCGGCGCGCCGAATGAGACCAGTAACCAGGGAGGCTTGGTGCAGGACGTGTACGAGTTCAATCCCGACGGTTCGAAATTCGTAAAGCCGAGAGTTTATGCGCGCAACATCGCAGCCGGCGTCTTCACCGGCGGCATCGCGACTGTCGTGCATCAGGCGAGGATTCATCATACGGAGGAACAGCTTACGGTGTATCGGCTGACATATGGGCCGGATGGGACTGTGCAGTCGGTGCAGAAAGAATCGCGGCAGCAAGAGCAGGAAGTCGGGGAACAATCGGAACCTAATCCCTAACTCTTTCACTTTTTTAATCCGGTTCCCCTTCCCACCTGGGAAGGGGAACCAGATTTATAAGAGATCGCGCGTCAATGGCTCCAGGAGCGGGCGCAGCTTAGGATGTCGATTTGCGTGCCGCTTTCTATTGCTTGGTATTTTTCCAGGAAACTGTAGTCGATTTGCTTGAGGGCCGGGGGCTCGCGGCGGCGCCATCGATTGCATGCGGCGGGGCCGCCGTTGTAGCCGGCGTATGTCGAACGCGCCAGATGGCTCGAGATCAGTACGGGATCATATTTCGGTTGTGTGATGGCAGCGAACTGCATCATGCGCGCGAGAATCTCGGATCCCGCGCCCGCATTGTAGAGCACGTCCCACTTCAGGCGATCGATGTCGTAAAACCCGCGCCAGACGTGCTTGTTCACCTGCATCAGGCCGATGTCGCCGGTGGCGGATTCGAGCCATCGGACGCGATCGCCGACCATCACGAATTGCCGCCAGCAGCTTTCCTGCCACGCGGTGGCGAGCACCAGCGTTATGTAGGTGCGGCCGTTGTCGGTGTCGAGAGCGTTCATGCCGGATGCTATCTGGCTGAGTTGGTAAGCGGCGCTGAGATTGAGCAGCAGGGCCATGTCGTGGTGATAGGCGTCGGCATTTTCTTCGTTTATGACGAGGCGGTAGAGGCGGTCGGCAACATCTTGAAGGCGGGTAATCTGCAGGCCTCCGCTGTCTTCGGAGGCGTCGGCCTCGCAGGGGGTAAAGAAGCGCAGGAACCTAACCCCTAACCCCGAGACACCAGAACCCTCACCTACCTCGCTCCGCGAGGCCGCCTCTCCCATAAAATAACGGGCGAGGGAATTTCGGAACAATCGCGCGCTGGGGCCAACCTTCGACGGAGGCGCTGGATTTGGGGGGCTTGCGGGCGCGCTGGAGTCGGAGGGCGGTATGCTCTCTTCTTCGATCGGGCGACGGCTCTTGGGCGGTTCGGGAACCGCGAAGAGTTTTTTCATCTCGGGATCTTCGCGGTAGTTGAATTGAAGTGGGTCGCCGGTCGCCCCAGGCGCCATGATGTGCGCGAGGTGGCGCAGGTCGGCCGCCGAGATGCGCATCCCGAGCGCGGGCGCGGCCTGATCGAGCGCAAACAGCGCATCGCCGGCCGAGATGAACGACATGAATTCGAGCGCGTGCGCACCGAGCATCCCGCGCCGTGCCGCAGCGCGGACCGCGTCGTGCAACTGCGTCCATTCATCGAGAAACAAAAGGCGAACCGGATCGGGTCCACCCGCCGCCGACGGATTGTTCAGCGCCTGGACCAGGCGATAGCGGCTGTCGAGCAGGATTTGCAGCAACTGGTCGCGGAACTGCTGGTCGCCGACCGCGCCGCCCAGATGCTTGATCGAGAAAGCCAGAAACGCGTCCCATTGATCGAGCGTGTCCTGAAAGGCTTTCAGTTCCGCCGGCGTGGGCGAAGACGCGGCGCCCGGATTTATGCCTGCAGCAGGAACGTCGGGGACAGTCATCACGAGTGTGACGCGGACACCGTCGTCGAGCGCGACGATGTTCGGCTCGGCGGTGAGACTTGAAATTGCCGCGCGCACGCGGTCGGCGGCGTCCGGCGCGAATCGAGTCGGAGACCATCGCGGCCATTTGTTTGACCGAGGGATTGAGGTCGTAAGAAAAATCGTTGAGCCGCGGAATCAGATCACCTTTAATCAGGTCGAAGCCCTGGCTGACCATCTCCGTTTTCTGATGCGCGGAGTCGAAGATATTCAAATCCGTGAAATGAAACTTGAGCTGAAGGCCGGGCGCGATGTACGGGACGCCGAGCGCCTGCACGATGCCGCTCCACTGGACGGCATTGAGACATTGCGAGCCCATCGAGACGCCGAGCCCGAGACTGTTCGCCGTTTCCAGTTGCACGGTCGCAGCGCCGCCGGTAGTCGCGCGCGAGAACTGGGGATTTTCGGCGTAGAGAAACTGGCAGTCGTCGACGCCGTTCCAAAGTTGGGCGCGTCCGCCGGGGCCGGTGTAGAGTTTGTGCTTAAGCGCCTCGCGCAGCGTGATGTAGTCGATGGTCAGCGGAATGCGAACCTGCGACGCGCGCGCGCGATCGGCGGGGGCGAGCAAGACAATGCTCGCGACCGTCAGGATTATCCACAGCCTCATTGTTGATCGCTTATTTTGATCGAGGCAGGGAAGTCGCGCGATGCGATAGAATTCGTCAAGGATATTCATGAATTTGTGGTTTTGGTTACTGGAGAGACTCGACTGCGCACGCACTGCTGTCACGAGTCAACTATTATGGCAACTGCGTCTCTACTTGTAAGCGATACGATGGCTCATAATAATCAAATAAGAACAATCACCGGAAATTTTGGGTAAGCCGGATGAGTACAGAACGCCAGGCAGACTTTTACGAGGCCGAACCGCCGCAGGCGTCGCGCGAACTGGCCAAGCTGCGCGCCTCCGCCGGCTATCTCGCGCCGTTCGAGATCGTGCGGCGGCGAGTGATCGACGACGTGTACGACGGCAAGATGACCGTCGACGCGACTCTGATCATCAGGATCGGGGACGTCGAGGAAACCGAGGCCGCTTCGGGCGTCGGCGTCCTGCACGCGCTCGACGTGGCGCTGCGCAAAGCGCTGTTGAAATATTTTCCGTACCTCGAGCCGGTCAAAGTAATCGAAACTTATCAGCATGCGACCGGCGCTTCGACCGAGGCCGACGTCGTGTCGGTGAAAAAGTTTGCCGACGGTGACCTGGTGTGGACGACGCTGGCCAAGTCGTCGAACACGATCGAGTCGGCATGGGTGTCGCTGCTCGACGGTTACGAATGGCGGATTATCCAGGAGAACGCGCGGCTGCGCCGGATAAACGCGAATCCAAGGTGGTCGAAGCGCTGACGCGGACGGGCAAGTGACGGTAGGGAAGGCGTCGGCGGGCAAGCTCGCGATTCTGTACGACGGCTCATGCGAGATGTGCCGGGCGAGTCTCGACGGAATCCGGCAATTCGACAATTCGGGGAACATGGAGCCGCTCGATCTTCATGACGAAGAAGTGCGCGCGAAGTTTCCTGAATTAAAGATGGAGAACCTGCTCGAAGAATTGCACGCGGTGGACGATGACGGCCGTGTGTATCGCGGCGCGCGGGCGATCAACGAAATTCTGCGCCGTCAGCACGGACTCAAGGGCTACCTCGCCTACCTGTGGTACATCCCCGGCTACGCGTGGCTCGCGGACCGCCAGTACAAGCGAATCGCAGCCTCAAGGTATCAGCGCGACGATCGCGGCCGGTTGAAAGTACAAGGGCATGCGGTCAAGCAGTAGCAGGTCCGGAGCCGGAGCCCAGACACCGACGTTGCCGGCATACAGCTTGAGCCCAGAACCCTCACCTACCGGCGGCTGCGCCCGCCGGCGCCTCTCCCGTAAAGTCCGCCCTCACCCGCTCCTTCGGCGCGGCCTCTCCCGCAACTAAGCGGGCGAGGCGGGTACGAGGTGGCGCGGAACGCAACACCCTAACCCGGGCGAGGTAACCTTCGCTCCGCTCAGGATCCACACAAAAAAAGTTCTCACAGGCCGTCAGGCCGCATCTTCTCTTTTTACTGGGTGCAGGGGTCACCCCTGCCGAAGGAAGCGTGAAACCCACCGCGGGTTTCACATTCAATTAAGTGATTTCCCCTTCCCTCTCCCGCGCCTTGTCCGAGTCAGCGAGCGCACGCTAAGCTTGACGCGCGCACTCGTGAAACCATTCTACATTTTCAATTCGCTGAATCGTGCGGTCGAGGAATTCCAGCCGCTCAACCCTCCCGAAGTGACGCTGTATTCATGCGGCCCGACCGTCTACCTGCCGCAGCATCTCGGGAATCTGCGCGCGTACGTGTTTGTCGACAGTATCCGCCGGGCGCTCGAGTTCAACGGTTACAAAGTGCGGCACGTGATGAACGTGACGGATGTCGGGCACATGACGAGCGACGAGGACGCTGGCGAAGATAAGATCGAGAAAACCGCGCGCGCGCAGGGCAAATCGCCGCTCGAGGTCGCTAACTACTATCTCGAGCAGTTCCAGCGCGATTGCGCCGCGCTCGAATCTCGAGCCGCCGCAGACCTGGTCGCGCGCGACCGACCATATCGGCGATATGATCGCGCTCACAAAAAGAATCATCGACGCCGGCGTTGCGTACGTAACGAAGAGCGGCGTGTACTTCGACGTCGAGCGCTACCGCGGAGAGAATCGTCTCGGCAGGCTCTCGCGCCAGAGTCTCGACGAGCAGAACGCCGCGCAACGCCTCGAGCATTCTGCCGACAAGCGCAGCCCGCACGATTTTACGCTGTGGGTGCTCGGCCAGCCCGACCACCTGATGCAATGGGACAGTCCGTGGGGGCGCGGTTATCCGGGATGGCATATCGAGTGCTCCGCGATGGCGATGAAGTATCTCGGCGAGACTATCGACATCCACACCGGCGGCATCGATCACATCCCGGTGCATCACGAGAACGAAATCGCGCAGTCGGAAAGCGCGACGCACAAACCGTTCGCGCGGTACTTCGTGCATAACGCGTTTCTGGTCGGGAAAGAGGGGACCAAGATCAGCAAGAGCGCGGGCAAGTTTCCGCTGCTGAGCGATCTCGGAGCGGCGGGAATCGATCCGCTGGCGTTCCGGATTTTCTGCTACGGCGCGAAGTATCGATCCGAGATTGCCTTCAACGACGATGCGATCCGCGCATCGCAGAACAATCTGGATTATTTTCGTGAGTTCGCGCGCAGCGTGCCCGACGAGGCGGCTGCCAATGGCGTCGAGGCGGCTGGCTGGGCGGCCGAATACTACGAGCGCTTTCACGAGGCTATCAACAATGATCTGAATACGCCGCAAGCTCTGGCGGTGGCGCTCGAACTGGTCGCGGAAGCATACCGGCGCAAGGATTTTCGCGCATGGCCGACCCTGCTCGCGCTCGACACGGTGCTGGGCCTCGACCTGCGAAGGCATCGCGAGGCGGCGCATGCGAGCACTATCGAAGCGGACGTGCAGCAATTGATCGAAAATCGAGCTGCAGCGCGCAAGGCGAAGGACTTCAGCACCGCCGACGAGCTGCGCAAGGAAATCGAGCGCCGCGGCTACGAGGTCAAGGATAATCGCGACGGCACCGCTACCTATCAACGCCGAACCTGAGCGGTGATTTAGGTTGAATGCTTGCGCGAAAGAATCTTAGAATCGCCCCTTGACGCATCAACTGTGCCCAGAAGGAACCGATGGGGATTGAGTTAAAGAAATTCGACACCAGGCTGCAGGCTGAAGGGCCCGAGGTAAAGCATCTCGATCCCGCCGCGGCACCGTTTTACCTGCCGATTGGCGACGAAGTGGAAATCTTCACCGCCGCTTACAAAGCGCGACTGCCGCTGCTGCTCAAGGGTCCCACCGGATGCGGCAAGACGCGCTTCGTCGAGCACATGGCGCATCAACTGTCGTCGCTCGCCAACGGCCCCAATGAGTTGATCACAGTTGCCTGTCACGAGGATCTCACCGGCAGCGACCTGGTCGGACGTTTTCTGATCCAGGCCGACGAGACGGTGTGGGTTGACGGTCCGCTGACGCAGGCCGTGCGCCGCGGCGCGATTTGCTACCTCGACGAAGTGGTCGAGGCGCGCAAGGACACGACCGTGCTGATACATCCGCTGTCGGATCATCGGCGGATTCTGCCGATCGAAAAACGCGGCGAGACGATCGAGGCGCACGAGGGATTTCTGCTGGTGATTTCGTACAATCCCGGCTACCAGAGCATCCAGAAAAATTTGAAGCATTCGACCCGCCAGCGCTTCGTGACGATCGAGTTCACCTATCCACCGGCGGATAAGGAAGTGGAGATTATCGCGCACGAGGCCGGCGTCGATCAGGATATCGCGCAGCAACTCGCGGTGCTGGGCGAGAAGGTGCGGCATCTGAAGGCGTCGGGATTGGAAGAAGGCGTCTCGACCCGACTGCTGATTTACGCCGGCGAGCTGATCCGCCAGGGAATTGCGCCACGGCGCGCGGCGACCGTCGCCGTCACGTGGTCGCTCACCGACGAAGTGGACAGCAAGCGCGCGATCGACGAAGTGGTAAAAGCGATCTTTCCATAAGTTGCGGCAAGATTCGTGACCGACGCGAATAGTACCTACAACCTCAGAGAGGTCGCGTAAATGAGAGTCTTCGCAAACTTCAAAGTGATTCTGGCTGCGGCGGCGATGCTCGCCGTTGGCGCATCCGCGATCGCGCAGGAACTGCAAGGGCTCCAGGCACAGTCAGGACCGCGGCTGGATTTTCCCGCCGGACTCGCGACCGACGGCCGCGCAGTTTACGTTGCGAACAGCCGCAACAATACGGTCGAAGCGATCGATTTGACGGCGAGATCGCTGCGAATCGTCGCGGGCAAGCTTTTCCAGGAAGGCAACAATGACGGCGTCGGCGATGCGGCGCGCTTCAACAGCCCTGACGGCATGACGATCAACGGGCAGGATCTTTATCTCTGCGACACCAACAATTCCGACATCCGCAAGATCACCGTCAGTGGCACTGTCACCACGGTCGCGGGCACCGCGAATATCGGGGGCACCGATGACGGCACCGGTACGGCGGCGCACTTCAACAACCCGACGCAGATCGCGAGTGACGGCACCTCGCTCTACGTGGCCGACAGCGGCAACAGCGCGATTCGGCGCATCACGCTCGCCGACTTCAAGGTCATAACGATCGCGGGACAATCGGGCACGGCAGGTAAGACTGAGGGTGGTCCGAAGAAGTCGCTGCTCAGCGGCCCGCGCGGAGTCGCAGTGGATAAAAAAGCGATCTACGTGGCGGACACCGGCAACGACGTAATCCGCAAGATCGATATAAGCTCGCTCGAGACCAGCACGATTGCGGGCACCGGCGAAGAAGGCGACAAGGACGGTCCCGCGCTACAGGCGCAATTCAACAATCCCGGCGCTGTATGCACCGACGGATCGTTTCTGTACATCCTCGACGCCGACAATCATTCGATTCGCAAGATGGATCTCAACGCCAACACCGTGACCAAGCTGACTCTCGTCAACGGCCATATCGGTTCCGGCTGCGCGCTCACCAGCGACGGCAAGCAGCTCTATTTTTCAGACACGACAGAAAACGCCGTCGAGGTTGTCGATACGACCAGCGGCAACGTCAGCCAGCTCTATCCGCCGGGGCAGTAGGCCTCGCGCGACAGGCATCGCGTTTTGATCGATCTGCGCAGTGACACCGTAACGTTGCCGACGCCGGAAATGCGCGAGGCGATCGCGCGCGCCGAGCTGGGCGACGACGTTTACGGCGAAGACCCGACCGTGAACCGGCTCGAGGAGATGGCGGCGTCTATTATGGGCAAGGACGCCGCGCTGCTTGTGCCGAGCGGTACGATGGGCAATCTTGCTGCCATGCTGACGCATTGCGCGCGCGGCACCAAGGCGATAGTCGGCTCGCAATCGCACACCAATCTTTACGAAGCGGGCGGCGCGTCGGCTCTGGGAGGCATCGTGCTCACCGCGATCGCCAACACCGAAGAGGGCGAGCTCGACACGCATGAACTCGCGCGCGAGCTTGGGACGCCGGCCGACGATCATTTCGCGCAGCCGTCGCTGGTCGTCATCGAAAATACGCACAACCGATGCGGCGGCGCGCCGATCAAGCTCTCGCACATGGCGGAAGTTTCGACGGCGACGCATCGAAGGAAAATTCCGCTGCATCTCGACGGCGCGCGAATCTTCAACGCGGCGCTCGCGCTCGAGACGACGCCAAAGGAAATCGCGAACAGCGCGGACACCGTTTCGTTCTGCCTGTCGAAGGGGCTCGGATGCCCAGTGGGTTCGCTCCTGTGCGGGAGCCGCGAATTTATTGCGAGTGCGCATCGCACGCGGAAACTCCTGGGCGGCGGGATGCGCCAAGCGGGAATAATCGCGGCGGCCGGGATCGTCGCGCTGACCACGATGGTGGATCGGCTGGCCGAGGATCATCAGAATGCGCGCGCGCTGGCGCAGGGACTCGCGCTGGTCGCGGGACTCAACGTGCGGGCGGTCGCAAATCGCACCAACATGGTCGTGTTCGACGTGGACGGCGACGCGGACGCGTCTGGCCGCTTCGCAGTGGCGATGCGCGAGCGGGACGTGCTGATCTCGCCGCGCGATTCGACCTCTTTCCGCGCGGTGACGCATCATGGAATTTCGCGCGCCGACATCGATCGCGCAGTCGCTGCCGCCGCGCAAGCCACCGGTGAAGTTTTCGGCGACTGAAACTTCAATAATGGACTCACTCGAATCGTTGTTCTCCCTGCGCGGGCATCGCGGACTGGTAACCGGCGCATCGTCGGGGCTGGGAATCGAATGCGCGAAGGCGCTGGCGATTGGGGGCGCCGACGTTGCGCTCGTCGCGCGGCGCAAGGATCGCGTCGTTGAGATTGCGGACGAACTCGCGAAAACGCACGGCGTCAGGGCGATTGGGATCGGCGCCGACGTGACGCGCGAGGACGACCTGGATCGCGTGATGGCCGAAGCGTCGGCCGCGCTTGGCGACATCGATATCCTGGTGAACAACGCCGGCGTGTCGCCGACCGGGCGCGCCGAGAATTTCAAGCGCGAGGCGTGGGACCAAACGCTCGCGGTGAATCTGACTGCGCCGATGATGCTCTCGCAGCGCTTCGCGCGCCGGCTGATCGAGATTAAACAGCCGGGCCGAATCATCAACATGGCTTCGATCTACGCGTCCGTCGCGAGTTCGGTGTATCGATTGTCGGCATACGTGGCGACCAAGGCCGCGTTGGCGAATCTTACGCGTCAGCTCGCGGTCGAATGGGCCGGCTACGGAATTTTGGTCAATGCGATCGCACCCGGATGGATTCCCACCGAGGCGACTGAAGGCGGGATCGCGAAGCCGGCGAACAAGGAGCGGATGGAAGCGTTCACGCCGATGAAGCGGCTCGGGCTGCCGCACGAGATTCGCGGCGCGGTGATCTTCCTTGCGAGTCCGGCTTCAAGCTACGTTACGGGGTCGGTAATTTCGGTGGACGGCGGATACCAGGCATGGTGAGCGCCGCGAGGGGGAGGGGGATGAACGGAACCGGACTGAGGGCGCAACTTTTCCGGCGCAAGCCCGCGTCGGCGTTGATGGCGGAGGCGGATGCGCGCGATGGCGGCCTCAAGCGGGCTCTGGGAGCGCTCGATCTCACGCTGCTCGGAATTGGCGCGATCGTCGGCGCGGGAATTTTCGTGCTGACCGGCGTCGCCGCTGCAAAATACGCCGGCCCTGCGATCGTACTCTCGTTCATCGTGTCGGGATTCGCATGCGCGATGGCTGCCCTGTGCTACGCCGAGTTCGCCGCGATGATTCCCGTCGCAGGCAGTGCGTATTCATATTCGTACGCGACGATGGGCGAGCTGGTCGGCTGGATCATCGGCTGGGACCTCGTGCTCGAATACGCCGTCGGCGCCGCCGCGGTCGCAGTCGGATGGTCGGGCTACCTTACCGTCATCCTGCAGGGGCTCGGGATTCATCTGCCAGTTGCGATAACCCACGCGCCCGGGTCGGCGCCCGGCGCGATCATCAACCTGCCCGCACTGCTAATCGTGATGCTGATCACGTACGTGCTGTACATCGGCATCTCGGAGAGCGCGCGAATCAATTCGGTCATCGTCGGAATCAAGCTGGTTGTGATCGCCGCCGTGATCATCGTCGGCGCATTCTTCGTCAAGCCGGCGAACTGGAGTCCGTTCGCGCCGATGGGATGGTCGGGCGTGATGAAGGGCGCGGCCGTAATTTTTTTCGCCTACATCGGATTCGATGCGGTCTCGACGGCGGCGGAAGAGGTCGTCGATCCGAATCGCGACCTGCCGCTCGGCATCCTCGGTTCGCTGTTCGTATGCACCGTGCTCTACATCCTGGTCGCCGGCGTGTTGACCGGGATGGTGCCGGCCCATCTGATCGACGTGAACGCGCCGCTGGCGTCGGCCTTCGTGCTGCGCGGGATGCATGCCCTGTCGGGATTTATCTCGCTCGGCGCGGTGGCGGGTTTGACCTCGGTGCTGCTGGTGCTGATGCTCGGCCAATCTCGCGTATTTTTCGCCGTGTCGCGCGACGGCCTGCTGCCGCCGGCCTTCAGCAAGATACATCCGAAGTATCGCACGCCGTATATCCCGACGACGCTGACCGGATTCGCGGTTGGAATCACGGCGGCGCTGCTGCCGATACAGGAAATCGCGGAGCTGACGAATATCGGCACGCTATTCGCCTTCGCGCTCGTATGCTTCGGCGTGTGGATCTTGCGCCACGTCGAGCCGGACCTGAAGCGTCCGTTCCGCACCCCGCTGGTGCCTCTGGTGCCGATCCTTGGCGTCGTGTTCTGCGTCTATCTGATGGCGAGTCTGCCGGTCGTAACCTGGATTCGTTTTTTCGTATGGCTGGTGATCGGACTCGTCATCTATTTCAGCTACGGCCGCTTCCACAGCAAAGTGCAGAACAACGTAATCGATAAGGCCGCCGCGTCAGGAAGAGATAGCGATCGCGATCCTAACCTCTCCTTGTCCGAGGAGAGGTCGGCGCGAGCCGAAGGTGAGCGACGGGAGAGGTACCACGCTGGCAGGCGCAACTCGCGTAGTTGTGCTGCTGTCGGGCGGCGGACCTGGTGTCTCTGCATTGAGGTTAGACGAGTTGGCGTCGGTGCAATGTCCGGCGTTGCACCTCACCCGGCGACACCGCTTTTCAAGTTTTCACTGGCTTACGCCGACCTCTCCTCGGACAAGGGGAGGTTAGGAAAAGAGCAAGCTATTGCCCCGAGCGGTCGGCTGCTTTCTGGGCGGCTGCGGCAGCGGCGGCGGCCGCCGCGTGGGTCTGAGCGGTTTTTTCCATCGCGGCTTTGCGCTGCTCGCCGTGGGCGAGATTCTGCCGCATTTGCGCCGCGCCCGCGGCGCCGAGGTTCTGCGTTTCCCACTTCGGTTTGGAGACTGAGACCCACTGCCCGTCCTCAAGCGCGTAGGTGAAGACGAGATATTTGAGATTGCCGGTGGCGAGGCCCTTGGTCGTTCCCGGTTTCACGGGATTGTACTCGACGCCCCCGAGCTTGCAGCTCACGACCAGGTGATTGTGCGGCCCGTAAGTCGGCAGGTATTCGAACTTCTGCAACAGGTCGATGTACACCTGACCCTTGGCCTTCTTTTCATCCTGCTCGTCAAAGTAGGGCCCGGTCACATCTGAGAGTTTGTCCTGCAGCGAATTCTGGAGTGCGGGAGTGAGGTCCTTTTGTGCGCGCGCGTGCTGCAAGTCATACGCATGCGCCCGCGAAGCGCTCAGCGGAAAAAAGAGCGCGGCCGCAAGGGCGACCGCGCTCAGGTTCTTGAGATTTTTCATAACGTCCCGGCCACCATCATAGTAGACGAATGGCCGGACGCAAATATTTACTGACTGCCGCTACCGCCATTCAACCCGCGGCCGAACGCAGACACCTGCGACTGCCACTGATCGCCGAACGCGAGGATCAGCACCTGCTGGTTGATGTGCGCGTCCTTGGTCAACGACTTCATCGAGCCGCCGCCCGCAGTAGCCAGCACTTTGTACGCGGCTTGCGTCTGTCGATAGAACGCCGGCAACGGCGAGATCTTCGGCGGCTCCTCGCGATGCACCTTCAGCCAGAACTCGCGCTCGAAGCGTTCGTGCTCTTCAGCCGCGACGTCAACGGTGTTGAAGGTGCCGTTGTTGCTCTTGAACTGCCGAATCAGCGACAGCAGCGGCGCGAAGTCCTCCGTGCGCGGAGGCGAGTCGCCTACCAGCACGACGACCTTCTTCGCATACGGCTTCCAGTCCATCTTGTTGATTCCCGTCTCGACGGCGCCGAGCGTGTCTTCTTCCCACTCGCCGCCACCCATCGCCTGGATGCCGTTTAAGAAGTCGCTCAACTTTTGTGGCGAGAGCGTCAGCGGCTGGATGTTCATCTTCTCGCCCTTGCCGCCGAACACGATTATTCCGATTCGCGCGATCGGCACCAGCCGGTGAATCGATTGCACCAGTTGCATCATCTTGGCTTTGACGTCGTCGATGATCAGTTTCATCGAGCCGGTGCCGTCGATTACCAGCACCACGTCAAGGCCCTTGCGCCGCAACTCTCCGATGAACCCGCCGAAGCCAGAGCCGATGCCGTGGCCGTAGCCTGAGCCCATGCCGCCGCCACGCCCGATTCCGATACCGCCGCCGCCCGCAGCGCGCACGTAGTCACTGGCGAGACCGACGGCCTGCGACGTGTCGACCGCAGTCGGCTGCTCCATCTGCTGCGGCGCCGAGTCGGGCATCGGCACTTCGGGCATGTCGAGATCCTGCATCTCGTTGCCGCCGCCGCCACCGCCGCCCGCTTCGAGGTTCACCATGATCAATTCGCGGCCACGCTGTTCGTGCACCGTGATGATCAGGAAGAGCAGGGCGAGCACGTGAAGCGCGACCGATAGTGGAAAGGGCCCGATCAGCAGACCGAGCGCGTCTTTCATCTTCTGCAGGCGGGTCGCGTCCGCCTCGTCATCCTCGCGGTTCGCCTCGGCCGCGGCCTCCCGCTTGCCGATGATCCGGTAGAAGATGAAAGCGACGACGAACGTCGACAGAACAAGCAAAATGATAATTGGAACGATCATATATAAATTCCTACGCTCCGCCTCCCGGCGTCGCGGCACCGCCGCCGCCCGGAGGGAGCGAAGACACTGCTATTGCTATCGCTTCCGCGCCAGCCGACTTGGCCAAATCCAGGATGCGAACCATATCACCAAGGATAACCTTCGGGTCGCCCTGGAAAATCACAATTTTGTCGGTTGAATTCTGGAGCGCGTCATGTAGTTGGGGTACCAGTTCGGCCTCGGTAACCTGCTTCTCGTTAAGGAAGACCTGGTGGTCGGCATTGTAGGTGACGATGATGCCTTTGGGCTTGTCGGTCGGCGACGGCGCACCCTGCTTGGGCAAATCGACGTGGGCTGCGGATTCGATCGTCACGGCCGTCGTCACCATGAAGATGATCAGCAGGACGAGAAAGATGTCGGTCAGCGGGGTGATGTTGATGTCGGCGAACACCCCGCCGCCTTTGTTACTGCTCATTTTTTTTGCTGCCATGCCGATATACCTCTACAGGTAGCGATCAACTGCCTCCACCGGAGGTGTTGGCCATTTGCGCACCCGTGACCCGCTTGGCTGCGATTGCAATTTGTTCTGCGTGAGCTTCTTTGGCGATACCCAGGATCCGCACCATGTCGCCGAGCAGCACTTTGCGATCGCCCTGGAACACGACGATCTTCTGATCCACCTTGGCCGAGCGCGTCGGTCAAGGCGGATTTGAGTTCGCGCTCGGGCACGTCCTTCGAGTTCACGAACAGCTCGTGCTGCGCAGTGTACGTCACGATAACGCCCTTGTTCTCGGGTGCGGTGTTGGTCGCGTTGGGCAGATCGACGTGCGCGGCGGATTCGATGGTGACAGAGGTCGTCACCATGAAGATGATCAGCAGAACCAAAAAAATATCGGTCAGCGGGGTGATGTTGATGTCGGCGAAAACGCCGCCACCCTCGCCGCCATGAGGTCCGCTAATTGCCACGCGATTGTCTCCCCTGAAGGGCTGCGTCGATCAGGCGGTCGTCGTTGATGTGCTGGATCGCGCTGATGTTCTCAACCTTGACCGAGAAATAGTTGTAGAAAATAACCGCGACGATCGCGACCGCCAGTCCGAGCGCAGTCGAAATCAACGCTTCCGAAATACCGGCCGCGACGACCGAGAAACCGCCGGTGCCCATGATTGCCATCGACTGGAACGCCACCAGAATACCAACCACGGTGCCGAACAGCCCGATGAACGGGGCAGATGCGCCCGCGGTCGCGAGCACCCAGATGTAGCGTTTGAACTCGAGGCCTTCCTGGTAGCGCCGCTCGTCGTCGAGCTCGAGCAGATGATCGCGGTCCATCGTCTGCGCGCCCGAAATCAGCGTGTGGAAGATACGCTCTGCCGCCGTCCTGCGCGCCTGCGTCGCCTGCAGCGCTTCGTTGAATTTACCCTGGCGCAGTTGCGGGATCAGCGCGTCCGCGAGCTTGGCCGTCCGCGGTCCGACGCCCCACAGTGCCCATACGCGCTCGAAAATAATCGCGAGGCATACGACCGAAATGAAGAGCAGGGGATACGTTGCATAGTATCCCTGCTGAATCATACCCAAAATTCCAAATTGGCTTTGCATCTCTTACCCTCTCGAGATTGATATAAATTGAGCGGCGAAATTCTGGCCCCGCTCGAACCGTTGCGATAACTGTCCCAAAATGCCTCGGCGGTTCACCCCTGAACCGGACGTTAGCCCAATTTTGGCGAAAAGGGCTACCTCACGCCGGTAAAAGTTTCCCGTGATGGCGCGGAAAGTCTGAATGCAACAATAGAAAGTATTTGTCAAGGGTCGCCGATCGGAAGGAAAAAATTTGAACATTTCGTCCACGATTGCGAATGCGCACAAGCGGCTCTCCAGGCCGTGACATGTAGCGCGATGGTCGCACCTGCTCGACATCTGTCGTCATCTACTCTACGCCGTTGGCCATGCTGGCGACTAGATCAACTCTGATCGCTAATCTGCACCGCCGACGCCCCAACCGCCTTGACTTCTTGCCCCCTCACGTCTATCCAGAAGCTTGCCACAGCAAGCCCACAGGTTGACCGCAATGCGGTCTTTGTTTTTGTGGCGATTGACGCTTTTGAGAAATCTGGACCCACTCAATAATCAGACGGTGAACAGGGCCGCTATCTTCATAATTGCAGCCACGTTCATGGTTGTACTCGCGTCTTGCAAGGCGACTCCGGCGTCGGCGCCCCTTGGCCCCCCGCCTGAGCCTGTTGCGAAAGGCCCGACTGACGAGCCGAGCAAGGAACTACCCAAGGATCTGTTCCCCTCGATGCCCATCTACCCCGGCGCCAAAGTCGAGCACATCCGCAAGCCCAAGGGCGCGATGCGCGAAATCCTGCTCAGCTCCGACTCGACGATGCAGCAGATGGTTGGCTACTACAAAGAGGAGCTGAAAAAGAACGACTTCCACATCACGTCCTCGCTGATCATGCCCGCGCGCAGGACCTGGTCGTGCGATTTCCACTACAATGGGCGCCCCGGCAGCATCATGCTCTATCCGAGCGATCAGGATAAGACGAAAATGACGATCGATCTTATCTACGAGCTGCCGGCGCACATCGACGAATCGCTGGTGGAACCCAAGGAAGATTTCGACATAGAAGGACCGGGCGAAATGGCCCAACAAGCACCGAACGCAAATCCAAATCCAAGCGAGAAAGAGAAGAGGAATTAGTGAGATGGCACTACTGACAGGCAAAGTTGCGGTAATCACCGGCGCCGGCCGCGGCATCGGGCGCGAAGAGGCGTTGTTGCTGGCCAAGCACGGCGCGAAGGTGGTCGTGAACGACCTCGGCGGCCACTTCGACGGGACCGGGCAGTCGCGCTCGCCGGCCGAAGACGTCGTCAAGGAAATCCGCTCCGCCGGCGGCGAGGCAGTCGCCAACTTCGAGAGCGTCACCGACTTCAAGGCCGCCAAGCGAATCATCGATTGCGCGATCGACAACTTCGGCAAGCTCAACATCGTGGTGAACAACGCGGGCATCCTGCGCGACCGCATGATTTTCAACATGAGCGAAGAGGACTGGGACGCCGTCGTCACCGTCCATCTGAAGGGCTCGTTCAACGTCGCCCGCCACGCGGCCGCCTACTGGCGCGAGCAGCATAAGGCCGGCAACGTGCTCAACGGCCGGCTGATCAACACCAGCTCCGACTCGGGCATCCTCGGCAACGCGGGACAGAGCAATTACGGCGCGGCGAAGGCCGCAGTCGCCGCGATGGCGATAATCGTGGATCGCGAGATGAACCGCTACGGCGTCACCGCCAATGCGATTGCTCCCGTCGCGCGCACTCGACTGACGGTCGACGCGACTCCGCAGACCGCAGCCGGCATGGCGCAGAAGGCGGGCGAATGGGACGCGTTCACGCCCGCGCACGTCGCGCCGCTGGTCGCATGGCTCGCGAGCGACGATGCCAAAGACGTTCACGGCGAAGTCTTCCGCGTGGGCCTGGGCAACGTATGGCTGATGCGCGGATGGCACACTGGCGCCAAAGTCTCGAAGAAGGGCTCGATGTGGGAGCCGGCGGAACTCGGCGGCAAGCTCAAGGAAGAGCTGGCCAAGGGCGTCACCAAGAAAGAAAGCATGGGCGAGGTGATGGGCGGGGGCGTGTAGATTTTTGACCGCTGACACGAAACCTAAAAGCGCGGCTCCTCGTGAGCCGCGCTTTCGTTCCATCCTGTTCATTTGCGCCGCCAACACCGCGCGCAGCGTGATGGCCGAGCATATCCTGCGTCGCGAACTCGACGCACTGGGCTTCGATCACAACATCACGATTACGTCCGCAGGCATCGCGCCGTATGCCCGCGACGGCGCGTTGGTCTCGCTCGACACGCGGATGGCGTTGCGCGAAGTCGGCATCGACATCAGCGACGAAGCCACGTCGACGGACCTCAAGCGGCATCCCGAGCTGCTCGAGCAGACCGATCTCATCATCGCGATGACCGAGCAGCAGGCGCGCGATCTGGTCGAACGATTCCCCGGCGCGAAGGAGCGCCCGGTGTTCACGCTACGTTCGTTCGCGGGCGAGACCGGGGACATCGACGACCCCTACGAAAAAGGCGACCTGGTCTTCGCCGAATGCCGCGAAGAAATCCATCGCCTCGTCCCAACAATCATCGAGCGCCTCTTCCACAACTAGCCACGCCGCGCGTCGCGCGTGATCATAGTTAGTATGGAATTCAAAAATCCGTCTGACGCCGAAATTCGCGCGATCTTGTCGAAGCCGACCACGGTCGCAGTCGTCGGATGCTCCGACAATCCGGCGCGCGACTCACTTCGAATCGCCAAACTGCTGAAGGGCCGCGGCTTCAAGGTGATCCCGGTCAATCCGCAACTCGATGCCGACGCGCTCCGCAACGCTCTCGGCGAGAAGTGCTATCGCGATCTGGCGTCGATTCCCGAGCCGGTCGAGATAGTCGACGTATTTCGCCGCTCAGAGTTCGTGCCGCAAATCGTCGACGAGGCAATCGCCAAAGGCGCCCGCATCCTGTGGTGCCAGCTCGGCGTAATCCACCTCGACGCAGCCCATCGCGCGCAGCAAGCCGGTATGACAGTCATCATGGATCGATGCCCCGCAATCGAATACGCGCGCCTGTTCTGAGGGGGCGAGCTATTGTGGCGCGGTGGGAGAGCAGGACTTTCTACGTGTACATCATGGGCAGCAAGTTCGGTGTTCTATACATCGGGGTCACGAACAATTTGGAAAGGCGGGTGAAGGAGCATCGCGACGGACTGATTCCGGGTTTTACGAAGAAGTATCGCGTGCGGCGGCTCTTGTATTTCGAACAGTTCGACCGGCCGGCGGAAGCGATAGCTCGCGAGAAGCAAATCAAAGGATGGAAGCGGGCGCGGAAGCTTGATCTGATTCATTCGATGAATCTTGAGATGGCCGATCTTAGCGCGTGCTGGAGCACGCGAGATTCTTCGCTGCGCTCAGAATGACTGAAATTATGCTGATCCCCGCACTTTCTTTTTTCCGTCAAGTTTTTTTCCGTCATCCTGAGCGGAGTCTGCGCAGCGAAGGATCTCGTCCGCCGCGCAGCGGCGGCGCCATTAGATTCATCGGCTAATCGGAGTACGCGGAGCATACTCATGCGAATAATAGTCATCGGCGCGGGAATCGGCGGCCTCTCAGCGGCGCTGACGCTTCGACGCGCTGGGCTCGAGGTTCAGGTGTTCGAGCAGGCCGCCGAATTGCGCGAGGTCGGCGCCGGCATCCAGATAAGTCCCAACGCGTCGCGAATCCTCAATCGCCTCGGACTCGAGGAGCCGATGCGCCGCCTTGGAGTGCGGCCACACTCGATCATCATCCGCCGATGGGACGACGGGCGCGAACTCGCCCGGCAGCCGCTCGCCGACGCATGCGAACGTAACTTCGGCGCGCCCTACTATAACTTCCATCGCGCCGACCTGCTCGACCTTCTTTCAGCGGCGGTGCCTCCGGGCGTGCTGCATCTCGATCATCGATGCGTCGGACTCACTCAGCATGCTGATCGCGTCGAGGTGCAATTTCATAACGGCGCGACCGCCGATGCCGACGTGGTCGTTGGCGCCGACGGTATCCACTCGACGGTGCGCAAGGCCGTCATGGGGCCGGAGTCGCCGCAATTTTCGGGACACGTGGCCTATCGCGGGCTGGTCCCCGCCGATCGCGTCGCGCATCTCGGACTCGAAGTCGCTGCCTCCGTATGGTGGGGGCCTGAGCATCATTTCGTTCATTACTATGTCGGCGCCGGCGCCCGTTATCTCAATTGGGTAGCGCTAACGCCTGGCGAATGGCGCGTCGAGTCGTGGACCGCAAAAGGCGAGGTGGCCGACGCGCTCAAGGAGTTCGAAGGATGGCATCCGCAGATCCGCGAGCTCATCGGCGCGGTTGAGACGACCAATCGATGGGCGCTCTACGACCGCAACCCGCTTCCGCGATGGACCGTGGGGCGCGTCACGCTGATGGGCGATGCGGCGCATCCAATGCTCCCGTACATGGCGCAAGGCGCGGTGCAATCAATCGAGGACGCAGCGGTGCTGGCGAAATGTCTCGAGCTCGCAGATGCGCACGACGTGGGCGCGGCGCTCTCGCGCTACGAACAGACGCGCAAACCACGCGCCTCACAATGCCAGGAGGGTTCGCGCCGCAACGCCGTCATGTTCCATCTCGCCGACGGTGAAGAGCAGCGCAAGCGCGACGCCAACCTGACGTCGGCCACGACCGCGCCGCTGCCTCAGAACGCGTGGCTGTACGGTCACGACGTCGAAGTCGAATTCGAGCGAAAGTGACGTCCGCGAGCGTCCCTGTCAGATGAAGCCGCGGAAATGGAAGACGCTCAAAAGCGACGTCGCGTACAGTACGCCGATTTTCGATTTGCATCGGCGGCGCTCGATGCATTCGCGGCGCGGCGAGCGCGACTTCTTTATTCTCGACGCGCCCAACTGGGTGAACATCATTCCGCTCGCAAAAAATGGCGACGTCGTGATGATTCGGCAATGGCGTCACGGCATCTCGGAATTCACGCTTGAAGTGCCGGGCGGAATGGTCGATCCCGAGGATCCGTCGCCGATGCAGGCGGCGCGGCGCGAGATGATCGAGGAGACCGGCTTCGATTCCGACGCGATTGTCGCACTCGGCAAGGTGCATCCGAATCCCGCAATCCAGGGCAACATCTGCTTCTCCTTCCTCGCCGAGAACGTCCGCCAGGTCGAGCGGGTGGTATCGATCGGTGACGAAGAGACCGAAGTCGTGATGGTCCCGATGCGCGAAATCCGCGGCCTGATAGCGTCAGGCAAAGTCATGCACGCGCTGACGATCGCCGCATTCTCGTTCCTGCACGTCTACAACCCCCCGCCCAAGCACCTCCGCCGCAAGCGATAGCCTCCGAATTCGCCTCCCCCGTTCGTGGGGGAGGCCGACGCGCTTCCAAGCGCGGCGGGTGGGGGACCTTTAATTCTGAATTGCTCTACGCCAGAACATGGCGCGCACCAGACAATTGCGCGCCGTATTGTCCCCCACCCTAACCCTCCCCCCACGAACGGGGGAGGGAATCAGAAGGAAACCCTGCAAGAAAATTCGCCGCCTCCGTTCAAAGAGTCGAGAGGGACGACTCGATGGACGCATTCAGCTCGAAGCTCAAGCTCTGCACTGCCTCATTCGCGGATCCTCGGCTGTTCCAGATCTTTTCCCTCGGCATTTTGCTCGCCACTGGTGCGTACTTCCGCGATTTCAGCATCCGCCCCGAGCAGGTCCTGCTGACTTTCGCCGCCGGCCTGCTGACGCAGGCCGCATGCTGGAGGCTTACCCCGTCGAAGCCGTGCACATTGCGCAGCGCCATCATCACCTGCCTCAGCCTGACGCTGCTGCTGCGCGCGGACAATCTGCTCGCGCATCCGATTGCCGCTGCCGTCGCAATCTCCTCGAAGTCACTTTTCCGATTTCGCGGCAAGCACCTTTTCAATCCCGCGACCTTCGGCGTCATCTTCGCGATCATCTTTCTTCCCGGCACCTGGGTATCTCCGGGGCAGTGGGGGCAGGACGTTGCCGTCGCGGGATGGGTCGTGATGCTTGGCATGCTGGTGACGAATCGCGCGCGGCGCGGCGACATCAGCTGGACGTTCCTCGCGTTCTATCTCGGCGCGCTCGCGCTTCGCATCGAATACCTCGGCCAGAGGTGGGCCGTCTGGACGCATCAGCTCGAGAGCGGCGCGCTGCTGCTGTTCGCGTTCTTCATGATTTCCGATCCGATGACCGGCCCCAACGATCGCCGCGGCAGAATCGCGCACGCCGCGCTCGTTGCCGCAATCGCGTACGTGTGGCAGGTCCGCCTCTACCACACCAACGGACTCATCTGGGCTTTGTTTATCGCGGCGCCATGCGTTCCGCTGTGGGACGCGATTTGGCCCGCGCGCAAATTCGAATGGACACAAAATGGAGGTAGCAATGTTTTTTCGTCGAATCCTGATTCTCGTTTCGGTGATCCTGGCAACGCTGATTCTCGGCGCGCCGCATGATGCGCGCGCGTTCTGCGGCTTCTATGTCGGCAAGGCTGACGAGCCGCTGGTGAATCACGCGTCGCAAGTCGTGATCGCGCATCATGACGACAAGACCGTCATCAGCCTGATGAACGACTACCAGGGCGAGCCGTCGGATTTCGCGTTGGTGGTGCCGGTTCCGGTCGTGCTGCAAAAGGGGCAGGTGCATATCGGCGATCGCGAATTGTTCCAGAAGATCGACGCGTACAGTTCGCCGCGCCTGGTTGAGTACCCCGACCCGGATCCGTGCCAGATGATGCCAATGGCACGGGCATTCGCCGCCGCACCGGCTGTTGGGGGCTTTTCCGGCAATATTGCCGAGCGCAGAGAAGCGGACGCGCTCGGGGTGAAAATAGAAGCCGAGTACACCGTCGGCGAATACGACATCGTGATCTTGTCGGCCAAGGAATCGTCGGGGCTGGAAACCTGGCTGCAGCAAAGCGGTTATAAAATTCCGTTCGGAGCTCAGCGCGCGCTCGAGCCGTACATTCGCAGCGACATGAAGTTTTTCGTCGCCAAGGTCAATCTCACCGAGCACAATCGCACCGGGCTGACCTACCTGCGGCCGCTGCAGTTCGCCTTCGAATCGCCAAAGTTCATGCTGCCGATTCGGCTCGGGATGATTAATTCGCAGGGGCCGCAGGACCTCGTCGTCTACATGCTCACCGAAAACGGCCGCGTCGAGACCACCAACTATCGCACCGTGAAATTGCCGACCGGGATGGATATCCCTCAGTACGTGCGCGACGAGTTCGGTGACTTCTACAAGGCGATGTTCGACGAGCAGGTCAAGCGCAACGACATGCGCGCAGTGTTCACCGAGTACGTGTGGAACATGGGATGGTGCGATCCGTGCGCGGGACCGCCGCTGTCGCGCGAGGAGTTGAAGAACCTCGGCGTGTTCTGGCTCGACGACCAGCCGGGCGGCGCGGTCCCCATGTATCGCCCCGGCGGTTTCATGCCGGCACCTCAGCCCTCGGGCGGCCGATGCCGGTGATGCTCACGCGCCTGCACGTCCGCTACAGCGCCGACACTTTCCCCGAAGATCTGATCTTCCAGGAGACGCAGGATCAGGAAAATTTTCAAGCGCGTTATGTGATGCACCGTGCGTGGGATGGATCGCCCAACGCATGCGAGGGTGCCCGCAACTATTTCGAAGAACTGAACAAGCGCAAAGCGCACGAAGCGGAGACGCTGGCCGATCTGACTGGATGGAACCTGCAGGACGTTATCAAGAAAGCCGGCCTGCCGCCGGAGTCGCAGCCGAAGCCATGGTGGCAAGGCATCTGGGGTTCGTGACGCGTTGCGGAAAGGGGAGTGCGCGCGGGGTCACATCGACCCCGCGCGCCGCGTTATTCAGCCGCCGCGCATATCTATATAATCCACCACGAGCACTACGATGGCGTTTCCAATCAATCGCCCGCGCCGGCTGCGACGCACCGAAACAATCCGCCGCATGGTCCGCGAGACGCGTTTGTCACCGGACGACCTGATCCTCCCGATGTTCGTGTGCCCGGGACGCGGCGTGAAGAAAGCCGTGGCCTCGATGCCTGGCGTTGCACAGATGTCCGTCGATAACATCGTCGCAGAAGCGCGCGAGACCTGGGCGGCCGGCGTCCCCGCGGTCATCCTGTTTGGAATTCCTGAACGCAAGGACGCGAATGGCAGCGAAGCGTGGAACGACGACGGCGAGGTGCAGCGCGCAATCCGCGAGATCAAGGAACGCGTGCCCGGGATGGCGGTGATTACCGACGTATGCATGTGCGAATACACTGACCACGGGCATTGCGGGGCGCTCGACGGCAACGACGTCGATAACGACGCGACGCTGGAACTGCTGACGCGCTCGGCGCTGTCGCACGCGCGCGCGGGCGCAGATATCGTCGCGCCGTCGGACATGATGGACGGGCGCGTCGGAGCAATCCGCACTGCGCTGGACGCCAACGGCTTCAGCCACGTTGCAATCATGGCGTATTCGGCGAAGTTCGCGTCCGCATTCTATGGCCCGTTTCGCGAGGCGGCGGAGTCGGCGCCGAAATTCGGCGATCGTCGCTCGTATCAGATGGACCCGCCCAACGGCGACGAAGCGATGCGGGAAGTGGCGCTCGATCTGGAAGAAGGCGCGGACATCGTGATGGTCAAACCCGCGCTGCCTTACCTCGATCTGATTTACCGGGTCAAACAGGAATTCAACGCGCCGGTGGCGGCCTACAACGTCTCAGGCGAGTACTCGATGATCCGCGCAGCCGGCATCAACGGATGGATCGATGAAGAGCGCGCCACGATGGAAGTACTGACGTCGATCAAGCGAGCCGGCGCGGATTTAATCCTGACCTACTTCGCGAAAGAAGTAGCCCGCAAACTCCGAAGGGAATTAAGAGCGCGGCCGAATTGCCTCGCCCCACGAGGGGAGAGGCCGACGTCCGTCTTCGGGGCGGCGGGTGAGGGACCTAATTTGCCGAAGATTCCGGATGTTCGGCGCAACAGAGATTCGCGCCGCAGAAAGGTCCCTCACCCTAACCCTCTCCCCACGTGGGGCGAGGGAATTAGGAAATATCGGCGAATCGCTTCTGCCAGAGCCTCGATCGTGTACTGGGTGGGGCTGACGACAACTTCGAAACCCCGCTCTTCAGCAGTAGCAGCCGTGATCGGCCCGATCGCCGCGGCTCTGATTCCTTTCACCGGTACGCCGATCAGCTCGCAGAAATTCGTGACGGTACTCGAACTGGTGAACGTAACGAGATCGATCGCTCCCGCCGCGATCAGCTCGTGCATCCGCACTATCTGCGCGCGCTTCGGCTTGACGGTCCGATAGGCAGGCGCGACGACGACTTCTCTGGTGCCCTTGTCGCGCAGAATTTCGGGCAGCGCTTCGCGCGCAACTTCAGCGCGAGGAATCAGGAAACGCTTCCCGCGAATCTGCTTGATTCCGATCGCGGAAACGATTTCCTCCGCGCGATATTCGTCGGGCACCGCCGCAACTTGTAACGCGTGGTCGGCAAGGCGCGCCGCCGTTGCAGGTCCGATCGCCGCAATCGACGAATGTCCGAGCGCGCGAATATCGCAGCCGCGCGACTTCATCCGTTCGATAAAGCTCTCGACTCCCGTCGCGCTGGTGAAAATTATCCAGTCGAAAGAGTCCCGCGACGGTGTCGAGAAACGTTTGATCGCGCGGTCCAGCGGTGCGTAGCTCCTTGGCGGTGCGGTTTCGATCGTTGGAAATTCCACGACCTCCGCGCCGAGCCGCCTAAGCGCGGTCGCGAACTTCGCCGCACCCGCGCGCGCGCGCGTTACTACAATAGTGCGGCCGAACAGTGGCGTGCGCTCGACCCACTTCAGATGTTCGCGCATTCCCGCGAGTTCTCCGACGACGATTACGGCCGGCGCGCCAATCCCTTCGCGCGCAGCTACGTCCGCGAGCGTCGCCAGCGTTGCGCTGAAGGTTTTCTGCGCGGCCGTCGTGGCCCATTGTACTGCGACTGCCGGTGTTTCATCGGGAAGTCCGGCAGCGCGAATTCGATCGAGTGTGGCGCGCATTCGCGCCGTCGCCATCAGGATCACGATGGTGCCGCCGTGACGGGCCGCCGCGACCAGCTCGTCCCACGGCACCGCGCTCGCACCCTTGCTTTCATCTTCATGGCCGGTGACGAACGCGACGAACGAGCCGTGCCCGCGATGCGTCAGCGGAACTCCCGCGAACGCCGGCCCCGCAATTGCCGACGTGACGCCAGGTACCACTTCGAACTCGACATGCGCGCGCGCCAGCGCCTCGGCCTCCTCGCCACCGCGTCCGAAAATAAACGGATCGCCGCCCTTGAGCCGCACAACGACGCGCCCCTTGCGCGCGTGCGCGATCAGCATCGTGTTCAGTTTTGATTGCTCAATGCTTTTTTCCGATCCGCCGCGTTTGCCCGCATAAATCAACTCGGCATTCGGCGGCGTGAGCCTGAGCAGTTCGGGACTAACCAGGTTGTCGTAAACAACCACGTCGGCGCGGCTGAGAACATCAGCACCGCGAATCGTGATCAAGTCAGAGGCGCCAGGCCCGGCGCCCACCAGGAAAACCCTGCCACTTTTACGCTTCGATCGATCTTTCTTCCCCTCTCCCTGTAAGGGAGAGGATGAAGGTGAGGGTCCTTGTACAGCGCGCATTTTTCGCGCGCGATTCAAGATTCTGCCTCTTTGAACGCGTCACTGGGATTACGCAAAGGTCTATTTTCCAAGGAGAGCAGCGGCGCCACGCGCAAGCATCTTTTCCGCGAGCCGTTTGCCGGAATTTTCGGCGGCGAACGGCGCATAGAGTGCGTCGATCGGTTGCTTTATCGATTCGGATAGCTCTCCCGCGCCGTCGAGGCTGAATAGCATCGCCTCTAATACGAGCCTGTTGCCCACGATGCTTGCCCTCACTCCCACCGGTGTCGTGCATGACGCTTCGATCGCGGCGAGGAACGCTCGCTCGGCCGCAGTCTCATAAAACGCGCGCGCCTCGTTGATCCCCGACAGCGCACGATCGAGTTCATCGCCTTTGCGATCGGCCAACGTTTCGATCGCGAGTGCGCCCTGCCCGCCGGCTGGAATAAAGTCGCCTGCATCGAGCTCGACGAACTTTACATCTTTGACCCGGCCCAACCGCTTAAGACCCGCCATCGCGACTATGATCGCGTCGAAGGTGCCGTCGGCCACGCGAGCCAGCCGCGTATCGACGTTGCCGCGCAACGGCAGTATCTCGAGTCCGCGATTTATCCTGAGTGCCTGGAAGCGGCGGCGCGACGACGACGTTCCAAGCCGCGCGCCCGCGGGCAGCGCGGACAGCGTCGAGCCGTCGCGCGTCACCAGAATATCGGACGTATTCTCGCGCCCCGGCACGGCGGCTACGCGAAATTGCGATGGCAGCAGGGCAGGGAGATCCTTCATCGAATGGACGGCAGCGTCGATCGTGCGATTGGCGAGCGCCTGCTCGAGCTCTTTTATGAAGAGTCCTTTGCCGCCGACATCCGCGAGCGATGCGGACGTCATCTTGTCGCCGCTGGTCCGTATCTCGACGATTTCAATTTCGATTCCGGAAATTTGCGCGAGTAGGCAGTCACGTACTATCGACGCCTGAGCGAGTGCCAATTTGCTGGGGCGCGAACCGATTCTAATTTTCAGTGGCATCGAAGAACCTAACCCCTAACCCCTTCCCTCGAGGGAAGGGGAACAATCGTATACCGGGGGTCAACGCGAGGGGCGGTCACTCGAGGTCCGCGTCGTCGTCATCGTTGTCGTCGAGGGCGTCGTCCTGGGCGTCGAATTCGGCGCCGAGCAGGCGGCGCGCGACTTCGGCGGCGAATGCGGCGTCGAGAGTCTTGTCGTCGCGCTGCTTCAGCCCCGACAGAATCCTGTGAAGCAGCTTGTTTGTGAGTCCGCGCGTCAATAATACAACTCGCTCGCGTTCGGCGGGGCCGAGCTGCGCCATCCACCCGCGCGCGCGGCCCAGCTCGTCGTCGCGCAATCGCTCGACGCTGTAGCGGATGTCCTTGATGGTCGGCGTCAGGTCCAGGCCAGCGAGCCATTTGAGGAACGAATCGAGCTCGAGCTCGACGATCTGTTCGGCCTTTTCGGCTTCGCGTTCGCGGTCTCCAAGCGATCGTTGAACCAGCGCGCCGAGATCGTCGATATCGTACAGATACACATTTTGCAGCGCGTTTAGCCGCTCGTCGAAATTGCGCGGCACGCCCATGTCGATCAGAAACATCGGCCGGTAGCGGCGCTCTCGAATCACCGACTCGAATTCGTCGGGCCCCAGGATTGGCTTGGTCGAGGAGACCGAACCGATCAGCACGTCCACCATCTTGAGATAAGGTTTGTAGTTATCGTACGGCACGGCGGTGCCGCCGAGGTCGCGCGCGAGCGCGACTGCACGATCGAAAGTGCGCGATGTAATCAGGATCGACTCGACTCCGAGCGCTCCGAGTTGCCGCGCGGTCAACTCCGCCATCTTGCCCGCACCCATCAGCATCACGGTCTTGTCTTTGAGCGTGTCGAAAATCTGGCCCGCCAGCGCGACCGCCGCGCTGCTGACGGATACCGAACCGTGACCGATGAGCGTGCCCCGGCGCACGCGCTTGGCTACCGTGAACGCCTTGTGGAACGCGCGATGCAAAATCAACCCGACGCTGCGCGCCGCGGACGCCTGCGCATACGCGAGCTTGAGCTGACCCAGTATTTGCGGCTCGCCGACGACCATCGAATCGAGACTCGCGCCGACGCGGAACAGATGGCGCGCGGCGTCGCGGCCGGCGAAACTGTAAACTGCATCGGCGAACTCGGTCTGCGCGACTCGTCTGTCAGCGGACAAAAATTTGAGCGTCTCATCCGCCGCTCGCGATGCATCGATGGCGACTCCTACTACCTCGACGCGATTGCAGGTCGAAATCAGCGCCACCTCGGTCACACCGGACGACGATTCGCGCAGCCGACCGAGCGCGGCCACGATCTCATCGTCGGCAAACGCAAGCCGCTCGCGCAACGCGACCGCCGCGCTGCGATGGTTTATTCCCACGATGAATAGCGTCTGATCCATTTTGACGTCAGCCGAAACTGCCGCCGTGCTTGCCCGGAAAAATCAGGTTAACGCCCACGAACGAGCCAACCAACACGCTCGCCAGCACGATTGTGAGCGCCGCCGCGCGCCGCCCGCGCCATCCTACGGTGAGGCGCGATTCGAGCAGGCCCGCGTATAAGATCCAAATCACCAGCGACCACGATTCTTTGGGCTCCCACGACCAGAAATGGCCCCAGGTCGCGTCGGCCCAGATCGCGCCGCTGACGATCGCCAGGCTCAGCATCACGAAGCCCCATCCCAGCAACCGATAATTGATTCGGTCGAGCTTTTCGAGACTCGGCGCACCTTCGTTGGCGGGACCGAGCGCGCGTTTCGATTTGAGCCGCGACTCGTACGCGAGGTAAACGATACTCACGCTCGCCGCCAGCACGAACATCGTGTAGCCGAGGATTGCGAGCGTCACGTGAATCGGCAGCCATACGCTGCGAAGCGTCTCCGGCAAAACCAGCCGCCCGCTGCTGGTCGCGAGCGAGGCCGCTCCCAGGGCTATAGTCACCGCCGGCGCGACGAACGCGCCAATCACCGCGAGCCTGAGGCGTACGATCATCAGCAGGCCGGCCAGCGCGGTAAGCCACGCCAGAAAGGAGAGCGCCTGCGCAAAATTCGCCACCGGAATATTGCCCGCCTGCAGGCCGCGCGCGGTCAAATCAAACGCATGAAAGATCGCGCCGGCGCCAAGGATCGCAACCGCGTAGCCGGTTGCGCGGGTGCGGCCCGACGAACGATCGAACACAAACAACGCGGCCGAAAGCGCGTAGCACGCGAGCGCCGGCAATAGCCACAATGTATCCATCGGATTTTTCAGTTTTTCACTGAGAGTCTTCGGCCAGCGCCAGTCCAAGCGCCGCCAGACCGACACCATCACCAAGACAACTAGCAAGAATCCGCTCGATTGCGGCAACGTCGCCAACGGCGATCGCGTCGGGCAGCGCGGAGTCGGCGAGTTCTTTCAGTCGTCGCATTCGATCCGCTGGATCTATTTCGTCGGCGTGCAATCGAAGGCGCGCCGCGCGCAACACTTTGAGCGTGAGCGCGTGCTCGGTACCGAACCGATCCTCCAACTCGCGTCTGAGGCGCGCAGCAAATGCGGGCGACGCGCCGCCGGTCGAAATTGCTATCTGAAGATCGCCACGATTCACAACCGCGGGCGAGATGAACGTACACAACTCGGGAACGTCGACTACATTTATCGGGATCCCGAGCGCACGCGCCTCCGCGACCAGCGCGCGATGCAATTTCGGATCGTCGGTTGCTGCGTATACCAGTACGCATCCGCGGATATCGCCGCGCTCGTAGCCGCGGGCGATATGCGTCACCAGCCCGCGCGCGGCCATTGACTCCAGCTGCCGCGACAGGCGCGGACTCACGACTGTTACCTGGGCGCCAGCATTCAGCAACGCCTCGATTTTGCGCGCGGCAACCTCGCCGCCACCGACCACCACGCATTCGCGGCCGGTTACGTCGAGAAATATCGGAATGTATCCCATGAAACTTACGCGATTTTATTACATGATGACGTGATGAGACAGTCCCAAAAGCCCGACGCGCCGTCGTCCAACGATTCTATTATTCGAGCACTGAATCAAACCCGCGGGACTGTGCTCTGCGCGCGACTCGAGAACGCCGGCGGTCTCGCGGGCCAGGGCCGCGGCTTGCTCGGTCGCGACGGCCTCGAGCCGGGAACAGGGATGCTATTCGAGAATGGGCGATTCACCCCGTTCATGTGGATGCACATGTTCTTCATGCGCTTCGCGATCGATATCGTTTTCCTGGGACGGGGCAATACCGTCATCAGGATCAATCGTCGGCTGAAGCCGTGGCGAGTGTCCTCCGTCGTATTCGGGGCGCGAAACGCACTGGAGCTTCCGGCGGGCGCGTCGGACGACAGTTCAACACAGGTGGGAGATCAGATCGTGTTCGAAGCGATAGAGTAGGCGTCCGCAATTCGTCCAAAGAACAACCTCATCTAGATTTCTCCAAGTCAGGGCCTATTTAGTGGTGCGATTCGAGGCACCCACCATGGATTGACATTCATCGCTAAGCTCATCTATATCGAATCAAGGCCTCTTTGACCGTCTTAGATTTCCAGAAATAGTCCCTCTATGCCTATCTCTGTTGCGGGCTCGCAACCAACAGTTGCATCACTGCGGCTGCCGTAATCCGCTTTGAAATGAAAAAGTTGAAGGAATTGCTCGATAGATCAAGATGGCACGAGAGATGCTCACGATACGTCTCGCCTTGGCACAGTAAAAGTTGCCACAAGCGAAGCTCGCGCTCGTCGGGGGAGGAAATGGACTGAACGGTCGCGTGGCGTCGCCGGACCGTAAGTTGGAAAGCTCGAATAACTAATGGGGACAATGGCCAATTTCGGCCAATTAAACAGACTGAAGGAGGATACGGGACAATGGACAAGATCATCGGAATGTTTGTGAAGGCTCGGGAGTTTCAGAAGGGACAGACGATGGCTGAGTACGCCCTGATCATGGCCGCCGTCGCGGTCGTAGTGTTCGTCGGCTACCAGACGATGGGCACGACCATCACCACGCTGCTCAGCACCGTGGACAGCAAACTCTAATCGAAAGGCGACGTCTCGGGGTGGCGCGCTAACAGTTCGCCACCCCAAAAATCGACAACCAGCGCGAAAATTGGCGCGCGGAGGAAACAAACAACATGAATGCAATCACCAAACTAGTTGTCCGGGCGCGCGAATTTCAGCGTGGCCAGACCATGGCCGAGTACGCGCTGATCATGGCCGCCGTCGCGGTTGTAGTGTTCGTCGGCTACCAGACCATGGGCACGACCATCACCACGCTGCTGAGCACCGTGGACAGCAAGCTCTAAATTCGAGAACTGTGAATCATGGATGGCGGACTAACCCATCCGCCACCCACATTAAACACAAGCGGGTTGAGGAGGAATTCATGCGATCGATCACGAAGTTGGTAGTGCAGGCCCGCGAATTTCAGCGTGGCCAGACCATGGCCGAGTACGCGCTGATCATGGCAGCGGTGGCCGTCGTCGTTTTCGTGGGCTATCAGACGATGGGCACGACGATTACGACGCTGTTGTCCACCGTTGACAGTAGCCTGTAGTCATCCGATGGCCTGACGGTCGTCAGGGAGGCTCTCTTAGCGGGGGTTGGTGACCCAACCCCCCACTAGGAGTTCACTCCAGGAGCGCGACCACCTTGGGAGGGGAAGTCGATGAGCCGGCGGAAGGGAATTTATAAATTAACTGCAACCTCGCAGGGTCAGACTATGACCGAGTATGCTCTGATACTCGCGACAATCGCTCTGATATCGACCGCACTTGTCCAGAATGCGGGCACTATCATCAATACGCTAACTATTCGCGTGGTTAATCTGTTTCAGTAGGCCACGTGGTATTTCAGGAAAATCTGTGATGACGGCCAGCTCAAATCCGCTCTACAAGGGTAATTTTAGGAAGATCTACACTACAAATACGACTATTCTTGGCTCGGGCTTGCTAATCAATTCCACTGCCAGCCTGGCTGATGCTGAAGCTACTTTTAAGATGTACAAGATGCTAGGATGCGCAACGATTCTTTGAAGTTAGCCGGCCGTCACACGGTCGGAGGGGAGGGGTAATATGAGACGACCGATGGTATTCGTCTTGCTCGCGGGGTTGGCGGCGATGCTCGCTTCGGTGATGGTGTACTCCGCCTTGAAGCGGAGAGAAGCCGAAGTTCAGAACGCGATGTCGCACAACGTCGAGGTAGTGGTCGCGGCGTACGATCTCCCACTCGGCACCAAGATCGATCTGGGCGAAGTGAAATTGGCGCGCTGGTCGGCCGACAGTCTGCCCGAAGGTGCGTACACCGATCCCCACCAGGTCATCGGCAGCTACGTGAAGAACTCGTTGGTAGCCAACGAGCCAATCGTGCAGGCCAAGCTGTTCACCGGGGACAAGACGGCGGGCGTGATGCCCTTGCTGATTCCTTTCGGGATGCGCGCCGTATCGGTTCCGGTGGATGAGGTCAGCGATGTCGCGGGCTTCGTGCTGCCGCATACTCGCGTCGACGTGCTCGTTGCGACCCAGGGCGAAGGCTCTGGCGCAGGCGATAAATCGTTCTCGAAAGTGATTCTGCAGAACGTCGAAGTGCTCGCGGTAGCGCAGGAAGTCGAACAAAAGAAAGACGAGCCGCAAATCGTGAAAGTCGTCACGCTGCTGGTGACGCCGCAGGAGTCCGAGCGCCTGGCGCTTGCGAGTCATTCGGGAACGCTGCGCCTCGCGATGCGCAACTACAATGATAACAAGATCGTTCTGACCAGCGGCAGCGACGTCGCGCAGATGCTGCGGGCGTACAGTCTGGCGCCTGACGTTCCGGTGATGGCGGTACAGCCTGAGCCTCGTCACGTGGCCGTCGCGGTACCGCATCGGCGCAAGGCGGTCGAGATCGAGATTCTCCGCAACGGCAAATCGTCCGAGTCCGTGTCGTTTGTGAATGAAGCGGCAGCGGATGTCGACGGCTCGAGCAAGTCAGTGGGCCATATCCGCAAGGCGGCGGTGAAAGACGACGAAGACACCGCTGACGACGCAACCGACGCCAGCGCCGATGCGACAGGTGCAACGACGGTGGCGAGCGCTCCCGCGCCCGAGCGTCACGACCTTGCGGCGCCCATCGTTGTTCCGGCCGGCGCACCCAACGCGACGGCGGATCACGTGCCGACGCCTAAGACGATCGACATACCTTAATTAAGCCGCGACGAAGACGAGGTGAAGAAGATGAAACCAACACGAGGATGTGGACTGCTTCCGTGGCTAGTTGCTGCTTTCAGCATGCTCATGCTTCGGCCCGGCCTGCTGTATGCGGACGACGGCACGACAATGGCTCTCGCCTTGAATGCTGGCGAGAGTTACGTAATCAACAACGTCAGCCCCGGCGAAGCGCCGGCTGTGAACGTGATCACAAACCCGCATGCACTGGTGGTGCATAACGAGGAGCCGGGCAAGGTTGTCCTCCTAGGTGCAGAAGCGGGCGAATGGACCGTCGCGGTCAAGACCACTGATGGCAGCACCGTTAAGTATGATGTGACGGTTAAGTCGGTCGCCAACATCAAAGACATCAATAATCCCGGCAAAGCCCCGGGACCAATCGAGGGTACCGGCGCGACCACTGGCAGCGCGGCTCCTGTCGTAGCCAAGATGGATCCGGGCACAGGTCCGGTTGCATCGCCTTCGTCACCCGCTTCGATTTCTTCATCGGCTTCGTCTGCTTCCTCATCTTCAGGAAGCTATACGACCACGACCGATACGGTGGCGGCCGCTTCGCCCAGCGCGCCGGTAGCGGCAGCGCCCGGAGTTGCAACACCTCCCGCTCCTATCAGCCACTCGACCTTTGACTTTGCTCCTTCGTCTCCGGCCGCTTCCTACGCGCCTCCGGCGCCGTCGAGTCAGACCGCTTCGGCATCGCTGTCGAACGAGCGGTATCGGGTCGATCCGTCTGTCAGTCTGAATGGCGGCGAATTGCGCTCGGGTGCAGTGTCTGGCGGACGGCATTACCTGCCCGAAGACGGAGTGCAGTTGCAGACCGGGAGCTCGAGAATAATCGACTTTGCAAGCAAGCTCCGCCGCGTGTCGATCGCCGATACGACGGTCGCGGACATCCAGGTAATCAATCCGTTCCAGGTCAATCTGATTGGCCATAAGCCGGGCTTCACGACACTTGCGGTTTGGGACCAGACCGGGCAGTACCAGGAGCGCCCGGTGCGAATCGATCCCAACGGCAAACAGCAGGTGTTGCTCAACACGATGGTGGCGGAGCTGGATCGTTCTGCAATCGAGAACCAGGGAACTAACATTTCGGTCGCGCTCGCCCGAGCAGGAATATCGCTGGTTGGATTGCCGGGTGCGGTGGCGACACCGTTCAACCCGTCGACGAGCATCACCTCTCCTTCCGGGGTGGTCACTACCTCTGGTAATTCGCTGGTTGCTCCCGGATCCCTTAACTCGCTGATCCTGTCGCAGGGGATGACTTATGGTTTAGCGGTGGGAAACAGTAATTATCAGCTCCAGGGATTTTTCCAGTACCTCGAGAACCACCAGCTCGCAAAGATTCTCGCGCAGCCGCATCTGCTGGCGAATTCAGGTGAAGAAGCAAAGTTTCTGTCTGGCGGCGAAATTCCAATCGTGCTCGCACAGGCTCTTAATACTTCGATCGTATTCAAACAGTTCGGCACTTCGGTTGAATTCGTTCCGACTGTCATAGGCCGCAATGATATCGAGCTGCTCGTGAAGCCCGAAGTATCGGAACCCGATTTTGCCCACGGTGTGCAGCTGTTCGGCTTCAGCGTCCCGGCATTCGTGACTCGGCGCGCTGAGACCCTGGTGCAGATGAAGGACAATCAGACGTTGATCATCGCGGGCCTGATTCTGCACGAAAAGAAGACGCAGATTCAGAAAGTCCCATACATAGGCGACGTCCCTTACATCGGCGGACTGTTCCGCAACACCAGCTATTCGAACACCGAAACCGACCTCGTGATGAGTGTAACCCCGCAAATCGTGCAGCCGCTGCCCGATGGCGCCTCGGTTTACAACCCGACTTCGGTGCCCGATCTGACGCGTGAGCAGATCGAGACCCGTCGCCTGGCGCAGCCGGACATTACACGGCCTAGATTTTAGTTGGACGTAGGAGAAGACATAGCCGAGTAATTAGTGCATGATATGGCACCGCATAGCTGAAGCAGGGAGAGTGTGAAGTGTCATCGCTCGGTAAAAAAAATGATGGAAGGCACGGCGGGCTGAAAGTTCAATTGGTCGGCCAAAGCGACGACCATCGGACGGAAGTCCGGGACGCTTTGGCCGCCTTGGGCGACCCCGTGCTGAACATCAATGAAATCGAACCGGATCCGGATGTCGCCACTGACGTCAACTTTGACGTTACGATGGTGGTTTTCAACGGCAACGACGAACTATCTCTGAGCTATCTCAATACCCGGGCGGGGCAAGAGCCTCGTCCGGCTCTTTTTGCGCTACTGCACGATCGTTCCCCCGATCTGATGAAGCGGGTGCTGAGGGCGGGAGCCGATGAGCTCCTGTTCCTGCCGCTGGATCCGGGCGACGCTACCCGCGCACTGCTCAAGATAAGCGAAACCCGCCGTCGCGAAGAAGTTCACGTCGGAGGAGGCACCATCGTTTCGATGGTGAGCCTGATCGGCGGCACCGGGGTGACGAGCCTGGCGGCTAACCTCGCGCTGGCGCTGCGCTACGCGTTCGACAAACGGGTGGCAGTAGTCGATCTCGATCTGCAAACGGGTGGGCTCTCGGTGTTTCTGAATCTCGAGCCCGAGCGCACGATCATGACGCTGACCGAGGGAACGCGAAAGCTCGATTCGATTCAACTCGAATCGGCGCTCAGCAAGCACGCGTCCGGAATCTACCTGCTGGCGGCACCCAAGCGGATCGAAGACAGCGAATTGGTCACCGACGCTACGGTCGGTGCGACGCTCGAGCTGATGCGCCAGTTGTTCGACTTCGTGATCGTGGATTGCGGCACGCATATCGACTCGAACACGGTCGCGGCGTGGGAGCGATCGAATCATCTGTTTTACGTGCTCGACCAGTCGATCGGCGCGGCGCGATGCGCCTGGCGATTCGTCGATCTGGTGGGACGGCTGGGGCTGCAGGGAATCGAGCCCAACTTCATTCTAAGCCGCTTCGTGCCCGGTCATCCGATCACCGAAGATCAGCTGAGCCATACTCTGGCCAAAGCGATTCACACGCGTATTCCGCGCGATGAAAAAGTTCTCGAGCGCGTGCAGTTGAGCGCACAGGATTTGTGGCAGGTAGCGCCGAACTCGCCGCTGGCCAAGAGTGTCGAGGACCTGGCGCGACGGCTCGAAGTCGGCAACGAAATCCCCGATAACGATTCCTCGAATTCTCTGGTTTCGCGCCTCTTGAATGTTATCGGCGCGCGCAATTGAGGTACCACAATGAAGCTGGTTGAGAGAATCTCGCAGCAGAACGCCGCAACGCCGGCGCCGTTCCAGCGTTCGCTGATGAGTAACGGCGCCGCCAAGCGTACTGTCAAAGACGCGCAGGCCGAAGGATTTCAGCAGCTCAAACTCGCGGTCCACAACCGCCTGTTTGAGATGTTGGACGTTACCCGGCTTGAGAGCCTCGAGCCGGTGCTGGCGGCGCAGAAGGTCACCGAAGCTATCTCCGCGATTCTCGACGACGAGGGACGGCTGCTCACCGACATCGACAAGACTCACCTCATCGAAGAGATCAAAAACGAGCTGCTCGGACTCGGGCCGCTCGAGCCGCTTCTGTGGGACGATGAAATCACCGATATCCTGGTCAACGGGCATAACCAGGTTTACGTCGAAAAGCGCGGCAAGCTCCACACCACCGAGGTCAAGTTTCAGGACGATCAGCACTTGATGCTGATCATCGATCGGATCGTGTCGCAGGTCGGACGCCGGGTCGACGAAGCGTCGCCGATGGTCGATGCGCGCTTGCCCGACGGTTCTCGTATCAACGCGATCATTCCGCCGCTGGCGCTCGATGGACCGGCGCTCTCGATTCGCCGATTCGGCCGCAAGCGCTTCAACATCGACGACCTGGTCGAGAAGAAGACCGTCGTACCCGAGATTGTCGAGTTCCTGCGCACGATCGTTCGCGCGCGCCTCAACATCCTGGTTTGCGGCGGCACCGGCTCCGGCAAAACGACCATGCTCAACTGCTTGTCGCTGTTTATCCCGGCCGACGAGCGAATCGTGACGATCGAGGACTCCGCGGAACTGAGTCTTCAGCAGCCGCACGTGGTCAGGCTCGAAACGCGGCCGGCGAACGTCGAAGGCAAGGGCGAAGTCAGTCAGCGCGACCTGGTCAAGAACACCCTGCGTATGCGGCCGGACCGCATTATCGTCGGCGAGGTCCGCGGCGGCGAAGTGTTCGACATGTTGCAGGCGATGTCGACCGGTCATGACGGGTCAATCGCGACTATCCACGCCAACACTCCCCGCGACAGCATGGGACGCCTCGAGATGATGATGCTGCTGTCGGGCGTACAGATTCCGCAGCGCGCGATGCGCCAGCAAATCGCGTCCGCACTCAACATCATCGTTCACGTTTCGCGTCTGTCAGACGGCTCGCGCAAAATATTGCGCATCTCCGAGATCAGCGGAATGGAAGGCGAGATGGTGATGATGCAGGATCTGTTCGAGTTCAAGCGCACCGGAATCGGACCGGGCGGCGAAGTGCTCGGCGCGTTTATCGCCACCGGAATTCGTTCAACCTACTCGCAGCGGCTCGAGGCTGCGGGATACAAACTCGACGGCAAAATCTTCCGCAACACTATCGGATAAATACTATGGATTTTTTGATGGCAAGCGGAATATTCGCGCTCGTCTTCATGGGCGTGCTGATATTTACCAGCAGTCGCGGCACTGAAGTCGAGCAATCGCGCGAGGTGGCCCGGCGCCTGACCCGACCCCCCGACGAGATAGAAGTCAACGTCATGCGCAAGCAGCGGCCCCAGGAGGGAGTGCTGCTGGGCGCTCTGTACAGGATGAACCTGCTGCGCAAACTCGAAGAGGCGATGTGGCAGGCCGGCATGTACATGAGGGTCGGCGACATCCTGCTGATCATCGTGCTGGCATTCGGCGCGGGTTTGTTCGGTGGCAATCTCTTCTTCCACGACATCTGGTTCGGTGTGATTACCGGCCTGGTCACTGGCGCGATGCCACTGTTCTACATCCAATTCATGAAGAAGCGGCGGTTGAAGGCCTTCGCAGCTCAGTTGCCGTTCGCACTTGACCTCATCAAATCGTCGCTCGAGGCGGGCCATTCGCTGCAGCGCGCTATGCAAGTTCTGGTCAGCGAGTTCGCCGATCCGCTGGGCGCCGAATTCCGCACCGTGCTCGAGCAGAACCGGATTGGACTGCCGCTGCCACGCGCGCTCGAGGACATGCTCAAGCGAGTTCCCGAGGATGACCTCCGCCTGCTGGTCGTCGCGGTGCGGGTCCAAACGGAAGTTGGATCGAGCCTGGCGCAAATTGTCGGTCGACTCTCCGAAATCGTACGAATCAGGCAGCGCTTGCGGATGCAAATCCGGGCACTGACCGCTCAATCGCGCATGGGCGGCATGGTGGTCGGGATCCTGCCGATCATCGTGCTTACAATATTCAGCGTGGTTCAACCGGGCTATACGGATAAATTGTTCCATGACCCAACCGGTCAGAAGATTTTGAAATTTGCGATCGGTTCGGACCTGCTCGCTCTGATCACCATCAGGCGACTACTGAAGGTGGACTACTAGTATGAGCCCATTCATGATTGGCGTCGGGGTCTTTCTCCTGGCCGGCGGCGCATGTGTGGCCCTCTATTTCGCCATCTCGCCGCAAAACCGGGCGGTCGATGAACGCTTCGCGGATTTGGCGGTCCAAATGCGAGCCTCGCAGGGGGCGCTCGCCGGTGACAACCAGGACGAGACCCTGCTCCGCATGCTTTTCAGATGGGCCGCCAAGCGAGTGCCGCCGCCTAACCTGGATAGTCCCACCGGAGAAAAGCTGCAGCAGACCCTGGTGCAGGCAGGATTTATCAAGTCCACCGCGCCGCAGACCTATCAGGTCGCCCGTGTACTGCTGGCGGTAGGATGCGGCGTCATTGGACTGCTGTTCGGAGCCATTTTTCACCCGGCATCGGCTACTCCGCTGCTGCTCGGAGTTGGCGGCGTCGGAATCGGAATCTTCGTACCCAGCTACTATTTGGGACGGCGCGCGCGTATCCGGCAGGGCGCCATCGCAAAGCAGCTCTCGGACGTGCTCGATCTGCTGGTGGTATGCGTCGAAGCGGGCATGGGGTTGTTCGAGGCGATTCGAATCGTCGGCACAGAATGCGAACGTCATGGGCAGGAAATCGGTTTCGAGCTGAACCTCGTTGCAACCGATATTTCCGCAGGTGCGAGCCTTGGACAGGCGTTACGCGGGCTCGCCGACCGGACTGCAGTGGAGGATATCAAGCCGCTCGCCGCGACCTTGATCCAGAGCGAGCAACTTGGTGCGCAGATCGGACCCGCGTTGCGCGCCAGCTCCGATGCATTGCGCCAGCGGCGCCGGCTGCATGCCGAGGAAAGCGCGCAGAAGGCATCGATTAAGATATTGTTCCCGCTGGTCATCTTCGTGTTGCCCTCGATGATGGCGGTGATCATCGGACCTGCAATGATCTCGGTCCTCCATACGCTCTCGAATCAGTGAGGGCGGCCGTCGTTAGACGGCAATCCAAAATAGCCTCTCCCAGGGGGCCTCGGTCCGGCGCGGCGCCGCGTCGGTCCGGGGCCTGTACGTTTTTGGCGCGCCGTCTGCTCCTCACAGATTTTAGTTGCCGGCATAGAAGCGGAGAGCAAACGCTATGACATTAGCCGCGAGGAAGGCATACCCGCAGAGCGACAGTCGCCGCCTGGTGAAGATGGCGTCTTCGGCCTTGGACACGCTCGGCCACGGACCAGACGCGGTGAATCCTGTCGATCCGCGCCCTTCTTTTCGTCGCCCGAGAATCCGATGGCCTAAGTAAGACTGAGGCGTTTCATCAGACGATACAGCGTCGTCCGATCGACCCCGAGCGCGGTGGCCGCATCGACCCTGTTACCGCCTGCTGCGGCTAGCGCCGCCCGGATTCGCACCGTCGCGGCACGATCGAGGCTCGCTTGGAGGGTACCCTCGTCCTGATTCTCGGCGGGCGGCGGGGCGACCTCTACGCGATTCGAATCGATCGCCGATCCCGCAGCCATATTTGCTCCCACAGCCGAATCGATCCCGGCCGCACGGGCAATGCCGGCAACCTGGACCAGGTCCACATCGGAGCCGTCGTCGTCGAAGGCGAACGCCTCGGGCATCAGCGTCTCCTGCCCGCTCATCACGACCGCGCGCTCGATGACGTTTTCCAGTTCGCGCACGTTTCCCGGCCATCGATGGGCGAGCAGCGCCTCCTCAGCTTCCGGCGAGAGCATCAGCGGCCGGCCAGCTTCGGTGGAATGAAACGCAAGAAAATGACGCGCCAACGGCAGGATATCTTCGAGACGCTCGCGCAGAGGCGCGATGCGCAGCGGAATCACGCTCAACCTGAAGTATAAGTCGGCGCGGAAGCGGCCCGCGGCGACTTCATGGCGCAGCTTGCGATTGGTTGCGGTGACTATCCGGACGTCCACCTTGCGCGGCTTCGACCCTCCGACGCGCAACACCTCGCCGTCCTCGAGGACTCGCAGCATCTTGGCCTGGAAGTCAGGGCCTGCCTCGCCGATCTCGTCGAGAAACAGCGTGCCGCCCGAGGCGCGCTCGAAGCATCCCGCGCGGTCCCGGATTGCACCGGTGAACGATCCCTTTTCATGGCCGAACAGTTCGCTCTCGACCACGCCATCGGCCAGCGCCTTACAATTGATTGCGAGAAAAGGACCGTCTGCCCGATTGCTCCAGTAGTGAAGCATCCGTGCGACCAGCTCCTTGCCGGTGCCGGTCTCGCCTTCGATCAGAGCCGTCGTGCGTGACGGCGCGACCCGCCGAATCATCGAGACGAGCTGGCGGCTCTTGGGCGCCTCGGCGATGAAACCTGCTGCGATGCTGGCGACGTCGAGCTGCTCGCGCAGCTTGCGGTTCTCGCGTTGAAGCGCGCTCATCTCGACCGCACGATTCACGACCGCGTTCAGCGCGTCGCTGTCGAACGGCTTGGTCACGCAATCGAACGCTCCCCCGCGCAGCGCTTCCTTGGCCGACTCGGCGGCAGGGAGAGGCACACTCATCACGACCGCCAAATCAGGATCCTTGCTCTGCACGTTCTTCAGTAAGTCCATCCCATCCATCCCCGGCATCCTCATGTCTGCGATGATTACGTCTGCTCCCTGATGTTCAAGCACCTTAAGTGCCGATTCGACATTGGGACACGTTTCGCATTCGTAACCAGCCTGTGAAAGGACCATCGCGGCATCGCGTGCAACGTGAAACTCGTCATCGACGATCAAGACTCGCGCATTGTGCTGTCCGTTGCGCTTTTGCACTCCTCACACCCAAAGGCCGCCGTTTCCCTGGAGGGGCAAACGCGGCTTAGCGTAGCATTCTTGCCCCTGCCAGTAGGCCTGTCAATAAGGGGTCAAAGCACCTGATTTATCAGGATAATCCAGAGAATGAGGCGTTGCTGAGATGAAACGTGCCCAGAAATACCGAGGCTGATTTCAATTCGATGAAGCAGGAAGGCGAGAGGGAGAAAGTCGCAGAGCGCTAACGCCACATCGCTTTGACAGGGAGCACGAGGCTTCCCCAGTTGCTAGTTCGGAGAACTATTGCGCGAGGTGAGCGGTATCGGCAGCAATCCCGGCGGCGAATTCAGATATCCGAGCGATGGCTCATCCTGATAGTCGGCTTCGTCGCGAATCTGGCGGGCGTTGTCGCGGGCTTCACAGTCGCTCTGGTCCTGCACCCTGACAGGTCGTCGCCGCTGCCACCTGCGCGCTGTCGGACGCGCACCCGTACAAGCCAGTGGCCGCAGCCAGTATCGCGACGGCCAGGAGTCGATTCATCCTGCTGCCAATCATGTTACCGGGATAACCTAGCAGATTATTTGATCGGGTCGATACGACGCAGGCGCAATTAATAACCGCCACCGGCGAAAAAACGGTGCGCCTCAGTTTGTTTGAATGGAAACAAAGGCGGGCTCACAATTGTTATCGAGATAGCGTTCGACGATTCTTGAAGAGGGAACCCCTATGCTCAAACTGATGACATTGATGTTCGCATCGGCGCTGCTGCTCGCGAGCGGCTGCGCTGAGCATGCTCAAAGAGTGGCTCTTCAGCAAAAATGCGATAGTGGCGATCAGAATGCCTGCCAGCAGATTGCCCAGGACACTGCTGCGTTCTATCCGACGCCTCCGAACGTGCGCGTATTTCCCAGCGGCGCTCCGGCGCTAAACAGCCTCTGACCGACGTCACCTCTCACCAGCGAGAGTCTATCTGAAGAAATGGCTCCCCGGGCCGGATTCGAACCAGCGACATGACGGTTAACAGCCGTCCGCTCTACCGACTGAGCTACCGGGGAGTATTTTGATTTATCGGCGCTGAGCCTGAACTACTCTCGATATACGCGCGTCGCCGCGAGATCAAGAACCGACATTATAACTGCAGATCGGCTGCATGAATCAATCCGAATCGTGCACGATGCCGATCACTTGCCGATTTTGGAGCTTTGCAGCGTTTTGTCCTGTACCTCGCCCATCTTCTTGACGGTCTCTGCCACGAACTTCGCAGGGAGGACGCCCGCCAAGCCTGAAAAAACCGGATCGGTGTTGAGCGAAGTATTGGCCTCGAGAATTCCCCATAGCGCGAAGCGAAGCCCGGCGCTGACGAACACCGGAGCGCCGCTGGAGAACCCCGGCGCGCTGCCGCCGTCAAGATAGCTGAGCTGCTGCAGGCCGGCGCCGATCACCTCGGTGTCGGCGGGCGCGGGAACCGAGACGTGGCCGAAGCGAGCGAGCGCCTCGAAGCGATGCTGCTGGACGCCCACGGTCGCGGCAGTCAGGTAGTAGACCTGCGCTCCCGTTTCGGGCCGTGCGAAAGGGTCGTCGCTGCCGAGCAGAGAGGCGAGCGCGATTGGCGCGATACTCGCGCCCTTGGGAGTCAGAGGAATCGCGGCGACGTCGGCCTTTTCTTCATTCGGATCGAGCACCCAGCGAGTTTCGGGCGGCAGCGGCTCCTCGCGCATCGCGCCGGTCTTGGAGTCTTCGAGCGTCAGCAGGAGGCCGGCGCGCGGCTTGCCGTCGTCATCGAGCAGGTTGTGATGCGCGGTCACCAGGTAAACGAACGATCGTCCGGGGAATACGTAGCTTGGCACGGCGACGAAAAATGCGGTGCCGACCTGCACCGAGCGCCCGCCGGAGTGAGTCACGATGCCGGCGACGTTGCGCAACGTGCCGGTCGGGACGGTGCCGTTTTCGTCTGCGCAAGAAGCAGTCGCGGGATATGGCGAGGATGGACGCGAGCGCGACGGCGGCCGCCGCAATCGAGAGTGTGACTTTTCTCATTCGATCAGATTCATCCAGAGCTTGATTTGGGGTTGGCCCGGCTCAGTTCGGCGCATAACGATAGCAGAAGAGCCCATGTGAGGAAGAGGCTGGGGCAGCAGGGCGGCAGCCGAGTCGTCAAACGCAGAGCGGCGCGGCCATAGCTTTCCGCTCGGACCGCGCCGCCAATCGACTACTTTTTTATCGATCGCAATTCGTGTCGCAGATTCTACCAGCGGTTGCGATTTCCACCGCCGCCACCGCCTTCTCTGCCGCCACCGCCACCGCCGCCACCACGCCGGCGATCTCCGCCTCCGCCACCTCCACCGCCGCCACGCGGGCCGCCGGTGCTGGCGCGAGCCTCGTCAATCTTGATTCGCCGTCCCTTCAGGTCGGTGTCGTTGAGCGTCTGGATTGCAGTGGCCGCATCGGCCGCCTCCACCATCTCGACGAAACCGAAGCCGCGCGACTGTCCCGAGAATTTGTCGGAGACCACTACCGCGCTTTCGACTTTCCCAGCCTGTCCAAAGAGCTCCGCCAGGTCATCCTGCGTAACCGCGTAGGCGAGATTGCCTACATACAACTTAGTGGGCATAAAAGCCCTCCTTACTTTTTGCCGGGAAGCTCCTAAACAGACGACCATCCGGGAAGACCGGGATCCGAGAGAAAGGCGGCGTCCGAGGCATGTTAGATCCTAGAAATAAAGATAGGCGCGAGGCAATTCTGAGTAAAGTCGGAACCGGGAACGCCTTGGGAAACGTAGTGCGGCTGCTCACCCGCCACGCGAGGACGAGCGTCGGCCTTGTATGTTGCGGTCAGAGTCCGAAGATGGAGTAGGACGAGGGCGCGGCAGGCCGATTCGGCCTGGGTCGATAGAGACCGTGGGAGAGCGTGGTCGCCGCGCCCATAACTCCGGCCAGGAGCCCGAACAGTCGCTGGGGCGGCGCACGGCGCAGAGCCCGAATCGCGCAAGGATGGGCGGCGCCGGAACCAGTGGAGGCGGTAGGATGGAAGCAGCGGTGGTGGTTGGAATCGATGTGAGCAAGCGCACGCTGGAAGTAGCGTTGTCCAGTGGCGGCGGCTTCAGCGTTGCGAACAACGAAGACGGGATCGGCGAGCTGCTGGTGCGGCTGCGGCAAAGCGGCGCCGCGCTGGTAGTGCTGGAAGCCTCGGGTGGATATGAGAGCCCAGCCTATCTGGCGCTGTGGGAGGCCGGGGTGCCGACCGCGCTAATCAATCCGCGCGATGCCTATCACTTCGCCCAAGCCAATCGGCAATTGGCTAAAACCGATCAGCTCGATGCGCGCGGGTTATGTGAGTTTGGCTTGCGCATGCAGCCCGAACCGTTGCCTCCGCCGGAGGCGGCGGATGAAGAACTCAAAGCCCTGGCCGTGCGCCGGCGCCAAGTAGTCAAGATGCTGGCGGCGGAGCGCACCCGGGTGCAGCAGGCGCCGCGCTCAGTGCGGTCCAGCGTCAAGCGCATCGTCCGGGCGCTGGAGCGCGAGCTCGGTGCGGTCGACCATCAGATCGAACAACGCCTGCGGGACAATCCGCGCCTGGCGCACCGCTGCGCGCAACTCGAACAGGTGCCGGGACTGGGGCCGGTGACCGGCGCGATCCTGGTCAGCCGGTTGCCCGAGCTGGGTCTGCTCGGGCCCAAGCAGATCGCGGCGCTGGTCGGAGTCGCACCGTATGACCATCAAAGCGGTGAGTGGCGCGGGCGCAGCTCGATCTTCGGCGGCCGCGCCGAGGTGCGCAGCGCCCTGTATATGGCCACCCTGTCCGCGATTCGCTGTAACCCGGTGTTGCGCAGCTTTTATCGCCGGCTGCGGGCGGCAGGTAAACCGGCCAAGGTCGCCATCATCGCAGCCATGCGCAAACTACTGGTCATCCTCAACGCGATGCTCAAAACCAACTCGCCCTGGAGGCCTCCATGCGCAATCACCGTCTAGCTAACCGGTTGTCCACAAGTCCACAGGCGGGGTCCTTCCCTGGACCCCACAGCCTGTGGACCCTGTGGGCAACCCGCTTACCTTGACTGCCAACACAGTCGCTCTCCCCTCGTGGGGCGAGGCAAGGAAGGAGCCGTAGAGTGAGTCCGCTTTTGAGTTTGATTTTTTCGAAGCGCCAGGGTTCGGGCGTGGCCGCGCTGAACGAACGCGAGTGCGGATTTTCCGGCAACCTAACCCCTAACCCCTTCCCTCGAGGGAAGGGGGACAATCGCCCACGGAAAAATCGCTACGCGGCTACCTTCGTCGTACCCTGCATCGCCGGTATCTCCGGATTGCAGATGTAGCGGATCTTCGGGAGCGTTACGTCGGCGGTGGTGAAGGTCGCGGAAATTGGATTGTCGAGGCGCAGATTCGTGCCCGCCCCGAATGCGTCGTTGTCCATCAGGACAATCCGCGGCTTGCCGCGCTCAGCTTTCGCAAACGTGAACTCGGGATCTACCTGCACCAGCACCAGCTTGCCATCGTCCTTGTTGCGGGCGAGATGCATGCTCGCGATGTACTGGATGTCGCCGCCGGAGATCATGTCGCGATCGAGCAGCTCGCATTCGAGCACCGGCTTGCCGCCTGCGCCGACGCGCGCAACAACGCGGTCGTGGCGGATGTCGATCTTCACGTCGCCTGCGACCGTCGGATAACCCCATCGCGCGGCCAGCTCGCGGCGCGCGTCTTCATTGTCGCAATAACTGCGGAGCACGAAGCCGCGCGGACGAACGCCGGTGCGGCCCGACGACGCGAACCTCGGCAATCGAAAACGCGCCGACCGGACTTTCTGGATACGTCGTCACGCAGAAAATTGCATACTCGGGAATCGACGGATGCATCGTGGCCGGGATCAGGTTGTCGGCCGGATCGTCGTCGATCTCCATATTGATGGTGAGAATCTTCGCGCCCTTCAAAATCCACGGCTCGGTCTTGTAGCCATTGATCGTCGGCGCCGACTTGGCCCATGCAGCGAGATCGAGCTTTCCAAAACGCGGCGGCATCAGCGGCCTCCTGCGGCGGCGGAAGCTGTGGTCGCTCGCGCCCTGAAAATGAGGCATCACTTCTTTCGCGAACAGGCGCAATCGAGTCGAGCACCTTTTGCTGCGGCACGGTTTCGAGCGCGTTCAGCAGGAAGTTCACGCGATCGCAGCCGACCGCCTCCCACTTCTTCATCTCGCGCAAAATGCGCGCGGGATTTCCAATCGCGATCCCCTCGGGCGCACCGGACGCATCGCCCGGCCCGGCCGCATCCTGACGCAGCGAAGGCAGCAGTCCGAGCGACGGATACGATTTGCTCGGATATGCCTCGCGCGCGGCGAGCAACTGCGCGGCGAGATAGTTGAAGGTGCCGGTGAGGCGCTTGCCCACCTTGACGCCTTCGGCGTCGTCTTCATGACAATAGAGAAAGTTCACGGTCGAGACGGCTTCGTTGACGACATCGCCGACCGGAGTGCAGTTCTGAATGATCTTGCGATAGCGCTTGACCTTCTCGTCCTGCTCGGCGAATCCGCCGAAGGTCAGCCCGAGGCTGCCCATCCCGCGCTCGGCCGCGTCGATCTCAGTGCCGGGACTGGTGACCGCGACCCACAGCGGCGGATGCGGTTTCTGATACGGCTTGGGCACGATCGTCCGCTGCGGCATCGACCATGACCGTCCCTGATACGAGAAGCGCTCCTGCGTCCACATTTTCGGCAGGCAATGGACGAACTCGTCCCAGGTTTTCTTGGTCTCGTCGGGACTCGCGCGAAATCCTGCCAGTTCGGTCCAGGTTGCGGATCGGCCCGTGCCAACATCGAGACGGCCGCCGGACAGAATGTCGAGCACGGCGGTGCGCTCGGCGATTTTTATCGGATGATTGAACTCGGGCACGCATACCACGATGCCGTGACCGACGCGCATTTTCTTGGTCTTCATCGCGCACGCGGTCAGGAACAACTCGGGCGCGGGGCAATGCGAATATTCTTCGAGGAAGTGATGCTCGACGGCCCACACAGAATCGAAGCCGAGCGAATCGGCGAGAGCGACCTGCTCGAGGCAGTTGTCGTACACGTTTTTTTCGGTTTCGCGCCCCCATGGTCGCGGTACCGAGATTTCATAGAAGAGGCCGAATTTCATAGCATTACCTCCATACCGTTCGTTTAGCGCAATCGCAGCGAGATCGAAAGTCCCGTGAGCGGGGAAGGGTAAATCACTTTATTTAATGTGAAACCCGCGGTGGGTTTCCCTCTTCCTTCGGCAGGGGTGACCCCTGCACCCAGTGCTTCTTAGCTCCGGTTCCCCTTCCCACTATGGGAAGGGGTTAGGGGTTAGGTTGTTCTATGCCATCGACCCGCCAGATGCATCATCAATGCTCCTGTATATCGCTTGACATATGTTGATTCCAAGCTTTAAATCAGAGTCGAGGACTCTCCAATGAAACACGAACTAATCGACGTGGCCGAGCCGAATCTTCTCCGCGATCAATTCCCCTACGACGCAGTGCCGCGAATAATCTTCGACGGCGAGTTCGAAAAACCAGACCCCGCGCCGGATTTTTTTATCACCGACACAACCTTCCGCGACGGACAGCAGGCGCGTCCTCCCTACACCGCCGGCGCAAATCGTCGCGATGTTCGACATGCTGCATCGCCTCGGCGGTCCCAACGGCGTTATCCGGCAGACCGAGTTTTTCCTGTACTCGAAGACCGATCGCGAGGCGGTGAATCGATGCCTCGCGCGCGGCTACGAGTTTCCCGAAGTGACAGGATGGATTCGCGCGGTGAAGGCGGACTTCAAGATCGTGAAGGAGATGGGCCTGCGCGAGACCGGGATTCTGACCTCGGCGTCCGACTACCACATTTTCAACAAGCTCAAGAAAACGCGGCGCGCTGCAATGGAGGATTACCTGGAGATTGTGAACGCGGCGCTCGATGCGGGCCTCAAAATCCGCTGCCATCTCGAGGACGCGACGCGCGCGGACTTTTACGGCTTCGTCGTGCCGTTCGTGTCCAAGCTGATGGAACTCGGCGATGGGGCAGGGCTACCCGTCAAGATTCGCGTCTGCGACACGCTCGGATTCGGCGTGCCCTATCCGGGAGTTGCGCTGCCGCGCAGCGTGCCGAAGCTGATTTTGGGACTGCGTCGCGAATGCGGCGTGAAGCCGGAGCAGCTCGAATGGCACGGGCACAACGACTTCCACAAAGTGCTCGCCAACGCGACTGCCGCATGGCTCTACGGATGCATGTACGCCAACGGTACCATCCTCGGCTATGGCGAGCGCACAGGAAATCCTCCGCTGGAAGGGCTGGTGATGGACTACGTCTCGCTCAAGGGCGACGCCAACGGAATGGATCTGTCGGTGATCACCGAAATCGCGGAGTACTTCGAGCGCGAAGCGGGCTACCGGATTCCGGCTAACTATCCGTTCGTCGGGCGCGACTTCAACGTGACGCGCGCGGGGATTCATGCCGACGGATTGCTGAAGGACGAGGAAATTTACAACGTCTTCGACACGGCGAAGATTCTAGGCCGGCCGCCGCGCGTCGCGGTGGACAAAACCTCCGGCGTGGCGGGTATCGCGTGGTGGATCAATTCGTACTTCGGTCTCGCGCGCGGCGCGCAAGTCGAAAAGCGCTCAGCCCGAGGTGATGGAGATCGCAAAGTGGGTCGACGCCCAGTACGACGACGGCCGCACCACCTCGATTTCCGATCAGGAGATGGAGGCGCAGGTGCGGCGGCACATGCCGCGGCTGTTCGAGAGTGCTCGGCTAGCCGGATAGCGCGTCCGACTCTGTCTTAGTACTAAGGTGCAGGGGTTACCCCTGCCCAAGGAAGTGTGAAACCCACGGCGGGTTTCACATTAAATCGAAGAGTGGAGGTCGCGGCCTTTGCGCTCGCGGCCGAGCAGGATGACGACGGCGGCCAGGACCATCACGATTGCGGCGACGCTTGCGAGCGTCGCGGCGTAACCGAATTTTTCCGCCAGCAGTGCCTGGCTAACGGCGGCTCCGGAAGCCATCAAGACGCCAGTCTGATACGCAAGTCCTGAAAAAAGGCCGCGAACTTCCGGCGGCGAGAGCTCCGTCAGATGCGCCGGGATGACGCCCCATGCGCCCTGCACCATGAACTGCATCAGGAACGCGCCGAGCGTCAGCACCGCGAGCGTCGAGGGATAAATCCACAGCGGGATGACGAGGCCGGCGCAGATCACCGCCGTCGCCATCGTGCGGCGACGTCCCCATCGATCGGAAAAATAGCCGAAGGTCAGGCCGCCGAGCAGCGCGCCTACATTGTAGATGAGCGCGATGGTCGCGACGGTGCGGGTATCGAAGCCGCGCGTCTTTTCGAGGAAGGTCGGGTACATGTCCTGGGTGCCGTGCGAGACGAAATTCATCATCGTCATCAGCGCGCACAGGTAGATGAACAATTTCCAGTTGGCGCGAACTGCCTTGCCGATCTTCGCTCTGTCCGGACGCGTGCGCTGCCATGCCTCGGACTCCGGCACCTTGGTGCGGATGTAGATCGTCAGCAGCGCGGGCGCGCCGCCGAGGAAGAACATCGCGCGCCATCCGAAATGCGGGAAGACGAAGAAGAACGCGGCCGCCGCGAGCAAATATCCGACCGCATAGCCCTCCTGCAGGAGTCCTGAAAAGAATCCGCGCCATCGCGGCGCGACCGCTTCCATCGCGAGCGACGCGCCCACGCCCCATTCGCCGCCCATCCCGATTCCGTACAGCGCGCGCATCGCCAGGAACCATCCGTAGCTCGGCGCGAGGCCGCTCAGCACTTCGACGACCGAATAGAAGATGACGTCGATCATCAGCGGGATGCGGCGGCCGTAGCGGTCCGCCATCCAGCCGAAGATGAGCGCGCCGACGGGCCGCAGCGCGAGCGTCGCGGTGATCGTGAACGCGATGTGCGAGATGGGGCGATGGAATTCGCGCGCGACCGCGGGCATCACGAAGATCAGGATGAAGAAATCGAAGGCGTCGAGCGCCCAGCCGAGAAAGCTCGCGAGCAGAGTATGCGCGGCCTCGGCCGAAGTGATCGCGCGGACAGGCTCGAGGGTGGGTGCGGCAGCGTCCATGGCGAGCAATGATTATTCGAACCGAGCGATTTGTCATTCGAAATGGTCCGAGAACGAGCAACGCGGCTGTGTCATCCTGACGAAGCGAGCATCGCGAGCTGATGGCAAGCGAACCTCGGACAGCTTCGCGCGAGCGAAGCCGGTTCCGGTTTCCGAAATCGCGCAGCGGTCCTTTTATTGCGATGCGGCATTGCGAATGACGCGAGCGACCTAACCCCTAACCCCTTCCCATAGTGGAGAAGGCAGGAACAATCGCGGATTGGAGTTTCGAAGTTCGTGAAATCGGGTCACGCCGCTTCTTTGCGGCTGCCGGCGTATTCCTTTCTGTAGACCCGCAGCAGGGCCGCGAAGACCGACATGATTGCGGGGCCGAGGAACAGGCCGAGCGGGCCGTAGGCTTCGAGGCCGCCGAGAATTCCGAGGAACAGCGCTATCGTCGGCAGGCCGGTGCCGTGCTTCATCGCCAGTGGCTTGATGAAGTTGTCGATGACGGCGAGCGCTACCGAGCACCAGATGAGCAGGCCGACCGCCGCCGACCAGCTGGCCGCGAAGCCCAGGTAGATCATCGCGGGTATCCAGACCAGCGCGGTGCCGCCGATTGGCATCAGGCCGGCAGCCGCCGACGCGATCGCGAGGAACAGCCAGTACGGCACGCCGAAGATCAGCATCCCGATGCCGATCGATACGCCCTGCAGCACGGCGGTCAGCATCAGGCCGCGCATCACCGACGAGAGAGTCGTGCGCAGGGTGTCGAAAATCGCCTTCTTGTCGTCGTCATGCAGCGGGGTCAGGTCGCGCAGACTCTTGTAGTAGTAGTCGCCGTCGCGCAGCAGGTAGAAGAACGCGAGCAGCGCGATACCGAAATCGACGATGAACCCGAGGATATTTTTCGCGGCGTGGGTCGCATTCGCGGCGACGTAATTGCTGGTTATTTGCGCCGCTTGCAGAGTCAGCTTGGGCAGCTCTTCGTCGAGCTTGTAGCCGCGCGCCTCCATTTTTTTTGCGATCCATGCGCCGAGATCGGTGTTGACCGCCCAGTCGTGCAGCTTTGTCACGCCGCCTGTATTCACCATCACGGTGGCCTGCGTGTAGAGCGCCTGCGCTTCGACGACAAGGCGTCCCGAGGCCCAGATGGCAGGCAGGATGACGACGAGAGCGACGACGATGCTGATGATCGCGGTCGAGAGCGATCGCCGCTTGACGTACCTTTTCGACTTCGATCAGCGCCGGATGCGCCATGAAGGCGAGCAGCATTCCCCACGCCAGCGGCGTCAGGAACGGCAGCATCAACTGGTACAGCTCGTAGGCCATCAGGGCCAGGAAGCCGAAGAAGAAGAGCTGCACCAGGCGCTCGCGATCCATTTTCTGAGGCGTGGCGATCCTCCGTTGCGCGCGCGATACTTGGCGCGAAATCCTAGCAGATGCCCCCGCTACGGTCGCCTGTCGAGCGGCGGCGAAACAGGCGGTGCGTTCCTGGGGATATGGTCCCCGGCGCGGAAATTTGGCAATCTGCTGCGGTAAGAACTTAGAGACGTAGCGATGCTTGTTCGGCAGTTGAAAATTCGGCGAAAAACTCGGCGGCCAGACCATGACCGAGTACGCCCTCATACTCGCTGGGCTGGCACTCGTCGCCTACGGGCTGAGCCCGACATCGGGTTACAACTTCCTCGACGATGCGATTACGGGCTTGATCGGCAAAGTCACATCGATGCTGTAGAGAATCGGATAAGCGTCGGGTATCCACCACGCGAATCTTTGGTTGCCCGCCAACGCATAATCGGTTACCGTCAGCGTTTGCTTGATGTGTTTAAACAATACCCCTCGCCCGTGAAGGCACGTAGCTCAGTGGGAGAGCGCTTCCTTGACACGGAAGAGGTCGGCGGTTCAATCCCGCCCGTGCCTACCAGGTCCGTGCCCACAACCGCGTGCGCGTTTCTCGCCTCGCCAGTTTTTCGCGATGATTAAATTTTTCGCTTGATGAGTTCCCAAGTAACCGTAACCGTCGGCGGCGAAGCGCGCGTCGTGCCGGTTGGCACTGTCGTTCGCGACGTGCTGAATGGGATTCCAAGCCGCGACCTGGTGGCCGCGCGCGTCGACGGCAAGGTCGTCGACCTCACGCGCAAGCTCGATCACGATGCGGCAGTCGAGCCGGTGACAGCCGACTCGCCCGAGGGTCTCGACGTTATCCGTCATTCGACCGCTCATCTGATGGCGATGGCGGTGCAGTCGCTCTATCCCGGCACGCAGGTGACGATTGGTCCGGTTATCGAAGACGGCTTTTTCTACGACTTCGCGCCGCCTGCGCCGTTCACCGTCGAGGATTTGCCGAAGATCGAAGCGAAGATGCGCGAGTTGGCGAAGGCCGACCACAAGATCACGCGGACCGAAATCGCGCGCGAAGACGCAATCCGAAAATTCTCTGAGATGGGCGAGAAGTACAAGGTCGAGATAATCCAGGGCATCCCCGACGATCACGTATCGATCTACAGCGAGGGCGACTGGATGGATCTCTGCCGCGGACCGCATGTGCCCTCGACGCGCTACTTGAAGGCATTCAAGCTGACCAGCGTGGCGGGCGCGTACTGGCGCGGCGACGAGCACAACGCGATGCTCTCGCGAATTTACGGCACCGCGTTCGCCAGCAAGGAAGCGCTCGACGAGCATCTGAAGCTGGTCGAGCTCGCGCGCCAGCGTGACCATCGCAAACTCGGGCGCGAGATGGGCCTTTACATCTTCGATCCGATCTCGCCGGGCTCACCGTTCTACCTGCCCAAGGGCGTCGTCATTTTTAATGCGCTGGTCGACTACATGCGGCGGCTATACCGGCGCTACGGCTACGACGAAGTGGTCACGCCGCTGATTTTCAAGAACGAAATGTTCAACACGTCGGGGCATTGGGAAAATTTTCGCGAGAATATGTTTCTCTCGCCCGATCCTGAAAGTGAGACGCATACTGTCGATACCAGTCCTGAAGGATGGCGTCACGGTTACGGCGTCAAGCCGATGAACTGCCCCGGGCATACGTTCGTGTATCGCGCCGAGAAGCGATCGTATCGCGATCTGCCGCTGCGATTTGCGGAGTTCAGCCGGCTCCATCGCGCGGAACGCTCGGGAACGCTGCATGGCCTGATGCGAGTGCGTGCGATGTCGCAGGACGACGCGCATATCTTCTGCCGCGAGGATCAGATTGAGGACGAAGTCGCGATGAATCTCGAGATGGTGCGCGACGTTTACGGTGCGCTCGGTTTCGATCGCGTCGAGTTCAAGCTCGCGACCATGCCCGATCACCATCTCGGCAGCGAAGAGCAATGGCAGATGAGCGAGGCCAAGCTCGCCAACGCGATGGGGCGCAATGAGATCGCGTTCGAGATAAATCCGAAGGAAGGCGCGTTCTACGGCCCCAAGATTGAGATTTATGTGTCCGACGCGCTGAAGCGTAAGTGGCAGGTCGCGACGATTCAGCTCGATTACAACATGCCCGAGGGCTTCGACCTGACGTACACCAACAGCGCCGGCGCCGAGGAACGGCCCGTGATGATCCATCGCGCGATCCTCGGCTCGCTCGAGCGCTTTATCGGCGTGCTGATCGAGCATACTGGCGGCGTGCTGCCGCTGTGGCTCGCGCCCGAGCAGGTGCGAGTGCTGTCGCTCAGTGAGAAGGTCGAGGACTACGCCAAGGAGGTGGCAGACCTCCTCAAGCGCGAGGGATTCCGCGCCCATGCCGACATTCGCAACGAGAAGCTGGGCTTCAAAGTTCGCGAAGCGGAACTCGCCAAGGTGCCTTATATGGTAGTCGTCGGCGAGCGCGAGGCGGCCGATCGATCGGTCTCGCTGCGATTGCTGCGCGGAGAAAAGAGCAATGCGATGCCGATTGCGGCGTTGATTGAAAAATTAAAACAGGAGCCGATACCGGCTTAGGAAATTCGTCCGGCCATCAAGCCGGAGGAGGTGTCTTATTCGTCGAGATTTCAGAACCCCACCGTCAAGGGAGCCCGCGATTCGTGTCAATAACCTGATTCGCGCGCAGGAAGTCCGTGTGATCGACGCCGACGGCAGCCAGGTCGGAATCCTGCCGCTGCGCGAGGCGATCAAAGTTGCGGAGAGCCGCGGGCTGGACCTGGTCGAGGTCTCGGCGACGGCCAACCCGCCCGTGTGCCGCGTCACCGACTTCGACAAGTATCGCTACGCGCAGAAGAAAAAATCGCACGATTCCAAGAAGCACACCATCAGCATGATCAAGGAAGTGAAGATGGGATCGGCGACCGGGCAGCACGACGTCGACTTCAAAACTGCGCACATCAAGCGCTTTGTTGGAGAGGGTCACCGTGTTAAGCTCACCGTTTCGTTCCGGGGCCGCGCGATAACTCATCCCGAACTCGGACGGGCATTGATCGAGAGAATTATTGCGACGGTAACGGATATTGCGCAGGCGGAAGGCTCGCCCCGGATGGAAGGACGCAACATGTCCGTGCTGCTGACGCCGCGATAGCTGAAAAAAGAAATTTCAGGAAAGAAGCAAAGCGACTATCATGCCGAAAATCAGGACCAGCCGAACCGCGGCCAAGCGCTTCAAGATAAGCAAGAGCGGCAAGGTCAAATTCAAACACGCGTATGCCCGCCACATGTTCACGGCTAAGAACCCGAGCCAGAAGGCGCGCCTGCGCAGGACCGGTATTCTGGGCAAGGCCGACGCCGAAAAAATCAAGATAATGATGCCGTACGGCTGATCTCTGTCACCCGAAAAAACGAAAAACGAAAGACTGAAAAGAATTAAGGAAGGACTGCACTCCGATGCCTCGCGCCAAAGGCGGACCCAAGACGCGCCGCCGTCATAAGCGTCAATTGAAACTCGCCTCCGGCTTTGTCGGTGGGCGCAAACTTTATCGGCAGGCCCGCTCGACTCTCGAGAAGGGCCTCACCTACGCCTATCGCGATCGCAAGGCCAAGAAGCGCGACTATCGCACGCTCTGGATCGCGCGCATCAACGCACTCGCGCGCGAAAGCGGAATCTCGTACAGCGCGCTTATGAACGGGCTCAAGAAGGCGGGCGTCGAGGTCGATCGCAAGATGCTTGCGAAGCTCGCGCAGGAGCGCGACGCATTGTTTACCGAGCTGGTGCGCACCGCTATCAGCGCGCTCGGCTCAAAAGCAGCATAGAGCCGCGCGTTCGAAAGCGCCGCGCACCAGGAGACCATGTGGGTCATCGCCCACGTGGTTTTTCTTTCTTTTCAGTGTCCATGCAACATTGCGAGCCGGTTAGATGTGCGGGGAAAACACGATGAAAGAACAACTCGAAGAAATCAGGCGCCGCGCGATGGCCGAACTCGGCGACGACGCCAATGAAGCGCAAATCGACGCGGTGCGCGTCCGCGTGCTCGGCCGCTCCGGTGAGCTGACGGAAATTATGCGCGGGATGCGCGAGGTCCCCAACGCCGAGCGTCCCGCAATCGGCCAGCTCATCAATCAGATCAAGCGCGAAGTCGAAGCGCGCATCGAGACTCTCAGCGAGAAGCTCAAAGCCGAGTCGCTGACCAAGTCGCTCAATGAGAAAAAACTCGACGTGACGCTGCCGGGGATGCGCATCGCGCGCGGCCATATCCATCCGATCACCGACATCCTCGAGCAGATGCTGCAAATTTTCGAGTCGATGGGCTTCGAAGTCGCGATGACCCAGGATATCGAGGACGACTTCCACAACTTCGCCGCGCTCAACTTCCCGCCGCATCATCCGGCGCGCGACATGCAGGACACCTTCTACGTCGACGGCGGGATGCTGCTGCGGACGCATACGTCGAACGGGCAGATTCGCGTGATGGAAAAACGCCGGCCGCCGCTGGCTGTCGTGTGTCCGGGGCGATGCTACCGGCGCGACGACCTGTCGGTGCGCGCCTCCCCGATGTTCACGCAGATCGAGGGCTTCATGGTCGACACGCGCGGACGTATCACGATGGCGCATCTCAAGGGCGTCCTGGCGGAATTCGCGCGCAACTTTTTCGGCACGACCGCCGTGCGCTTTCGCTCCAGCTATTTTCCATTCACCGAGCCGAGCGCCGAGCTCGACATGCATTGCCTGCTATGCGACGGCGCGGGATGCCCGGTCTGCAAGTATTCCGGATGGACCGAAGTGCTCGGCTGCGGAATGATCCATCCGAACGTGATGCGCGCGGTCGAGTACGATCCCGACGAATTCCAGGGCTTCGCATTCGGCATGGGCGTCGAGCGCACCGGCCTGCTCAAGCTCGGCGTCGACGACATGCGCCTGTTCTTCGAGAACGACCTTCGCTTCCTGAGCCAGTTCCCCGCGCTGAGCGGAGGTGTGCGATGAAGCTGCCGCTCAGTTGGATGCGCGACTTCGTCAGCATCGACGCGCCGGTCGAGGAAATTTCGCGGCGCTTAAGTTTCGCGGGATTGGTGGTCGAGAACGTCGAGAAGCTCACGCCAGGATTCGCGGGCGTGTTCGCGGCGCGCGTCGTCAACGTCGAGAAGCATCCGAACGCGGACCGGCTGAATCTGGTCGAGGTGGATGCCGGCACTAAAGGCCAGTTCAAAGTCGTGTGCGGCGCGCCCAACGTGAAGGCCGGCATGATTGCGCCGCTCGCGCTCGTTGGCGCGCAGCTTGGCAAGGAGCCGCCGCTGGAGGCAGCCGTAATTCGCGGCGTGCAGTCGGAGGGCATGCTCTGCTCGGAGCGCGAGCTCGGCCTCTCGCAGGATCACGCGGGAATTCTCGCGCTCGGCACCGACGCGCCGCTCGGCGGCGAAGTGGCCGCGTATTTGCACCTCGACGACGTCGTGCTCGACGTCGAAATAACACCGAATCGCGGAGATTGCCTGTCGATTCTCGGCCTCGCGCGCGAGGTCGCCGCACTGTTCGGCGGAAGATTGCGCGCGCCTCGGCTGCGCGCGGCGCATTCGGCCGGATCTTCCGACAGCGCGCAGTTTTCGATTTCGGTTGCGATCGACGCGCCCGATCTGTGCCCGCGATACGCCGCGCTCGCGATGACCGGAATCAAGATCGGTCCTTCGCCGGCATGGCTGAAGCGCCGGCTCGAGCTGTGCGGGATGCGCGCGCTCAACAACGTCGTCGACGCGACCAACTACGTCATGCTCGAGCTCGGCCAGCCGTTGCATGCGTTCGACTACGGGAAAATCGCGGACGGCAAGATCGTCGTGCGACGCGCGGGCGAGACGCGCGAGTTCGTCACGCTCGACAACATCACCCGCACGCTCGATCCGAACGATCTGCTGATCGCCGACAATGACAAGCCGCTCGCAATCGCGGGCGTGATGGGCGGTCTCAACTCCGAGGTCAGCGATTCGACCACGACGATTCTGCTCGAGAGCGCGTACTTCGAGCCTATGACCGTCGCGCGCACGGCGCGGCGCCTCGGTCTTGCGCAGCGAGGCCAGTTACCGCTTCGAGCGCGGCATCGATCGCGCAGGACAGGTCGGCGCGCTGATTCGAGCCGCGGAACTGATCCGCAAAATCGCGCGCGGCCGCGAGGCGTCGCCAATCGCGGACTTCGAGCCGCGCAAAGCCGAGCCGCGCGAGATTGCGCTCGACCTCGGCGCGATGGAATCGCTGCTCGGCGCCTCAATCCCGCCGGGCGTCGCGCGGAGCCGTCTCAAATCGCTCGGCGCGCAAGTGAGTACTCGCGGCAAAGGCGTGCTCGCAGTAGTGCCGCCATCGTTCCGCTCCGACCTGGTCGAGCAGGCCGACCTTATCGAGGAAGTCGCACGTCTGGGCGGTCTCGAAGACATTCCAGCTCGGTTGCCGGAGCGCGTGAGTGCACTTGCTCCGGTGAATCGCGAGCGCGAGTTCATCAAGGGCACGCGCGAGGTGATGCTCGGATGCGGCCTGACCGAGGCCGCGACCATCGCGTTCATCGCGCCCGCCGACAACCCGCGCTTTTCAGGAATTCGGACCGCGACGCGTCCCGTCAAAGTGACGAACCCGTTGTCGGCGGAACTCAGCGAGCTGCGCGTCAGCCTGATGCCGGGGCTCGTCACCTCGCTCAGGTTCAATCTGAACCGCGAGGCGCGCGCCTTCCACGCATTCGAAATCGGCAAGGCCTTCCGCATGGACGGCGACATCGCGACCGAGCAAATTCATATCGCCGCCGTCAGCTACGGACCGTACGCGCTGTCCGCGATCGGCGAGCACAGCGTCGCGGCAGGATTCTTTACGATCAAGGGAATCCTCGAGACGTACTTCGACGCTATCGGAATTTCGCCGCGCGTCGCGTTCAAGGCGATCGAGCCGGCCGATGCCCCATTCCTGCATCCCGGGCGCAGCGCTATCATTACGTTGGATAATGCGCCAATCGGTTTGATCGGCGAGCTGCATCCGGCCGAAGCGATGCGGCTTGATCTGAACGAACCATGCGCGGTCTACGAACTTGACTTGAGTAGTCTCATTTCTTATGGTTTCTCGCCGCGCAAAACTTTCCAGCCGCCGCCAAAATTTCCCGCTATCAGGCGCGATTTGGCGTTGGTGCTGGATCGGAATTTCCCGGCGGATATGGTAATCAAGACTGTTCGCGAATGCGGCGCGTCACTGCTGGAGAGCGTCGAGGTGTTCGACGTGTACGAGGGGACGGCGGTGGCGGCCGGAAAGAAGAGTGTGGCTCTGGCTTGTCGTTACCGTGCAAAGGATCGCACGCTGACTGATGAGGAGGTGAACCGCATTCACGCAGTGCTGGTCGAGCAGGCGCGGATGCGATTAGGGGCGGAGTTGCGGCAGTAACAGCGTGCCTAACGCGAGTGGGTGGGGATCGTTACGCCGCAGGGCATGACTAAAGCCGATCTTGTAGATCTGATCTACGAGCGGGTAGGCTCCTCGAAGAAGGAAGCCTGTGACGTGGTCGAAGCGGTTTTCGCGATCATCAGGGATTCGTTGCGCCAAGGTCAGAAAGTGAAAATTTCCGGCTTTGGCACCTTTCTCGTCAATCAGAAACATGCGCGCCGCGGGCGCAATCCGCAGACCGGCGAGCCGATCACTATCGATTCCCGCCGCGTGCTGTCCTTCAAGCCGAGCCAGGTGTTGAAGGAGCGGGTCAACAACGGCTCCAAGCACGGGGGAATGACGCCGATGCCGCGCCCGCGCCCGCCATCAGTTCGGCGGCGAAAATCTGCCCCGCAAAAGCCCGCCACAATTCCGCGATTCCCGAGCGCGGCCTGAAGATCGGCGAAGCGGCGCGAGCGCTCGGCGTCGAGACCTACGTGCTGCGCTTCTGGGAAACCCAGTTCCCGTTCCTGAAACCCAAGCATACCCGCACCAAGCATCGCTTCTACCAGGAAAAAGACCTCGACGTGCTGCGCCTCATCAAGCGCCTGCTGCACGACGAAGGCTTCACCATCGTCGGCGCCAACAAGCACATCAAGGAATTCGGCATCGACACGCTGATGACCGGCAAGCCGGTCGCGAAACCCGCGCCGACATCGTCAGCAGAGCGCGCATCGTCGCAGTCGCCAGGCAATCGACGGCCAAGCCCGCCGCGTACTGAATGAGGTCCGCCGCGACCTCGAATCAATCCACAAAATTTTAGAAGACTGATTCCGTTTTCCTCAACCTCGAAGGTGAGGATAAAGGAAGGAGTCACTCTGTTCTTCTGCTCCTGCGCTTGCCCAACCTGAGGAGTGTCTATGGCACAAAAAGTTGCAGACGTTATGTGGTCGATGCTGGCGAAGGCCGGCGTCAAACGCTGCTACGGTATCGTCGGAGATGCGCTGAATCCCGTGATCGACGCTCTCCGACGCAACGGCGAGATTGAGTTTATCCACGTTCGGCATGAGGAATATGGCGTCTTCGCCGCAGTCGCCGACGCCTACATGACCGGCCAGCCGGTCGCGGTTTGCGGAACCGCCGGCCCAGGCGTAACCCACCTTTTCAATGGACTGATGGACGCGCGCAAAGAGGGGGCTGCGGTAATCGCCATCGCCGGCGATGTCGAGACGAGGCTAATCGACACGGCCGCCCTCGAAGAGCTGAACCCCTACAAGTTTTTCGATACTGCGTGTCTGTATGTCGGCCGAGTTATCAACCCCGAACAGGTGCGAGCTGTCGTGACGACCGCGATTATGACAGCCGTGGTCGACAAGGGACCGACGCTGATCTCGATGCCCGGTGACATCGCCGCCTCAAACGCGCCAGCCCACGCTGATCACGGGTTAACAATTCCCGCCGAGCCCATGATGCGTCCGGCCGACGCGGACATGGACAAGCTCGCCGCGATGATCGAGGCGGCCGACAATGTTGCGATTTTTGGCGGCGACGGGTGCCGCGATGCACACGATGAGGTGCTACAACTCGCGACAAAATTGAAGGCACCGGTCGGATATTCTTTTCGCGGCAAGCAATGGCTGGAACATGACAATCCCAATGCCGTTGGGATGACCGGGCTGCTCGGCTACGGGGGAGCATATAAGGCCATACACGGTGCAGATCTGGTGCTGATGCTCGGCACCGACTTCCCGTTCTCGGAATTTCTTCCCGGCGACAACGTCAAGAAGGTTCAGATCGACAAGAACGCCAAGCACATCGGCGGCGAACCGCGGTTGATTTGGCGCTGGTGGGCG
>CAVTEN010000005.1:0-322852 GCA_963733715.1 uncultured delta proteobacterium
CGCGCGCTCGGCGATTTCAGAAGTCGTGGTGTTTGCGTAGCCGCGATCTATTAGGCATACGATTGCTGCGTCGAGCAGGCGCCGACGCGTTTCAGCTGTTTTCTCGTCCTGCGTCAGCCGCTGCCTGAAGTTGGTCGGTGAAGAGGCGCCCATGACGCCGCAATCGTAGCAGACTGGAAGTCATTATCAAGTAACGTAGCTGGTACAAGCCATTAGTATCGCTACTGCGAGAATATCGCTGCGCCACGTGATATGAATTCATCATGCCGGTGGTGGACGGGGTGACGGTGGAAGGGAGGGGCATGACTGCGTGGCAGCGCTCGATCGCGCAGTATCGCGATCGGCGCGTGTTGCTGATCCTGCTGCTTGGATTCGCCAGCGGACTCCCGCTGCTGCTGACGTTTTCGACCCTGTCGGCCTGGTTCGCGACTGCCGGCGTGAGCCGCGCGACGATCGGCGCTTTCGCACTGGTCAGCACGCCATATGCGCTGAAGTTCCTGTGGTCGCCGCTGATTGACCGTCTGCCGCCGCCGATTCCTCTTGGCCGGCGGCGCGGATGGGGGATCGCAATTCAACTTGCGCTTATCGCGGCGACGCTCGCGCTGGGGTCATGCAATCCGAACGTCGATCTGGCGCACATGGCAGCGCTGGCGATCCTGGTTGCATTTCTATCTGCCAGCCAGGACGTCGTGATTGACGCGTACCGGATCGAAATCCTGACGCCCGATCAGCAAGGTCCCGGCGCCGCTATGATCCAGACCGGGTATCGGATCGGGATGCTGGTGTCGGGCGCGGGCGCGTTGATTATCGCGGCCCGCTACGGATGGTTCGCCGCCTACGCGACGATGGCGGCGCTGCTAAGCGTCGGGATGCTGGTGTTTATTTTCGGGCCCGAGCCGGCGATACCGCTCGATGCCCTGCCGCATACCAGCGCGCGCGGATGGGACGCGGTCCGCGAATGGATCGCGACTGCAGTGACAGGGCCGTTCGCCGATTTCATGCGACGGCCGATGTGGCCGGCCATCGTCATCTTCATCGTCGGCTACAAGCTCGGCGAAGCGATGGCGGGCGTGATGGCGATGCCGCTGTACATCTCGATTGGATTCTCGCTCAATGAGATCGCCGCAGTCTCGAAGCTGGTCGGATTCTTCGCGACTGTCATCGGCGCGATTATCGGTGGCGTGGTGACGTCGAAGCTGGGCGTGATGCGCGCGCTGATCCTGTGCGGGATTCTGCAATCCGCCGGCAATTTGTTTTACGTGCTGCAAGCAGTTGGCGGGCATCGACTCGACTATCTCGCCCTATGCGTCGCCGCCGAGAATCTTACCGGCGCGATGGCGGGCACCGCGCTGGTCGCCTATCTCTCCGACCTATGCTCGCCCGCGTTCACCGCGACCCAGTACGCGCTGCTGTCGTCGCTGGCGGCGGTGGGGCGCACGATGGTCGCGTCTTCGGGAGGCGTGCTGGCAGACAAGCTCGGCTGGGTGCCGTTCTTCCTGCTCACTACGGTCGCGACGATTCCAGCGCTCGTGCTGCTGGTCTGGATTGCGCGGCGTGATCCTACGCCTTGGCGCAAACGGCGGGATTCGATATCCACCTGATTCGCGGATCGATCTTGCGCCGACCGGACTCCGGTCACCTGGAGAACGAAGTCCGTCGAATAAACCTTTCGGAGCGACCATCTTCCGCGCCGATGCCAACCCGTCTGATACATTGCGGCTATGAGTACCCTGCGCGCATCGAACGCCCGAAAACTTCGCGGGCTTAAGAACATCTCCTGGCTCAACGCGCGCCAGCTCGACAAGCTCTACAATGCGCTGACGATCAGCATCGTCGAAAAGCGCGGGATCATTTTCGACGACAAGCACACCCCCAACTCCGCATACATCCTGCTTTCAGGTGTGGCCAGAATCTCATGCCGCAATCGCAAGGGTCAGCGCACGCTGGTGATAATGGTCGCGCCCGGAATGGTTCCGGGCTTTCCGCCGCCGGTGCCCGGCATCAGTTACAATTTTCGCTGCGAAGCGGTCACCGTTTGCCGAATCGGCGCGATCGAGCTCGAGACCTTCATCGAAATCTCGCTCGGCGTCGCGTCGGCCGACTTCAGGCGGCTGGCGGCGAGTTACCTGGGCCGCTGGGATCTGGTTCAACTGCGTTGCGCAAATTTCATGAGCTGCACATTGGAAGAGCGGCTGGCTCTTATCCTGCTCGAGCTTTGCGAAAATTTCGGCGCTCCCGACCCGAAAGGAGTGCGGCTGACGTTGCCGGCGCGGCATCGGGATCTCGCTGAGCTGGTCGGCGCCTCGCGTCCGCGAATCACCGAACATCTGATTATGTTCGAACGAAAGCATCTGATTTCGCGGAATCGCCGTCAACTGGTAGTCAACAGAGATCGGGTGGAAGCATTTTTGTCGCAAGCTCACATCGCGGTCGATGACATCTCGCTCCGCGCAAGCGCATCATAGTCTGGATTAACGGACGTCTAGCTGCTGCTTGCCTCTCCCTGCCCTGTAGGTCCTTCTTTATGTTCTCTTTAGCACAAAGCGTTGGTAATGCTGGTAACATCGCATTTCCTTTCTAGTCTGCAACGGCGTATGGTTTCTATTGGGCTCGGGTGCAAATTTTGAATGAACGGAACACTTCACGAGAAACGGATCTGGACAGGCTGAGCAGACTCAAAGCATTATCGTGGCTTTCGCAGTCTGAACTCACCCTCCTCATCGGCGCAATGGCGCTGGCCAACTACAAACGCCACTCGGTAATTCTGCGCGAGGTCGCGCTTGCGCGCGATGCACACATTTTGTTAGCAGGAATTGCGCGCATCACTTGCCGCAACGCGCGCAATGAGCGCGTCACCGTCGCGATGCTCGCGCCGGGTCCGATTCCCGAATTTCCGGCCCTGCCGCTGAGCCAGTCCAGGTTCCAGTGCGAGGCTTACAACGATTGCCGCGTCGGCACCGTCAGTTGGGACGACTTCGACGGCATCACGGTGAATGCCACCGAGTCCGCCTTCAAACAGTTTCATCGCAATGACTTGAAGCAGTGGTATCGCCTCCTGCTGCGCAGTTCGAGCTTCCTGAACCTAGGCCTCCATGAGCGAATCGCGATCGCGCTGCTGGAACTATGCGCCGACTTTGGAATCGAGGAATCGCGCGGCACTCTCCTGCGCGTGTCTTTCAGCCACAAGGACATCGCCAACCTGGTGGGCGCCTCACGGCCCCGGGTGACGGAGCATCTGGCGCGACTCGAGCGCGAAAAGTTCGTGATACGGCAGGGACGTCAGATTGTGGTGCAGGTCGCCAAACTATTCGATTCGATGAATGCGGAAGCGGGCGCGCATCTGAATTGATGCGCGGCGCGCGAGCCGTGGTTCAGGGGAAAACTTTGGAAACTGAACTCAACCTGATACGAGTCGAGCTGATTGACGATCCGGCTACGATTGCCGAGGTCGGATTCGAGGCTCGATGCGAAGGCGACGATCTTGATTTGCCGGCGATGCGGCGATGAGAATCGAGCTATCGCCGCAATCCTGGTGGTGCCGGCTGGCGGGCACGCGCGATGGGCGCTGTGCGCGAATTGTCTGCTGGAAATGCCCTGAAGCAGGGCGGATACGAGAGAGCTATGATCAGATAGATCAATGGCCAAGTCCCGGCGACCTGCTGCACGCGGCGCTGGAGGGTTGGGTGGTCGCCGAGATCAGCGATGCGACATGGCCCAAGATGCAGCCCGTGCCCCTGATCGAGGCACGCCGCGGACAGGGTATCCAAAGTTTCAGGGCGAGCCGCGTTTCAGTTTCCGCACGCTCCAGACCCTCCAGATAGCATCACTAGCTCAAGCCGAGACGCGCGCGGGCATAGAGTTCGGCGGAATTGTCGAAGTCGATACTGGCGTGCTGCGCGCCGACATTGACGTTGCGAAATGCGGCCTGAAGCGCGCTCGGCGCGTACACCGCGTGCGCACCGGAACCGGAGAACATTCGCGCAACCGCGCGTCGGCATAGCTCGGCGGAATACGCAGCCTGCCATTTTGCGCGCACGCGATGATCGTTGTCGAAGGTCTCGCCAGTCGCCATCAGGCGATCGAATTCGCCGAGTATGTCGTGAATCAGGAGATCCGCGGAATGAATCTCGGCAGCGGCTTCCGCCAATCGCACCTGCGTCGGCCCGTGTTCGGCTTTTCGCGCGCCGGTCAAAATGACGCGCCGCTCTTTGGTGCGCTCGATGAATTGATGCAGCGCGAATTTCGCGGAACCGAGCACCGCTGTCGCGACCGACACTGAGAGCATCGCCTCGGCCGAGAGTCGATACAGATTGGTGGCGTGATTGGCCGCATGAGGACTCGCGCCGCGAAAGAGAATCCGCGTGTCGATCGTTCTATCCGAAGGCACAAAGACGTTGTGCGCCAGCACGTCCTTGCTGCCGGTCCCCTGCAGCCCCATCACGTGCCAGGTGTCATCCACTTCGAGATCGCCGCGCGGCACGACGACGTGAACCGAGGGCCGATGCGTCGAGGGATCGGCGCATCCGAGGATTACCCAGTGAGCATGATCGACGCCGCTGCAAAATTGCCAGCGTCCGTCGACGCGGAAGCCGCCATCCACCGGAGTTGCGGTTCCCTGCGACGACAACGTTCCCGCGACCAGGCCGTCGCGGCCGTCGCCAAAGACTTCGTCCTGCGCCGCTTCGGGAAACGAACCCATGCACCAGTGATGCGCACCCATCACCATCAGCACCCAGCCGCTCGAGGGGCACGCCTCGGAAAGGCCGGTGACGGCGTCGGCGAGCGTCCGCAGACTCAGCTCGTAGCCGCCGACGCGGCGCGGCTGCGGAATCCGGAACAAGCCGGCATTGACGACCGCAGCCATGCTTTCGGCAATGAGCTTGGCGGGCGACGTCGCATTCGCGGGCATGCGCGGAGAGCGTCGGCGAAATCGCGGCGGCGCGGCGCATGATTTCATCATGGTCGATCTGCATAGTCACTCCAGTAGTCAGATCGCAATTCGAATGACTATCTGGCATTAGCCAGTTCATCGCGGCGCGAGCGCTTCGAGTGCGCGCTCTTCGGGCGTCGCGTGCTCGCGGTTGCCTCCCGCCGCAAGACTCCACGCCCCTGCGCTGCCTTCCGGTCGCAGCGGCGTGATGCACACATGCGTCGCGCCGGCCTTGTACTGTGCTGCAACGCGATCGCGGATCGCTTGCTCGTCGCCCCACGCAACCATCGCGTCGACCAGCCGATCGCTGCCGCCGGAGGCGAAGTCCGAATCATCGAAGCCCATCAGTCTGAAACTTTGCAGGTAGTTGGGAAGCCCGAGGTAAAAACGGATCAACCCCCGAATCGCGGTGCGCGCCTTGCTCGCGTCCTTTTCAAGCATCGAGATCTGTTGCAGGCAGATCAATTTGTCCGGTCCGATCCCGGCGCGAATCTGCGCGGTCCGCTCAGGTGTAATGAACGTCGGGATCGTTCCGTCGACCTCGGCCGCTGCGAGCTTGAGCATTTTCGGAAGCAGCGCAGCGACTATTATCGGCGCTTCGAACGTCGGCTGCGCCGCGCCGTACGGGGCCTCCTTGAGCCGCGCAATATAGTCGCGCATGAACGTCAGCGGCTTCGCGTAGTTGATTCCAACCCGCGCCATCATTGGTCCGTGGCTGATCCCGATGCCCAGGATGAAGCGCCCGGGGAATAGTTCGGCGAGCGTCCGCACGCCGCTCAGCATCGCGACCGGTTCGCGCTTCCAGACATTGGCGATCGCCGTGCCGACGATCAATTTGTCGGTGACCGTAAGCAGGTGCGCAGCCAGCGCGAACGGATCGCGGCCGAAGGCTTCGGGAAACCAGAGCGCACTGTAGCCGAGCTTTTCGATCTTGCGCGCAAATCGCGCGATCTCAGCGCCTGCCATCGAATCCATCAATGCATCAACGCCAAGCGTGCCAAGATTCATCGGCATAAAACCTCCACCAGGCAAATAACCGCGGCCACCCCGACCATTACGCCCGAAAGTCGAGCCTGACAACCAAATGTGCATGCGGCACTCCTCCAGTTTCGACGAACGGGTTGGCCGAGATGAACTATCCCGCCTGCCCCCACGGACTTTTCCGTGCTACCAGTAACTCGTGCCTCACTCCATTTGCGGCTTCTTGATATGATAGACCAGAGCCGTGAATAGAGCTTTTTGTCTGGCAATGATCGCATTCTTATTTTCGTGCGCCAGCGCGGCCAAGGATCCTCCGTGCGGGCCATTTGGCGCTCCGTCGGCGGCGGTAATTTCCGAAGTCGTACCCAGTTGCGGCGAAGGCAAGCTGCTCGGCCCGTGGAAGGACGCGGACAAAATCGATCGATACGCCTGCCTCTACGAGCCGAAAGCGGCCACGCCGAATAGCAAGTTACCAATGGTCGTATACTTACATCCGTCGCTGTTTTCCGCCGGATGGATTACTCAGACCAATATACTTGACCTTCAGAACTCCACCTCACTCAGTGACGATCCGAAAAATGTCGGATACATAGTTCTGGCGCCCGAGGGACGCAAGACGACTCACTACTATCCATTCCCGGATAACAAGGGAGTCGGATGGGACAATTGGTATCGCCAGTTGAACCCCGCGGGTGACGTAAGGATTGGAAACACCACCTGGCGGGAAAATGCGGATGCGGCAACGATCGATCATTTCATCGCGGCCGAGGTCGCAACCGGCAATGTCGATACCGCTCGGATTTACGTATCCGGATGGTCCAACGGCGCCGCGATGGCCATGCTGTACGCGGTGAATCGCCCGAACATTGCGGCGGCCGCCGTTTATTCGGCACCCAATCCATTTGGCGCATTCGACGATCCTTGCCCGCAGCAGCCGGTCGCCGGAACGCCGTCGAGCATCAAGCAGATTCAGATCTTCAACCCTGCCGCTCGCACGATGCATGTTCACAACGCTTGCGACGTCGGCGGTATCTGTCCCAACGGCGAGCTGATGGCAAGCGAGCTGAACGCAGCCGGAGTGTTTGTCGATGACGTGATCCTCGACAATCATCATCAGCAGGTTCACGCGTGTACAGATTCATGCGGGACCGATCCACAGGCTCCCGTGAAATCAACGGCGACTACAGCTGGATCGCTGATCGGTCTTGGCAATCACATGCGATGGCCCAAAGAATGGACGCCCGCGATGCTGGACTTTCTCAGGCAGCATCCGCTGAAGACTGCGCCGTAGGACGACATTCTGCTTCGCGATTGTGCTAATCAGAAGGCGGTCATAAGGTCGAAAAACGAGGTCGCTTGGAGCATGCAAACGAAGACCGTCAAAGAAAACTGGTCGCCTGCCGATCTGATCGATCTCGAACGCTACCCGATTCTCGACTTGAGCGGTGACGCCACGCGCGAGTTGACGCGTCATTGCCGCGATCAGCTCGATCGGACTGGCGCATGCGAACTGCCCGGATTTCTCAAGCCTGACGCGGTCGCGATGCTCGTGCGCGAGGGCGATTCGCTTGCGGCGCGCGCGTATCACAGCGTCGTCACTGGCACGCCTTACCTCGAAGCTCCCGATCCTTCCTGGCCGAACGATCATCCGCGTAAATTTTTCGAGCCGACCTCGGTGGGCGTTGTCGCTTACGATCAGTTTCCCGCCGATTCGCCGATGCGACAATTGTTCGAATGGGATCCGTTCATGGAATTCATTGCGGCGGCGCTGAAAAAGGATCGCCTATATCGTTATGCCGATCCGATGGGCGCGCTCAATCTCGCCGTGATGGGCGACGGCGAACGACTGCACTGGCATTTCGATCAGACCGACTTCGTCACGTCGATTGCGCTGCGGCCTTCGGAGGCGGGCGGCGATTTCGAATACGTTCCGCTGATTCGCAGCGCCTCCGATGAAAACTATCCGCGCGTCCAGCGTCTGCTCGAAGGCTCCAGCGAAGAGCGTGGTGCGCGTCGCGATGAATCCGGGGACGCTGCTGCTGTTCGAAGGACGAAATTCGATTCATCGCGTCACGCCGATCGTCGGGCGGACAACGCGGCTCGTCGCGCTGCTCGCGTACGACACCAAGCCCGGAACGCGCGAGCAGCAAGGGACTGCAGATGGCCCGCTATGGCCGCACGGCGTAGCTCCGGCACGCCGCGAAGATCGCGCGGATCGATCCGCAAACGGCTAGTCGCTTCATCCGGCACTCGCATCGAGAAAGATCTGCTGGGCGAACGCGCGGTTCCCGCAGACGCGCTTTACGGAATTCACACGCTCAGAGCGGTCGAGAACCTGGGATTCTCGGGGCGGGTCCTCGCAAACTATCCCGACTACATTCGCGCGCTGGCGACGGTTAAAAAGGCCGCGGCACGCGCCAATCGCGATGCGCACGTGATCGACGCGCGGCGCCAGGGCGCGATCGAGCGCGCGTGCGACGCGCTGATTCGCGGCGAACATCTCGACGCAGTTTCCAGTCGACATGCTCGCCGGCGGCGGAAGTATCGCTGTCAACATGAACGTGAATGAAGTCATCGCGAATCTCGCCAGCGAAGATCTCGGCGGCGCGCGCGGCTCGTACGAACCGGTGCATCCGAAGATACACGTCAACGCTTCGCAATCGACGGCGGACGTTTGTCATACTGCGGTTCGAATGACGGTGCTGAGTCGGTGGAGCGGATTGCGGCGCGCGCTCAGTCAATGCGTCGAGGCGTTTCGCGCCAAGGCGGTTGAGCTGCGGCCGGTCGTCACGATCTCGCGCACCTGCCTGCAGGACGCTTCACCGGTATCGCTCGGCGAACTTTTTGGTGGGCATGCAGCGGCGATTGCACGACGCAGCGGCGAACTGGCGCAAAGCGTGAGAGCGCTCGCGCAGATAAATCTGGGAGGCACCGCGATTGGCTCTGGGAGCGGAGCGCCGGCGTCCTATCGGCGCGCGATCGTGAAGCGGTTGAACGAGATCGCCGGCCAGAAATTCACTCTGCGGCCCAATCTGTACGACGCCGCGCAGAATATCGACGACCTCGCGGCGGTTTCTGCGCAGCTCGCGATGCTCGCGGAGGTGCTGATCAAAGTAGCGCAGGATTTGCGCTTGCTGTCGTCGGGACCGGAGGGAGGTTTCGGCGAAATCATTCTGCCCGCCGTTCAGGAAGGCTCGTCGATCTTCCCGGGAAAAATCAATCCGGTGATTCCGGAGACGATGCTCCAATGCTGCTTCCAGGTGCTGGGATGCGAGCGCGCGACGCGACTTGCGCTGGAGCGCGGCGAGCTTAACTTGAACGTCTTCGAAGGCGCGGCGGCCGCAAATATCTTCGATGCGATCGAGATGATGGAGCGATCGATCGCCCTATTTGTCGAGCGATGCGTCAGCGGAATCGTCGCGAATAAAAAACGATGCCGCGAACTCGCGTCGCGCGCACGCTATTGATTAAAGATTGTTCTTGTAATCCTGCTCGATTGCCCGATCGACTTGCTGCGCAAGTTCTTCGCCACCGCCAACCTTCGCGGATAAAATCTTCCCGAAGGAAATCTTCTGGCGCTCCGGCCAGGTCTCCGGCTTCCAGAGCTGCGAGCGGATGAAAGCCTTGGCGCAGTGGAAAAAGCATTCCCGCACAGTTACTCGAATCGCCAGCAGCGCAGGCGCGCCACGGGCACTGAGCCGAACGAGCAGATCGGGATCGGCGCTCAACTCCGCGGTTCCGTTGACACGAAAGGTTTCGTCGGTGCCGGGCACGAGAAAAATAATTCCGACCTGCGGATTGGCGAGAATGTTCCTGAGACTGAACATCAGCCGGTTGCCCTTGCGCTCAGGGATTAGCAGCGTGCGCGCGTCTTCTATAATAACGAAGCCGGGGCCATCGCCCTTCGGTGAAGCGTCCTCGTTGCCCTGCGCATCGGCGGTTGCGAGCACAAGAAACGGCGATCTGCCGAATGAAATCCATGGCGGCTTCATCGAGCGCCGAAAAAAGTTTTTTCGGAGTCATCGGGTTCGGCTCGCCGAGCAAAGCCTGAAGTTGAGCGACTGTTTCAATTCGATGGTTTCGCAAATTCTCCATAAGTAACCGCCCTCCGAATTAGTCAGTCGCTGTTGGTTGGCCCTCTCGATTCCACGAATCTACCGACTGCGCGATTCCATTTTCCAGCGTCGAGAAGGACTCGATGTAGCCGGAATTTTTCAGCGCGGAGAGATCGGCTTGCGTGAAGCTTTGATACTTGCCGGCCAGGCTCTCGGGAAATGGTACATAGTCAATCGCGCCCGCGCCAAGCCGCGCGATCAGTATCTTCGCGACGTCGTTGAAAGTGCGCGCTTGTCCGGTGCCGACGTTGAACACACCGTTGCGCACGGGACCTTCGGCCAGCGCCAGGTTCACGCGAACAATATCGTTCACAAAAACAAAATCGCGCCGCTGTTCTCCGTCGGCGTATCCATCGGTGCCCTCGAACAGTCGCGCGCGCCCGCTCGTCTTGAGCTGGCGATAGAGCTGATACACCATCGACGCCATCTTGCCCTTGTGAGATTCACGCGGGCCGTAGACGTTGAAATATCGAAGACCGGCGACGGTGCTTTTGAGAGCTGGCGGCGACGCTGCGAACATGATTGTCGAACGCGAGTTTGGATAGAGCGTAGAGATTGAGTGGTCGCTCGTTTTCGGGTGATGGCGCGAACGCGCTCGATGAGCCGTACACGGCCGCGCTCGACGCATACACCAGAGGAACTTTGCGTGAGAGAGCGAAATGCAGAATCAACTTCGAGAACGTGAAGTTATTTTCGATCATGTAGCGGCCATCGGTGCAGGTGGTGTCGGCGCATGCACCCTGATGAAAGATTGCTTCGATTCGATCGGGAAGAGATTTGCGCTCGATGGCGCGGGCGAACTCCGCGGGCTGCATGAAGTCCGAGAATCTTCAGATCATCAAGGTTGCGAAAGTTATCGCCGCGGCGATCGACTACCAGGACGTCGGTGACGCCCTTAGCATTCAGCGCGCCGAGCAGGTTGCTGCCGATGAATCCTGCACCGCCGGTTACTATGATCATTGCTTCACTAGCTCACTATCTGCCAGTGGGCTTTTCGCGCCGCGGACAACAAATTGAATTGTCTGCGGCGCGCTTTCCCGAATCGCGAGCTATAGAGAGAGTGTGCGCGCCGGGCGTCGGAGTCCAGAGCAGCGTGCCTTGAACCGGCGCGAGCGCGTGTCCATCGAGGATCCAACGCGAATTTCGCGCGCCCATGCTGGCCTCGAAGACGACGCGCTGCGCGACCGCAGGGATGTCGGGATCGAGCGCGATGATTGTACCGGCGGCGGGCGAAAGAATCTGCGGATTGGCGTCGTCGAGATTGCTGAGGGAAGAATTCGGCTCGGTTTCGGCGACAAACCATTCCTGGCGCGATGGTTCAACTGCGCCGGGAAAGCTTACCTTGCCGAGCGCTACATCCGGCGGTCGCACAATTTGACCGCTCCCAAATCGGTCATGCAGATAGTTCATCACGTTGAGCCAGGTGGGCGCGGCGCCGGTAATTCCGGTCACGTCGCGCATCGGCGCTCCGGAAGAATTACCGACCCAAACCCCAACCGTGAACTTGTCCGTGTAGCCAACGCACCAGTTGTCGCGCATGTCCTTGCTCGTGCCCGTTTTGACTGCGCTCCAATATCGGGTCGCGAGACTGTTTTCCAGCCCGAACGTAGTACTGCGGCTGGCTCGGTCGGATAGTATATCGGAAATCACGAATGACGCCTCTGGCGAGTATACTTGGATGGGCTTCTGAGTATCAGCATCACTAGTCAGTCGAAGTTCTGAGTATTTGCCGCCATTAGCCAGTGTGCGGTATGCATTCACCAACTGCCAGAGGGTCACGTCGGCGGATCCAAGCGCCAGAGCCGCGCCGTAGTAGTCGCCCTCCTCGACCAGACCGCTGAAACCAAGTCGTCGCAAACGGTCCGCGAAGACTTCGACGCCGACCATATCTGTAGTGCGCACTGCGGGCACATTCAGCGAAGACGCGAGCGCGGTGCGCATCGAGACCAGGCCCCTGAACTCGCGATCGTAGTCGAGGGGACGGTAAATCCCGCGCTGCTCAGGTAACTCGAGCGGAGTGTCTTCTATCAACGAGGCGGCAGTGAGCAAGTGCTTGTCGACCGCGAGCGCGTACAGGAACGGTTTGAGAGTCGACCCCGGTTGGCGCGGCGCGCGGATGGCGTCGAAGTCAGGCGCATTCGAGAGATCGCCGGCGCCGCCGACATACGCCCACACTTCGCCGGTGGAATTCTCGACCACGATCACGGCGCCATCGTCAACGCGTCGATCGCGAACGTCGACGATCTGCCGATGCAGCGTGTCGATGACGAAGCGCTGCAGTTCGCGATCGAGTGTGCATCGCGCGGAGCCATTTTCGCCGTTCAGCAGACGCTCTGCGAGGTGAGGCGCGAGCGCGACTCGCGCATAGTCACCCCGGCTCGAGAATGCGCTATCGAGCGATGAGGCTATTGCGCCGCGTGATGGAACAGAGGATCCGAACACGCGGCCTAAGGCATTCGCGCGAATCGCGACAGATTCGCGGCGCGCATTCGGCGCCCGGATCAAGGCGGCCAGTACGACGGCCTCGGCAGAGTCGATTCCGTGCGGAGCCTTACCGAACATCACGCGCGACGCTGCCCCGATTCCCTGCAACTCGCCGCGGTAGGTCACGAGGTTCAGGTAGGCCTCCAATATTTCCTGCTTTGACCATCGCCGCTCGAGCGCCAGCGCCGCAAGGATCTGCCTGAATTTTCGAAGGAGCGTTCTGCGCGCCTGTGATCTTCCGAGTGAGGGATCGAGCAGCGATGCGACTTGCATCGTGATTGTGCTCGCACCCCGGCTTCGTCCGCCATGGATGGCGCGCGCCGCGGAACTCACGATCGCGATCGCATCGACGCCGCGATGGCTCCAGAAGCGGTGGTCCTCGGAGGTTACGATCGCTTGCGTGAGCGCTGGTGAGATTTCATCGAGAGGCGTCCATGCGAACCGCCGGCCGTGCCGATCGATTCTCAACTCGTGAACGGGATCGCCATTGCGGTCGAGCAATTGTGCTTCCGACGGATGCCATCGAGCGCGCACCTCGGCGTAAGTCGGCGGCGGCGGCCTGGTCATGACCAGCATCAACGCGATTGCTGCGATCGGAAGAACGACGATGGCGAGACGGCGCAACATCTAAGGTGCGACCTCGAATGGAGAATTGGGAAGCTCGCCGAACATTTCCGGTTCGTAGAGAGCGTCGACGTGCGTCGCGGGAAGTTTGAAAGTGCCCGATTGATTCAGGCGAATCGTATACTCGATGTCGAACGTCCCCTTCGGCACGTAGTCATAGTACGCGCGGAAGGCGTCAAAGGCGCGCTCGGAATAAATCGGCCACACGAAGCTCTCGGTGTCGATCTTTTCGCCGGAGGTCGCAATCGCCGAATCGCGCCCGAGTCCGGTGCCGAGATGCGATGCGCCGGCGGGAATCGGATCGTTCACGACCACCCAGGTCATGTCGGTTTGCGCCTCGACCTTGAGATGGACTCGCACCAGGTCGCCGCGTTTCCATCCATGAGGATTCGCATTCTCGACCGGAAGAAGCGTGCGCGTGATTCGATAGCCGCTCGAAAAGGGCTGCGTGATGGGCACCGCTGCGAGCGCACGAATCTGCGCCCACGGATGGCCGCTCCGGAATGATCGATCTTCAGATCTGATTCCGTCGAGGGCCAGTCGAACGCGAGATTTCCACCCTTCGGATCTGCTTGCCCAATCCAGCTTTTGCGTCGCCGCCTGAATCGACGCGCTCGTGACGCCTGCGACTGGAGTCGATTCGAAAGCGGTTGCGAACTTCCTGACCGCCAGCGTGCCCCATGCGTTTGTGATCGTCTCCGTCCACGCTCCGTGCATTTGCAGCGCCAGTGCGCCACGCATCACGAGCGGCAGATCGTCATGCCACAATTTGTTGTCGAGCAACAGCAGCGCGAGCCTCACCATATTGCAATCGGGTGAGACCATCAGCCACCACATGTCGTTGCGCGCGTCGCTCGACAGATGCATGGCGGTTCCTTGTTGATTGAGACGCGCGCGCATGATTTGTTCCGCGTCCTTGAGGCGCTGATCGCGATCGGGAATTTGCGGAACGCGGAGCAGGATACTCCACCAATCGATCACGGCTGAATCGGGCCACAGATTTGGATCGATCGTGATACTGCCAAGCATCGCAGGATCGGCATGACCAGCGCGCGCGAGCGCGTCGATTGCGGCGAGTTTGCGCAACGGCAGATCAGCGGCCAGGATCGGTCCCTCGCGCACAATCTTGCCTTCGACGAAATCGCTCAAACCTTTCTCCAGCGTTGCCTCCGACTCTGGCGGAATAGCCAGTCCGGCTTCGTGCGCGATCGAAATGAAATAGGCAGTAAGTACGTCACTTCCATTGACCATGATGGGAAAGTATTTGAGCAAGCCGTCCGCGTCGGTATACGAAGGCAAGTCCGCGATGATCGCGCTCCACAATTTTGGATCGCCGAGCGCTACCGCAACCGACACGCGTTGCTCGAGGCATCCGTAAGGATACTGGCGCATCCAATCGCGCACTCCGTCGAGTCCCGCGGCAAGCGAAGGGCTGAGCGAGACTTGCACGCCGCCCACGCCAGCGAGCGCATCGGCAGGACGCGCGACCGGCTGCACGATCGGTTTGTCGAGTTGCAGCAACGTGGCTTGAAGTGCGCGGACCGGGATTGCAGGTATGACGCGCTGAGTGATCAGCAAATGATCGGACGGTCCGTGCTCGACGCTCGCATCGACGTGATACTTGAGTTCGTGCACTGACCGCGGGCACCTCGACGTTCCACGAGATGGTCGTGCCTTGACCGGGCGCGAGCGCGAGCTTTTGCGGCGGCGGTAACTGCGCGAGGCCGTCGATCCTGGCTTTCACAGTCGCGTCGAAAGCGCGCTCCGACGCGTTGCGCACGGTGAATTCGGCCGCAAACGAATCGCCGTTTCGAATGATCGGCGACACGCCGGACAACAACATCAGATCCTGAGTCGATCGGATGCTCGCGAATCCGGTCCCAAATTGATCAGGCCCGGAATCCGCAATCGCGACGATTCGAAAACTGGTGAGCGAATCATTGAGCGGCACTTCGATGGTTGCGTCACCGTTCGAATCGAGCGGGACGGACGCTTTCCACAGCAGCAGCGTGTCGAACAGTTCGCGCGTAATCTGGTGGCCACCGCCACCGCCGGGTGGAATCGCCTTGATTCCGAAGTGGCGCTTGCCGACCACTTGCATCTCGGCCACCGAGGTTTCGACCTGGTATGCGCGCCGACCCATCATCGCGTCGAGCAGTTTCCAGCTGTCGTTGGCGCGAAGCTCGAGCAAGCCCTCGTCAACCGCGGCGACAGCGATAGTGCCACCGGGCGAGGGCGCCTTGCCGTCGAAGGTTCTCACCGAAATTCTGACGAGAGCCTTTTCGCGCACGTGATAGACGGATTTTTCCGGCGCGACTTTCACGTTCAGTCGATGGTCCCGCCATCCCACTCGAATCTCCGCGATGCCAAGCTTGAATGCCGGCTTGCCGAGATCGAGCATCGCGGTCGGCTGCACGCCGGCGATCCTGCCGCGAACCACCAGCGCGGAGACGAAAACGTTGGGCGCCCAGTCGCGCACGGGAAGCGTGATGACGGGATTGCGTCCGGGCAGATGCACGATCGACGCGGCCAGCACGCCCTCGCGCTCGACGGTGACAAGCGCAGTCGCCTCCGCGAACGGCATCCGCACCTGGAAGCGCGCGACATCGCCGGGCTCGTAGGCGGGCTTCTCGGGGATGAAGTCGATGCGGTCGTCGTCGCGGCCGGCGAACCACTCGCGCTCATTTCCGGGAATGAAAATTTCGCTGTTGGCCGAACTCGAGTTGCCCGCGTCGTCCGTCACGGTCGCTTGCAGAATCGCGTCGCCAGTCACTGGCGGCTTCGTCTCGCATGAGAGTCGTCCGAGGTCATCGGTTGTGCCCGAGCACAATGCGCCGGCCAGTTTCGTTTCCTGCGTATTCTCGTATGCGTAAAATCCGCCGATCAGCCGCTTGCGATACGAATATTGGAGGCGGCTGAAGATATCGACGCGCACCGGCACGTGCGCTACTGGCTTGCCCGAGTCGTCGACGACTGCAAGATGCGCGCGCACGAGGCCGGGTGACGACGCCCAATCCTCGACCTGGATTCCGACCAGCCGCTGCGCCGGCCAGATCATCACGTTGTTCGACACGGTCTGGCTCTCGCCGTTGGGGTCGCGATATTCAAGCTCCGCGTGCACCTCGATCGGAGTGGATGCGCGCGGTATGTCGCTGATGTCGGTGCGCGCGCCGCCGGCGCCGTCGAGCGCGAGATCCTTGCGCTGATGAACGCCGGGATTCTGTCCGGCCTCCGTCCCTTCGGAAAATCCTTCGGTGTGAACGATCCCGGTCTGCACGTTGCCATTGGCGAAAACGTAATCGTCGAAGTCGGCGAAGTGTGGGGACGCGTTCTTGTTGATCTGGCTCCGAAGCGTGACTGGAAGTCCCTTAGCGGCACCGCCTGACAGGTACTCCGCGCTCAAGTCGATCGGAATCTCAGTGACAGCGACGAGCGGCTGCGCCGGAATTCTGATCGCCGCTTTCATCAACGGAATTCGAAATTCCTCGACGCGAAAATTACCGGTGGTGAGTTCCTGGGTTGATTGAACGCCCATGTCGCCGCTATCTGCACCCGGTGTCGGACTCGGCGCGACCGCCTTGCGACGCGACATCGTGACGTTGTAAGTGCCGAGCTTGGCGGCTTGCGGAATCTGCCAATCGTTCTCGGCGCTCCCGGAATTGTTCCACTTGAGATCAAAATCGTAGTGCTGATCGCCGCCTGCAAAACTAATCGAGAGCGTGTCAGGAAGATCTTTCTCCTGCACCAGCGAGAGTCCCTGCAAACTCTTGGCGCGGATGAAATGCTTCATATGGACCGTCTCGCCGGCGCGCAGAAGAGTACGATCGAAAACCGTATCGGCGATGTCCGGAGACGGCTGATAGTCAGTCGGCAGATGAAAGCGCCACGCCTCGATCCCCTGCTGCCAACTCGAATGCACAAAACTGAAGTCCCCGCCCGAGCGCGCGGTGACGAGCAAGCCGCGATTCAGACCGCTGAGCGCTTCGACCTGGTTGGAGAAGTAGTCGCTCTCGTGATCGGTCTGAGTGGAGTCGCACTGGGGAAGATTGGCGAACGCCGACGACGCGGGAACCATCGCGAGGCCTCGCGCGTCGGTGCGGCCGGTCCACAATTCGGTGCCGTGACAATCGGCCACTGCAACGTCCGCGCCGCCGACCGGACGTCCACTCTCGAGCGCCGTCACCCACACGAGCGAATTCGCCTGCCCCTGTTTGAAATGAACCGCGAGGTCGGTGACCAGCGCGGCGGTCGGAACGTACATCGGCTTCGGCGCGCCGAGCAGAACAGAGCCGAGGCGAGTGCTCTTCAATTCGACGATGTACAATCCGGGACGCTTGAGCGGAATGCCCATCACCTCGAAGGCGTTGGGCCCGTTGGGCTTCGGCATCGCGAACTGCGTGGCGCCGGCGGCATTCTCGCCGCTGAACACCGAGTCCGCGCGCTTTGCTTCGGCCACCTTGTTCAGCCACGAAAGAACGTCGCCGGCCTTGGGCTGCGGGAGGCGCCACAGCGTCGCCTCGATTCGGGTCAGCAGAGAGCTGTCAGCGTCACCGGCAAGGTTCAACTTGGCGCTGGCGATCTGTGCTTCGAGGTTTCTCACCGTGACCGGCAGCACGGGATCGATCTTCTCGATAATTCCGAAGCGCGCTGAGAACTTCGCGAGCGGCGGAAACTCTCCCGTCTCGACCGTCATCGGAAAGCGCGACGCGTTGGCCAGTTCGCGTCCGGAGCCGTCGACCAGCTTTGGTGGAATTTCGATTTTGTATTGTGACGATTCCTTAAACGGGCCGTTGAATGAGAGCGACGAAGTTTCGCCCGGATCGCTGAGCACTGCGAATTGCCGCACACCGTCCGGCGCGAGCAGCGCAATCTGTTTTGCCTGCTCCGCCGAGATTGGAGCCGAGAACGAAAGTGTAATCGGCGTCAGCGGGATGCATCCGGCCTTCGCGCTTTCGCGTTCGCATTGTATTTTCGCTTCGAACGACTTGCGAGTCTTGTAGCTGATCGTTTGATTCTGCTCGGTCGCGATTCCGGTGTTCGATTTGATCCCCTTGCCCCAAATCAGGGTCACCGCCGTGTTGTTCGGAAAACGCTGCCTGGCCTGAAGGATGACGACCGGCTTCTTCGCCGTCAAATCTGCAAATCGCTTCAGCAGAGTCTCACGATCGGCGCCGCTCATGATCGTCGCGCCAATCCTTTGCGGCATTCCCTCAACCGAAAAGCCGGCATGCTCGAGAATCGACGCCTGATCCGGCTCAGTGTCGAGGATCAGCACGAACGCCTGCTCCTCATCTATATTGTTGCTCTCAGACCACGGGCGCTGATCGACGATCGAAGGTCCGCCAGTGTCGAAGTTGAACGCGGGGAGATCAGCTGAAGGCCTTCCCCGCGAGCGACTTCAAACCCGCGCGCAGCTTAAAGGTGCATCGCACGCCAGCCGGCAAATCGTGGTCGAAGTCGTACGACCAGTTGCGGCTATCGATCCATCGGCCAGCGCCGTGCGCCGGACAATCTATTTCGAACGGTGCTGTCGTATCGCGTGGATCGCCGAGCGGGACCATCGGCTCGGAAAAACGCGCCGTCACCTGCCGGACCTGTTTCACCGTTCCCTTCGGCGAGAAGCGCACCACCGACGGCGATTCTCCGCCGATAGCCGTAGGGACTCTGAACAGCGAGACGGTCGTACATATCGCCAAGGCGACCGCGACAATGCGCGCAGATAAAAATGTGAATGGAATCAGCCGACGAAGATCCGATCGCAAGCTATTGATAGGAGTTCCTCCCGCGCAACCACGACATACCCGTGGGCTGCCAACGTCCTACTGAGTAATCAAATCTCGTTCAGGATGTACCGCGCGTCGAGCCCCTGCAAGCTTGCTAACCGACGCGATAGAGACGCGCCGCTTTTGCATGGCGCTGTGCGATTTCCTTGCGCAAGGCGGCGGGCTTGAGCACCTCGATCCACGGCCCCATGCTCATTATCCAGTTCGCCAACTCCGTCGTGCCCTTGACGGTCATCGTCAGGATCGTGGTGCCGTCGCGGCGATGCGCGAAACGCTGGCTGCGATGAATCGTTCGCGAGCGCACGTAAGCCTCGGTTTGTGCGCTGTGAATCTTCAGTTCGACTTTGGTCTCGGGACCGTCGACAATTCCGAAAGTGCCCTCAGTGTGCGCTTCTGGATCGAACCTGGGCGGATAGACGAACCGCTCTGGAGTGCCGTCGGGATGACGAATGAATTCGACTGAGCGGATTCGCTCCACTGCGAGATAAATAGTCGCGTTGCTTCGATGGCTATGGCCGAGCAGGTACAGTCCGCCGCGATAGGCGATCAGCGAGTACGGGTTGAAATCGTGATGATGGCCCTCGCCGGTCAGACCCGCGTAGTCGACCTTGAGCCGGCTCTGGTCCAGCAGCGCGCGCAAGATTACATCGAGCTGTTCGCTGAAGTCAGTGTAGTCTTTGGGCGCATACGGCACTGCGTAAAACTTGCGCTCGAGATCGGACAGCCGCGTCTGCTGGGTCAAGCTCAGGTTCTGAAAAACCTTCTCCCACAGCCCCTCGACGCCTTCCTTCAACACCGTGCCTTCCAGGAATTTTAGGACAGTCAGCGAGAAATACAGCAGCGCGACCTGGTATGAGGATGCCTCCGCGGCTTTCATCGAGCTGACCAGGCGGAGTTTGCGATCGCCGCCTGTGCCGACAACTTCGACCAGCGGGCCGCCATGCCAGTCGAGCAGTTCGCCGCGCAGCACCGACACGTAACGGGCAAGGGTGCGCTCGGAAATTTCCAGGGTCTCGGCGATCGATTGGAAACTCCAGCCGTATGGTTTCGAGAATAACCCGGCTGCTATTCGTGCCAGCCGAATCGCTGCGCCGTAGGTCGGCTTGCGGCGAAGTTTCTTCATGTTGAGATCCAATCATCTCACTCGTCGAATGACAACGGTTGTCATTACGCCGATGTAGGTTCCTAAAAGCTCAGCCGCGATCCATAGTTGTGCCCGCGATGATTCGTCTTCATTACTCAAATCGACTCGAAAATCTGATCGCGCCGCTGGCCGAGACCGTAACCGCACATCAGAGACGCGATCCGCTGGATCGGGTGTCGATTGTCGTCCCCAACCGCGTCGTCGAGCAATTCGTGCGCTACCGGCTGGCCGAATCGATCGGCATCGCGGCAAATTTGAAGTTCCCGTTCCTGCGCAATTACCTGGCCGAGTTTCTTCAATCGACCGATAAGAACCTCAAGATCCTGGACGCCGACGAGCTCCAGCTTGTCCTGTTCGAGTGCCTGCGAAGCACAAACCATCGCGACGACTCCGGCTTGAAGCCCGCGCGCGACTACATTCTCGGTGGATCCAAAACTGACGCCGACGTCGAGCTCAGAACGCTCCTGCTCGCTGCGCAGTTGGCGCGGCTCTTTCGCGAATACTCGATTTCGCGGCGCCGCATGATCGGGAAGTGGCGCGTCGCGCGGCGATCCGACGTTGACGCGATGAGCGAGACGGAGCGATGGCAGCGACATTTGTGGCAGCTCGTATTCGATTCGCACGGCCGGGTGCGCGAAGAATGGCTGCGGCATCGCGAGACTCGGCTGATGATGCTGCCCGACGCATTCGAGGCGATCGACGACCTGCAACTCAAAGCCGCTCTGCCCGACGTGCTTCACATGTTCAGTTCCTCGTACGCGGGAAGTGCTTATGCCGATATTTTCGCGAGACTCGGAACGCTCGGCGAAGTTTCGATCTACGCCCTAAATCCGTGCCGCGAGTTTTGGGAGGACGTCGACACCTCGCGCCGCAGCGCTTTTGCCGGATGGGCTCATTGGCACGACAAAGTCGGCGAGAAAATCGCGGAATCCGAAGACCCGTTCTTGCTGAATGAATCGTCCGATCCGCCGGCTCTAAGGCTCTGGGGGCGGCCGGGCCGTGAATATATCCGGTTGCTCAACGAACTGTCGCAGTGCGATTTCGCGCCGCTCTTTTCCGATCCGGTTTCAGGCGAAAGTGGAACAGCGTCGGTGCTCGAGGAGCTTCAGCAGAACATCCTCGATCGCGCGCCGCAGCCCGCGAATATCGAAGACGGCAAAGGCAGGCCGACGGAACCGCGAATCAGTTTTCTTGCCTGCCCGGGAATTCGGCGCGAAGCGGAGATCGTCGCCAACGAAATCTGGTCGATTGTTCGCAGCAACGAAAAACTTGTCGCGAAGGGCAACGCCGAGCGCATTCGCTTTCACGAAATCGCGGTGCTGATTCCCGACTCGGCCGTCGACGACTACGTGGCGCAAATCGACAGCGTCTTTCGAAAGCAGCACCGGCTCCCGATCGATCTCGTCAGCCGCACTATCTCGGGCGCGAGCCGCGTCGCCGAAGCCGTCGACCTGCTCCTCCAATTGCCGACCGGCCGCTTCTCGCGCGCGGAAATGATCCGGCTGCTGACGCATCCGGCGATGAACAATCAAAGCGAAAGCGGAATCGATGTAGAGAAGTGGCGGCGTTGGAGCGAGACGCTGGGGATTTTTTTCGGCGCCGACGATTACGATCTGAAGGATACCTACATCCCGCGCGGCCTCTACCACTGGGATCAGGCGATCAAACGCCTCGCGCTGGGCACCATGATGACAGGTCAGCGCGGCGATAGTCCCGCATTTTATGCGGCGGGACCAACGGGCCCGAGCTACATTCCGGCTGAAGTCGCGCAGGATGAACTCGAGACGGCCGCGCGATTCATTCGCATGGCGCGGTCTCTGATCGCCGACGCGATCTCGATTCGCGAGGCGCACCTGACACCTCGCGAGTGGTCGCTGATGCTCGGCGAATTCGTAAATGCGTACATACGGCCTGAGGGCGCGCTCGATGAGCAGGTCAGGGACCGGTTCCTCGAGGCGATCGAGGCGATTGGAGAATCGGAACTGAGCGTGGGTGCGATGTCGTACGAATCGGCGCGCGAGGTGATCGCGGCGCAAGTCACGGAACTCGAATCGCGGCGCGGACAATATTCCGGGCGTGGCGTCGCGATTGGATCGTTTACCTCGCTGCGATCGATCCCGTTCAAAGTGATTTTCGCGCTGGGGCTGAATGACGCCGTCTTTCCCGAGCGCGATCACAGCGAGCCGCTTGATTTGCGGAAGCTCAAGCGCGCGGCCGGCGATGTATCTCCCGCGGAGCGCGACCGTTATCTTTTCCTCGAGACGATCCTGGCCGCGCGCGAGCAGATTTTTTTCTCCTACGTTGCCCGCAATGCAAAGACCGGCGACGAGCTGGAACCTTCAGCCAGTCATTCGCGAGCTGCAGTCAATACTGCGCGGTTTCATCGACGAGAAGACGCTCGCGAAGCTGACCGTGAAACATCCGATCAGCCGCTATGACTTGAAGTATTTTCCGGAATTTAGCGCAGGCGCCTCATCAGAGTGCGAGCCTGAATTCGCGAGCTTCGATCCCGACGCTCGGCGCGGCGCACGGATGCTCGCGTTACGGAAAAAGATCGGTGCGGCGGCGCCAGATTGGACGCGGCGCGAGGGCGACAGGCTGCTGGATGGTCTTGGCGGGAAACTGCGCGAACGGGTGGAAGAGGATCTCCAGTTCGCGAAATTTGAATCAGCGCCTGCTGCGACAAAACCGGCGCCGATGGAAGAGCTCGCGCTGCCGATAGCTGCGATTCGAAGATATCTCGAATGTCCTTTGCAGGGCGCCGCACGCTATTCGCTAGGAATGCTCGAAGACGAGGATGCGCCTGAAGACGCGGAGGATGAACCGGTAGAGCAGTCGCGGCTCAATCGTGCGGTCATGCTGCGCAAAGTTTTCTGGCGTGCCGGCGGCAAGCTCGACGCGATCGACGAAGAGTACGCGCGCGAGGTGCGAATTGCCCAGGCCCACGGCCACGCCTCGGCCGGACAGTTCGCTGAGGCCGCGAAAGCAGCCGACGATTCAGCTCTTCGCCAATGGATCGCGCAGGCTTCGGAAGCCGGCGTGAGCGATTTCGACGGATGGAACGATATCCGGATCGGACGCGCCGACGAATTTGCCGACGCCGCCAAGCCGCTCGCGCCTATCTCCCTGAACGCTGACGTCCACCGTCACGATGGAACGATCATGATCCCGTCGCGTCAGCCTCTACGGCACGATTCGCGGCGTTTCGCCGGAGGCAGGCGCTGCGATCAATTGCGTGCTGCGCAAGAGCATCAAGCCCAAGGATTTTCTCCCGGCGTTTCTAAACGCAATCGTGCTGGCTGCGACCGGAGCGAAATTGCCGGACAAATTTCGCGCGATCGTGATCCGGGCAAACTGCGAGAAGAACGCTGATTGGATTCGCGAGTTCAAACCCTTGGAACAAAATTCCGCGATTGCGTACCTTACTGCCGTCGTTGGCGATCTGCTGTCGACGGGCAACGATCTACTTCCTGCCGATCGAGGCGGTCGAGGATGTCGTCAAGGAATTGCACAAGCCCGAGGATCGCCGCGACTTGATTGAAGCCGTTGAGCGCACGCTGCTCAACAATCCGCCCGACGTGCAGCTCCGACTACGGCCCGGTGCGCAACCCGCGTGACTTCGATCCACCGGACGAAAAAGACGATCGAACAGATCGTCGCGCGCCGCTTCGAACCGATAATCGAGATATTCAAATGAGCGCGCCCGCACCCACCGCCGACCTCGAATATTTTCGCCCTGCGATCCTCGACCAGATTCTCGACGGCGGACACAAAGTAATCGACGCCAGCGCCGGCACCGGCAAGACCTTCACCATCGAGCGCATCGTGGTTGAACTTCTGCTCACCGGCGCCGCTCAAATCGATCAGATCCTGGTCGTTACGTTTACCGAAAAGGCCACGGCCGAGCTGCGCGCGCGAATCCGCGCGGCGATCGAAGACGTCCTGTCCGGCAGGAGCGCCGAGAACGCGGAACGGACGGATCGCCGGCGCCTCGGCGACGACCAGCGCGAGCGACTCAAGTCCGCGCTGTTCTCATTTCATCATTCGCCGATCCACACGATTCACAGCTTCTGCCATCGGATGCTCACTGAACTCGCTTTCGACAGCGGCGTTCGTTTCGGACTTGACCTGGCCAGCGGCCGTCACGAGTTCCACCAAGCGATGCGCGCCGAGTTGCGCGAGCGATTGAAGTCGGACAGTCGCGTCAAGCGCCTTGTCGCCGAGTGGCTCTCGGACGAGCGCCGCACTTCAGACAGCCTCGAGGATCTGCTCTGGCGGGCTCACTCCCAACGCTACCTGCAAACCAACGGGCGCGAACTCAATCAGAAGGCGTTGACCGATCTCGATGAATGCGTTCGATGCGGACGCGCTCGTGAGTGCCTTTCGCATCGCGGCAATCAAAGATGATGCGCGAGATGAAGCAATCGCCGCAACGCGCGAACTCGAAACGATCTTGAAACGTGTCGATCGCTCGACTCCAGCACTCGCCGAGGGTCTGCTCGACTTCGATTTCGATCGCATCTGCAAACCAACGAAAACGGCGAAGCGAACCGGCAAATTCCCGGACGATATGCCGCAGAACGTGCGCACGATCATCGATGCTGCCAAGCGAGTTCAAGCGGCGATGGCGATCGAGCAGCGCGTGGTCGACGAACTGCTGCTGTCCGTCGTCAATCGGATGGACGCGCGAAAACGCGAGCGAGGAACGCTCGACTACGAGGACATGCTGGCGTGGCTGGCGGACGCGCTCGACGGCGCTCGCGGCAAATCGCTTGCAACCACTCTGCGCGAACGCTACCGCGTGACTCTGATCGACGAATTCCAGGACACCGACGAGCTTCAGTGGAAAATCTTTCGGCGCGTGTTCGTCGAAGGCGGCGGCGGCAACCTCGTCTACGTAATCGGGGATCCGAAGCAGGCGATTTACGGATTCCGCGGCGCCGACGTGCACGCATACCTGGAAGCGCGCGAGCAACTTTCCGATTCAGGGGCGGCGACGGTTAATTTGCGCGAAAATTTCCGCTCGACTGCCGACATGATCGAGTCGTGCAACCTGATTTTCGATCAGAAAGCCGAGCCGCCATTGTTCACCGGCAAAATAAAATACGATCCTCCGGCCAAATGCGGGCGCCCCGCTCTGAGAGCCATCGCCGCAAATGGCAATTCGATCGCGCCGGTGACTCTCGTCAAATTCGCGCCGCGCGATGAACGATACAAGTTTTCGCGCCGGATGCGCGAAGCGATCGGTCTCGGAATCGCGCACGCAATTCGACGAATCATCGAGGAACCGGATCACGCAATCAAAATCTGCGACGATGGGCAGGCGCCGCGCAAAATCACGGCCCGCGACGTTTACGTCCTTACCCGAACCAATCGCGACAGCGTCGAAATCGCCAAGTACCTGCGTCAGGCCGGAGTCCCGTTTGCCTTCTACAAGCAGGACGGGCTGTTCCAGACTCGCGAAGCCTCCTACGTTCTCGACGTGCTCAGGGGAATCGACGAACCCGGCCGCCGCTCGAACCGCCTGAAGGCGTGGGCCTCGCCGTTCTTCGCCGTCGATTACGCCGACCTTGCGCGCCTTGACGACGACCGCAACGCGCAGCCCATGCTCGACAAGTTGTTCGAATGGCGCGCGCTTGCCGAGGCCGAGCGATTTCGCCGACTTGTTCGATGCCCTGCTCCACGAGAGCGGATTGGCCGAGCGCCAATTGCTGCTGTCGGACGGCAGCCGTCAGCTCACGAACTTCGAGCACATCTTCGAGATTCTGACTCGCGATGCGTCGCGGCGCGGAGTTTCGCTCGCGGAAATAATTGATCTGCTCGATGCCTACATCGCGGAGCGCGCGACGCCCTCGGGCGACGATCCGAATATCCAGCGCATCGAAGATGATCGCGACGCCGTGCAAATCATGACGATTCACAAGAGCAAGGGCCTCGAAGCTGACGTCGTCGCTCTCTACGGTGGATTTTTCGCAAACACCAGCCCGATCCGGTCAGCGTCTACCATTGCGGCAACGAGCGGCGGCTTGCGATCGGCAAACCGGCGCGGGCTTTGGCGGACGACGAGATCAAACAAGAACGCGCCGAGGATGATCAGCGCTTGCTCTACGTCGCGCTGACCCGCGCGCGCGCGAAATTGATACTGCCCTGCGTCCCGAGCGGGACGCTGACTCGCGACCTCACCGGATTCTACAAACCGCTGAACGATCGACTGCGTATACTCGATCGCGAAAGTCTATTGGAGCGGCTCTTCGTGACCGAGATGGCAATCGCGCCGCCGACGGATTCAGAAAACCAACAAGATCTGATCAAACCGGCGCTTCGACGAGAACGCCTTTTGCGACTGGCTCGAATCGACGTCTCGGCCCATCACCCGCGAGAGCGAATTCACCGATCTTGGCGCAAAGCATCGAGGCTTGATCATCGAATCTTACACCTCGCTGCAGGCGGCGGAGCCCGACGATTTCAAAACCAGCGTCGACGCAATCGATGCGCGCGCCGACAGCTATCGATTTGCCCGGTGGCCGTCACGTTGGGATTTTCCTGCATGAGGCGATCGAGAAGCTGGATTTCAAATCCTTTGGCGATGAACCTGATCTGCAATCCTGGATGGCGCGCGACGACGTGCGCGAGTTGTTCGCGAGAGCGATGCGCCGCCACGGAGTTGATGATCCGCGATGGCTGGACCGCGGTCGCGAAATTGTCTTCAACACTCTCACCTCGCGGGTCGCACTCGGCGAAACGATGCTCGAAGGCGGACTCCGCCGTCTGAAAAGCGTCCGCGAAATGGAGTTCGCGTATCCGATTCCCGAAAGACATCACACTTTCCTGGGCGACGGTCCGGACGGCGCGTGGACCGTCGGCCGCGGCTACATCAAGGGGTTTATCGACCTGGTATTCCGTCGCGACAACCTGATGTACTTCGCCGATTGGAAGGGCGACCTGCTGCCATCGTACGAGCCAGCCGCGGTCGCACGGCACGTCGAGAGTCATTACCGGTTGCAGGCGCGAATCTACTCAGTCGGTGTCGTGCGCCTGCTAGCAATTCACAACGAGCGCGACTACGACTCGAGGTTCGGCGGCCTCCTCTATGTATTTCTTCGCGGTATCTCGCACGCCGGCGACGGCAAAACTGGATTCTACTTCGAGCGGCCGTCGTGGAATGAAATAGTCACTTACGAATCCGAACTGATGAATCACGAGTCTGACGCCGAGCTACTTACGTGAACGACAGATACTCACTACTCGGAATGGATACCGCGTGGCGACGCTTTGAATCAGCCCGCGGAGGCGGTCGTTCCTCCTTCGACGCTCGCATGCGCGCGCTCGAGCACGCAGTCGCCGGACTCAATCTTGTCCCTGAGACTGTCCACCTGGCAGCCGAGCTCGCCGCTCTTGAACCGGCTCTGGAAGCCGATGATCGAATGGCGCTGATCGTGCTGATTCTCGTTTCTTTGGTTGCGCTCCAGGAAGGAAGCACTCGTTTTCCGGTCACTGGCCTTCTCTCCGCTGCTCCAATGCGTCGCGTGCTGAGTACTTTGTGTGGGGAAGGTTTCGGCGACGGCGCCATCGATGCAATAGCCACTTCGATCGAAGTTCTTCTCCAATCGAACCGCGCACCTGCGGTAGTCGGCCAGCGGGAAGATGAGTACAAGCCCCTACTATATATCGCGCCTTACATAGTGCATCAGAGTGTCTATTACTGCGAGCGCGAACTGGCTATTCGACTCGCCGCGCTACTGAGTACTCATCCAGAAGAACAACCGGACGCGGAGCGACTCGCCCGCGCGCTTCAGGATGTGATTGCTCGTCCGGTGATTGTGCAGGGCAAGCGGATCGTGATGTCCGAAGAACAGCGCAGCGTCGTTAGCGCTTCAGCGCGGGCGGGACTCACAGTTATCTCGGGAGGTCCGGGCACTGGTAAGACGTCGATCGTCGTTGCGATCATGCGCCTGATGGTGCGCCTTGGCGTCGATCCTTCGCAGATTGCCCTGACGGCTCCAACCGGGAAAGCCGCGTATCGGATGGGCGAGTGCGTCAGTGAGTCGCTGACTCGAATCGAGGATCGCGACGCGGTGGACCAGGCGCTCCTCGATGCGCATCTCGAGCCGTCGACGATTCATCGCCTGCTCGGTTACTCGCCCGACTCCGGCCGCTTCCGGCATCATCGCAACAACCCGCTTTCAGCAAAGGTGGTTATCGTCGATGAAGGATCGATGCTCGACGTCACCTTGATGGAACGCCTGACGAATGCGATTCAGCCGGGCGCGCGCTTGATCCTGCTCGGCGATGCGAACCAATTGCCATCGGTCGCCGCGGGTTCCGTTTTCCGCGACCTGGTCCCATCTGGCGAAGACGGCCTCGGTCCGCTCGCTGCGGCGTCGATGCGCCTCGAAGTGAATCATCGAATGAAGAGCGACGATGCGTCGGGTCGATCGATTTTGCTCGCGGCCCGATCGATTAACGACGGCGACACCAATCTCCTGAACTCGGTTGACGAAGCGAATGCTCCGATTGTCGTGCGGCGCTCGTCGCCAGAAGAGCTGGCGTTCGCGGGCGTTGAATTTCTTGCAGGCGGCTCCGCGAGAGCTCGGGCCGTTTCTGGATCGTTGGTACGCCGATCAAGTGCGCGGAGGAAAAGATGTTGCGGAACTAGTCAAGCATGAATACATCGAACGCGACGGCGGTTTCGATGACGCCGACTGCGAGCGATTGCGCCTCCTGTTTGCGCACGTCGGCAAATCGCGCATCTTGTGCGTGACGCGTGTGTTCGAGACCGGCGCCGAGCGAATAAATGCGCGCCTTCATTCGCGGGCCGCTGAATCCGCGGGCGTCGCAGCAGAGCGCATTCCGTTCGTGGTTGGCGAGCCGCTGATCGTGCTGCGCAACGACTACGAGCGCGGATTGTTCAACGGCGACAATGGAATCCTGCTATGGGTGCGGCGCGGCAACGGCGCGCAAGTCCCGATGGCGATATTTCCGCGCGGCGACAACTTCGTTGCGTTCCGATTCGAGGCGCTGCGCGAATTCGTCGAGCTCGGCTACGCGATGACCGTGCACAAGGCGCAGGGCTCCGAGTTCGATTCGATCGCGATCGTTCTGCCCGAGAAACCGGTCGCGGTGCTGACCCGGGAACTCGTCTACACTGCGGTCAGCCGCAGCAGGACTTCGGTCGTCATCGTCGGCGACGAATCGGTGCTCAGCAATGCAATCGCCACTCGCGTCGAGCGATTCTCCGGACTCGCCGATCGGCTGAAGCTCGAGCTCGCCGGCTAACTCTTTGGCGTGTGCGAGATCAGGAATTCGCGCACGCGCTTCACGGTCGCGCCAATCACGTCGGGCGTCTTCCAGTTCTCGACCAGTTCGGCGTTCGGCGCGAGCGCGGCGATTTCCTTCGAGGTTTCCGTCGGATGATAGTCGTCGCTGCCGCACAGAATCAGCATCGGCGTTTTGCACGAGCGCACGAAGTCGCGCGAAACGTTGAACACGAAATCGGTGCCGTACATCCGGTCGCGGAACTGCCGCAGCGCGGCGTCGTCAAGCTTCGGACGGTCCGGCTTCAGCGCGTCGCGCCCAGGTGTCGAACATCGCTGAAGAACATCTCGCGATTGCGCGGACTGAGTCCGATCGGATTTTGCAAAACCGCGGCGCTGACGCGTTGCGGCGCGGCTTTGATCATGCCGAGGCTGTAAGACCCTCCGATACATCCGCCCATCAGGTGGCATTGCTTGATCCCAAGATGATCGAGCAGCGCGATATGATCGCCAGTATAAGTTTCCCAACCATCGTTGGCGGTGATCGGCGCCGACGACTTGCCGGCGTTGCGCTGGTCCATCGCGATCACGCGGAAGTTGGCGGCGAGTTCTTTGGTCGGATCGAACGGGCTGTTGGCCCAGAACTCGATGCTCGAGCGCATCCCGCCCGGCGCAAATAGCAGAATCGGATATCCTGATCCGTACTCCTCGTAGTATATCGACACGTCGTCGCGCTTGAATGTTGGCATCGCAGACTCCTTGAAAGTGTTTTCGAAGTGATCAATCTCCCTGAAGCGGCGGCCGCAGATGACTCCACGGACGGGCGGCTTCGAATGCCGCTGCCAGCGCGAGCAGATCGAACTCGCCGTTTGGCCGCCCAACAATCTGAAATCCAATAGGCAGTCCCGCGCGGCTGAATCCCGCGGGAATAGTAATTGCGGGTTGACCGGTGGCGTTGAACGGATACTCAAATGCTATCCAAGTCCATAACTCATCGAGATAGCGCTCAGGCGTCGACGGAAAGCTCCCGTTTTTCATCGCAGGCCGGGTCATCGTCGGCGTCAGCAACGCGTCGTAAGGCTCGAGGCGCTCGACGATCGAGCGCGCGATGTTGTGCATCGTCGCGAGCAGGTTCACGTAGTCGGCGCCGCTTACCTTGCGCCCGAATTCGTACATCTCGCGCACGACTGGCTCGATCAAATCGGGATTGGTGACCGGTATCGCCGCGATCCCAACGCAAATCAGGATTCGCGTGCACTCGACCAGCATCGCGCCGGGATCCAGATCGATCGGCTCTACCCGATGTCCCATCTCGCGCATCGTCGCGCACGCCGATTCGAACGCCGCTGCGACTTCTGGATCGACCTCGCCAAGTTTCGACGTTGCGATCGAGGCGAGCTTCAGATTCCTGGGCACGACTTGCACCGCTTCTTCGAACGGACGCGACGGCGGCGGCGCCCAGTACGGATCGCCGGTCGCGGGACCCGCGATCGCGTCGAGCATCATCGCAACATCGCGCACCGATCTCGCGATCGGGCCGCGCGTCGCGTATCCGCCCCATGCTTCTCCCCTATGCGGCGCATAGGTTATCCGTCCGCGCGACGGCTTGAGTCCAACCACGCCGCAGTTCGAGGCGGGACCGCGAATCGATCCTCCGCCGTCGCTGCCCTCCGCCAACGGCCCGAGGCCCGCAGCTACTGCAGCGGCCGCGCCGCCGCTCGATCCGCCGGCGTTGTAAGCGAGATTCCATGGATTGCGCGCAGTCGGGCACAGACCGCCTTCAGTCGTGGGGCGTCCGCCGAACTCCGGCGTGGTGGTTTTGCCGAGCAGGATTCCGCCGGCCTTCTGCAAGCGCTGCGCGATCACCGCATCCTGCGGCGGAATCGAGTCGGCGTAGTTGCGCGATCCGAGCGTGGTGCGAATTCCCGCCGTCGGCGTGAGATCTTTCAGTGAGTACGCGACGCCGTATAACCGCATCGACGCCGCATCGGTTCGCGACGCCTCCAACCGTGCGGCGTCGGCGAGCGCGCGGTCCGCGGTAACCGTCATGTACGCGCCAAGTTCCGGATTAAGCCGTTCGATTCGCGCGAGGTAAAACTCCGCGACTTCGCGCGGACGCAACTCGCCCTTCATTACTAAGTCGCGCAGTTGCCAAGCTTCGATGAAGGGGTCGAACATAGTAGTTACTCGTATAGCTACTAACTATTGCGCGGTTAGTCCGCCGTCTACCGACATTGAGCATCCTGTGACGAATGAGGCGGCATCTGAGCATAGCCACACGACGGCTTCGGCTATTTCCTCGGGACGCGCCTTGCGGCCGATCGGTTCCACTTCGTCGAGTCGCGCCGCGAGCTTCGGCCGTCCCGCGACCATCCCTTCGACCAGCGGAGTATCGACGACGCCAGGGCATACGTCGTTGATTCTGATTCCCGAGCGCGCGTACTCGAGCGCCGCGCATTTCGTCAGGCCGACGACTCCGTGCTTGGCCGCCGTGTATGCGGGCATCGAATGCGACGCGACCAGGCCCGCCGCCGACGCAGTGTTGACGATCGCGCCGGGACTTTTCTGCGCGATGAATTGACGGATCTCGGCGCGCATGCAGAGCCACACGCCTTTGAGATCGACCGCGATGATCTTGTCGAACTCATCTTCATCGTAATCTGCGGTTTTGCGTTGAGTGCCGGCGATTCCCGCATTGTTGAAGGCGCAGTCGAGTCGCCCGAATGCTTTCACCGCCGAGGTGACCAGCGCTTCGACATCCTTTGCGTTCGACACGTCGCAGCGCACGAATCGCGCCTCGCCACCGGCGTCGCGAATCGCGCGCACGGTCTGCTCTCCGCCCTCTTCGGCCATATCGGCGACGATCACACGCGCACCTTCACGCGCGAAAACGATCGCCGCCGCTCTGCCGATTCCCGACGCCGCACCTGTTATCAGCGCGCTTTTGCCAGCGAGTAATGCCATCGATTTATCTCCCGCTTCGCCGCGATTGTGGCACCGTCGTTTGTGATCTACCAATATGTTGCAGCGCGGACCAGTGAATGAGTCGGGAGGTACCAAGATGCTTCGCAGCGAGAACCGTATTCTAACCACGCACGCCGGCAGCCTGCCGCGCCGGGAGAGTCTGACCGCGATGCTCGTGAAGAGTAGCCGCGGTGAAGAGGTCGATCGTCCCGCGATGCTCCGCGAGATCGAGGAGTCCACTCGCTACGTTGTACAGAAGCAACTCGAGGCGGGAATCGACGTCGGCAACAACGGCGAGCAATCGCGCGAGAGCTTCTTCACTTACGTGCAGCATCGAATGACCGGCTTTGGCGGACGCAGCGAGCGGCCGATCATGCGCGATCTTGTTCGCTACCCGAGCTTCCTCAAGATGATGGCGCCGGTGTTTCAGCGCTCGATGGTCGATTTGCTCCACGCGCCGAAGGCGATTGGCGAGGTCCAGTACCGCGATCGCGCCGGCGTGGATCTCGAATGCGCGGACACTCTGCGTATTCTCGACGATCAACAGACCAAATTCGCCGAGCCGTTCATGACTGCGCCGTCGCCGGGAATAATCGCGTCGGCAATGCTCAATGAGTATTACGAGAACTATGAGAAGTACGTAATCGCAGTAGCTAAAGCATTACATACTGAGTATGAGTACATAGTATCGCAGGGATTCGTTCTCCAGGTCGATTGTCCGGACCTCGCGATGGAGCGGCACACCTCGTACGCGGACCGTCCGCTCACCGATTTCCTCGAATACGTCGAGCTGAACATCGACGCGATGAATCGCGCGCTGCACGGAATCGCGCCCGATCGCGTCCGCATGCACGTATGCTGGGGCAACTACGAGGCGCCGCACGATCTCGACGTTCCGCTCGCGCAGATTCTGCCGCTGCTCTATCACGCCAACGTCGGCGCGCTGGTTCTGGAAGCGGCCAACCCGCGCCATCAGCACGAGTATCGCTGCTTCAAGGAATTCCCGCTGCCCGATCACATGAGCCTGGTCACGGGAGTCATCGATACCAAGACCAACTACGTCGAGCATCACGAGGTTGTCGCCGACAGGCTCGAGCGCGCTGCCAATGCGATTGGCGATCCGCGTCGCGTGATGGCCGGGACCGACTGCGGCTTCGAGACTTCGGCCGGGCTTGGCGAAGTCGCCGAGGAAATCGTGTGGGCGAAGTTGCGCGCGATGCGCGCCGGCGCCGATCTCGCCTCGCACCGGCTCTTTCACTGACGCACGCGCTTGTCAGCTGTGCCACGGCTCCACGAGGATCTTCGCGTGCGTCTCGGGTGACGCGAGATCCTCGAACGCCTTCGCCACGCCTTCAACGCCCACCTTGCCGGTGATCAACGGGTCGCCGTTGACGCGTCCCTCCGCGAGATGGCTCAGCGTCGCCGCGAACTCCTCGGGCGCGTAGCCGAGCACGAACTGGATATTCAGCTCCTTGCTGATGCCCGTCAGCGGCTCGATCTGGTCGCGCTCCATGCACACTCCGACCACCACGATCCGCGCGTTGCCCGGCGCCGCCGACATGATCCCTTCGATCACTCCCGGCACGCCTACGCATTCGAAAATCACCGCGGGCCGAACAGCCGGCCCTGGCATCCACGGCGGCAGCATCGGCGCCTTCGACGGATCGCTGTATACCGCCATCTCGCGCCAACTCGCGTACGGCGATTTTTCTTTTGGATCGACGACGATGTCCGCGCCCATCTGCAGCGCCAGTTCGCGCCGTCGCGGCGAAAAATCGGCCGCGACGATAGGATGCACTCCAGCCGAGCTTGAGCGCGGCGATCACCGCCAGGCCCACCGGCCCGCATCCGATGACCAGCGGCGCGTCATCTATCCCGAGCCGCGCTTTCTGCACCGCGTGATATCCGACCGCCATCGGTTCCGTCAGCGCGGCGCGCTCGGTGGAAAGCCCGTTGGGCACCTCGAGCAGCAGAAATTCCGTCAGCCGCATCAGTTCGCCGTAGCCGCCGGGATTTTCGTTCGAGTAGCCAACCGCCTCGACGCCGCGAGCACTGATCAGCACCGGCATCGCGCACACGCGCGTCCCGGCCTTCAGTCGCTTCTGCGTTTCCGGCCCGTAGTCGACAACTTCGGCGCAGAACTCGTGACCCATCACGATGTCGCGCTTGAGGTCCATCAGGAACAGCGCGCCGGCCTTTCGCGAGCTCTCGACCATCTTCTCCGCATGCTTTAGCGCGTGCAGATCGGACCCGCAGATCCCGCATGCGAGCGTTTTGACCAGCGCCTCGCCCGCTCCAGGAGCCGGTGTGGGAACATTATCGACGACGAGCTTTTTGTCTCGCATTATTGCTGCGCGCATGATTGTTCTCCTTCTCGATCGCTACTGTATCAGGGTTGATCCATCGCGCGTAAAGTCCCGCGTCCGCCGCGTTCTCGCGGGATTGATCGTATTTGCACTTTTTCACTGTGACTGTAGTCTCTTTCCTGAAAAACGATGGGCCGCAAGATTCTTTTCATCACCACCGATCAGCAGCGTTACGATTCGCTCGGATGCAACGGCGGCCGTATCGCGCGCACGCCGGTGGCCGACTCGCTCGCGGCAGCCGGCATCAACTATCGTCGCGCCTACAATCAGAACACGGTCTGCATGCCCGCGCGATCGACCATGATCACGGGCCAGTACGTGCGCACTCACGGCGTGTTCGCCAACGGCGTCCCGCTTCCCGCCGACGCGCCGAGCGTTGCCGCATGGCTGCACGATCGCGCCGGCTATCGCACCGCGCTCATCGGCAAGGCGCACTTCGAGCCGATGTTCGATCCTGCCGGACGATGGCCTGAGAACCGCATGGGGCGCGAAGGCTCGCACGGACCGCATCGCGGATTCGATTGGATGGAACTCGCGATGCACGGGCCGATGGCCTACTTCCACTACTCGAACTGGCTGCGGGAGAACTATCCGGCTGAGGTCGGCGGCTTCGTCACGATGCTGTCCGGCGCGGCTGGCGGTGACAGCGGCGCGCCCGAGGTCACCTACAATCCGATTCCGCGCGAGCACTATCACACCGATTGGATCGCCGACCGCACCATCGCGTATCTCAACACGCTCTCGCCCAACGACGACTGGTTCGTGTGGATGAGTTTTCCCGATCCGCATCATCCATGGGATCCGCCGGCGTCCGAGGCGCGTCGAATCAACTGGCGCGATCTCGATCTTCCGCCGGGTCATCCCGGATCGCGCGAGAAGATCGAAAAAATTCTCGCGCAGAAGCCGCGTCACTGGCTCGATTGGTACCAGGGCCGCTTCCGCAACGAAGAGGGCGGCGCGTGGAACTTCGTGCCGTGCCAGATGACTCATGACCAGGTGCGCGAGATCAACGCGCTGGTCCACGTCAAGAACGAACTGATCGACGAGGCGTGCGGCCGCGTGCTCGCAACAGTCGCCGCGCGCGGATGGGACGCCGACACCGACGTTTTCTTCACGACCGATCACGGCGAGCTGCAGGGCGACTTCGGCCTGCTGTTCAAGGGCCCCTATCACGTCGATGCGCTGATGCGCGTGCCGCTCATCTGGCGTCCCGCGCCGTCGGCAAAAATGTCCGCCGCCGAAATTTCCGAGCCGGTCGGACATCTCGATCTCGCGCCGACGTTTTGTGCGATCGCCGGCGTGCCAATCCCCGAATGGATGCAAGGTTCCGCGCTGCCGACGGCGGCCGGATCGCCGCGCGTGCGCGCAATCACCGAATGGGACAGCCAATTCGCGCAGCTCGGGATGCATCTGCGCTCCATCTATCGCGACGGTTTCGTGTGCACGGTGTACGAGCCATCGACTCGCGACGTCGGCTTCGATCTCTCGTTCGGCGTACAAGGCGCTGCGCATCGAGGGCGCCGATGCCCGACATCCGCTACGACGGCACCGAGGGCGAGCTGTACGATTTGCGCGAGGACCCGCTGCAATGGCGCAATCTGTGGAACGACGCCGGCTACGCCAAGCTGAAATCCGATCTGATTGCCGACCTTTACGCGAATCTCCCACCCGCGCGCGCTCCGCAACTGACAGTGGACGCCCCCGCCTGACGGCGCATGTTCCTACCGCCTATTGTGGTTTCACAGGCCGCCGTACCACCAAGGGTAGTTTCGTTCCGTCATTTTCGTCAAAATTTGTTTTTCGGGAGTCATCGGCAACCTAACCCCTAACCCCTTCCCCAAGTGGAAGGGGAACCGGATTTAATGGACGCGGATGCGCATGATGAGTGGCGTCCATGCGATAGGCGTAGCATGCCGGATGCGACGGCATCAGGCTGAACAGTTCATCCCTGAAGAAGATCTTAGGGGGCGGCGCCGAGAGTTGAGCGGACGAGAGTGCGCAGGAAGTGATCGACTTTGTCGGCGGGGCAGCGGGTGAATTTCAACTGCGCGATCATGTGGGCCGAGCCTACGATTAATCGTGCATCGTCTTCGGCCTCGTCATCAGTGATTCCGCGCTCGAGGCGCCAGCGACGAATTGTGTTGGCGATGATCGCTACGATATTTTCCTGAAATTCCAGATAGTGCGGCCAGATCTCTTCGCGTATCGCAGTGCTCCAATCGAGCCAGACCCGCGCGTAGTCGGTATGCGTATCGACAGAGTCGGCGAACGCCTTCGCATGGGCGAGGACAATCTGCGGAGCGGGGCCGCCGCCGGAATGAATCGTTACCGTCATCTCGGTCAAAAATCGCGCGACCTCGTCGAGCACCGCCATCACCAGGGCTTCGCGGGTCGGGAAGTAGAAGAACACGGTCGGGACGGAGACGCGCGCCTCGCGGGCGATTTCGGCATGATGAGCGCCGCCGAGGCCGCGCCGCGCGAAGACCCGGATCGCGCACTGGAGAAGTTGCGGCCGTCGCTCGGCGGGATCGAGTCGGCGCGCCCTTGCGCGTTTGGTCGAAGATTTCTGTCTCACTTTGTTCACCATATCGGCTATTGATAAGCGTATCAACAGCTATTGACAATACTATCAATATCTTCTATATTCAAAATAACCAAACTTTAGTGCGAGGTCATCCATGTCAAACGCATCACGGGTCGAATCGCTGAGACCGCTACCACCTTCGCCTTCGATGAATGAAGAGGCGGTGGCTACGCTACGAGTCCGAGTTCAAGCAGTACGCCACCAAGTGGGCCGAAATCCTCGATCGCAACGCGGAGCGGATGAAGAGGGGCTCCTATTCGCTGCATTGGATGAACACTGACAAGGCGTCGTGGGGCAAGCGCGCGAAGCCGTCGTCGCGCGGACTCACTTACACCGACATCAACCACGTGCCCGGTTACGGCGTGATTCCGGAGAAGGCGACCTGGCTGAACTTCGCGGCGCGCGGCTCGGTGCGCGACGAGTATGCAGCCGAGATGCCGATCGTCGATGCCTACACTTTGGTGAATCGCGACGAGTCATGGGCCGACAACGTCGTGACGCTGTACGAGGAAGCGAAGGCGCGCCAGTGGAACGCGACCCGCGACATCCCATGGAGCGAGCTCGAGCGCCTGCCCGACGATCTCGAGAAGGCGACTTGCCAGCTCTGCACTTTTCTCACCGAGGTCGAATTCGTCGCGGGCGACTTCCCGGCGAAGTGGCTGTATCGAATCCCGCAAGACTTCCTGGAAGTGAAGAGCTTCCTCGTGACGCAGTTGATGGACGAGGCGCGTCACCAGGAGGTCTTCCGCAAGCGCGCGATCGCGGGCGGCGGTCTGTTGCATGCGTCGCCCGGTTTCGAGTGGGCGCTCAAGGCGATCATCGATGCGCCGACGCATACGATGGGAACGTTCCTGTTGAACCTGCTCGGCGAAGGCTTGGTGCTCTCGATTTTCCGTTCGGGCGAGATGATCGCCAAGACCCACGTGGACAAGGAAATCTTCCGGCGCTGCCTGCAGGATGAGGCGCGCCACGTTTCTTACGGCGTGTTGGAACTCAAGAACTATCTCGATCACGCTCCCGATCGCGAGTCGGCGGTCGAGGAGATGCATCGGTTTGCCGACGTCGGCGAGCAGGTGATCCTCACATCTTTCACCGAGGCCGCGCTGGTTGAGCCGGTCGCGATTCTGCTCGGCGGCGGGCTCGACAAGATCGATCAGGGCATGGAAGGCCAGGGGCGGCTCTGGAAGATGTCGGTCGAGGAGTATCTGCAGCGATGCGATCGCGCAGGATTCAGCCGCCGCGAGCGCTGCACGATTCCGCTCGAATCACCATGGGAGCAAAACTGATGGAAGCACAGGCTCATACTGAACAGACGCAACGACGCGATTGCTTTCCCGTCGAGCGAATGGTTCGAGCGACTCGCGCAGTTGATGAAACTTAACCGCACCCTGCACGAGCATCTCGGGTACATCGACTGTGTCGCGGAGTTCACCGTGATCGACGGCGGTCTCGGCGGCAAGCCGTGGAGCGTGCAAGTCACATTCGAGGAATTCGATGCGACCGATGTGCGTGAAGCCGGCCCTGGCTGACGTCGCGCGCGCCGACTTCACCGCTGGAGGCGTCGCTCGCGACGTGGCGCGAGATGATCGAGGTTATCGCGCGGGGTCGGGGGCGCCCCGACCTGACTCATACGCTCAACTATCTGAGCCATCCCGGAACGCCGATACGCGTGTGGTCGGAAGATCCGCTGCGCAAGGATTTATTCTTCCGCTACAACCAGAGCATCCAGGAGTTCATCAACGCGTCTGCCGCGTTCCGAACGATCTTTGAGGGTTAGTTCAATGGCTCACAAGCCGGGACATTTCTATATCGACGAGACCTGCATCGGATGCGGTGCGTGCGATCACGCCTGCCCCGGCAAGGTCGATGCGATCTACCGCGTGGAAGACGACTTCCTGGGACGATTCGCGATCGTGCTCGAGGAGTGCATCGACTGCGGCTTCTGCGTTCCACTGTGTCCGGTGGATTGCATTCACGATGCGCGCAAGGAGGGCATCGTCGAGGGCAGCGGCGGCTACACTCGCATCAAGGAACTTCAGGCATGGGCGCGGGCCCGCACGGTATGACACTCACAAAGACCGCTTGCTCTCGGCGCGAGCGCTACCATCGCTCCCGATGATGTTGTTGCGCCTCCTGCCGATCCGGGTTACGGTGATGACCGTGCGCTTTATCGCCATCCTTCTGGTCGCTTGTGCTCCTTCCGCTCAGCATTAATGTTCCGTCTGTGATGGCTTGTTCGACACAGATTGTTGCGGCGCGAATTGTTCGCCGAGCGCACTGTGAATCAGGTGAGCTGCTGCAAGGCTCCAGTCGCGCCGGACAGAGCCATCAGCCAGGCGCAAGACGCACATCATTTTGATTCGATCGGGCGGATGCCGGTAGCCGGGGTGATAGTCGCAATTTCGCACTTGCAGAATACTGTCGTCGCTCGTGGGTATTCGCCACCCGACCGTCCCGTTTCATTAGCCCTGTTCTGTTCCCGTCAAATCTGAACCTTCCATAAGCGCGTAAGTTGAAAACGAGGATGCGTCGCATCCGTCGTGGACGCTCGCGTGCTGACCGTTCGCGAAAATTCGAAAAGAGATCTGCGGACAAGAGCCGCGCCGCCATCAATCGCGGCCGGAAGGTTGGACATTGTGAAACGACGAGAGAGCATTCGCCGCACAGCGGCGCGAAACATTTTGGCGACACTATTTGCCGCCGCAATTCTGACTGTCATTCCGTCGTCGGGAAATGCGCAGGACGGCGCTCAGGCGATCGATGCACCCATCGTTTCAGATCGGCTGCGAGCGCTGGTTGATGAAGCTCTCGCGCGCAGCCCGGTCGTGCTCGCGGCGCGGAGCCATTGGCAGGCGCAAACCAAGGTGCCGATCCAGGCGTCGACGCTGCCCGACCCGCAGGTGTCGCTGCAGCATTTCACGGTCGGAAGTCCGCAACCGTTCTCCGGTTATGAAAGCAGCGATTTTTATTACACCGGCTTCGGCGTCTCGCAGGACATCCCGGGTCCCGGCAAGCTCCGCTTGCAGAAATCCGAGGCGGAAAAGGACGCGGAGTTTGCCAAGCATCGTTATGAAGCTGCCGGGCGTGCCGTCGAGGAAAAGGTCAAGGAGATCTATTTCGAGCTGTACTATCACGCCAAGACGCTGGCAATTCTCGATCGCAATCAGGACGAGCTCCGGCAGATCCAGCAGATCGCGGGAACCCGGTATCGCGTGGGACAGGGTCTGCAGCAGGACGTGATCAAGGCGCAGCTTCAGACCACCGAAATCCTGAAGGAGCATGCGATGCACCATCAGGAGGAGGACCAGGATCAACTCCAACTCAAGCAGCTACTCGGGCGCGACCCCGACTCGCGGAATATCGAAATCGGCGACATCGAAATGACGCAACTGCAGCTCGACACATCGCAGATCGGGCAGCTTGCAGGTAGCGGTTCCCCCGATCTGGCAGCGGATCGCGCGATGGAAGCGCGCAGCGCGGAAGCATTGAAGCTCGCGCATCAGGGGTACTGGCCGGACTTCACGGTCGGCTATTCGTACGAAAAAACCGGCCCCGGATTCAACGACTACTACATGCTGAACCTGGGCGCGAAGGTTCCGCTTTATTTCTGGCGCAAGCAGACGCCTGCGATCGAGCAGGCTGCGCTCGAAGCCGAGTCGGCGCGCGAACAGACCCGCGCAACGCAACTACAAGTATCCTCCGACGCGGAAGGCAGCCTGGTCGCGATGCGCACCGCGGAACGGATCATCTCGATCTATCGCGACGGGCTGATCCCGCAGGCGGAAACGTCGCAGGCCTCGGCGATGGCGGCGTATCGAGTCGGCAAGGTCGATTTCCAGACGCTGCTTTCGTCGGTGCTCGATTTACAGAACCTGCGGCAGGAGTACTACCGCAGCCTCGCCGACCACGAGATCGCGATCGCAAAAATCCAGCAGGTAATCGGTGACCGAAAATGAACTACGACTCATTACGACGGCGATTCAGCGCAGTCCTGCTGCTACTCGGATTCCTGCTCGCGGCGCCGGCTGCTTTCGCAGCAGATTCCCAGCTCGCACCTTTACGGATCACGCCGGAGCGCCGGCAGTTGATCGGACTCAAGTTCGCGACCGTGGTGCGAAAGGACGTGAGCGATCGTCTCGAGACCACCGGAAACATCGAAGCTGACGAACGACTGCAAGGCTATGTGCAAACGCGTTTCGCCGGATGGATCGAACAAGTGTTCGCGAATTCGACCTATCAATACGTCCGCCGCGGGCAGCCGTTGTTTACGATTTACAGTCCCGACCTCATGAGCACCGAGAGCGAATATCTGCTCGCCCTCGAGGCCCGCAAGCGCGTCAGCGACAGCTCTATCGGCGATGTAACAACAGACGCGACGTCGCTGGTCGATTCCGCCGCGGAACGTCTCAAGCTGTGGGGAGTGTCGCCGCGCGAGATCGCGCGATTGGAGCGCGAGCGCACTGTCCGCCGCGCCGTCGAGATCGATTCGCCCATGAGCGGATACATCGTAGAGCGCAACGCGCTGCCCAACATGTACGTGCAGCCGGACACGCGCCTGTTCACGATCACCGATCTGTCGAAGGTGTGGATCTACGCGGCGGTGTTTCAGGACGAGATCGGAAAGGTCCGTCCCGGCGATCCGGCAACTGTCACGGTGGACGCTTATCCGGGGATGAACTTTGATGGTCGCGTCGATTTCATCCAGCCGCAAATCGATCCGATGACTCGCACCGCAAAAGTTCGATGCGAGTTCGATAACCACAAAGGCCAACTTCTTCCCGGGATGTTCGCGCATGTTGCGCTCGATCTGCCGATGGGCGAGCAGACCGTGATTCCGGACACCGCGGTTTTGCGAACCGGTACGCACAACGTCGCGTTCATAGATCGCGGCGACGGCTATCTCACTCCTGCCGCGATCGAATTGGGGCAGCACGTCGGCGATGAATTCATCGTGCTCAAGGGACTCGCGCCGGGTCAGCAAATCGTAAGCTCGGCGAATTTCCTGATCGACTCGGAAAGCCAACTCCAGGCGGCCGCCGGAGCGTTCGTGCCACCTCCTCCCGGCGTCGGCGCGAATGCCGCTGGACAAGCGGGTGAGGCGGTACCGCAGGCAAGTATCGAATTCACCAGTGACCCCAATCCTCTCGTGCGCGGTCAAAACAAAGTGATCGTCACGCTTCGCGATTCCAAAGATGCGCCGATCTCGGGCGCGCAAGTCACGGTGTCGTTCTACATGGCGGCGATGCCCGCGATGGGAATGGCGGCGATGCATGCGCAAGGCACCGCAGTTGATTCGGGCAACGGCACCTACGCCGCAAATGTCGAACTGCCCAGCGGCGGCACCTGGGGCCTGACCATCACCGCGTCGAAGGGCGGCCAACCGATCGCGAGTAAACAGGTGGACGTGTCAGCCAGCGGCTCCATGGCGATGTGAGGGGAAGCAGTCATGATCGAAAAAACTATTGATTGGTGCAATGCGAACCGCTTCATCCTGTTCTTCGGCGTGCTGGCGCTCCTACTCGCGGGCGTCTGGTCGCTCGATCGAATCCCGCTCGACGCGTTGCCCGACATCTCCGACGTCCAGGTGATCATCCACACCGAATGGATGGGCCAGCCGCCCAATCTGATCGAGGATCAGGTGACCTATCCTATCGTCACCGCGATGCTGGCGGCGCCGCACGTCAAAGCGGTTCGCGCGCAGACGATGCCCAACGACTCGTACGTGTTCGTCGTGTTCGAGGACGGCACCGACATCTATTGGGCGCGGAGCCGCGTGCTGGAATACCTCGAGCAGATTACAGGCAAGCTTCCGACGGGAGTGAATCCCATGATCGGGCCCGACGCAACCGGCGCGGGCTGGGTCTACGAATACGCGCTGGTCGACAAGAGTCATACCCATAGCCTCGCCGACCTCCGCAGCTTGCAGGATTGGAACGTACGCTATGCGCTCGAAACCGTGCCGGGAGTTTCGGAGGTCGCGACTATCGGCGGCTTCGTAAAGCAGTACCAGGTCAAGCTCGATCCGAATCGGCTGCTCGCGCTCAAGGTGCCGCTGCGAAACGGTGATCGACAAAATCCGCGACAGCAACGGCGAAGTCGGTGGGCGCGTGCTCGAGATGTCGGGAGCGGACTACATGATCCGCGGCCTCGGCTATGTCCATTCGGTTTCAGACCTCGAACAAATTTCCGTCGCGACCAACAATGGTACGCCGGTACTGATAAGGGACTTGGGCGTGGTCAACCTGGGACCCGATCTGCGCGAGGGCGCGGCTGAGTGGAACGGCGACGGCGAGACGGTCGGCGGCATCGTCGTGATGCGCTACGGGCAGAATGCGCTGACCGTCATCGATGGGGTCAAGCAAAAGCTCGCCGAGATTCAAAAGACTCTGCCGCGCGGTGTCGAAATCGTCGCCGGCTACGACCGTTCGGGACTTATTCAGGCATCGATCAACACGCTGAAACGAGATCTGCTCGAAGAGGCCATCATTGTAAGTCTCGTGATCATCATTTTTCTTTTTCATCTGCGATCGGCGCTGATCCCGATTCTTGCGCTGCCGATTGCCGTCATCGCGACGTTCATCCCGATGTACTATCTGCAGATCAGCTCCAACATCATGTCGCTGGGCGGCTTGGCGCTTGCGATAGGTGTGTTGGTCGACGCGTCGATCGTGATGGTCGAAAACGGCTACCGTCACTTGTCAGAGGCGCAGCACCAGGCATCGCTGAAAGGCGAATCGGTCTCCGCATCTGAACGGCAGCGAATTTTATTATCGGCTGCGAAGCAGGTCGGCCGGCCGATTTTCTTCTCGCTGATTATTATTGTCGTCTCGTTTCTGCCGGTGTTCCTGCTCGAATCGCAGGAGGGGCGGATGTTCCGGCCGCTGGCTTACACCAAGTCCTTCGCGATTGGGTTCTCATCAGTTCTCGCGATCACCGTGGTGCCGGTGCTGATGGTCCTCTTCATCCGCGGCAAACGTTTGCGTCCCGAGGAGGACAACCCAATCTCGCGGTTCTTTCAGAAGATTTATCTGCCAGTTATCCGATGGTGCCTGCATCATCGCGCGATCACGATCGCGGCCAACGTGGTTTTCCTGGCTCTCACGATTCCGCTGTTGTTCAGGATAGGCAGCCAGTTCATGCCGCCACTGTATGAAGGATCGAGTCTCTACATGCCCACTGCTCTGCCAGGTATTTCGATCTCGTCGGCGGTGGACCTGATGCAGAAGCAGGATCAGATCATCCGCACGTTTCCCGAGGTCGAAAGCGTATTCGGCTCCGTCGGACGTTCAGACAGCGCGACCGACAACGCACCGCTCGACATGTACGACACAACCGATCATGCTCAAGCCGCGCGATCAGTGGCGAAAGGGCGTGACCTACGACTCCCTTATCGCCGAGATGGACGACCGCCTGCATTTTCCGGGTCTGTCGAACTCGTGGACGATGCCGGTCGAGAATCGGCTCGACATGGAGCTAACCGGAATCAAAACTCCGGTCGGACTTAAGATTCAGGGTCCCGACGTCGATCGGATTCAGCAGATTGGTTCTCAGATCGAAGAAATACTCGGCTCAGTTCCGGGCACGCGCGGAATTTTCGCCGAACGAGTCTCACAAGGGTTCTACATCAACGTCGATGTCGACCGCGCTGTCGCCGCGAGATATGGCCTGACAGTCGGAGACGTTCAGCGCGCGGTGAGCTCCGGTATGGGCGGTGAGAATATTGCGACGACAGTCGAAGGGCGCGAGCGCTACTCGATCAACGTCCGCTATCTCGCGGATTACCGAAACGACCTGAACGCGCTTCGTCGAATATTGATCATGACGCCGACCGGCGCGCAGATTCCGCTCGGCGAGGTCGCGCGTATCACCTTGAGCCCGGGCCCATCGATGATACGCGACGAAGACGGCCTGCTGACTGGCTACGTCTATGTCGACCTCGCGACTTCGGATTACGGCAGTTACGTCGACAACGCGCAGCGCGTGCTCGATCGGCAACTGCATCTGCCGGCGGGATACACGCTGAAATGGTCGGGAGAGTATGAATTCCAATTACGCGCGCGAAAGCGCCTGACGGTCATCCTGCCAATCGTCTTTCTTCTGATCTTTGTCCTGCTCTACATGCTCTTCCAATCGGTGACCGAATCGATCGTGCTGATCCTTCCGACCGTGTACGCGATGACCGGCGGGCTGCTGCTTCAGTACATGATGGGCTTCAACTTCAGCGTCGCAGTATGGGTCGGATACATCGCGCTGTTCGGAATCGCGGTCGAGACGGGGGTCGTCATGGTGATCTATCTTCACGAAGCTCTGAATCGGCACATCGCCGCCGGCCAACTCACGCATGAAGGGGTAGAGGCGGCGGTGATCGAAGGCGCAGTGCAGCGGCTTCGACCCAAGCTGATGACAGTCGCGGTCGTGATGCTGAGTCTCGCGCCGATTCTATGGGAGAGCGGCATCGGCTCCGACGTGATGAAGCCAATCGCGGCGCCAATCGTCGGCGGCATGATCACCTCGACGATTCACGTCCTGATACTGGTGCCGGTCTTCTTCGCGATCATGAAGGAGCGCGCGCTGAAGAAGGGAACACTGCTCTAATTACCTCTCCCGGCGGGGACCTTTGCATAACTCGACGCGGCGCTCTCCCCTCTCCCGCGGGGAGAGGATTTAAGGTGAGGGACCTTGTTCAGCGCGCATTTTTCGCGCGCGATTCAGAATTCTGCTTCCGCTCCGAAAACACGCGGAGGTAACGCAAATCGGTCCTGGCAAGAAGGTTTTGCATAACGCCGGGCCGGAGCAGAATCTTGATTCGCGACCGAAAAAAATCGTTCGCTGAGTAAGGTCCCTCACCTTAAATCCTCTCCCGTCGGGAGAGGGGAAGAAGTCCAAGGTTACGCAAAGATCTTGGGTGGGAGAGGCAAGAAGGCCCACGCTCGATTTCTTTTATTCAAAGCCTGCCCTCCTGAAGCAGGCGGGCCTGGATTGTCGCGATCCGCGCCTCGGCCTCCCGCAGCGCCTTGGCGGTCGTATGCACTGAGTGCGAGCCCAGGACCAGGTCGTAATCATGCGGGACGGCCGATCCAAGTACGAACTCCGCCGCGGTTGCGGCTTTGAATTCAATTGCGGCGTTCGATGGATTGAATGCCACCAGCTCGCCCTGCCGGAGCTCGTCGTCCGGGACGAGAACGGAACCCATCCCCACCGCAGTCCAGAGGACCGTGTGTTCTGCGGGCGGCTGGTAACGCCATCGCTCTCCAGCCTTCAACTTCACGGCGAGATAGTTGATCGGCGACGGGGCTTTGATCGCACTGGTTGCGCTTCCGTAGCTGCCGAGGAGGACCCGCGCCGGCCCATCGCATGGAATAACGTCCGGGCGCCTGGTAGATGCTCTCGGACGGTCCCAGCTCCTGATCGGGCGGCAAGGCGATCCAAAGCTGGAAGCCCCGCGTGCGTCCGGGTTCGCCAACGCCGCCGCCATGCCAGACGCCGGCGCCTGCCCGCATCCACTCGACGCCGCCGGCGGGCAACAAGCCGGTGGCGCCGTTCGTGTCTTCATAGCCGACGCTGCCCTCCATAACGTAGGTGAGGGTTGCGATGCCGGAATGCGGATGGAGCCCGAAACCAGTGAACGGCTTTCCGTGATTGTCGAAGAGGTCAAGGAAGACGAACGGTTTCAAAAGCTGGCCAAAGTCGGACGGCGACATCAGGCGTGTGACAGGCCCATGAGTCTGCCCGCGGGTCCGTCTGGCGATACGGGAAGGCGGGCTTTGCGTCGTGGAAAGATTCATCGGAAATCCTCCGGGTTTTGCTTAGTTATAGGCTTTACGGGCGGTCTTGAGCGCCGTCGTCCACCAGAGCAGGTCATCAATCATCAGCTTGGCGGGCGTCTCGAGCTCCGCGAGCCCCTTGTCGACGTCGCCGCCCTGAAAGTGAGCCCACAAGGTGGCGACCGGGATATGAACGGACGAGTGAATCGGCGCGAGTTGAAGAGCGATCGCCGTTTCGCGGAGCTGCTGCACGCTGCGCGCGCCTCCGGCAGCGCCAAAGCTCACGAAGGCAGCCGCCTTGCGGTTCCACTCCGGATAAACCCAGTCGATCGCGTTCTTCAGCACCGCTGAAGTGCCGAAGTTATATTCCGGGGCGATGAAGATGAAGCCGTCCGAGGCGTCAATCGCGGCGGTCCATTTTTTGACCACCTCGTTCTCGTAAGGCGCGCGGCCCGGCATAGCGGGAGGCACAGCATGATCAAAGAACGGCATCGGAAAGTCGCGCAGGTCGAGCAGCCGCGCGTCGACGTCACGCTTCTTGAGGTGCTGGAAAATCCACTGCGCTGGTTTTTCCGAAAAACGACTCTGGCGGATACTGCCGACGATCACAGAAATTACAGTCATCTGATTGCTCCTTGCGGTTGTCCGGATTCTTCGATTAAATGGAACCGTGGTTCCACTTGCATTATCCGGAACTATGCGTTCCGATTGTCAAGACCCCAAGGGCAGGCTATGCGCGCTGATGCTGAGCGCAACAAGAAGCTGATCGTGCAGGCCGCCCGGGAAGTCTTCGCGACTGCCGGCCTGGCGGCGCCGATCGACGAAATTGCCCAGCGGGCAGGCGTGGGGACAGGAACGCTTTACCGGCATTTTCCCACCAAAGAGGCTCTGTTCGAGGCCGTTGTAATCGGACGAGTGGAGGACCTGGTCGAGGAAGCGCGCCGCTTGATCGCGAGCAACGACCCGAAGACGGCTTTCTTCGAGCTGCTTTCCCAACTCGTCCAGCACGGCGAGGGCCACAAGGACTTGATGGACGCGCTCGGCAGGCAGTCCTTCGATATTCAGAAAGCGGTGCCGGGGCTGCTCGCAGAAATGTGGATCGGCGTAGGTCAGCTTCTCGAACAGGCCCAGCAAGCGGGCACCGTCCGCCGCGACGTCGGGCTTCCTCATGTGCAGACGCTGGTGACCGCAGCGTGTGAGGCCATCGACCGACCCGGCGGTGGAGACGGGCTCGTCTGGACGGTGATCAGCGACGGCCTCCGTCCAAAGGACGCGAAGCTTGTTAATGCATAGAGCCACTGGCCTGGCGCTGCGAAGAGCCTCAGTTGGCTGCAGCCTTCAACAGAGCTTTGACCTTTTCATCCAGATCTTGCGCGATTTTCGAAGCTTCAGGACTTCTGTACGGAGCAAGAGCACTCGCGATCGTGTCGTAAGACAAGTGCACACCGTCTGACCGCTCATCGATTAAGATCGTCACCGGCACATACGAGCCCGCGTCCGGCACATGCTCCACCATCTGCTTCATGATGAGCGGATTGCCGACTACCAGGCGCAGGTTCCGCGGTGTGCGATCGCCGTGTTCCTTCCGCAAGACTTGACCGAGGTCAAAACGGATGAACTCCATGAGACCCGACGCTCCAATGATCTCGTGAACGATTTTCTCAATCGCTGTGAATGTCTTGGTTAAGGCGAGCTTTCGATGGAACTCGCCAAGGTCGGGGTGCCCAACGGCAGCGTCGATTGCCGCGAGAACCTGTTCGAAAGGCTTCGACGAAGTTACGCTAAAGCGCTGCATCTCAACGGCTGATTTCTTTTCCATGCTCAAATCTCCAATCCAAAGGGCGTGAAAAATCGCGGCACACAGATGCGTTTCCGGGAATCACGCCCGGCAAAGTAAGAGAGACGCGCTTCCGTTCCGGAAGAAATAAAATCATAGAGAGGATCGGATGAAGCTTTATACTTTTTGGCGATCGCAGGCGGCGTTCCGCGTCCGTATCGCGCTCAACCTCAAGGGCCTGACGCGCGAGGACATCGCCGTCAATCTCGATCGTGGCGACCAGTTCAAGCCGGAGTACATGGCGCAGAATCCGCAGGCCGTGGTGCCGACCTTGTATGACGGCAACGCCAAGCTGTTCCAGTCTGTTGCCATCCTCGAATATCTCGAGGAGAAGTACCCCAACCCGCCGATTCTGCCGAAGCAGCCACTGGCGCGCGCGTGGGTGCGCGGCTTCGCGCTAATCAACGCCGCGGATTCGCATCCGCTGATCGTGCCGCGCATCCGCAACTATCTCGCCGACGTGCTGAAGGTTGACGAAGCCGGCCGCACCGCATGGATTCAGCATTGGCTCGGCAGCGGATTGCAGGCGATGGAAGAACTGCTGGCGGAGAAGAACCCGACGGGCCAGTTCTGCCACGGCGACAGTCCGACCGTCGCCGATATCTGCCTGGTGACGCAGGTGACGCCGGCGCAACTGTTCAACACGAATCTCGAGCCCTACAAACGGGTCATGCGCATCCACGACGCCTGCATGGCGATTCCAGCTTTCGCCGACGCGCATCCGCGCAAGCAGGCCGATTTCGAGGGCCACTGATCCCGGCCGCGCCGGGGACGACGCTCTACTTCAGCGCGGAAAAGTTGGTCGGCGTCAGAATCGTATTGCTGATCGAGGCGACTATCGGGCCGCCTTCCTCGCTCTTGTTGCGGGCCGCGATCCAGTCCGGGTCCACCTGGAAGGCCGCGAATTTCTTTTGGCGCTCATCCAGCGAATCCCATTTCAGGATGTAGTAAAGCTTTGCGTTCGATTCGCCGATTACTACCGTCCAGAAGCCGACTTGCTGGATGCCATGCTTCTCGAACAGCTTGACGGTCGCGTTCTCGAAACGCGCCACCACAGCGGGCAACTTACCTGGCACGGAATCATAAATTCGTAGTTCGTATAGCATCGGAAACCTCGTTCTCCGTTAGCGGGATAGCAGCTTAAAGTCTAAGCGGGCTGTCGTCATCGAGGCCAGCGTTTAGATCGTTTCTCGGCAACCTAACCCCCAACCCCGCGGGAAGGGGAACCGGATTTTGGATTTTGATGGCGAGCGCGTTAGCTCTTGCATTCCGAGACTAATTGAATTAGTTAAATGTCTATGATGATTAGCAACACAGCAAATTTCTTCGCCGCGGCCGCAGCACTCACCATCGCCACCGCACTTCCCGTGCGCGCCGATCAGCCATCCGCTACCACGCCTTCGTCTACGCAGTTCCTCAAACTGCCGGGCGGGAAAATCGCTTACGACGACACCGGCGGCACCGGGCCGCTGGTCATCTGTGTTCCCGGGCTTGGCGATATGCGCCAGCAATATCGATTTCTCGCACCCCGACTGGTTGCCGCCGGGTTCCGGGTCGTCACGATGGATCTCCCCGGGCATGGCGAGTCGAGTGCCGATTGGCCCGCCTACTCGCCCGCAGTGGTCGGCGCCGATATCGTCGCGATGATTCGTCATCTCGGCGCGAGCAAGGCGTTCATCATTGGCAACTCGATGGCCGGAGGTTCGGCGGTGTGGGCTGCCGCAGAAATTCCCGACAACGTCGCCGGTATCGTGATGATCGATCCGTTCACGCGTGTGATCCCGACGTCGTCATTCCTGCTGGCGTTTCTCAAAGTCGCGATGTTGCGCCCGTGGGGACCGTCGTTCTGGTCGATGTACTACGGCTCGCTCTACAAAACCGCGCCGCCCGCCGACCTGGATTCATATCGCGCCGCGCTGGTCGCCAATCTCAAGCAGCCCGGACGAATCGAGGCCACCAAGGCACTGATCTTCGCGTCGCAGGCGCCGTGCGAAGCGCGCATCCCCGATGTTCGCGCTCCGGTGCTGGTCGTGATGGGCACGCGCGACCCTGACTTCGACGACCCCGCCGCAGAGGCCGACTGGGTCGCGACTCATCTTCATGGAAAAAAATTGATGGTCGATGGCGCCGGGCATTATCCGCACGTCGAGTATCCCGACCTCGTCGCCGGCGCTGTCGTCGGTTTGATAAGGGAGGCTCAGGATGGCGAAGCGCGTCGGAATTGATAAAGACGGAGTCGTCCGCGCCGCCGCCAAAATCGCCGACGACCACGGATGGGACGCACTGACGCTGGCGCGCGTCGCCAAGAAGCTGCGCATTCGTTCCCCCTCGCTCTACAACCATGTCGGCGGTCTCGAGGGCTTGCGGCGCGAGCTCAAATTGCTCGCTCTGCGCGATCTCAACCTGGCTCTCAGCCGCGCGACTATCGGCAAATCGCGCGACGACGCGGTCCGCGGTCTCGCCGCTGCCTATCGCGCCTTCGTCAAGCGCCATCCAGGAACTTACGCGGCCACGATGGTCGCTGCGCCGAAAAACGATCCCGCCATGGAAGCGGCCGCCAGCAATATCGTCGAGACCATCCTGTCTGTGCTCAGCGGCTACGGACTAGATCGCCGCGAGGGCATCCACGCCATCCGTGCCCTTCGTAGCACCGTGCATGGCTTCGCGGCGCTCGAAATCGCCGGCGGATTCGGCATCCCGCTCGACGTCGATAAGAGCTTCGAGTGGCTGGTCTCGGCCCTGCTCAAGGGCCTGTCGGCCGCATGCTCGTAAATATCCGCTTGAACAGGAACTGCGGTGAATTTTCACACCCTTGCGAGTGGATTCTGACCTCTAAAAATTGCTACAAGCGGTCCCACGTTGACACGACTGCGGGTAATATCCTTCGCAGCAGCCACGGGGTGGGTTTTATGGCTGATCACACGTCCGCTAAGAGCCAAGCGGCGAGTTACGCAAACGCTTCTGAGGAAACTCTAGAATCGAGCGGCGCGCCGAAGTCTCCGGGACGCCGGCGCTTCATCGCAGGACTTGGCGCGGCAACCGCTGCCGTATCCACTGGAGTTCTCGCTCCGCTGGTCGCTGCAACGTCGGCCAGTGCGAATCCGGGAAACGCTGCTGTTGGGCCGGCAGGAGGTGCCGGAAATCAGCGCGCAAACGCTTCGTTCGAGCTCCGCCTTCTGGCTGCCCTCGAAGAGAGGGGTGTGCTCATTCCCGGGCATCCCAACAACGGCGACGAAAATCTCTATCCAAGCCGCATCGGCAACTACTCGAAGGGGCTGCCGCACAATAGTTTGGGTGAGGTGAACACCGCCGCCTACAACGCGCTGCTCAAGGCGGTCTCAACTGGCAAACCCTCCGACTTCAACCTCATTCCGCTCGGCGGCACGGTACCGTTGGTCGATCCTCAATCCGGACTGGCCTTCGATATGGAAGGTACCGACTCGCATCAACTCAACATTCCGCCTGCGCCCTCGGTTTCGAGCGCGCGGATGGCCGATCAAGCCGTCGAGAACTACTGGATGGCGCTGCTGCGCGATGTCCCGTTCTCCGAGTACGATTCCGATCCGACCGCCGCAATGGCAATTGCGGAGCTGGACTCGCTGTCCAGTTTCACAGGCCCGCGCGATCCCAATACTGGCCACATTACTGCGGGTACGCTGTTTCGCGGATACACCCCCGGCGACCTGATCGGCCCCTACATCTCGCAGTTTCTGTATCAACCGTTGTCTTACGGCGCGATCGGAATAACCCAGCAGTTTCAGACCGACGTGGCCGGGGTCGATTTCATGACTACTTCCGACGAATGGCTGGCGGTACAGAACGGCCAGGCGCCTTTTCCACCGCGGCAACTCGACCCGCAGCGACGCTACCTTCGGAATGGCCGCGATATCTCGGCCTATGTTCACGTCGACGTGCTGTTCGAGGCGTACCTGAACGCATGCCTGTACCTGATCGATCTTCCCGCCCCCCTAAATCCTGGCAATCCTTACCTGCAGACGCCCAACCAGACCGGCTTCGGTACTTTCGGTTCGCCGCACGTTAAGTCCACCGTCTCGGAAGTCGCGACCCGCGCGCTCAAAGCGGTCTGGTACCAGAAATGGTTCGTGCACCGAGCGTTGCGGCCCGAAGCCTACGGCGGCCTTGTCCACAACACGCTGAGCGGGGCGCGCAGTTACCCGCTGCATAGTGACATTCTCAATTCAAAAGCCGTTAAAGAGGTCTATGCGAACAACGGGACTTACCTTCTGCCGCATGCTTTCCCAGAAGGATGCCCCCAGCATCCCTCTTACGGCCAGGGTCACGGCACCGTGGCGGGAGCTTGCGTGACGATCATTAAAGCCTTCTTCGATGAAACCTTCGTGATACCGAATCCTGTCATGGCGAGCACCGACGGACTCAGCCTGCTGCCTTATACCGGCGCCGACGCGGGCGAAATAACGGTCGGCGGCGAACTCAACAAGGTAGCCGCCAACATCGCGATCGGCCGCGACCATGCCAGCGGTCCACTGGCGCTCCGATTACGAAGCCTCTCTGCCACTAGGCGAAGCGATAGCAATCAGCATCCTGCGCGACCAACGTCCATGCTACAACGAGAGTTTTGAGGGCTTCAGATTCACGAAATTCGACGGGACTAAGATTACGGTGTAGGTCTCATTCAGCCAGCGGCTTGTGCGCGGTTTCCTTGAGACTTAGCACGAAGATCGCCGATATGATTGCCGCTGCTATAAGGTACATCGGCGGCACCATCTCGTTGTCGGTCTTATCTATCAGATAAGTTGCAAACATCGGGGCAGTTCCACCTAGCAGGGCCATGCATAGGTTGTGACTAAGTCCTACTCCTGTGCATCGCACATTAGCGGGGAAGGCTTCGGCCGCGGTTACAGGTGCGACGCCATCGAAAGTAGCTATCAGTAACGCAAAGCCTACCTGTCCTAGGAGTGGAACGTGGAACATCGGATGCCATAACAGGTTGAATAGCGGCCACGCGCAGATGATGATCGCGCCCGCCGATAGCAGCAGCATCGGTTTGCGTCCGAAGCGATCCGACAGTGCGCCTGCAACCGGCAGCATCACGACCGCAGCCGCCATTCCGATCGTGTTAATGGCGAGCGCGCGGCTTTTGGCGATTCCCACGATCTCGGTCAGGTAGGTCGCCGAGTATACGAACATCAGGTAGAAGCCGACCGACTCGAGCACCTTGAAGCCCGCGATTTGCAGCACCCGGCGCCAACTGCGTGCGGAGCACCTCGCGAATCGGCGGTGGCGCGACGCGTGGTAGGTCGCCGGTGTTCTGCAGCTCGCGCCGGATGTAGTAACCCGCGACTCCAATAGCGACTCCCGCCAGGAACGGTATCCGCCATCCCCACGCGGCGAGCGCCTGTGGCGACATTGTCGCCGCGACGACAGCGCCGACCGCCGATCCGAGCATCACGCCCGCGAACGCGGCCGCGGCGCCAAACGCCCCGATCAGTCCGCGCCGATTCTTTGCCGATCCTTCGACCATGAACACGACCGAGGTCGTGTACTCACCGCCAACCGAGAGTCCCTGGATCAAACGCAGTACGACCAGCAGAATCGGCGCCATCACTCCTATCTGCGCGTGCGTCGGGAGCAGACCAATCAGCACGGTCGGCACCGCCATCGCGACGACCGAGATCGTCAGCGCCTGTTTGCGCCCGAGGCGATCGCCAATCTGGCCGAACAAGAGCGCGCCTATCGGCCGCATCAGGAAACCCGCAGCAAAGACTCCGAAGGCGTCGATTAGCGACGTGGATTTGCTATGCGACGGGAAAAAATTCTGGCCGATCGCGTACGCGAAGAATCCATAAATCGAAAAGTCGTACCACTCGAGGATATTGCCCGCCATGCCCGCAATCGCCAGCCGGCGCTGCGAGGTCCCCACCCGCTCTTCCGCCACCATCTCCTCCCCTGCCGCCAATTTTGTTTTTCAGCGTTTAGTTGGTTCGCCTGCTATTCGAGCGCGACTTCATCGCTGATCGCGATGGTTCCGCCGTTTGCGATAGTTGCGTAGGCGCCGAGATTCTGCGCCGCGTCGCGCACGATCGTGCGCAGCACCGACGGATCTTTCTTCACCCCGGGCTGATCGAGCGTCGGTATTACGCATCGCACGGTCGGTATCTCGACCTTGATGCGCGTCGCGCCGATTCGAAGCGTCCGTCCCGACCATTCGGCTTCGACCAGCCCTTCGATTCCGCGCTCAGTCTCGATTAAAACGTTGGGGCGAAACCGGCGCGAGTCGAAATCCGCGGTGGGATTGTGCTTGGCGAGCGCGCTCAACGACGCGGTCGTCAGCAACTGGAAGGGAAACGCGTCGAAGAAGGTGCCGAACGGCGACGTGAATTCGAGAATCTGCGGCGGCAGCGTCGACAGGTCCGGCAGCGGCTCGTTTTCCAGCCGGCCGAAGACCTCTCGCATCTCGGCCTTCATGTCGGGATTGTCAGGTGCCGCGCGTCGAAGGAAGTCGCGCTCGTTTGGAGGCTGAATCGGCCAGATCGAAACGGGTCGTCCCAGGAGTTCGGAGAGTTGCGCATTGGCTTCAGCGGAGTCGGAGCGAAATGTCGTGCCGTTGGGCATCGTGATTTGTGCGGGCGGCACCTCACCGCCCGATGGCTCGCGCAGATATACCGCCGTGCAATGCAGAAGAGCGGGCAGCTTGCGAGCGTTGCGAATCTCGCCGGCCTTTTCGTCGCGAATCGCCCATCCGCGGTCACCGAAGATTCCGAGCGCGCCGACGTTCGCACGCTGTAAGCGTTCGCCCGCCATCGATTTCACCGGGTATCGCCAGATTTCCTTGACCGTGCCGATTACTTGCATTCAGAATTCCTCGACGTCAGATGCTACGCGCCGTCAGCTCTCCCGAACAGTTCGGACACACGTGCTTCATCGCGTCCGCGCAGTCGGGGCAGAAGGTGCATTGAAACGAGCAGCACTGCGCGGGAGCAGGAGGAGCCAACGCCTTGCCACACTTCTCGCACTTGTCCTTGACCGCGGTCATCATCTTGAGCAGCGCGGAGTTCTGCTCCTCGCGCTCGGCACCGGCGAGCAGGGCGGCGCGCGCCTTCTCGTTACGCTCGCTCGCCGCGAACGATTGATAAATCCCGGCGCCGCCGTGCTCGAGCCGCGCGAGAATCACCATCATCTCGCGCCGCGACTTGCCTTCGAGCAGTGCCGCGATCGCCTGGTCGGGCGTCAGTGCTTTGTCGGCCATTTTGTTCCTCCCGTCGGAACGATTGTCATGGGCCTGTGGAGCTTTGGCACCATTCGCGACTGCCATCAAGCCCGCCGCGCGAGGTGTTCGCCGCGTGATGCGGCGGCGTATTATATTGCGGGCATCGCGTTGTAATCGTGAAAGTAAAAGCAGCAATCGCGAACAAAGCTGGCGAGCCGCTCGAGGTCGCAAGCGTCGACCTCGAAGGGCCGAAGGCCGGCGAAGTCCTGGTCGAAATCAAGGCTACCGGAGTCTGCCACACCGACGCCTACACCTTGTCGGGCGCCGATCCGGAGGGCCTTTTCCCCGCGATCCTCGGACACGAGGGTGCAGGCGTCGTGGTTGAAACCGGGCCGGGCGTGACGACGCTGAAGCGCGGCGACCACGTCATTCCGCTCTACATTCCCGAATGCCGCAACTGCCCGTCGTGCCTCTCTGGAAAAACCAATCTGTGCACTGCGATACGCGAGACCCAGGGCCGCGGCGTCATGCCCGACGGCACCAGCAGATTCTCGCGCGGCGGAAAGCCGCTCCATCATTACATGGGCACGTCGACGTTCGCGAATTTTACCGTCGTGCCCGAAATTGCGCTGGCAAAAGTTCGCGACGACGCGCCATTCGAAAAGATTTGTTACATCGGATGCGGCGTCACGACCGGAATCGGCGCCGTCATGAACACCGCGAAGGTGCAAGCGGGCGACCGGGTGGTCGTGTTCGGGCTTGGCGGAATCGGCCTCAACGTCGTGCAGGGCGCGCGGCTTGCGGGCGCCTCGATGATCGTCGGCGTCGACATGAATCCCGCGCGCAAAGCTATCGCCGAGAAGTTCGGCATGACTCATTTCGTGAATCCCGCGGAGGTCGAGGGTGATCTCGTCCCGCACATCGTCAACCTGACGCGTGGCGGCGCGGATTTTTCGTTCGAATGCGTCGGCAACGTCAAGCTGATGCGCCAGGCGCTCGAATGCTGTCAGCGGGGATGGGGCACCAGCGTGATTATCGGAGTCGCGGGCGCGGGGCAGGAGATTTCGACGCGGCCGTTTCAGCTCGTGACCGGACGCACGTGGAAGGGCACGGCCTTTGGCGGCGCGCGCGGACGTCGCGACGTGCCGAAAATCGTCGACTGGTATATGGAAGGCAGGATCAACATCGACGATCTGATCACGCATGTGATGCCGCTCGAAAAAATCAACGACGCCTTCCAGCTGATGCACGAAGGCAAATCGATTCGAAGCGTGGTGACGTTTTAGGTTTTTCAGTTTCTCACTTTCTCAAAGGCTGATGCCGGCAAAAATCAAACTCGCGTTCCTTCTCAATTATCACTTGCGCAATTGCGCTCGCGGGATGCTGGTCGCATGAGACGCAGCAGCAAAAATTCGTCGACGCGATGAGTCACGGCAACAGCGCGCAGGCGAGTCAGATCTGGCTTCACATGGACGCGAAGAGCCGCGCCGATTTCTCGCATAACGAGGGGATGACGCCGAACTCGTCACCCGACGATGTGAAGAAGCAGGTGATGCAGCATTACCAGGACAAAATGGGCGGCGACGAGGACAGCGACGAAACGGTCGAGAAGCCGACCCCGAATGTGCATCTCGGCGGACTCGAAAGTCTGCCCGAATGGGTCGGTCCGACCGGCGCGCCGCCGCAAGCCGTGACGGTGCCGCCCGAGACCGCGCCGCCGCCGTCCGACTGAGGCTTGCGACGATGGAGTTTGGCCTCAACGCCGAGCAGAAGTTACTGCAGGAGACGCTGCGTGACTTCGCGCGGCGCGAGCTCCTTCCGAATTACGCCTCGCGCGACGCGGACAAAGATCTGCCGCAGGCGCTGGTGAGAAAGCTTGGCGAGATGGGCCTGCTTGCGCCGATGGTCGATACGCATCTCGGCGGCTCAAAGCTCGATTACGTGTCGCTCGGAATCGCGCACGAGGAAATCGCGCGCGGCGATTTCAATGCCGCGTACGTGCTGCTACTGGCGGCTCTGGTCGGTGCGATAATCTCGCGCAGTGGCGACGCGCGTCAGCAGGCTGCGTACCTTCCACCGATTTGCCGAGGCGAAACTATCGCAGCGCTCGCGGTGACTGAGCCCGGCGGCGGCTCCGACGCGGCACATATCGTCATGCAAGCGCGTCGCGACGGCGACAACTACGTCCTGAGCGGCGAGAAGACGTCGATTTCGTTCTCGTCGTCAGCCGCGACCGCCCTCGTGCTCGCGCGTACCGGCACACTCGAACAGTCCGCGCGCGGCGTGAGTGCATTTTACGTCGACCTCAACTCACCGGGCGTATCGCGCACGCGCTTTCGCGATATGGGATCGCGCGCAATCGGTCGCGGCCAGCTATTTTTCGACGGCGTCCGCGTGCCCGCGTCAGCTCGCATCGGCGCGGAAGGCGCAGGCTTCGTCGACGTGATGCAGGGATTCGATTTCAGCCGCTCGTTGATTGGCCTGATGTGCATCGGTGCGGCCGAGCAGAGCGTCGACGAGACTTGCGCCTACGTGGCAGAGCGCCAGGCGTTCGGCGCGCCGCTCGCGCGATTCGAGGGCGTATCATTCCCGCTCGCCGAGGCGGCGGTCCGTCTGCGCGCCGCGCGTCTGCTGTGCTACGAAGCGCTGTGGCTGAAGGATCGCGGGAGAACCGCACGGATGGCTCGCGGCCGGAGCAAAGTGGCTCGCACCGGAACTGGCCGCCGACGTTTTGCATCGATGCATCCTGCTCCACGGGCATCTGGGGTTCAGCCTCGATCTGCCCCATCAGCAGCGGATGCGCGATGTGATCGGACTCGAGATCGGCGACGGCACCGCACAGATCATGAAGACTCTTGTCGCGCGCGAAATCATCGGCAAGGCTGCTCGCCCCTACTAGAGGTTCGGTTTAGATGGGTGAATCAAAATGGCCGATCACCTGGGACGCGCGATGGATTTGGGCCGGGCCTGCGCCCTTGCCGGTTTCGCCGATCGGAGCCGCAGGAATTCCGCCGAAAGAAACCTGGAATCGATTCTGCTACCTCCGGCGGACGGTTCAACTCGACGCGATCCCCGCATCGGTTCCAGCGCGAGTGACCACCGACTCGCGCTACGTGCTGTTCGTTAACGGCGTCGAAGTCGCTCGCGGACCGGCGCGTTCGATACCCGAGCGGCTGGCATGGACGGAGATCGATCTCGCGCCGTGTCTGCACGCAGGCCGAAACGCGATTGCGGCGCTGGTTCGCTTTTACGGAGTGCCGGGACCGTGGTGGCGTCCCGCGGCGCCTAGTTTCCTGCTCGGTTTCGGATCGTTCGCGTTTGAATCGCCGAACATCGGCGTGATTTCAGACGCGTCGTGGAAAGGACGCGCCGCGCCGTATCGGCAGGATGTCGTGCGCGGTGCCGCGTTGCCGGTGCCGCCGACCGAAATTCTCGACGGCACCGCGTTTCCCGTCGGATGGAACGACGCGGCCTTCGACGATTCCGATTGGCTGCCCGCAGTAGAATTGTCGGCGGCCACCTTTTCGCACAATCGCACCCGAATCCCGGTCGAGCCTTTCACCTCGCCCGAGCCTGACGACATCGCGCCGCTGACTTCGATTCCGATCGCGCTGACAGAACTGTCGCGTCGTACCGTCGCAGCAACCAATAGCGACGATCCGCGCGGCGCGTATCCGACGGTCGATCAGTCCACTGACGGCCCCGACACTATCGTCAACTTCGACGCGGCAATGATCACGCTCGCGACGCCGTGGGCTGTCGTGCGCGGTCCCGCGGGTTCAACCGCCGACGTGTACTGCGGCGAAGACGTGCGCGCCGATGGTAGCGCCGAAACTCAGCCCCGACAATTCGCGATGCGCTACATCTTACGTGGCGACGGCGCGGAACGGCTCGAGTCGTACGAGGCGGTCGGCTTTCGATACCTGTCGATCGTCGCGCGCGGCGGTGCGCAGATCGAATCGGCAGGCGCGATCGAGCGGCGTTATCCGCGCGGTGACGACGCGTACTTCGAATGCGACGATCCTGCGCTCAACAAAATCTGGCGCGTCGGTGCGCGCACGCTGGAGCTATGCTCGACCGACGCCTTCATCGATTGCCCCGGCCGCGAGCAGCGCGCGTGGCTCGGCGATTCTTATATCCACGCGCTGTTGACGTACACGACCAACACCGATTGGCGCCTCGTGCGGCGTCATCTGCGAATCTGCGCGCATTCCCGGCGCGGCGACGGTCTGCTGGCGATGGCCGCGGCGTGCGACTTCTCGATTTCGTCGACCACGATCCCCGACTACTCACTGCATTGGATTCGCGCACTCGCGCGCTACTTCGAATATTCCGGCGACGCCGCGACGGTGCGCGAACTGATGCCGACCGCGTCCGGCGTCCTGTCGGCGTTCGAGCGTTATCGCGCGCCCGACGGGCTAATTCGCGGGATGCCGGGATGGATTTTCATCGACTGGGCGATGACCGAGCGATCAGAAGTAACCGGCGCGCTCGACGCACTCTACGCCGCGGCCCTCGATGATTTCGCGTCGCTGGCCGAGACTGTCATGGCGGATTCGCGCGGTGCTGCCGATGCTCGTGCGCGCGCTGAGCGGACCCGCCGCGCTTTCGAATTGCTGTGGGACGAGGCAGCGGGCGTTTACGTCGACGCGGCCGATCGCAACGGTCCTCGGCGCCGAGTCAGCCAGCAAACCAATGCGATTGCGATCGTCGCTGGATGCGCGCCGCGAGAACGATGGCCGCGAATGCTCGACTACGTCCTCGATGAATCGCGCGTGGTAGTCACGCCCACGATTTCCGATAACATGGCGGCGTACCGCAAGCAGCGAATGGATCCCGCCGAGCACATGAAGTTCGACGTCGAGCACGACGTCGTCGCGGCGCAGCCATTTTTCTCGCATATCGTTCACGACGCGATCGTCCGCGCGGGCCGCCGCGATCTGATTCCCGCGCGATGCATGAAATGGTGGCCGCAGATCGAGCGAGGCGACACCGCGTTCGAGGAGTACTGGGACGCGCGCACCGGCACTGGGAGCCGATGTCACGCATGGTCGGCGACGCCGACCTACGATTTGACCACCTGGGTTCTCGGCGTGCGGCCGGCAGCACCGGGCTACTCGCGCGCGGAAATCGCGCCGCAGTTCGGCAAGCTCAGTGCATCTCGAAGGACGCGTCCCGACCCCGCACGGGCTCATCGAGGTGAAGCTGGATCGCGAAGCGGGCGGCGAGGTTGTGATTCCCGACGGCGTCACTGCGCTCGTGCGATTCGACGACGCGCCTCTCACCGGCGGCGAGTTCGGCGCCGGACGCCATCGCATCTCCCGTTGACGCGTGCCCATCCGACAGTGTTAAGAATCGAGCGGCGCTGAAATTTCATGTCGATGCTGAGTCCATATCGCGTGCTCGATCTCACGACCGAGCGAGGCCTGTTATGCGGCCAGATGCTCGCTGATCTGGGCGCCGACGTGATCAAGGTCGAGCCGCCTGGCGGATCGTCTGCGCGCAATATCGGCCCGTTCTACAAGGACGCGCCGCATCCGGACCGTTCGCTGTATTGGTGGGCGTACAATCGCAACAAGCGCGCGATCACGCTCGACCTCGAGCGCGACGCCGGCCGCGATCTTCTTCATCGCCTGGTCGAGCGCGCGGATTTTCTGATCGAGTCGCACAATCCCGGCTACCTGGCACAGCACCATCTCGGTTTCGCCGACCTCGCGAAAATAAATCCCGCGCTCATCTACGTTTCGATCACGCCGTTCGGACAAGACGGCCCCAAGGCAAGTTACGCCGACAGCGATCTGATCATCATGGCCGCCGGCGGACCGCTGATCCTCGCCGGCGACGCGGATCGTCCGCCGGTACGACTCCCCATCCCGCAGGCTTACCTGCACGCATCAACCGACGCCGCCGTGGCATCGCTCGCTGCGCATCACGAGCGCACGCGCTCCGGCCTCGGGCAGCATGTCGACGTCGCGGCTGTTCAATCGGTTGCGATGGCGACGCAGTCGTACATCCTTGCAGCTCCGATCGGCTCAACCGAAATGACCCGGATATCGGGCGGAGTGAAATTGGGGCCGATCGAATTCCCGCTAGTCTGGCCAACCAAGGATGGCTACGTCGCGATGACTTTTCTCTTCGGATCGGCGCTCGGCGTCTTCACCGGCAAGCTGATGCACTTCATTTGCGAGCAAGGTTTTTGCGACGAAGCGACGCGCGACAAGGATTGGATCGCATACGGCGAGCAGTTGTTCAGCGGCGCCGAGCCGCTTGCCGAATTCGATCGCGTCAAGAAACTCGTCAGAGATTTCACGCGCAGCCGCACCAAGGCCGAGTTACTCCAACTCGCAGTCGAACGCGGATTTCTGATCACACCGGTCACAACAGTCGAGGAAGTAGTCGAGAGCCCGCAATTCGCGTCGCGCGATTATTTTCAGAACGTCGCGCATCCCGAACTCGGCGAGTCATTCCGATACCCGGGACCGTTTGCGAAATTCAGCGCGAGTCCGATCGAGTATCGGAAGGAGGCCGCCGACCGTCGGCGAGCACAATTCCGAAATCTACCGCGATGAACTCGGCTTGCCCGAAGGCGAGATCGCCAAACTCGCGCGCGCGGGGATCATCTGATGCCGCACGACCTGCCGCTGAAGGACGTCAAGATTTGCGACTTCATGTGGGTGATGGCCGGTCCCGCGTCGACGCGGATTCTTGCCGACTACGGCGCGACCGTCGTGCGAATCGAGTCGCCCACCCGCGTCGATACCGCGCGCACGCTCCAGCCTTATCACGGCAACCAACTCGGCCCCGACAGCTCCGGATTGTTCGCCAACTGCAACGCGGGCAAATTCGGAATCGCGCTCGACCTCGCCAATCCCGCCGCGCGCGAGGTGGTCTACGATCTCGTGCGATGGGCCGACGTCGTCACCGAGTCCTTCTCTCCCAAGGCGATGCGCGCGTGGGGCTTCGACTACGAAACTCTGCGCAAGATCAATCCGGGCGTTATCATGCTGAGCTCGTGCCTGATGGGACAGACGGGACCGTTCGCGAAAATCGCCGGCTTCGGGAATATGGCGGCCGCGATTGCGGGCTTTACCAATCTCACCGGATGGCCCGACCGTCCTCCCGCCGGCGTTTTCGGCGCGTACACCGACTACGTCGCGCCGCGGTTTACCGCTGTCGCGATTCTCGCGGCGCTGGATCATCGGCGGCGCACCGGGCAAGGCCAGTACATCGATCAGTCGCAGGCCGAATGCGCGATTCATTTTCTCGGGCCCGCGATTCTCGACTACACTGTGAACGGCCGCGTCGAAGAACGGGTCGGAAATTCCGACGCCGCCTTCGCGCCCCACGGCGTTTATCCGGCCGCCGGCGATGACCAATGGGTCGCGATCGTCTGTCGCGACGATGACGATTGGCGCCGCCTGTGCGCCGCGATGGAAAATGAAGACCTGGCGCGCGACTCTCGCTACGCGTCGGCTGCGGGACGTCTCGATCATCGCGATGCGATCGATGCGTCGATCGCATCGTGGAGCCGAAAATTCGATCGCGGCGCGATCGAATCCCGCCTTCAGTCGCACGGCGTTCCCGCTCATCAGGTGCAGAACAGCGCCGACGCGTACGCCGATCCGCAGTTCACACATCGCGGCCATTTCGTCGCGCTCGATCATCCGAGCCTCGGAAAATTCACAGTCGAGGGTCCTCGCGCGAAACTCTCCCGCACTCCTGCGACCGTTCGCCGCGCCGCTCCATCGTTGGGACAGGATAATCAACACGTGCTCGAAAGCATCCTCGGTTACGACGAAACGAAAATCAGCGAACTGGTGACGTCCGGTGCACTTGGCTAGCGGCGCATCAATCCAGCGTCCCTCCCGCGCCGTATTTGAAATAGAAGCCCGGTGGTGATGGCCGACGACAACAGGATTTCCGATGAAGGACTCGTTTCTGCCATGGCCGCCGGCGATCAGGACGCCTTGGCCACGCTGAATCTACGTTACGGACGCGCGCTCTACGCAGTCGCAGCGCGAATCCTGCGCGACGAGGCCGACGCGGAGGAAGTCGCGGCTGATGTCTTGTGGCAACTATGGCGCGAGGCGTCGCGATTCGATCGCGGTCGCGGCTCAGTTGGCGCGTGGATAATGATGACGGTGCGGAGCCGCGCGATCGATCGACTCCGCGCGCGCAAGGCTCGCGAGCCACGCACCGGCGATCCTGCCGAGCCCGCGGTCACCAACGATCCATCAAACGAAATTCACAGCGCCGAGCGGCGTAGTAAGGTCGAGGGTGCGCTGGCAACCTTGAATGACGGTGAGCGCGACCTGCTGCGGCTGGCGTACTTTTCCGATCTTTCGCAGTCCGAGATTGCCGAGCGCACCAGCATCCCGCTCGGCACCGTGAAGAGCCGGATGCGCGCCGGGTTGATCCGGCTGCGGGACGCACTTCGAGGGAGTGTCGAGTAGGGTGGAACACGCGGAAATCAAAGACCTGATCCCGCTCAAGGCGCTTTCGCAGCTCGACGGCGACGAGGCGCGCGCGGTTGACGAGCATCTGGCGACGGGATGCGACGAATGCGAGCGCGAGCTTGCGTCGTTCAACGAGTCGCTCGCAGAGATGGCGATCGCGGAAGCTGGCGCCGACGGTCCCTCAGATCGAATCTGGAGTCGTCTGCAAGCACGCCTCGACGCGAGCCGTCCGGCGCTGAGAGTCGAAGATCGATCGGCGCGTGAATCCTCGCGCGGTCGTGGTTTCGCGATGATGCTTGGCTCAGCCGTCGCAGCCGCAGTCGTCGCGATCGTCGTTAGCTACGCGTTCTTAAATTCACGACTGCGCAGCGACACTTCCGAAACTTCAAATGAGATCGCAGCGCTCACCGCGAAAGTTATCGAAGTCCAGCGCAACGTCGATACCACTGGCGACCAGCTCGCAGCGCTCGAGGCCAAAGTCGCGCAGACTACCGACCTGACGCTCGCCAGTCTCGATCGCGACGCGCGCGTCGCTCGTCTAGCCGGTCTCCCTGCGTCGCCGTCCGCCACTGGTGCCGTCGCGCTCAGTCCCACCCAGGGCACCGCGATGCTCGAGGTAAGCGGTCTCCCGCCGACGCCCGACGACAAGGAGTACGAGGTCTGGTGGATCGGCGCAAAGCAGGGGCCGATAAAGGCAGGTCTGTTCGAGCCGTCGAGCCATGGCGCGACGATCGTTTCGCTTGACCTGCCGCCGCCGGGAGAAATTGTGCTCGCGAGTGCTATCACGCTAGAGCCTAGCAGCGGCGTCGAGAAGCCGACCGGCGCGATGTATCTGAAGGGCGATTTTTCCCGCCGCTAAAATTTTTCGTTGCGCTTCCAATCCGACTCACTGAGGCCTGCGTATATCGGGCATGGAGCCGAATGAACCCGCCTTCGACCTCGATCGTTATCTGCGTGTATGCGGCGCAACCAAGCCGGAGTGTTTCGATTGGACGCCGCCGCAACCACGGCTGAGCGACGACGCACTATTCACGATTGCGTACATGATGGACATCGAGTCGCACACCATCGTCTATCTGCGCGACTTGCTGTCGACGCGCGTCGTGCGCGACACCGAGGTCACCGCGTTCCTGTCGTGCTGGGCGTACGAGGAATTGTTTCATTCCATTTTGCTCCGCCGCTTTCTCGCGACGCAGGGAGTTGCGATCGACGATCAACGCTTTGCCGATTTGCGCAGCAGAACCAGTCTCGCCGATCGCATAATCCGTCCCGGCATCGCACTCCTTTCACGGATGACGCGTCATTTCCCCGCCGTACACATGACGTTCGGTGCGATCAACGAAATCTCGACGCTGACCGGCTACCAGGCACTAATCAGCCGCACCGACTTCGCGCGCGACCGCTCTGGCAGCCCACGCCCGCTCCTGACGACAATCCTGGAACGAATCATCAAGGACGAACGCCGCCACTTTGCTTTCTACTTCAATCAAGCTCGCAGCCGGCTTCGCGCTCCCGCCGCGCGGCGCCTGACCGCATTCCTGGTGCGAAACTTCTGGACTCCGGTGGGAGTGACGGTGCGCGGCGATCCTGCGATGCGCCGTGTGTGCGCCTACTTGTTTCCCGGCGAGAGCGGCGTCGAGCGGCTTGCCGCTGTCGATAGATCGGTCGCGCGCCTTCCCGGTCTGGAGTGGTTTGACCTCGGCGCGCGCTACGCCCGCAGCGTCCAGGCGAGCGCGCCTCGAATCTTTTTCCCCACTGAACTTCGATCAAGCGGCTAGTTTGATAGGGTCGCTTGCCGCCTCGCGCGAATTTCTAGTATTCGGACTGCATGTTCACCGGCATCGACCATGTCCCGATCGTCGTAAACGAACTCGAGTCAGCGATTTCGAGTTACTCGCGCGCAGGGTTCACGGTCGTTCGCGGCGGGAAACATCCGATCGGCAGTCACAACGCGTTGATTGCATTTGCCGACGGCAGTTATCTCGAACTGATCGCATTCACGAAACCGAACACCGGGCATCGATGGCAACAGGCGCTCGCGAAGGGCAGCGGCATCGTCGATTTTTGCATGAGCACCGACGATCTCGCGGCGGATATCGAATCGATGCGCCGCGCTGGAGCGAACATTGGTGATCCTTTTTCGCTGACTCGTGATCGTCCCGACGGCTATCATCTCAGTTGGTTGCTCGCGGATCCCAAGCCTCCATTCAACGGCCAACTGCCATTTCTGATCAAGGACGACACTCCGCGCGACGAACGCGTCCCGCGCGAACGTTCGCACCCTAACGGCGCGACTGGCATCCGTACGCTCGTTGTCGCGGTAAATGATCCGGGCATGACCAGCCTCTACTATGCGCGCGTGCTCGGACGTCCGGGCGCGCCCGTCGAGCGCCCGGATCTCGAAGCGGCGGGCGTCGCTTTCACAATCGGTCCCAACGAAGTGCAGTTGCTCGCGTCGACAACCGAGAATGGACCACTGGCGCAATGGATTCGCGATCATGGTCAATCGCCATTCGAGCTGGTCCTCGCAACTACGGGCATCGGCGCGACGAATCCTGATCCCCCGCTATTGCAAGGCGCGCGCATAAAGATCGCGTGATTGTGTTGTAGTAGGATTGCCACTCGCGATGCTTCCATCCGGCAAAATTCCTCGCCTCGTCATCGCGGCGACTGCCAGCGGCGTCGGCAAGACCACCGCGACCGTCGCGCTGATCGGTGCGATGCGCGCGCGAGGCCGCAAGGTCGCGGCGTTCAAGTGCGGCCCTGATTATCTCGACCCCACCTATCACGAACGCGCCGCCGGCGTTCGCTCGCACAACCTCGACAGCTGGATGATGGATCGCGACGCGGTGGTTGCGACTTTTGCGCGCGCGTCCGCCGATGCGGACATCGCGGTGATCGAAGGCATGATGGGGCTGTTCGATTCTGCGACGCCGACCAGCGATGAAGGCTCGACTGCCCAGATTGCAAAGTGGCTCGACGCGCCGGTGATCCTCGTCACCGACGCGTCAGGCGTCGCGCGCACGATCGCCGCAGTGGCAGCGGGTTTCGCGCGCTTCGATCCCGCGGTGCGCGTGGCCGGCATGATTTGCAATCGCGTTGGTGGACGCGGACATCTCGACCTGTTGCGTGCCGCCGATCCTGAAGTTCCGATCGTCGGTGGATTTCCAGCCAGTGCCGATCTCGCTTTTCCCGAGCGCCATCTCGGCCTGCTGATGGCGGACGAATCGAATGTGCCGCAACGCCTGATCGACGGATGGAGCCGGCTGGCGGCCGAATGGCTGGACCTCGACGCGATTGTTGAAATCGCGCGCTCGGCGCCGGCACTCGAAGTCGATCGCGCGTCTGACCTCAGCAAAGTCGATTCGAGTTCGCGGCCGCGCTGCCGAATCGGCGTGGCGTACGACGCCGCGTTTCACTTTTACTATGAAGATAATTTGAATCGGCTGCGCTCGCTTGGCGCCGAGATTGTAAATTTCTCGCCGATCCGCGATCGCGAACTGCCCGAAGTCGATGGACTCTACTTCGGCGGCGGATATCCCGAGGCATTCGCGCGCGAACTATCTACGAACGCTTCGATGCTCACGGCCCTTCGGCGCTTCGCAGTTAGCGGCGGCCTGATTTATGCGGAATGCGGCGGCCTGATGTACCTGACGGACGCAATCCGTACGCTCGACGGCGCGCGATGGCCGATGGCAGCGATCATTCCCGGACTCGCTGTGATGTCTGAGCGACTGCAGGCAATCGGCTACGTCGAGGTCGAGACGCGAGCAGATTCGATCCTCGGTACAGCGCGAACGCGATTTCGCGGTCATCAGTTTCGCCACTCAACTCTCGAAGGCGCCGATAGCGGCGATCGGATCGATCGCATTTACAGCGTGGCGCCGCGATGGGGTGGCCCTCCGTTCGCCGAGGGCTATCGCGTCGAAAACGTTCTCGCGTCATATGTTCATGCGCACTGGGCATCGAACCCCGCAGTCGCGCAGGCTCTCATTGATGCGTGCATTCGATCGCGCGTATCAAGACAGCCGGCTGCGTAGCGTCTAGAATTGCCGTCATGAGTATCGACCGCGCAGAGCAAAATCGAGGCGCAGAGCCAAGTCGAGGTAAGGACCGCGCGAAGATTCCCGCCGATTTTCCCGCCGCGCCCCTGACGCTCGAAGGCTACAGCATTCTCCATCAGATGTTCCGCGTGCGGCGCCGACAATTGCGCGCGCTCGACGCAGCGAAACGCGACGCCGCCATCAACGACGCGTCGAAGCTGTTCAGCGAGATGGCTCGGCGCGAGGACGGTGAGACCGCACTTTTTTCAGAGATTGGGCACAAGGGCGATTTGATGATCGTACATTTCCGCCGCAGCTTCGACGAACTCGGGCAGGCCGAGCACGCAGTCGCCGGGCTCGCGCTCAGCGACTACCTGGAACCGACCACATCGTATCTGTCGGTGATTGAGATTGGCCTCTATGAAGCGACGGTGGCGCTCTATCGCAAGCTCATCGAGAATGGCGTCGGACCGCATTCGCCGCAATGGAAATCTGAAATCGAGTCCGAGCTGGCCCGCCAGCGCGAGAAGATTTCGACGCGGCTGTTTCCGAAAATCCCCGCGCGTCCGTACCTGTGCTTCTATCCGATGGACAAAAAACGCGACGGCGCCGACAACTGGTATCGCCTGCCGATCGAGGATCGCCAGCGCTTGATGCATGACCATGGGATGGTCGGGCGGCGCTTCGCCGGCGAGGTTACGCAGATTATTTCGGGCTCGATCGGATTCGACGATTGGGAATGGGGCGTCGACCTGTTCGCCGACGATCCGATCGTATTCAAGAAACTCGTCTACGAGATGCGCTTCGACGAAGCCAGCGCGTCGTACGCGAAGTTCGGCCCCTTCTACATCGGCATCCGCCTCGAGCCGACCGCCCTGGCCAAACTCTTCTCGATCTGATCGAGAACTCACGCACGGGCGCCCGCCGCATCAACTTCGTAGCCCGACAGCGCCAACTTGGCTATAATCCGGGAGTCATGAAAAAAGCCAAAATCGCGGAACTGCGTAACGGCCTTTCGCGCTATCTCGATCACGTCCGCGCAGGCGGCACTGTGCTGGTGTACGATCGCGACAAGCCAATCGCCGAGATCGTCCCTCTGACTCGGAGCAAGGCCAAAAGCAAGAAAGATCTGGATGAAGAGCGCCTCGCGCGCCTCGAGGCCAAGGGCGCGATTATACGCCCTACCCGAGATTTTGCAGCATGGCTGAAAACTCATAAGCCGATAAAAATTCCTGGCGGTGCCGGAGTGCTTGAAGCGTTGTTGGAAGAGCGCGAGAGCGGCTGGTGAGATTCTGGGACGCTTCGGCGCTGGTTCCAACATTCATTGAGGAGCCTTCCAGCGCGAAGGTACGAAATTGGCACGGGTTCGATCCAGGCATCACCACCTGGATGATGACGCTGGTTGAGGTGCTGTCGGCCATCGCGAGAAAAAAACGCGAACGGCCGGAGTTGGCATCGCTGTGGAATCGCGCAATTCTGGACGTGGTAGATGCGGCCTCAGGCTGGGTTCAGATTTCGGATGCTGTTGCTACTCGTCTTCACGCCCAGCGCATTGTAATGGACTATCCCCTGCGAACCGCGGACGCGCTTCAGCTCGGAGCGGCGCTCGTTGCGGCCGAAGGAGATCCGGGATCCCTCCCGTTAGTCACTCTAGATCGCCGACTGGCTGATGCGGCTCAACGCGAAGGATTCCCTGAATCGGCGCGAGCTAGGCTCAAGCAGTCGCGGAGGTGCTCGTCTCCGCTCTAAGCGTGGTCAGCTCGCGGCTGGCGCGCGGCAGGAACACCAGTCCGATCAGCGCGTTGCACAGCATGAAGGTGAGTTGCGCCGCCAGGCTGTAGGCGACGATTTTCGCTGGCGACGCGTTAGTCGAGAAGAACAGCAGCCACGCCGCCTGGCTGGTGCCGAGATGAGCCACCGATATCGGCAGCGCGGCTGCCAGGAAGACCAGCGGAAGAAAGAGCATCAGCTTCACGAACGGGATCGCGATTCCGTACAGCGCCAGCGCGTAGTACTGCGCGACGACCGACGCGAGAAACGTCGGCGCTTTGATCGCCAGCACCATCAGGTAGTCGAGCGGACGCGCCTGGATGAAAGTCGCGAGCAGCGCGCCCGCGCGTCCAGTCTCGACCCAGTTGCGAATCCGCGCGCTACGACGGGCAATCGCGAAGAAAATCATGATGCCCGCAAGGAGAGCCCAGGCTGCGATGTACACGACACGAAGAATCGCAACGATCCTTATCTGCGCGGCGCCGACCGGTGCGTAAAAGATCACGCCGAGCGTCGAGAACAAAAAGAGCTGGTAGATTTCGAGCATCGCGATGAACAGCACCGAGCTGAGCGCGCCGAGGAAGGTGATTCCCGCCTTGCGATGCAGGTAATACGCGACGCCGCCCTGCGCGAGGCTCGTATTGATTAGAGCCAGCACGTACATGCTTGCGCGAATCGGCAGGATGTCGCTGTATCGCATCCGCGCGTTGAAGCGATTCACAACCCACGTCAGGCACGCCGAATCGATCGCGCAGTAAAAAAGAGAGTACGGCATGAACACCGCCAGGAAATCGAGTATCGGCACTTGCGATAGCGCCTGCTCGACTTTGCGAATCGGGATGCGCCAGAAGATCAGCGCAAAGATCGCAACGGTCCCGAGATACGGAAGCGCCTTGCGCCAGAGCGGTGCCGCGCGGGCCGCCGGAACGTTCTCGCCCGGCGCGACGCTCGAACCTGGACTGGTTCCAGCGGTCATGCGTCGTTCATCCTGATAGCGGCGGTGCCTGTCAGCACCTGTTCGCCACGCTGATTCTCGACGTGAATCTGAAGTTGGGCGTGAGTTGCGTCGACGGAAACGATCTTCGCGTGCGAGGTCAGAGTATCGCCAAAGAGCACCGGCTTGGTGAGCGATACTTCGATTCGCCCGCCGCGGACGAAGCGCATGCCGAAGTTGTCCGCGATGAATTGCGCGACTACCGCGATAGTCTGCTCGCCGCCGGCGATTGGCGCCATGAAGCCCGCTTTGCGCGCCGCGTCTTTATCGTCATGGATACCGCGTGGCGGTCGACGTCGCGCCGGCCGCTCGATTCCATCGTGGTAGGCTTTCGCCGCGGCCTCATCGAGGAGGTACGGCGCCGAAACCAGCTCCGCGCCGATTCGAATCTCGCCGGCCGCCGCATTCATTGCATCTCACCCTTGTCGTTCAGCAGCACCGACGTGATCGCCTGGCGCACCAACAACTGATCCGTGACGGCATCGCGTGATTCATATTGCAGCGTGAAATAAAACTTGCCGCGCTTGCGATACGTCGCGGTGATCGTGCCCTCGACCTTGACGGCCTGCCCGACGCGCATCGGCTCGTGAAACTCGCACCAGTGCTTGGCATGGACTCCTCCCTTGCCGCCTTTCAGATGAGTGGCGATCAGCAGGGCGTAATCCTGCAAGCGCATCGTGGGCGACACCATCGCGTCGGGGTTCTGCGCCGTCGAGATGAAGTCTGGATTCGCGGCCTTGACCGCATCCGAAAATGCGCGCGCCCGCTCCGGCGTGACGACGTAATTGATCGGTCCGAGGCGCATTCCCTCGTGCAGGTTCTCGGGACACATCGGAAGTCTCAAGTCTTCGCTCATCGTACCGATTGAACGACCTTAGCAGGCGTGCAAGATTCGGCGAACCGTCTTTTCAGAAAAATGGCAACTAAAAAAGTTGATTACGCCCGGAAGGCGCGGCTACATCTCAGCAAGGCCGACCCGATCCTCGCGCGGATTATCGCGGAGGTCGGCGCGCTTGGAATTCAGCCCCGGCGCGAACGTTTCCAGGCGCTGGCGCGGGCGATCATTTTCCAGCAGCTCGCAGGCGCTGCCGCCAACGCAATCTACGGCCGCTTCGTTGCGCTGTTCCCTGACGCGGAATTTCCGTCGCCGGAGCAAGTGCTGGCCAAGACCGACGCCGAGCTCCGCGCGGTAGGCCTCTCGGAAAAAAAGGCGCTCTATATTAAGGACCTCGCCGCGCACATCCGCGACGGCAAGCTCAACTTCCACCTGTTCCATCGCATGACCGACGAGGAGATCATCGAGCATCTCGTCATGGTCAAGGGAATCGGCAGATGGACCGCCGAGATGTTCCTGATGTTCAACCTGGGCCGGCCCGACGTGATGCCGGCCGACGACCTCGGCGTTCAGAACGCAATCAAGCGCCACTACCGGATGCGCCAACGGCCCAATCGCAAGCGCCTGCTGAAGCACGCCGAGCGATGGCGTCCATACAGAACCGCGGCGGCCTGGTACCTATGGCGCAGCCTCGACATCGTCCTGCCCGACGGCGGAACAAAGCCGTCGGCAAAGAAGCTCGCCAAGCGCAAAAAGAAGTAGGACTCATCCGCGCGTATCATCGTCACTTGTTCGGTAGCTTCGACGACTTGGGCAGATCCGGATTCATGTAGTCCCATGGCTGAGCGCTCGCGACGTAAATGTCCTGGCTCGGACGAAATGCGCTCGGATCGTCCAGGCTGCCGACTCGAATCGTCACCATCTCAGGGGTGATACCGGGCAGGCCGAAGAGAGGCGATCCGCAATCGGCGCAGAAGACTCGCGTGGTCTTATGCCCGCTGTCGGCCGTGATTTCGAAGTACTTCGGCTTCCCTTGGATCACCCTGAAAGATGCACTGCGAACCGCAAGAACGGCCGTATAGGCGCTCCCGGTCTCACGTTGACAATCCCGACAGTGACAATTCATCGAGAATAAAGGTTCCCCTTCAGCGCTGTAACGAATAGCCCCGCAGGCACAACCACCAAAGAAAGGTGCGGACATATCAAAACTCCTCTCGCCTCGCCCGCAGTTGAATGCTCTTCGGGAGGAAAGGCGCCAATCACTCAAGGACGCTCCACTCGGAAAGCAGCTTCGCCAGTCTCAGCTTGATGCGGGGAGGCCGATCCAGAATTTTCAGAAACTCGTCCCATCGCTTTCTTTTCAGCACAAAGAAACGCCTGTCCTCAAATCTCTCGACCGTCGATTCGCTGAATTTTGGAGATCCGGCCCGCATAAGGCTGAGGATCTAATCATCCGGACATTGTCCGGACAAGCTACTCGGCCAGCATCGGGTTTGGTTTTGGGAAACCTAGTTTGGTTAGAGCTTCGTCCATGGCGCTGATGTCGTCCGACGATGTTGGCGCGTGCTCGGCGAGATCGCCGATGCGCCGGCGCATCTCTTTTAGTTCTTTGTAGAGATTGCCCGACAGCCGCGCGATCACTACGAAGCAAATCCACGGGACAACTACCAGCGCCACAATCGTAATTGCCATCATGAGCCGCGCTTGCGATTCTGCCCCGTCGGCGACCGCTATCACGGCTGCGTCGTCGACGCTTATCAGGTCTGCGACCTTGCCTTGCAGATCGCGGAGCTTCGGCTCGAGGCTGTCATCGCTGGGCGACGCGGTTCGCAGCGCATCGAACAGCGGCCGCGCGTCGTTGGCGATTTTTTCGATCAGTTCGGCTTGCTCGCGGCTTCCGATATGCTGGCGCGCGATTTCGATTTCGGAAATGAACCCGCGCTGCTGATCGATCACGATCTGCGACGCGTCGGGCTGCGTGCGTCCCCAATCCATTTTGTAGAGCGCGGCTTCCATCCCCTGGGCGGCGCGCCCCGCCGCATATTCGTTATCGTGGATTTCGCGCGGCAATGTGCCGAACATATGAAATGCACCCGCAATCACCGCGGCCACGATCAGCAGAATCGCCGGCGCGAGCGCGGCAACGAAACGGAGCTTGGTAACGATAGTCAGGTTGTTCATGCGGTTCTTTTTTGGGTTCCTGTCGTTGTCATCAAAGGATGCCCGCGGCGAATGCGACAACGCAACGCCCGATATGACCTCGGCGCCGCAGTATGCAATAATTCGCGCGATGCACTTTGCCGATCGCCTTGCCCAAGCGTCGCGCGCAAAAGACAGCGTCGTGGTGCTCGGTATCGATCCTCAGCTCGACGCACCCGGCGCTCCGGGAATCCCGCCCGGTTACACGCTGGCGCGCTTCTGCTGCGAAATAGTCGAGGCATGCGCGCGCTCTGCTATAGCAGTCAAGCCGCAGCTTGCGTTTTACGAAGCACGCGGGCTCGATGGGATGCGCGCGTTTTGCGAGGTCGTCAAGCTTTCGCGGCGACTCGGCCTAATCACGATCGCTGATGCGAAACGCGGTGATATCGGGACAACGTCGGCCGCATACGCTGAAGCGTTTCTCGGCGATGGTGATTTCAACTGCGATGCCGTCACGGTCAACCCGTATCAAGGCAGCGACGCGCTGATGCCATTTATCGCGAAGGTAAAAAGTCGGGGCCGCGGTGTATTCGTGCTGGTGAAGACCTCGAATCCTTCGTCGGGTGAATTTCAGGATCTCAACGCACCCAATCGCCCGATATGGGAGTCGGTAGCGGCGCGTGTCAATGGATGGGGCGGCGATTTCATCGGCGCGAGCGGGCTCAGCTCGGTCGGTGCCGTGGTCGGCGCGACTTATCCGGTGCAGGCGCGGCGCGCGCGGGAGCTGATGCCGGCGGCGACGATCCTCGTACCGGGATACGGCACGCAAGGCGGCACGGCCGCTGATGCAGTCGCATCGGCTCGTGCAGACGGGGCGGGATTCATCGTGAATGCGAGCCGAAGCCTGATGTACGCCTATCAGAAGAAAGAGGGCACCAAGCCCATCGAGGCTGCCGCCGAATATGCCGAGGCGATGCGCCTGGAGATCAATGCCGCGCTCGCTGCACGCACCGCCGAAGCATTGGCGCGCACCGCCTAGATTCCCGCACACAGAAGAACTTAATCGTAGTGAAACCCCGCCATGGGTTTCACACTTCCTTGGGCAGGGGTAACCCCTGCACCTTAGCATTTGGAATAGATGCGGACTACGCGCGCATCAGCTCGGCTTCGTCGGCGGCGATAGTGGCGTAGACTTCGCGATCGATCTTGCGATAGCGATCGAGCGACTTTTCCGCCTGCTCTTCGTTGCCCTGCCCCTTCGCGATCTCGTGCATCTCTTTTTCGATCCACGACAGATGCCACGATTCGTCCTTGGTCACCGACTTCAGGACTTCCATCGTTTCCGCATCGACGTTGGGCAGCGCCATGTGCGCGTTGTAACGGCTCTGCGCGCGCTCTTCGACCACCACCGTCAACGCGAGCAGGTCGATGATTGTCTTGGGCACGCCGGTTCGCAGACCCAGCCGGCGCTGGTAGCCGTCGTCGATTAGGATGGGAGCGCCACCGAGGTCCGAGATTCGCTTGGTCCACAGATAAGCGTGACGGGTTTCATCCGCCAGGTGAGCCGTCATTTTGAGCTGCGACTCGCCGTCCTTCATGTGAGACAGAAGGTTGAAGAGCAAACGCGCGCCGCGCAATTCGGCGTCGCGATAGAAGCTGAATATAAGAATCTGCTTGTCCGCCGCGGACATTCCGGTGAAATTCATCGTTCCGAGTGATGCGCTCAATACTCAAATCCTCCCGTCAGCCGCCGGCACATAGCGGCCAATTGGCTAATAGTATCAGATACGACGGTTGCGCATAACTTATGCGATTCGTTTTGCATGGTCAACAAAAAGTATCCCGCCCCACGCTCTCGCAGCCGTGCTGACAATGCGCCGCTTTGACACGAAGGTTGCACTCTTCCCCTCTCCCTGCATGGGAGAGGATTAAGGTGAGGGTCCTTATTCAGCGAGCGATTTGTTTCGCTAGCGATTCAAGATTCTGCTCCGGGGCGCTGCTGAGAGGAGAGCTTTCCGTTACCTCAACGAACACATTCGGAGCAGAAGCAGAATCTTGAATCGCGCGTTGAAAAAAACGCGCTGCACAAGGACCCTCACCTTCGATCCTCTCCCTTGCAGGGAGAGGGGAAGAGGGTTGCGAATCCCCCTCGTTGAGATCAACAAGGAGTGTGCTCAACCTATCTTGCGGTTGGGCTCCGACTTCTGATACTCGCCTTTATAAGGACTGAAGTGTGAGGCGGCAGGCTTTCCAATGGAATCTACCATGCAAGAATATTGGCCCGCATTGTTGCCGCTGGTTATTGGCTTGAGCGCCTTTGCCGTGGGCTTGATATTCGCTCTGCGCGAACGGAACTCTCTGGAATCACGCAAGCTGCACGACCTGGAGCGCGATCAGATACAAACCGAGCCCCGTAAGACGGGTTAGTGCCTTCACCAGACGTTTACTGGCTCGCATTGAGACGGGCGCGCGGGGTCGGTCCGCGCACCTGCAAGCTGCTGATCGAGAAGTTCGGCACTCCGGAAAAAATATTTCAGCTCAATTCCGAAGAGATCGCGGCCGCTGGCGTGCCGCGCAACACCGCGCGCAGTATCACCGAGTTCCGCGATTTCGAGGCGCTCGAGAAAGAACTTTGCGAGCTGCCGAATATCGGCGCGCGTCTCATCAAATGGAGCGACGCCGACTATCCCCTGAATTTGCGCCAGATCGCCGACCCTCCTCCGTTCCTGTTCGTGCGGGGCCCCGCGCAGCTGACCGACAGTAACTGTATCGCGGTGGTTGGCGCGCGCGCGGCCAGCGACATCGGCCGTCGAATGGCGCAGAGGCTCGGCCTCGAGCTGGCTGCCAAGGGCTTCACCGTCGTCAGCGGCCTGGCGCGCGGAATCGACGGCGAGGCGCATCAGGGTGCCCTCGACGCACATGGCAAAACGCTCGCGGTCCTCGGATGCGGCGTCGACGTCATCTATCCCGCCGAGCATCGCAAGCTGGCCGAGGCGATTATCGCCGGCGGCGGCGCGCTCATCAGCGAACTCCCGATTGGGACGCAACCGCTCGCCGAGAACTTCCCGACGCGCAACCGTATCCTGTCGGGGCTCTGCCTTGGTGTCGTAATCGTCGAGGCTGCCGAAAAAAGCGGCTCGCTGATCACCGCGCGGATGGCACTCGAGCAGGATCGCCAGGTTTTCGCCGTACCGGGCAGTCCGCTCAGCGGCAAGACTCGCGGCAGCAACCGCCTGCTGAAGGAGGGTGCGAAGCTGGTCGAATGCGTCGAGGACGTGATCGAGGAGCTCGCGCCTCAGATGATCGGCAGACCGCGTGTGGCTGAAAGGACGCCCGCCGTTTCGATTGAACAGGTTCCGATGCCGCCAACGTCTAATACAACTGCAAGGGCTGAAGTAGCTCAGTTGCTCCAAAGCCCCGCAGATGCTAAGTCTACCGAAGGGCCTGTTGACAGTACTACAACAATCTTAAACAATCTAAGAGAATCTGAAAGACTCCACGTTGACTCGATCATCGAGTCCTCCGGGCTGAATGCCCAAACCGTGCTTAGGTTACTGCTTGAACTCGAACTCGAAGGTCGTGTCACCCAGCATCCCGGCAAGCTTTTCTCGCTTGCATAAGTCTGGCAGGGTGTAAGCCCTGAAGCGTCGGGAATTTCGGCTGGCGCGAAACCTGCGAGGGTACGGGAGCTTTGGAGGCGCCTGAACGGTGGCAAAAAATCTCGTAATCGTCGAATCGCCCGCAAAGGCGAAAACTATCAAGCGCTACCTCGGTAGCGACTACCAGGTCATGCCCTCGGTCGGCCACGTCGTCGACCTGCCCAAGAGCAAGCTGGGCGTCGATATCGAGCACAATTTCGCCCCCGATTTCGTCACAATCAAGGGTAAAGAGAAGGTACTCAGCGAGATCAAGAGCGCCGCGAAGGGCAAGGATAACGTCTACCTCGCCAGCGACCCCGACCGCGAAGGCGAGGCTATCGCGTGGCATATCTCCGAGCATCTCGGCAAGACGAAATCCAAGGTCAGCCGCGTTCTGTTGCATGAAATCACGTCCGCCGCAGTCAAAGAGGCGGTCGCGAATCCCTCCAAACTCGACCGCCACCTGTTCGACGCCTACCAGGCGCGCCGGGTGTTGGACCGGCTGGTGGGGTACAAGCTGAGCCCGCTCCTGTGGGACAAGGTTAAGCGCGGAATCAGCGCCGGGCGGGTGCAATCGGTTGCGCTCAGGATAATCGTCGACCGTGAGCGCGAGCGCGAGGCCTTCCGCGCCGAAGAGTACTGGACCCTCGATGCGCGCCTGTCTGGAAAGAATCCTCCCCCATTCAAGGCGCGGCTCTACAGCTACAAAGACGACCGAATCGACAACAAGGCGTACAAGCTGCCCGAAGCGCAGGCACGCGAGATCATCGCGGCTGTCGAAAAAGCCCCTTTCACTGTAAAGAGTGTCGAGCGCAAGGAAGTCCGCCGCAGTCCTGCGCCCCCGTTCATCACGTCAAGGCTTCAGCAGGAGGCGTCGCGCAAGCTGTACTATCAGCCGCGGCGCACGATGCAGATTGCGCAGAAGCTGTACGAAGGCGTCGAGCTAGGCGAGGAGGGCGCGGTCGGCCTTATCACTTATATGCGTACCGACTCGCCGCGCGTATCGGACCAGGCGCTCGAGTCCGTCCGCAACCATATCGGCTCGCGCTACGGCAAAGAGTACGTTCCCGATCAGCCGAATGCCTACAAATCCAGCAAGCAGTCGCAGGGCGCCCACGAGGCGATTCGACCGACGGCGGTCGAGCGCGACCCCGAGTCGATCGCGCGCTTCCTCGACAAGGACATGCTCGCGCTCTACACCCTCATCTACAATCGCTTCGTCTCGAGTCAGATGATGCCTGCGGTGTACGACCGCACGACCGTCGATATCGAATCAGCCGACGCGATTTTCCGCGCCACCGGCCAGGTGATGAAGTTCGACGGCTTCATGCGCGTGTATATCGAAGGCCAGGACGAGCCCGAAGACGAAGAGGGCACGCTGCCGCTGCTCAACGAAGGCGAGGTGCTCACACTGCTGGGACTGGACCCCGAGCAGCACTTCACCCAGCCACCGCCGCGTTACACGCAGGCCACCCTGATCAAGGTGCTCGAGGAGCAGGGTATCGGGCGCCCGTCGACCTACGCCGCAATCATGACGAGCATCCTTCGAGTCGAGTACGTCGAAGAGGACGAGAGCAAGCGGATGCGTCCGACGTCGCTCGGTCGCGTCGTCAACGACATGCTCGTAAAGGCATTCCCCGACATTCTCGAATCCAGTTTTACCGCGCAGTTCGAAGAGGACCTCGACAAGGTCGAAGAGGGCACCGAGAACTGGGTGAAGACGATGAAGCGGTTCTACGGGCCGTTCGCGAAGGACCTTGCCGACGCGAAGAAGAAGATGCCCGAGGTCAAGCACAAGGGTTTGCCGACCGGGCTCAAATGCGAGCTCGACGGCGGAGACATGGTGATCAAATGGGGACGCAACGGCGAGTTCCTTGCCTGCTCGAACTACCCCAAATGCACCAATACCGGCGAAATCGCGCGCGACGATCAGGGCAATATCACGATGAAGCCGCCATCGGCGCCTGTCCCCAGCGACGAAGTCTGCGAGAAGTGCGGCAAGCCGATGGTCAAGCGGCGCTCGCGCTTCGGGGAATTCCTGGGATGCTCGGGCTACCCCGAATGTGACGGAATCAAGCGTCTGCAATCCGACCCGGTGAAGACCGGAGTCGCGTGCCCGGAATGCAAAGAGGGCGAAATCCTCGAGCGTCGCAGCCGTCGCGGAAAGATTTTCTACGGATGCGGCCGCTATCCCAAGTGCAAATTCGCGGCGTGGAACAAAGTTGTCCCGCAACCATGCCCGTCCTGCGGCGCCAACTACATGGTCGAAAAGGATTTGAAGCGCACCGGTGTCACCTGGCAATGCGCCAACAAGGAATGCGGCTACAAAGCTCCGGCGCCCGTCGTTGCGCAAGCCGAGCCGGCTCCGGCGTCGACGCCGCCCGCGTAGCGCCTCGCTTCGCCGTTTCGCTGTGTCAGATTCGCGCAGACTCCCCGGTCGCATCGTCCGCGCCATAGCCTCAGTTCCAGTGGGGCGGGCCGCCGTGCCCGCCACTTTGATCCTCGCGTTGTTCGCGGGATTCGCAGCATCGGCTCACAGCGCAACCCCGGTCGAAATAATCCCTCATCAGGAGGAGACGCTCGCTCCCTACGTCGCGCGCGTGTACTTCGATGCGAAGGCGAAGGACGGCAGTGACTCGTACTTCGAGATTCTGAAGGACGGCAAGCCCGTCTACTTGCAGAAGGCAAAGAAAAAGGGCGAGAAATTTTTCATCGGCACCATGTACAAGGACGATCCCGACGCGGCGATGGTCAAGATGGGGATGGACATCACTGGCACTGGGCAGCCCGACCTGGTGATCTCGGAATGGCTTGGCGGCGCGAATTGCTGCCTGTCGTTTCATATCTTCGAAATCGGCCCGACCTTCAAAAAACTCGGCACGATCGACGCGGAGTTCGGCGACTCGGGCCCGCACTTCCTGCATCCGGACAAGGACTCGAAGAGCGTGGGCCTGGCCATTGAGATTCACGACTGGACCTTTGCCAACTGGAACACCGACTTCTCCGATTCACCCGCACCAAAAATCATCCTGCGCTTCAGCGATAATGCGTACCGCATCGCGCCCGACCTGATGCGCGCTGCGCCGGAGCTCAACGCCAGCGACCTTGCCGTGCGCGCTGCCGCAGTAAAGACCTACGATCCCAGCGCCAAGGGCGGTCAATGGCCTCATGCGAAGATCTCGCCCCAGTTGTGGGAGACGATGCTTGATCTGATCTACTGCGGTCACGCCGACGATGCGTGGAAGTTCCTCGACGACGCGTGGCCACCGAAAGTGCAAGGCAAGGACGCCTTCGCACGCGACTTTCGCGCGCAGCTCGCAAAAAGCAAGTACTGGCCCGCCGTCGAGGCGATGAATACGTCGAATCCCCTCACCGCCAAGATCGATCCGTCAGTTAGCCCTTCGCCGGCTGCGCTGAAGTAGTAGCACGGCCACGACGGCCGTCCTCAAGGAATGTAAATCCCTCCCGGAAACGCGCATGGCCGTCGGACTCGACGATTTCGCCATGAGACACAATGACGCGATCGAATGGCCATCGAAGCACGCTTTCAATCGACTCGCGAAGAGCGTCCTGATCAGCTGATTGCGGATCTTATTCTGCTGTGAGGTCCAAGACCGTCGGCGCCGCCAGGATCTGACTCTGCCTGAACGGGCGAGTAGTTGAATACAAGGTCGCTGACGATCAACGTGCGACTTGTCCGATGAAAAAAGACCACCTCGCTATAATCCGGAATGCCCTTGATCAGAAGTTGGTCAACTTGTCCTCTCCACTCCAGAGCGCTCACGTCCTCGAGCACGCCGTCGAATTTGAAATCACTTCTCTTCGCCGCCAGGCCCGGCGCACAAAATGCCTTCGCCTCAGGGAACGCCGCTCTCCATTCGGAAATGAATTGGTGATGGAAAAGGTTGGGCGCGATCAACGCTGCCACTTGCCCCAGATTTTTTGCCGCGGAAAGCAAATCCTGCCCGATCGGTACCGGCGAGTGAATGAGAACACGCCCGTCCTTCAGGCGAATGACAGTCATCCGCGAGGTGACAAGTCCAAGCTCATTGGTGAACTCTCTGGTCGCGATCCAAAGGTCGGCAGCTAAATTCGTAAGCGTCACTACTTGTCATCCTGACCGAAACGAGCAACGCGCTCGGGTGTTGTCATCCTGACGAAGCGAGCAACGCGAGCGGCAGGAAGGATCTCGGACAGCTTCGCGCGAGCGGAGCCGGTTCCGGTTTTGAAACCGCGCAGCGCTCCTTATTCTCAACTCGGCTCAGCAGGCCTCATCTTCGCCGACATCTCGTCGAGCCGCCGCCGTAGAAATCGACGCTCAGGAGCGCTGCCCACTCGCGCCAGCGCAGCGCGGTACGACTCAGCCGCCTCGCCCCATCGTTCCAGCCGCCGCAGCAAATCCGCACGCGCCGACCACATCAGGTAGTAGTCGCGAAGATCGCCGCTGGCCGCGATCTCGTCGACCAATTCGAGACCGGCCGCGGGACCGTCGGCCATCGCAACCGCGACCGCTCGATTCAACTCGATCACGGGCGAAGGTCGTATCGCGCCGAGGCGTGCATAAAGGTTCGCGATCGCGCGCCAGTCGGTCGCATCTGCGCTTTTAGCGCGCGAGTGAACCGCCGCGATCGCCGACTGAATTGCATACGGGCCGTGCGCGTCTGCGCTAATCGCAGCCTCGGAATGAGCCAGCCCCTCCGCGATCTGCGCACGATCCCACCGCGCACGATCTTGCTCCTCGAGCAGCACGAGTTCGCCGCGCTCGTCGATTCGCGCATCGCGCCGCGCGTCATGCAACAGCATCATCGCGAGCAATCCGCGCGGCTCGGCCTCGGTGGGCATCAGCGCGACCAGAATTCGCGCGAGCCGAATCGCCTCTGCGCAGAGATCGGTTCGCAACAATCGTTCGCCGGAGCTCGCCGCGTAACCTTCGTTGAAGACCAGGTAGATTACCGCCATCACGGCGTCGAGCCGCTCCGCCAGCACCTCCGTCGACGGCACCTCGTAGGGAATCCGCGCCGCGCGAATCTTGCGTTTGGCGCGGACCAACCGCTGCGCCATCGTCGCCGGCGCCGTCAGGAACGCGCGCGCGATTTCCTCGGTCGTGAGCCCGCACAGCGTGCGCAGCGACAGAGCGACGCGCGCGTCGTCGGCCAGCGCCGGATGGCAACACGTAAAAATCAGCCGCAGACGCTCGTCCGGCAACGCGCTTGCCGTATCGCTCTCTCCGTCGTCGCCGCCGCTCTCTGCCATGCGGATCAATTCCTCGCGGCGATCGTTGAACCGACCCTGTTTTCGCAATCGATCGATCGCCTTGTGACGCGCGACGCCGATGATCCACGCGCGCGGATTCTCCGGCAGTCCATCGCGAGGCCACTGCTCGACCGCACTCGCGAACGCGTCCTGCGCCGCGTCTTCCGCCAGGTCGAAGTCGCCAAGCACACGAATGAGCGTGGCGAGCACTCGCCCAAACTCCTCGCGATAGAAACGCTCGATACCCGCGGCGCTGTTGTCCATCGGCAATTCCGTCCGATGGCAGGCTAGCCCCCGCCGCGCATCCCGCTACCGCGTGCTCATTCGTGATAGATCCACCAGCAACCTTCGACCGGCCTGACTTCGATCGCGTCGCCGTCGCGCTGAGCCAGCTTGTTCGCCCACGTGATTGCCTCGTCCATCGACGCGCACGCGACCAGGTTAAAGCCGCCGGCGACTTCCTTGGTCTCGGCGAACGGTCCATCCGTCACGAGCTGGCCGCCATTTTTCGATCGAATCGTTTTCGCCTGCTCGGAAATCTGCAAGCGCGCGCCGACCCACAACCCGGGCTCCTGATCCAGCATCGCGCGACTCGCGACGTACTCGGCGCCGACGCCCTGATGTTGTCGCATGATTTTTGTACGCTCGCCCTCGGGGATGCTGAGCACGACGCGCTCGTCCTCGACCGACGTGAGCATGAAAATCTTCGACGCGGCCTGTCCGCGCGTCTGTGAAATCCACCAGAACTCGCGAATCGGCCGAACCTCGATGACTAGACTCTGATGAGCTCCCGGGTATTTGGCGTACTCGATCGCCTCTTCGTACGAGTCGAAGTCGATTATGTCGAAGCCGCCCACCAGCTCCTTGGTTTCCGGGAACGGACCATCGATCCGAAGAAGCTTGCCACCGCGATTCTTCACGGTGACAGTCTCGCGCTCGCGTCCAAGTCCAACCGAAGCGCTTATCAGCCCGCCCTTTCCGCCCCGCACGCGCGTGCGCAGAAGTTCGTCGAGTTTCTGCTGATGGAACCGGATGCGGCGGTTCAATTCGTCGGGGTCGAGACTTTCCGACTCTCCCCGCATCTCCCCGCCGGTGATCATGTACTTCATCGCGATTTTAGAGCTTCATTCACCGCTCGCACTTCGGTCGACCCGTACTTCGACGACGGAATCCGCGCCGCAATCGAAATCGCCTCGTCGAGATCTTTCGCCTCGACCAGGACGTATCCGCCAAGCTGCTCCTTGGTCTCCGCGAACGGCCCATCCGTGACCATCGTCTTGCCGTCGCGCACACGAACCGTTGCGGCCGTCTTGGTGAACTCGAGCGGGGCTCCGGCCTTGCGCTTGCCGTTCTTCGTAATGTCCTGCGTGAACGCGGCAAATTCCTGGAAGATTCGCTGCTTTTCCGCCTCAGGCCGCTGCCTAGCCTCTTCTTCGTTGTGGTAAATCAAAAGCACGTATTCCATTGCACTCTCCCAACTATCCGGTCCCCCTTTCCGCGCGGGAAGGGGTTAGGTTCTTCGGCGTCGCGTCTACATATTCATCTTCATAATCGGCCGCACTTCGATCGAACCGTGCTTCGCTCCCGGAATCTTCGCGGCAATCGAAATCGCCTCATCCAGATCTTTCGCCTCGACCAAGTAGTATCCGCCGAGCTGCTCTTTGGTCTCCGCAAACGGCCCATCGGTCACCACCGTCTTGCCATTGCGGACACGGACTGTCGTAGCCGTCGTGGTCTGCTCGAGCGGTGCCCCGCCCTTATTCTTCCCCGCCTTCGTGAGGTCCTGCGTAAAGGTCATGTACTCCTGAAAAATCTGCTGCCCCTCCGCAGCCGACATTTTCTTCCCGTCCGCCTCGCTGTGGTAGATCAAAAGCATGTATTCCATCGCGTCTCTCCTTGTTGCCCGATTTGGCTTTTCTCATATTAGTCGAACGGCGACACGCCCGATCGACACCCCAGTTTACACGGCCACCGAAAAACGCCACGATCACGTTTCGCCGCATCTACGCCATGAATGAATTCCAGGTTACCGTTGTCGGAGCAGGACTCGCGGGCAGCGAGGCTGCCTACCAGCTCGCGCGCAGGGGTATCCGGGTGCGGCTGGTCGAGATGCGTCCGATCAAAATGACCGAAGCCCATCGCACCGCGAACTTTGCCGAACTCGTGTGCTCGAACTCGCTGCGCAACGATTCGATGGACACCGCCGTTGGCGTGCTGAAAGAAGAGATGCGCCGGCTCGGCTCCCTCGTGATCGCGTCCGCCGATCGCGCGCGAGTGCCTGCGGGCTCCGCACTCGCTGTCGATCGCGACGATTTCTCGCGCGCCGTCACCGCGGCGCTCGAGGATCATCCGATGGTCGAGATTTCACGCACGGAGGCATGCGAGATACCCGACGGCGTGACGATTCTCGCGACCGGTCCTCTGACCAGCCCCGATCTCGGCGAGGCGCTGAATCGGGTTATCGGCCCGCGCAATTTATATTTCTACGACGCGATCGCACCGATCGTCGCCGCCGATTCGGTCGACATGAGCGTGGCGTTCATGGCCTCGCGCTACGGCAAGGGCGGCGACGATTACATCAACTGCCCGATGACCGAAGTTCAGTACGAAGCCTTCGTCGCGGCCGTAGTAGCGGCTGAAAAAGTAGATCTGCACCCGTTCGAGAAGCCGGTTTATTTCGAAGGATGCATGCCGATCGAGGAAATGGCGCGGCGCGGGCCGATGACGCTCGCGTTCGGCCCGATGCGTCCGGTCGGGCTCTCAGAGCCACGCAGCGGCCGCCGGCCGTTTGCGGTCGTGCAACTCAGACAGGACGACGCCGAAGCCCGACTGTACAATATGGTCGGCTTCCAGACCAAGATGACGTACCCCGAGCAGCGCCGCGTGCTGCGAATGATCCCCGGACTGGAAAAGGCGGAGTTCGTGCGCCTCGGCTCGATTCATCGCAATACCTTTGTCGACTCGCCGCGCCTGCTTCGCCCCACGCTCCAGCTCAAAACGCGCGACGATTTGTTTCTGGCCGGCCAGATGGTCGGGGTCGAAGGCTACGTCGAGTCGGCGGCCGCGGGTTTGCTCGCTGGAATCAACGCCGCGAACATCGTCTTGAATCGCGAATTGATCGTGCCGCCGCCCGAGACCGCAGTCGGCTCGCTGATCGCGTATATCACCGATACGACGCGGCGCGATTTTCAGCCGATGAACGCGAACTACGGCCTGATGCCTGATTTGAAAATCCGTGCGCGTGGCCGCGAGAAAAAAATCGAGATGGGTGCGCGAGCGCTGGCGGCAATCGACGCTTGGATCGAGCGCAATCAGATCCAACCGCCCCCATCTATGGCTGCGGGCGAAGTTCGGCTATAGAAAATCGCTGGAGGTCCCGTCGATGACCAAAGCGGAATTGATCGATATGATCGCGCGGTCCACCGAGCAGCCGAAAAAGCAGGTCGCCGCCACTTTGGACCTCGCCTTCGAACAAATCGCGCGCTCGATTCGCAAGGACAAGCGCTTCTGGGTGCCCGGCTTCGGCACTTTTTCCGTCCGGCGGCGCAAAGCTCGCGCCGGCTTCAATCCTCGCACCAACGCGCCGATGACAATTCCCGCAGCTCGCACTGTTGGCTTTCGTCCCGCGCCGCAGCTAAGGAAGGGTCTCTGACCACGGCTGCATCCAAAGCCGACGAGCGCGATCAACCGTCTGATCATCGGCTCGATCAAACGACCTCCCGCCCGATCGTTTCTGCCCGCGCGCTAAGTCTCGTTCTGCTCATCGTCGCTCTCGCCGCGGGCAGCGCATTCCGTTTCGCCAATCTTGGCAGTCTCGAGATGTCGCCCGACGAGGGTGCGTCATGGGCCGCCGCCTCCGCGCCGAGCGCCGCCGAAGTGATCGCACGGCAGCCCGCGCTGAATCCCGGCGAGCTGCCGGTGCATGATTTATTGTTGCACGCATGGATCGCGCTTTTCGGATCGAGCCTGGCCGCGATGCGCGCGCTGTCTGCCGCCTTCGGCGTCGCGTCGATACTGCTCGTCTATCTTGTTGTATGCGAACTGTTCGAGGAATCCGCGCTGACTCGCGACGACGTCAGAACCGTCGCAGGGCTCAGCGCTCTGCTCTTCGCGGTGAACCTCGTCACGATCAAGTACTCGCACGAGGCGCGGATGTATCCGCTGATGCTCGCAGCGATCCTCGCGCAAGTGGCGATGTTCCTTCGCGCGCTGCGTGTCGGCGGCCTCGCGAACTACACGGCAGTCATGGTCCTGACCGCGCTCGCGATCGCCTCGAACTTCGCCGCCCTGCTGATGCCCGCAACCGAGGGCCTGTGGCTCGTTTACATAATCGCGCGTGCAGGATGGGGGCTTGGCGATGCGAACGCTAAGCGCGCGTGGGTGATTGCGATCGCGCTCGTTGCAGCCGGATTGATTCTGGTGCCGAAACTTTTCTCGTCGCTGCACGCGGCCTCGGCGGGAAGCCTCGGCGGATGGCGCAAACTTCCAGCCTGGTACGAGCCTTTCGCGCTCTTCAACAAGGCCACCGGCAGCTTCGCATTCCCGATCCTCGCGGCGCTGGCGATTTGGGGTGCGATCTCCGGATGGCGCCGCGGTGCGCGCGACTCGATCGCCTTCGCGCTGCTCTGGATGTGGGCGCCGCCGCTGATGATGCTCGCGGCGTCGTACACAATCGCGCCGGTATTCGTCGAGCGTTACGCGCTGTCGTGCTTCGTCCCGTTTTTCATCCTCGCAGCCTTGGGAGTCTTCGAGCTGCCCGGCGATCTCGTCCGCGCCGCGGCGCTCGCACTCGCAGTCGCATTCTCGCTCGGTCATATAGTTTCGTACGATCGCAAACCGCACGACGCACAGTATCGTGAAGCAATCGCGGCGGCTGATTCCGCGCTCAAACCGGGCGAGGTCATGACTGTCGTTCCGTCCTATGCAATCGAGGTGCTGCGATACTATCTTCCGCCTGACCGACTCGATCGTGCCGTTCGTTATGATCCGTCAGCACCAGCCGCCGTGTTGATTCTTGGCGATCAGAACCTCGCGCCCGGCGCTGCTCAATCGTATAGAAATGAATATCCTCAAGTGGTCGCGCGGTTGCGCGGCGTAACTGTGATGCGAAGGTGAAAGAGTGAAAAGGTGAAACCAGGATGAGCGATCCGAATCCCGACGATTTGAAAATAAAAGTCCAGCAGAAGGCCGCGTGGGACGACGGCGCGGAGGGTTGGAAGCTATGGTGGCCGACGTTCGAGCGCGCCGCGCAAGTGGTCAATGATCGGCTGGTCGAGATCGCGGGGGTGCGCACCGGCAATCGCGTGCTCGATATCGCGACCGGCAGCGGCGAGCCGGCGCTGACTGCGGCCCGCGCCGTCGGACAGTCGGGGCGAGTCGTCGCCGTGGATATGTCGCCGGGGATGCTCGCGATCGCGCGCGAGCGAATCGACGCGGCCGGCCTGACCAACGTCGAACTCGTCGAGTCGGACGCCGAGTCTCTGAGCCTCGACGCGCATTCCTTCGATGCCGTGTTGTGCCGATGGGGCCTCATGTTCATGCCTGATCTGAACGGCGTGGTGCGCGGGATGCATCGCGTCCTCAAGCCTGGCGGGCGCTTTGCGACTGCAGTCTGGTCGGTGGCGGACAAGGTGCCGTTCTGCGGCCTCGCGCGCGACGCGATACGGCGGATTACCGGAATCGTGCCGCGGCCTAACGCGCCCGACCCGATTAAGCTCGCGGACACGTCGATCCTCGAGCGCGCGCTCGCCAGTGCAGGCTTTCGCGACGTGACGATCGAGCGGCTGATTGTAACCTTCGAATTCCCATCGGCGGACGCATTCGCGGACTTCCGCGGACAAATCGGCGGCACCCGCGCGACGCTCTCGAAAATGCCCGCCGAGGTCGCCCGCCAGGTGCGTGACGCTGTCGTCACTTCCGCGCAGGAATACGCGGCGGATGGTGGCGTCGTGCGACTCAGCAACGAAACGATCTGCTTCGGCGCGCGCGCATAACTGGATTCCACGGTGACTGCTGCTCCATCGCGCGTCTCGCTATTCCGCTACTCCCCGGCACTGATTCTGTTCGCAATTGTAATTGCGGACGCGCGCCAGCTCACCGATCCTGATCTTTGGGGGCACGTCCTGTGGGGACGCGAGCTTCTCGCGCACGGCTCGTTGCCGCGCGGCAATCCGTATTCGTATTCGGCACCCGGCTACTTGTGGCTCCGCCACGAATGGTTGAGCGAAGTCCTGATGGGCTCAATCTTCAACCACTTCGGACCGTTGGGCCTGAAGCTGCTCAAGTTCGCGTGCACGGCTGGCACTCTCTGCTTCGTGGTTCTCGCGATGTCAGAAACCGCAGCGCCATTATTTGCACAGGTCTCAATCCTGCTGATCGTCGCACTGGTGCTGCTGCCGGTGATGCAGTTCCGGCCGCAGCTGTTCGATTTTCTGTCGCTGTCCGCGATCATCGCGCTGCTGAGCCGCCACAACTGGCGCGGTTCGGCGCCGCTGTGGCTTGCGATTCCGATCGTTGCGGTTTGGAGCAATCTCCACGCCGGATTTTTTGTCGGCATCGTCGTGATGGGCGTTTATGGAGCAACCGTACTGCTGGCCGACGTCATGGGCGGCGCTGGACCGCGTCGCGGGCTCGGCATTATTGCGATTACCGCCGCTGCTGCTGTATCTACCTTGTGCACGTTTCTGATCCCGCCCGCGCGCGACACCTGGTACACGCTCATCCGCTCGATCATGAACCCGATGACGCATTACGCGATCAAGGATTGGCAACCGCTGATAGTTGCTATGACGACCGCGCCCAGCGGGAGCATCGAGCAGAAATATTTCGTCATGGTGCTCTGCTTCTTTGCCGCGGCAGTCGTATCAGTAGTTCTGACGCCGAAAGGTGGTGACGCTCCACTGATCGCGATCAGCGCGTTGGTGCTCGCGATGGCGGTCGCGGCCGAACGCAACATCCCGATCGCCGCGATCACGATTGCTCCTGTGTTTGCGAACCACCTCGGCTTGCTCGTCGGACGGCGCGATCTCTCGACCGCGCCCGCTACGAACGCTCGCGAGGTGCCACGCGCAGGACGATGGGTCATGGAAATTCTCATCGCGCTGGTTGCGATTACGTTCGCGCGGCACGACGGAGTGCTGACGCCCGGCATCGACGCGAATGGAAGTCCGGTGCGTGCCGTGGAGTTCATGAAAACCCACGGCCTCGAGGGCAACGTGCTCGCGCAATACGGATGGGGTCAGTACGTCATTTGGCACGGCGCCCCCGGCATGAAAGTTTTCATCGACAGCCGCTACGACCTGGCCTATCCGCCCGCCGTGGTCTGGGACTGGTTGAAGCTCGCCAACAACCTTGATGGCGGAGCGCACACGCTGGCGGCCTATCCGCATGATTTCGTTTTGCTCTCGAAAGATTCGCCAGGAATAAAAGTGATCGACTCCCGGCGCGATTGGCGCCTCATCTATAGCGACGACACCGCCCGCCTCTATGCTCCCGCGAACTCAGCTGCCGCACGCCTCGACGGCGTGCCGTTCGCCGACACGTCGCCGCCGGAATTTTTCCCATAGTCACGATGAGTGCCGATCCCGCTCGCGTCTCGCTCTGGCGCTACTCACCGGCGATCATTCTGTTCGCGATCGTAGTCGCGGACCTGCGCCAGCTCAGCGATGCCGACCTGTGGGTCCACATTCTGTCCGGCCGCGAACTGCTCGCGCACGGATCGCTGCCGCCGACCAACATCTACTCGTACTCAGCGCCGGCCTTCCGCTGGCTGCACCACGAATGGTTGAGCGAAGTCATCTTGAGCTCGCTCTTCGACCGGTTCGGGCCATTCGGCCTGAAGCTGCTCAAGTTCATCTGCACGGCCGGCACTATTTCATTTATCGTTCTCGCAGAATCCGAAACCGGCGCGCCCGCAGGTGTGCAAGCGACAATTCTGATCGTCACCGCAGTGATCCTGGTGCCGTCGATGCAGTTCCGGCCGCAGTTATTCGATTTCCTGGCGCTATCGTCGATTGTCGCGCTGCTTTGCCGCCACAACTGGCGCGGCTCGGCGCCGCTCTGGATTGCGATTCCGCTCGTCGCGATTTGGAGCAATCTTCACGGCGGATTCTTCATCGGCCTGATCGCGATGGGCGTTTACGGAGCGGCGACTCTGCTGCAAGACATCTATATAGGTCGCGGTGCGCGTCGAGGGCTCGTCATCCTGGCGATCACCGCCGCCGCTGCGGCATCTACCTCGTGCACATTTTTGATCCCGCCCGCGCGCGAAACCTGGTACACGCTCATCTACTCGATTCGCAACCCGACCACGGCCGGCACGATTACCGATTGGAAACCTCTGCTCGCGTCGCTCACGACCGCGCCCGCCGGCAGCCTCGAGAAAAAATATTTCGTCCTGGTGCTTTTCTTTTTTGGCGCCGCAGTCGCCTCCGTGATTCTCAAGCCCAAAGGCAACGACGCGCCGCTGATCGCTGTCGCTGGCGTTCTGCTCGCAACCGCCTTCGCCGCTCAGCGCAATATCGCGATCGCAACGATTGCGATCGTTCCTATATTCGCGAATCACCTGGGCCTGCTGCTTCCACGGCATCAGGTCGCCGGCGCCCCTCCCGCGAGCGCTCCTCCGGCGCCGCGAGCGGGTCGTTTCGTCGCGGAAGCTCTAATCGCAATCGTCGCCATCGCGATCGCGCGTTCGAGCGGGATTCTGAAACCTGGGATACCTGCGCCCGGCTATCCTGCCGACGCCGTCAACTTCATGAACAGCCACGATCTCGCTGGAAACGTGCTGGCTGACTACGGATGGGGCGGGTTCGTGATTTGGCATGGCGGCCCGCGCACCAAAGTTTTCATCGACAGCCGCTATGACCTCGGCTATCCGCCTGCAGTGATCGCGGACTTCCTGGCGCTGGACCGAGCGAGGCCGGCGCCGCCCATACTCTCGACGCCTATCCCACGGACTTCGTCCTGACCAATCCGCGCGGCCGGGTATCAAAGGTGATGGATTCCCAACGCGATTGGCGGCTCATCTATCTCGACGACGACGCGCGCCTCTATGCGCGCGCGAACTCTCCCGCTGCTCGCCTCGACGGCGTCCCGTTCAAAGGCACTTCAAGGGTTGCATTCTTCCCATAAATTCGACCGTTCTATGCGTTATTTTTAACTTAGACCAGTCATCAGGAGATTCTTGTAATTACGATAAGATATGATAACTTATTTCCGGTCATGGAATCACCGACCCAGGGGGGATGTCGATGACGGTCGAAGACGCACTCCGAAAGATCGCCCTATTGCGCAGGCTAAGCACCGACAAGGGAGCTTTGGCGGCAGAGAGGGAGACGGCGTACCGCTTGCAGAAGGTGCTGATGCAGCGCTACGCGATCAAGGATCAGGAAATTCCTGATGGCCGCCCAACGACGAGACCGTTTCGCTTAAACTGGGATTATTGGCAGGAACTGCTGGACGAGTTCGGCCTGAGTTTGACCCGTTTTGGCGGTCGCGGCAGCGCCAAGATCGGAAACAACATCGCCCACATCCGGCTTGCTGCCAACGAATGGTGGATCGAAGAGCGGACTCCGCGCGGCTGCCAAATCACGATTCGCGACCGCGGTCTCGATTCGCTGCGCACCTATCTCAAAGAGCACGCGCCAAGAGGCTACTCCTTTTACAGACGCTGATCGCCGCCTGAGAAGACAAGCAAAACGCTCTGCCTGCCTCCGATTCTCGCCATTCAAATCGCGTCTCAACTTCGTTCAACTTTGACGCTCAACGCGATTAACCAGTGGAAATGCGCCGTCAGTGTGGTAGTAAGGTAGTCGCCAAGGCGCCCGCGCGGCAGATATTTTCTTCAGTTGTTCAGTTGTTCGCGCGCGCAGCCAACACTATCGCCACACTCAAGGAGCACTCAGGATGAAAGCCGCCGTTTTCCACGGGCCTAAATTGCCGCTCAGTATCGAGGACGTCGAACTCGACAAACCACAGGACCGCGAAGTCCTGATCAAAACCGTCGCGAGCGGCGTATGCCACAGCGACCTGCATTTCGTCGACGGCTTTTATCCCTACCCCGCGCCCGCGGTGCTCGGTCACGAGGCCGCCGGCATCATCGAGGAAGTCGGCAAGCAGGTGACCTACGTCAAGCCCGGCGATCACGTGATCTGCTGCCTGTCGGTATTCTGCGGCAACTGCGAGCAGTGCATGTCGGGGCATCCGAATCGATGCTCGAACAAGGCCGCCACCCAGCGCAATCCTGCCGACAAGCCGCGCATCTCGCAGAAGGGCAAGCCCGTCAACCAGTTCCTCGACATCTCGTCCTACTGCGAGAAGATGCTGTTGCATGAGAACGCAGTCGTGAAAATTCGCGAGGACCTGCCGCTCGATCGCGCCGCGCTCATCGGATGCGGCGTCACCACGGGCGTCGGCGCCGTACTCAATACCGCAAAGATCGAACCCGGCTCGACCGTGGCAGTCTTCGGCGCGGGTGGCGTCGGACTCGCGGCAATCCAGGGCGCGCGAATCGCGGGCGCGCGCAAAATAATCGCGGTCGATATGTTCGAGGGCAAGCTCGCGATGGCCAAGCGGATGGGCGCGACCGACACCGTCGACGCGTCGAACAGCGATCCGGTCGATGAAATCCGCAAGATGACCGGCGGCGGCGTCGACTACGCCTTCGAAGCGATTGGCCTCAAGAAAGCCGCCGAGCAGGCCTTCAACTCGCTCAAGGCCGGCGGCACCGCGACCGTCATCGGCATGATCCCCGTCGGCCAGAAGGTCGAAATCGACGGCTACATGTTTCTCACCGAGCGCAAACTGCAAGGCTCCAACATGGGCTCCAACCGCTTCCGCATCGATATGCCGAAGTACATCGACTTCTACCTGCAGGGCCGTCTCAACCTCGACGACATGATCAGCCAGCGCCGCAAGCTCGAAGACGTCAACGACGCCTTCCGCGCGATGAAGGCCGGCGAAGTCGCGCGCACTGTCCTGATGTTCAACTAGCGCTGAATTGATTCACTGAGAAGAAATAGAAGGTAAAAAAAGATGAAAGCTGCTGTCTTCCACGGTCCCGGCCAGCCACTCACCATCGAGCAGGTAGATATCGACGAACCCAAAGAGCGCGAAGTCGTCGTGCGCACCGTCGCCAGCGGCGTGTGCCACAGCGATCTCCATTTCGTGGACGGCCTCTACATGTGGCCGACGCCCGCGATCCTCGGCCACGAGGCTGCCGGCGTCGTCGAGAAAGTCGGCTCGCAGGTCTCGTACTTGAAGCCGGGCGACCACGTCATCGCGTGCCTGTCGGTCTTCTGCGGCTACTGCGAGGAATGCATGTCCGGGCATCCGAACCTCTGCTCGAACAAGGCCGCCACCCAACGCACCTCGAGCGACAAGCCGCGCCTCTCGCAGAAGGGCAAGATGGTCAATCAGTTCGCCGACCTGTCGGGCTACGCCGAGAAAATGCTGCTGCATGAAAATGCTCTGGTGAAAATTGCCGACGACGTCCCACTCGATCGCGCCGCGCTTATCGGATGCGGCGTCATGACTGGCGTCGGCGCCGCGCTCAACACCGCGAAGGTTGCACCGGGCTCGACGGTCGCCGTATTCGGCGCCGGCGGCGTTGGCCTCGCGATCATCCAGGGCGCGCGAATCGCAGGCGCACGAATGATCATCGCGGTCGATAAATTCCCCGCCAAGCTCGAGCTCGCCAAGAAACTCGGCGCGACTCACGCCGTCGACGCGTCGAAGGGCGACGCCGTCGATCAAATTCGCGCGCTCACGAATGGCGGCGTCGAGTACTCGTTCGAAGCAATCGGCCTCAAGGTCGCAGCCGAGCAGGCCTACGAATCGATCGCCCCCGGCGGCATCGCCACCATTGTCGGGATGGTCCCGCTCGGCCAGAAGGTCGACGTCGACGGCTTCTCGCTCCTGTTCGAAAAGCGCATCCAGGGATGCTTCATGGGCTCGAACCGTTTCCGCATCGACATGCCACGCATCATCGAGCTCTACCAGCAAGGCCGCCTCGACCTCGACGACATGATAACCCGCCGCGGCAAACTCGAAGACGTCAACGAAGCCTTCCGCGCCATGAAAGCCGGCGAAGTAGCCCGCACCGTCCTGATGTTCGACTAGAAGCGCAGTTCAAATCGCATCACACAAAAAAGGGCCGGTCGGAATCCCCGATCGGCCCTTTTAAAATCCAAAATTCCGGTCCCCCTTCCAACTATGAGAAGGGGTTAGGGGTTAGGTTGCCGAGGCTCCACTACCCTTTCAACAACTCCGCGATCCCCGCCTCAATCGACACCCTCGGACGCCACCCAAGCACGCGCTCCGCCTGCGTGCGATCCGCCAGCGTATCGCGCATATCCCCGGCGCGCCCCTCGCGATGCACCGTCGGGCCACCGATCATCGCCGCAATCCGATTGACGCTGACATTCTCGCCGCGTCCGATATTGATCGCGCGCCCATCAGCGAAAGCGACCTCGCAGTCCATCGCGAGCATGTTCGCCGACACCACGTCGCTGACGTGCGTAAAATCCCTTGTCTGCTCGCCGTCGCCGAAAATCTCGAGCGGCCGTCCCTCGCGCCGCGCCTTCAGGAACGCCGCCACTGCGAGCACGTACGATCCCTCACTCGGCATCCGCGGACCGTAGACGCCGAAGTAGCGCAGCGTGATCGTTTGCATCGCGAACAGCCGATGGAACATGCGCGCGTACTGCTCGCCGACGTACTTTTGCAGCGCGTACGGATTCAGCGGGTTCGGCGTCATCGTCTCGACCAGCGGCATCTTCGCCTGCTCGCCGTACACCGACGACGATCCCGAAAATACGACGCGCCGAACTTTCCGATCGCGCGCCGCGATCAGCACGTTCAGCGTCCCGACCACGTTGGTCATGTGCGTCTCGACCGGCTTAGCGATCGACAGTGGTATCCGTGGCAGCGCCGCCACGTGGAACACCGTATCGACTCCGTCGAAGGCATCGGAAATCGACGACGCATCACGGATATCGCCTTCGACCAGCTCCGCCGCGCGATTTACATACTCGCGCGTGCTGGTAGCAAAGTTGTCGATCACGCGCACGCGCAAACCCGCGGCGACGAGCGCGTCCACCAGATGCGATCCGATGAAACCCGCGCCCCCCGTTACGAGCACAAGGCGTCCTTCCGATTGCGAATTGGTGGTCATCGAGGGAAGCGCACGCATCAGGGTCAAAATTGCGTGCTTTGTATCGCTAGGATAACTTAGTTGGTTACCGCCCGCATCTTTACGGGCACTCAACAATGACCACCGACGCGCACAGGATCAAGCTCCTCAAGGAGTTGCTCACGGAACGAATCCTCGTTCTGGACGGCGCTTTCGGCACCTTCGTGCTCGGCGAGAATCTGAGCGCGGCGGATTACGGCGGCGCTCGATACGAAGGATGCAACGAGAACGTCGTCCGCACGCGTCCGGACCTCATTCGCCGGATGCATGACGGCTTCCTCGAAGTGGGCGCCGATATAATAGAGACCGCGAGCTTCCAGGCGAGCCCCATCGTGCTCGCCGAGTACGGCCTCGAGCCCGACACACGCGAGCTCAACCGCCTCGCCGCGACTCTCGCGCGCGAGCAGGCTGCCAAATTCAGCACCGCGGACAAGCCGCGTTTCGTGGCGGGCTCGATGGGCCCGACGACCAAAAGCATCTCGGTCACCGGCGGCGTCACGTTCGATCAGATGCGCGACGGCTACCAAATCCAGGCCGAAGGATTGATCGAAGGCGGCGCCGACATCCTGCTGCTCGAAACCGTCAACGATACGCTGAACTGCAAGGCGGGCCTCGTCGCTATCGAGGCCGCGATCGCAAAACTTGGCGTCGCGCCTGCCGTCGCTGTATCGGGAACGATCGAGACGATGGGCACTTTGCTCAGCGGGCAGGACATCGAGGCGTTCTACACTTCGCTCGCGCATCGCGATCTGCTCTGGATGGGCCTCAACTGCGCCACCGGTCCCGACTTCATGACCGATCATCTGCGCACTCTGTCGGGCATATCGAAATTCTTCGTCGCATGCGTGCCGAACGCGGGGCTGCCCGACGAAGAAGGGCATTACAATGAGACGCCCGAGATGCTCGCCGGGAAAATTGCGCGCTTCGCCGAGAATGGATGGGTCAATCTGGTCGGCGGATGCTGCGGCACTACTCCTGAGCACATCAGACTCCTGGTCGACGCGGTCACTGAAAAACGTCCGCGAGAACGTTCGACCCTCAGGCGCTCAGTCGTTTCCGGAATCGAGACTCTGGTTATCGATAACGACACGCGTCCGGTGATTGTCGGCGAGCGCACCAACGTGCTCGGCAGCCGCAAGTTCAAGCGGCTGATCGCAGACGGCAAGGTCGAGGAAGCATCGGAAGTAGGGCGCGTGCAGGTGCGCCGCGGCGCACACATCCTCGACGTCTGCCTGCAGGATCCGGATCGCGACGAGATGAGCGACGTCACGCGCTTTCTCGAAATCGAAGTCAAAAAAGTCAAAGTGCCGCTGATGATCGATTCGACCGACCATCGCGTGATCGAAGAGTCGCTCAAGCGCACGCCCGGCAAGTCGCTGATCAATTCGATCAATCTCGAAGACGGCGAGGATCGCTTCAAAAAGGTTGTGCCTCTCGCGCGCCGCTTCGGTGCCGCGCTGATCGTCGGATGCATCGACGACGACAAGCAGCAGGCGCAGGCCGTCACCCGGCAGCGCAAGCTGGAGGTGGCGCAGCGCTCGTTCAAGCTGCTCACCGAAAAATACGGCGTCGAGCCCGAAGACATCATCTTCGATCCGCTCGTTTTCCCCGTCGGTACCGGCGACAAAAATTACATCGGCTCCGGCATCGAGACCATCGAAGGCATCCGGCTGATCAAGGAAGCGCTGCCGAGTTGCAAAACGATCCTCGGTATCTCGAACGTCTCGTTCGGACTGCCCGAGGCGGGCCGCGAAGTGCTGAACGCCGTGATGCTCTATCATTGCGTGCAGGCGGGTCTCGATCTCGCGATCGTTAATTCAGAGAAACTGCACCGTTATCCTTCCATCCCGGAAGAAGAACGCAAGCTCGCCGAGGATCTGATCTGGTGGCGCGGCGACGATCCGATTGCCGCGTTCGCCGCATATTTCCGCGCACGCAAAAGCACCGTCACGGCCGAAGATCGCAAGTCGATGCCGCTCGACGACCGCCTCGCGCGCTACATCCTCGAAGGTTCCAAGGACGGCCTGGTCGACGACCTCAACGAGGCGTTGACGACCCGCGGCCCGCTCGAAATCATCAACGGCCCGTTGATGAAGGGGATGGACGAGGTCGGGCGCCTGTTCAACGCCAACCAGATGATCGTCGCCGAAGTTCTGCAATCGGCCGAGGCGATGAAGGCCGCGGTCGCGCACCTCGAACCGCACATGCAGAAATCCGAAAGCGCGACCAAGGGCAAGATTATTCTCGCGACGGTCAAGGGCGACGTCCACGACATCGGCAAGAACCTCGTCGAGATCATTCTCAGCAACAACGGCTATCGCGTCGTCAATCTCGGGATCAAGGTCCCGCCCGAAGAACTGATCAAAGCATTCCGCGAGCATGATCCAGACGCGATCGGACTGTCGGGCTTGCTCGTTAAGTCGGCGCAGATGATGGTGGCGACGGCGCAGGACTTGAAGACCGCGGGAATCGATTGTCCAATCCTCGTCGGCGGCGCCGCGCTCTCGAACCGCTTCACGCGGATGAAAATCGCGCCCGAGTATCCCGGTCTGGTCGCATACGCCAACGACGCGATGAACGGGCTGGACCTCGCAAATCAGATTATGGACTTCGAACGGCGCGAGTCGCTCAAGCACGTGCTTGCCGAGCAATCCAAGAAGATGCTCGAGGCTGCGCCGAAGGTCGTCGACGCGCCCGCCGACGCGACCCCGCGCACTTCATCGGTGCGTCGCGACGTCGAGATTCCGAAGCCGCCCGACCTGAAGACGCACGTGATTCGCAATTACGATCTCGGCGAGATCTTCGACTACATCAATCCCAAGAGTCTCTACTCGAAGCATCTCGGTTTTCAGAACTACGTCGAGGCGTTCGAGGCCGGCGATCCCAAGGCGCGCGAGCTGCACGATCGCGTCGAGGAAGTCGCGCAACAGATTCTCGCGCGCTCCGACATATCCGCGAACGCCGTCTACCGATTTTTCCCCGCGCAGTCCGACGGCGATCGCACCGTCATGATCTATTCGCCCGATAGCAAAGCGGTGCTCGAGTCGTTCACCTTCGGTCGCCAGAGCGACGCGCCGCATCTGTCCCTGGCTGACTATGTCGCCGCTCGCGACTCCGGACGCACCGATTATCTATGCATGTTCGTCACGACCATCGGCACCGGCGTGCGCGCGCTCGCGGAGGATTGGAAAAACAAGGGCGACTATCTGCGCTCGCACATCCTGCAAGTGCTCGCGCTCGAAGGCGCCGAGGCGTTCGCCGAGCTGCTGCACCTGAAGATTCGCCAGATGTGGGGAATCGGCGATCCGCCCGGACTCTCGCTCAAGGATCTCGTGCAGGCGCACTACCACGGCAAGCGTTTCTCGTTCGGCTATCCTGCCTGTCCGCGACTCGAAGATCAGGAGCCGCTGTTCCGCCTGCTCGAAGTCGACAAGAATGCGATCGGCGTGCAACTAACCGACGGCTTCATGATGGATCCCGAGAGTGCCGTCAGCGCCGTCGTCTTCCATCATCCCGAGGCGAAATATTTCAGCCTCTCACCGGCTGACATCGAGCGCCTCGAGCGCGAGTTCGAAGCTGCCGCCGTCAAGCGCGCCGCCAGCTAGCTTACTATCTTTGTTATTGCGCTTTGCTGCGTAGCTCGCGCTCGGCCAGTTCAAGATCCGATTCGATCATCAATTCGGCGAGCTTCTCGAACCTGACTTTGGGAGTCCAACCTAGCTGGCGCTTGGCCTTCGAGGCGTCACCGATCAACAGATCGACTTCCGCTGGACGGAAGAACCGCTGGTCGATCTCGACATGATCCTGCCATTTCAGTTTCAGCCGATCGAACACGACTTCGAGAAATTCCTGCACCGTATGAGTCTCGCCGGTCGCGATTACGTAGTCGTCGGGCTGTTCCTGCTGCAACATCAGCCACATCGCCTCGACGTAGTCGCCCGCGAATCCCCAGTCGCGGCGCGCGTCCAGGTTTCCGAGTGCCAGCTTCTCCTGGATGCCCAACTTGATTCGCGTCGCGCTGCGCGTGATCTTGCGCGTCACGAAGTTCTCACCGCGCCGAGGCGACTCGTGATTGAAGAGTATCCCGTTGCATGCGAACAAATCGTAGGCCTCGCGATAATTGACCGTCTGCCAGTGGGCGTAGACCTTGGCGCACGCGTAAGGACTGCGCGGATGAAACGGCGTGGTCTCGCGCTGTGGATTCTCTGTTATCTTGCCGAACATCTCCGACGAGCCGGCCTGGTAAAGCTTCGACGCTCGCCCGCGACGTTTGTTGTGATCGCGCAGCGCCTCGAGCAATCGCAACGCCCCCAAGCCGACCACATCGGCAGTGTATTCGGGTTGATCGAACGAGATACGCACGTGCGATTGTGCCGCGAGATTGTAAACCTCGTCGGGACGCACCTGCTCGATAATTCGCCGAAGGCCGGTGCCGTCGCCGAGGTCGCCGTAATGGAGTTGCAGACCTTCGGAGCCCGGACCGAAGCCCTTGCGCAGATGATCGATTCGTCCCGTCGCGAAACTGGAAGTGCGGCGCACCATGCCGTGCACTTCGTAACCCTTCTTCAGCAGAAACTCGGCAAGGTACGAGCCATCCTGTCCGGTGACGCCGGTGATCAATGCTACTTGTGCCATCTGGATTCCCTATCGCGCAGTGACTGAGAAGTATATCACGTCATTTTTGAGTTCAAGCCGCTCGCGTCGGCACAAATGAAAAAGGGCGAGGCTTATTTAGCCGCGCCCATACAGGCAAATCGGTCGATTGCGTCAGTGCCCTATTCAGTCGCCGGGCACCAGCCGATGCGAATCGCTGTCAAAGTGCTGGGTGGAAAATTCGAACAGCTCGGCGTCCTCGATCGCTTCCATCTGATGCACCAGCCCGATCGGGACGTCCATGCATTCGCCCGCGACCAATTCGAACTCTTCGAGCGTGGCGCTTTCCGGCGACTCCTTTACTCGCACGAGGAGCTTGCCGGTACGCAGGTAGAACGATTCGGTCTTGAGCTTGTGGTAGTGCAGCGAGCACTTCTTGCCCTTGCGAATTTCCAGGATTTTTCCGCAGTAGAGATCGCCGTTCGCGATCCAAACTTCACGGCCCCATCCTTTGGGAACAATTCGTACCGGTTGTCTTGCTCGATTCATTTTTGTCTCCAGTTAAATTCTACGCCGTGACGTCGGTCAACATCGAGCCGAACATGCTGGTGACTTTGAGTCTGTCGAATCGCAATTCCGCCAGGCGTCGCGCTCGCGCACCCATCTGCTTGAGATGTTCCGGCGAATCGACGGCCTGGCGAATCGCGCCGACCAGAGCGTCGACGTTGCCCGGCCGTACGACGAAACCAACTTTGTCATCGCGCGCGATGTGTGCGACCTCGGCGTCTTCTTCCATCATCGCGATGAACGGGCGGCCAGCCGCCAGGATTCCATAAATCTTGCTTGGCACCAGGCATCCGGCCGCCCCCGGCGCTAGCGGTATCAGGTGAAGATCGGCGGCACTCAGCGACTCGCCAAGTTTTTCCAGCGGCTGATAGGGCAGGAAACTCACGTTAGCCAATCCCATCGCGTGCGCCCGCTCCTGGAGCCATTTCTTTCGTGCACCTTCGCCCACTATGGCAAACAGAATTCGCTCGTCATTGCGCAGCCGGTCCGCCGCCTCGAGCACGGCTTCGAGCTGCTGTGACAGTCCGAGGTTCCCCGAATACATCACGACGAACTTGTCTCCAAAACCACGGCGGAACGGATTGCAGTCGAGCGGACGGATCCGCCCGCAGTCCACCCAATCCGGAACCACCACCACCTTTTCGGGCGGCACACCCTTGTCGACGATTCGCCGCGCCATATCATGGCCTAGGGTCACGATCAGGTCTGCGCGTCCGTAAGCGTAATCGTTGCCGCGGCGCAGCAGCTCGAGCAGGAACGGACTGCGCACGCCGCCGGTAACTTCCGCGATATCCGGGTAGAGATCGCGCACGTTGTAGACCAGCCTGCATCCCCAGCGCCGTTTCAGCACGGCTGCCAATGCGCCGAGCAGTGGAGGATCGGTCTCCGCGACTATCACATCGGGACGTGGCAGCCGGAATGCCACTATTGCCGCCAATAGGTAGTAGGTACCCAGATTAACTAATCGACCGGCGAGGTTAGTCTTTGAAAATCTGGTCCCCCAGGTGCGAATGATCGTAACTTTGCCGCGGCGTTCACGCGACCACAAACGAAAGCCGCGAGAGTTCATGTCCTTCGTGTGATACGACGGTCCCGCCACGACTGTAACTTCGTGGTCGGTCGAAAGATCGTCGCAAAGTTCTGTCAGGAATTGGCCGGTGGCTTCGCGGTCAGGCCAGAACGAACGGTTTAAGAACAACACTCGCGTCCGGCCAGCTGGAAGATTCGACGCGACCGAAGACTCCCGCTCGGATGCTTCTTCGAAAAAGTCCAACTCGCGAGCCGCCTCGGTCGGGACCGCGGAAAAGGCACTTTGTTTTTCTGACCTTGCCATACGCGATTACGATGCGGACGCTCGGCGCCCCGCGCTCGATGTATTCTGCAACGACTCGGAGGCGCCACGATGCTCGGCCGCGCGCACCTGGCTATCGATCCACAGATAGGTCTGTCTAAGACCTTCTTCCAGACTTATCCGCGGCTCCCATCGAAGGACTTCGCGCAGGCGCGTGTTATCAGAATTGCGGCCGCGCACTCCTTGCGGTCCCTCTATGTGCTTCCTTGTTAGTTTGATCCCAGCAACCTTAGCGACCATATCGGCGAGTTCGTTGATAGTTACCAATCGATCCTGGCCAAGGTTGAGCGGCTCCCTGTAGTCCGACCGCATCAACCGGTAAATGCCGTCCACGCAATCGTCGATATAACAGAACGAGCGGGTCTGCTCGCCGTCGCCCCAAATCTCGATCTCAGAAATGCCGCTATGCTTAGCGAGTGACACCTTGCGGCACAGCGCCGCCGGCGCCTTCTCACGACCGCCATCCCAGGTGCCGAGCGGGCCAAAGATATTGTGGAAGCGCACGATGCGCGTCTCCAGCCCATAGTCTTCCCGGTAGTGCGTGCATAGCCTCTCAGTCACCAGCTTCTCCCATCCGTAAGCGTCCTGGGGCTGGGCAGGGTATGCGTCTTCTTCCTTCAGCGCCGTAACGTTCGCGTCGGTCTGCCTATACTCGGGATAGACGCACGCGGACGACGTATATAGGTAGCGACTAACGCCGTTCTCGCGCGCAGCATCCAGACTATGAATGTTGATCAGCGAATTGTTGCGAAGAATCTCCGCGTGATGCGCCGAGATGAATCCCATGCCTCCCATGTCGGCGGCGAGCGCATATACCTCGTCGATTCCGTCGGTGGCTTTCAGGCAGTCTTCCCAACGACGCAAGTCCAGCTGCGCAAAATCGTCCGCCGCGCTCGGCTCATATTCGGGGTATTTCAGATCCGCGCCGCGTACCCAGTAGCTCTTTTTCTTGAGATAACTCACCAGATGGTGGCCGATGAAGCCACCAGCTCCCGTAACCAGGACTCTCTTCATTCAGTGCTCCCCTCCGGCGTGAGACAAAACCCTCCCCCACGCGCGCGATACAATGCTACTGGCGGGCCGACGATAGCTGATTTTCACAGCTTCGGCGAACGGTGAACTGCCCCATCACCAGCAGGTCCATTTTAGTTCTGAGAAAGCAATCGAGTGCTTCTTCCGGGCGGCAAACCACCGGTTCATTCTCGTTAAACGAGGTATTGAGCAGCACCGGCACGCCTGTCTGACGCCCGAACTCGCGAATCAGCTTGTAGTACAGCGGATTCTGGCGCGCATTCACGGTCTGCAGACGCCCGGTCCCGTCGACGTGCGTGGTGGCTGGAATCGCGGCGCGCTTTTCGGGCCGTACCGAATACGCCATCAGCATGAACGGCGACGGATACGACTGCGTGAAGTAGTCGCCAGCGGCTTCCTCGAGGATCGAAGGTGCGAACGGCCGGAACATCTCGCGCCGCTTGATTTTCGAGTTGAGAATGTCGCGCATCTCGACTCGGCGCGGGTCGGCCAGGATACTGCGATTACCCAGTGCCCTCGGCCCCCATTCCATTCGCCCCTGGAACCATCCCACCACGAGCCCCTCTGCGATCGTCGCGGCAGTTGTGCGGCAAAGCTCGTCTTCATCTTCGATCTTGCTAATGACGCAGCCCTGACTGGCTATTTCAGATTCACGCGAACTGAGTAATGCCGAGATCTCATCCGCGCGAAATTCCGGCCCCCAATTCGCATGCTCCATCACAAATTCGCGCTGTCGCGGTGCGCTCGAATGCCATCGATTGAACGCCGCGCCAATAGCCAGTCCCGCGTCGCCCGCGGCGGACTGTATATAGATATCCTCGAAGCCGGTCTGCTCCAGAATCTTGCCGTTGACGACGCAGTTGTAGGCGACCCCTCCTGCAAGACAGAGCTTCTTGAGTCCAGTCACCCGCTGCAGGCTTCGCAGCCGATCAATTATCACTTCCTCGAGCCGCCGCTGCATCGACGCCGCGATCGCGATATGCCGCTTGTCCACGGGCTCCGCCGGATCGCGCGCTGCGCCTAGCCGAGTTGCAAGGAAGTTCGAATAGAGCCTTCCGATAATCGGCTCACCCGCGCCCCACGTCATCTCGGCACCCGACTTCTGGTAGGTGAAATATTCCGGCGCGAGCATGAAATCCATGCGCCCGCCGTTGGGCGCGATCACGATCTTGCGGAACTCCTCGACCACCTCCGGCTCGCCGTACGACGCCAGCCCCATCACCTTGTATTCGTCGCCGTATTTCGGAAATCCCAGGTACTGCGTCAGCGCGGTGTAGAACATTCCGAGCGAATGCGGAAACGTCACCACGCCCATCGGCGAAATTGTGCCGCCGCGCCCCACGCCCCACATTGCGCTGGCGAAGTCGCCCAACCCGTCGATCGAGAACAGCGCCGCCTCGTCGAACGGCGAAACCAGGAACGAACTCGCAAGGTGCGCGCGATGATGCTCGACGCGGCCCACCGGTATCGAGCTCTCTCCCGCTCCCAGAGCGCGCGCCGCTTCCACGCCGATCGACGCAAAGTGCGATTGCGCGCTCAATCTGTCGCGCGCGAGCATCGGCATCTTCAGCGCATGCCACGCCTTGCGCATGATTCGCGCCCACGGATCGCGCGCCACAGCGAGCATGTCGATCTCGCGCGGAGACGCGCCCGCCGCCTTCACCACATATTTCAATGCTTCGACCGGAAACCCGGCCGCGTGCTTGATGCGCGTGAAGCGCTCCTCTTCCGCGGCGGCCACCAGCCTGCCGTCCACAATCGCGGCCGCACTAGCGTCGCCATGATAGGCATTGATTCCAACGATTAACATTTATAACTGCGAACTGGTCCGTTACATCTGATGCGCGGTTGCCAGGTGGCGGTCGCTGCTCTGCGTCAGGATGTTTCTGTAGAGCGCGATCATTTCTGACGCGCATTTCTCCCACGAAAAATCTGCGGCCATCCAGCGCCGTCCGCGCTCGCCCATCTCGGCGATGGGCATTGAACTAATCTTGATGATTGCGTCCGCGAGGCTCGCAGGATCATTGTTAACCCACAATCCGCAGCCGACGCGCTGGACTTCTTTCCATGGAGTGCCGGTGCTCGCGATCACGGCGGCGCCGTGAGCAAGCGCTTCGGCTACGACTATCGCGAAATTCTCGGTGAACGACGGCGCTACGACGACGTCAGTCCGTTCGAAAATCCGCCGTTTTTCCTCGCCGCGAAGATCGCCAAGCATCGCGACCTCGTTGGCCAGCTCCAACCGATCGATCTCGCGACGAAGTTGCGCTTCGTACTCGCTCGAGCCCGAACCCGCAATCGCGAGCGAAAAATCCGGCCCGCTTCGTTCCTTGAGGATGCTGCAAGCCGCGAGCAGATTCTCAATTCCCTTCTTGGGATCCAGCCGTCCGACAAATCCGAGCCGTAGGCGCGCGCCTCGAGGCTCGCGATGAAGGGCTTGCGGAATTTCGACGCCGTTGGGAATCAGTCCAACAGTCGCGCGAGGAAATCTTGCTCGCGTTTCCGACACCTCGTCCTGCGACGTCAAATGGAGGACCAACTCGCGCGATGCAACCGCGATACAAACCTTTTCCCACAGTGACTTGAGCTCCACGCGCCGCGATCCGCTCCAGCGCTGAAGCGCGCCGTGCGGAGTCCATATCACCGGCCGTTTCAGCAGCCGCGCGGCGAGCAAAGTCGGAATGGTTGGAAACGAATACGCCGCGTGAAGATGAACAACGTCGGCCCATCGCACCTGTTCCGCAATTGCTCCGATCAGCTCGAGCGACACCGACTGGCGCGCGACCCGCGCGCAGTACCGCACTTCGATTCCGTCGCGATGCGCGTATGCCGCCATCGACGCCGCGTCCAGCCGCGTGCCCCATCCGTTCGCATCCGTAGTCAGTACCCGGACCGTCGCGCCCGCGTGCGCCAGATGCCGCGCGAACTGGTACGCCGATTCGGGCAGCCCGCCGTAAACCCACGCGGGCGCGAAGAACGGAGTTACATGCAGGACGCGCAAAGCGGCGTCATCAGCTCCGTGCGCGCGTGCATCGATCGATGCCAAATTCACTGCGGCGTTTTGCGTCGACGGCCTCAAGTCGTACGTGCCCTTGCGTTCGCCGGCGCGCTCGAGTCGATCGACCCCGCGTCAATCTCTGCGAGTTGTACGATCAAATGAATCAGCGCGATCAAAACGATGCTCCATGGAATCATGCCAAAGGTCAGCGAGGTGGCGGATCCGATGTCGATCAACTTGGACGAAACGTAAATACCGCCGACCAGCGCGCCAAGCCCCATTCCGGGGTGAATGTACATCTCGAGCAGCAAGCGATATATCAGCCCGAAGATAAACATCCCCGCGATCACTCCGATGAGGCCGAAATTCCCGTACAACTCGACTATCTGCGGAAGATTGATCGACGTCGTAATGTTTTCCGGGGTGATCAATCCGTATCGATGTCCGAACCAACTTCCACTCACTTCCTCGGGCTTGTCCGGCATGATGAAGCGCGGAATCGGCTTGAACAGGATCGGGTAGTAAGACTCGCCCGCCCAGAATGGCACCATTGCCGGCGTGTCCTCGATCACCTCGCCGAACACCGTGAACTGCGCCAGTCGCATGCTCGCAATGTCGACCAGAACCTGGGGTGGCACCGTTCCGCCAAGGGTGATGCGGTAGACAATGTTTCCGAACACCTCCGCTTTCTCGATCATGCTGGCGTCCGACAACCTGCCTCCCCAGATCGCCATGCGATACGGCGCCTCCGCGGGTCGCAGGATGAACAACGCGACTGTCCCCAGCGCCATCATCTTCCACGGAATCGATCTGCTCACTGCCGCGAACATCATCGCGACCGCGATACCTACAATCAGCCCGCTGGCAGCCGAGCCCGTGCCCAGTCCGATTGCGATTCGGACCGGAATCAGAAATCCCCAAAGAAATGCCGCCATGCTCCAATCGAGTTTTCCCGCGAGGTGAAGCGCAACCAGCGCGCAGATTCCAACCATCGACAGGTCAGCCGCAAATGCGCCGATCTGTGCCAGGCTCTCCGGCAGATACTCGACCGCGTGCGACGCGAACAATCCGCCGAATCCTAAAATCAGCGCGACCCGCTTTACCACTCGCGTGTCACGCCACTGCAAGTTGAATCGAGGTAGTATTGGTCCGAATAGCCATTTCGCCGGTCCATAGTATCCAGCAAACATGCAATAGAGACCCACTAGTGAGTATCCAAGTGCGAGCGTGATGTAGTGTTCGGGAACCGGGGGTTTGAACAATTCGGTGGCAAATTTTCTCAACAGGAAAACCGGCAGCCCGAAGTAGTAGACGAAGACCAGCGTCAGGAAAGGCATGAATGGAATCGTTCGATCCGCGCCCGACATCCACAGCCAGACCGGAAGCGCGAGCGACGCAAGTATCGCGGACGCAAACACTCGCTGGAGGAGCGTCGGCGATCCCAGCGCGTACAGGTTCAATCCGATCAGCGCGATCGCAATCGAGGCGGCCAGCTTCACCGCCTTGCCAAGGGTCGCGGACCCCGGCCGCGGCACGGTGAGAAGCGCATACCACTCGTCGCCCGGATGCCTCGTTGCGGATTCGAACTGCTCAGCCATTCGATTCGATCTCACGGGTTTGCGCGGCGCTGGCAGCCGGTGTCTTCTGCGATCCTCTCACGGTTTGCGCCGCCTCGATAATTTCCGCGAGCCGATCGCCGTACGTATGCCGGCCTAGTGTAATTTTGCGATGCCCCGCAGCGGCAATCCTGGCCCGGTCTTCGTCAAGCGGCAGATAGCTACGGACCCTGGCAACCAATTCATCATGCGAGCCGAAAAATCCGGCTTCATGGTCTTCGTGGAATAATTCCTCATGAGTCGGGGATCTCTCCGTCAGCATGAAGCCGCCGCATGCTGGAATCTCGAACGTGCGCATCACGTGATCGTCACGATTGGCGCGCCGCACGAGGTTCACCGCTATCTTCGCGCTGCCAACCGCGAGCCGGTAATCTCGCGCGACGGCAAAGCCGCGCGCATACGGCCGCAGCGCTCGCGCGCGCTCCCAGTAAGCGCCGTACAGCCGCAGCTTCACGCCGGGCATCGCGCGAACGAGCGCCTCGAAGTATGCGACGCGATGCGCGTCGCATCCGCCGACGAACATCACATCGCATGCGAATCGCTCACGCTCTTCATCGGTCGCCGGCGCTTCCGGAAAATGCACCTCCGGCTTGTAGCCGAATCGCACGTACGCAACGTTCGCGCATCCCGCGCGCCGCACGTCGTTCATGATGTCCTTCTTGGTGCACACGTACAGATCGTACAGCGGAATCGATTTGACCAACTCGCGCGAACTGTCAGCGGGGTTGAACGGATCGTCAGTCGCCCAGTTAACCAGCATCGCGCCGCTGACTTTCTTCGCCGCTTCGAGCGCGGCGGGAGTAAACCAACGGCCCTTGCCAATCAAAATCATATCGGGTGAGAAGGCTGCGGCATTCTCGACCAGCGCGCGATTCAATTGCTGGTAGCCGCTCAGCGGCCGGCCCGCGACTCGATCCGCTATCCGCTCCGCAAAAGACCGCGAACTCTTGATAAAGCCGGCCTCGTCGAGAAATCGGAACTCATGCTCTCCGCGCGCCACACTGGCTTCCAGAGCCTCCAGGAAGTGCGCGCTCGACGGCGCATACGCTGTAGTTTCAGCGTAGAGAATCCGCATTGGCTCCGCCCGCCCTCAGCTCCAGCGCCTCGCGATAATACATTGCCGCGCGATCGCCATAGTCGTCCCATCCACCGATTTTTCTCACGCGCGCCAGCGCCGCTTCACCCATCTGCTGGCGCATCGCGGGATTCTCGTACAGCGTCAGGATCTTCTCGCGAATCGCGCGAGCGTCGCGAATGGGCACGATGAATCCCTCGACGCCGTCGGTGAACAAATCCGCAGCTCCGGTATTTTCGCTCGCGATCACCGGCACGCCGCACGCCATCGCCTGCGCCTGCACCAGCGCAAGCCCTTCCTGGATCGACGGCAGCACCAATACCGAAGCCTGACTGTAATGCTTGTGCAACTCACTGCGGGCAACGGCGCCGAGGTAACGGAAAGTACCCTCATACTTTGCCATGATGGGACGCATTTCTGCTTCCAGCGCTCCGATCACGAGTAGCTCGACGTCGGGACGTCCAAGCCCGGCCATCGCTTCGAACAGATAAGGCAGACCCTTTTGCAGCGAGACCGTTCCGACGAACAATACGCGAAATGTGGAATCGCTTTTCGGTTCGCGATGAAACATCGCGAGATCGACGCCGTAGGGATTGAGTCGCATCTTCTCACGCGGCACGCCCTTGTCGGCGAACGTCCGCATCGCAAATGACGACGGCACAAAAATAAGATCGCAAGACGCGTACTCCTCGAGTTCGCGCTCGACGAGGCGCGGATCGATTCCCGGGTAACGAGCGCCGAACCGCGCGAATTCGTCACGCAGAATCTCGTCCTGATATTCGATATGCGCCGAACCCCGGTCGCATACCGTCAGCGCTCCATGCCGCGACCGCGCCGCTCGATGGCTCTGTAAGCCAAAACTGGATAGGCAATGGAACACGTCGCAGGGCACGATCCGCTCCGCCATCCAGCGGTCGAAGGTCTCGATCATCGGAACGTTCAGGCCGTCCCGCACGCGGTTGAATCCGAATCTGTTTGCAAGCATCGCCGGCGCCATCAGCCACGGAAACGTGCTCACTTTTTCTTTCGGCATTCCCTCCACGCGCCACGACGGATACGCCGTGTAGAGATGTTCGAGATGCCCCAGCCGCTCCATCTGCCGCGCAAGGTCGAACGCGTGAAACGGACCGGCGCTGCCAATGCAAACCTTCATGACGCTTCGGCGAGATCGCGCGCCACTGGCCACTTGGATTTCGCAATACCGCTCAATTCAAAAATCCGATCGAGCGCAGGCGCGAACGCCCGCTCGTAGTTGTATTGCTCCTCGAACGCGCGACGTGCCGCGCGGCTCATGGCGACGTATCTCTCGCGGTCCGCGAAAATGGATGCGATCGCGCGCGCTATCGATTCCGGCTCTTCGACGTCGGCATACGTTACCCACTCCGCATCACCCAAAAAGTCGCGGTAGCTCGCGCGGTCCGGCACCACCACCGGCAATCCCATCGCGGCGTATTCGAACAGCTTGTTGCTGGCCGATCCCATGTATTCCAGATTCTTCGTGACTGGCTTGTACAGCGAGAGTCCCACCGACGAGCCAGACACGCGCGCGGTGACCTCGTCGTTAGCTATCCATCCGTCCACGCTGACTCGTTCCGTGATGCCAAGTTCACGGGCGAGGGCTTTGAAGCTCGCCTCGAATTCCGGACGGAAACTGCCGATCACTCGCAGGCTGATTCCGCTATCCGACATCGCGATCGCGCGCAACGCTTCGAGATGTCCGTTAGAGGCGCCCGCACTACCGAGATAAACCACTTCCCTGGCGCTATACCTTCTGGCAATCGTCGCGTTCCAGTCCGCGGGCTCGGCGAAGTAGCTCATATCGGGGCAATTCGGCACAATCATCGGTGCGCGCAAGTCGCCCGCCGCCTGCAGCCAGTAGCGGGCGCGATACTTTTCCGGAAACACCACTGCCTCCGCCGATTTGGTACCTGTCAATGCCGCTTTTACGACCCACTTTTGCAGCGAGGTCCACGGAATTCCGTCCGCGTCCAGCAACTCGTGTAGGTGGAATATCAGCGGCGTCGATCTTCCGCCCATCCTCCCAAACAGGCTCGCGACGAATGCGTGCGGGTCGTACGAATAGACAATCGCCGGCTGCATTTGTTTGATTAGCGCGCGTGTCCGCGCCGCGAATTTCGCATATTCGATAAATTTCGCACCCGCGCCCGTTTGCTCTTTCTCTCTGGACGACGCGTATTCGCCGATTCGTTCAATAGTCACTTCAGGCGGCCATTGTTGAATCGGCTCATCCATGTTCCGGCAAAGAATATGTATTGCGTAATAGCAACTTAGTATCCGGACTGCATACACCGTCGGCGGATAGTAATCCGGATTCGCATATATCGTTATAAGCAGTCGAGGTTTCATTCGCGAATCGAGATTAACGTGCTCCTGCCCGCTGATGCTCGAAAACCACTGGCGCCTTCCGATAACCGGCGTGCCTGGCTGGCTTAACTCCAGGGTTTTCTGAAAGAAAGCGCAGCGAACGTATAGCGTAGGCCGTTCCAGTAGATGGGGCGGTCCTTAACGGTTGGAATTGTGTCCGACCCGAGGATTTCGAAACCGGCCGTTGTTGCAGCCGGCAGCACCTCAGTTTGCAGCCGCGCGCGATCAAATATTTCCCAACCGTGATTGCCGAATTGCGCAGTACCAGGCGTTGTCACTCTCTCGTCCCAATAGTCAGTAGTGACGAAGAGCATTCCGCCCGGCTTGAGAACCCTGAAGGCCTCTTTAAAAAACGGCTCCAGTCGCACCTCGTGCTCGATGACAGATATGCAGGTAGCCAAGTCGAACCGCGACGCGGCAAGCGGGGCACCGACAAAGTTATCGGCGAGCAACCGATAAGGAACGCCCCATCGATGGCGGAGCAAGAGTTCGAGAAGATTGAACCTGATCCTGCGCAATCCGGTGGGAACCGCAAAATCATCAATGCCTGTCAGATCACGAAAGCCGATGCTCCAGAGAAACTCAAGGGTCGAGCGCCCACCACATCCGATATCCAGAATGCTCGCAGACCGGTCCAGGCCCTTTATCAATTCATAGAGCTGCGCATGATCCCAATTTTTCTCCCCACCCGGGGCGTCATGCAGATGCGCGCCGACTTGATTGAGCTTGATAACCGAATCGCCTATCTCCTGCCAGTCCTGAAGCACCGTGATCATAGAGCGTCACATGATTTCGGATTCATTGCGCGCGATCCCCAAAGCTGGTGAACGGCGGCCCCGCGAGGCTACGCCGCAGCCGCGCCGCGAGCATCGGCGATAGCCATCGCGAAACTCCCGCGGGAAGCATCGCCCACCCGAGCCGGAAATACGTCTTCAACCACAGCGGACGATATCGTATCGACGCGCGATAGCATCGCCGTGCAAACCCTGGATTGCCCTCGTGCATTGCCATCAGCCCGACCGAGTCCATCTCGTTCGCGTTCCTGTCGATGGCCCATTTCGCAATCTTGCGGCCGCGCGCGCCAAAGTGCTCACGCGCCAACCGCGCAAGGACAGCGTGTCCCCCGAATCGGCCCTCGAACTCACGGAATGCTTCCGCTGAATCGATCTCGAAGCGTCGGCTGCGCATGCGATTGCCGTAGTGCGCGCGGAAATCCCTGAGCCGATGCCGCACCAGCACTTCTGGCACGTACCTGAATTCGCCGCGCTCGCGCACCAGCAGGTAGATGAAAGTGTCCTCGCCGCCCCAATGTCCCGCTTTGAATTCCGCGGGGTAGCCGCCGATCGCGACCAGCGTTTCGCGCCGTATGACGATCGATCCAAGCAGTATCGGCCAAGGCACGCCGCCGAGCATTTCATCGAGCGTCGGCGAATGATCGCGGCCGGGCTCGATATAGTTTGCTTTGATGACCCTGCCTGCGGCGTCCACCTCCATCCCATCGGAAAATACCGCCACGCTCGACGGATTTTTATCGAGCACTGGCACCGTCTTCTCGAGCGCCTCCTCGGTCCACGTATCGTCCGCGTCAAGCAGCGCGATATATTCGCCCGCCGCCGCTCTGATGCCCGCGTTGCGCGCCGCGGCGACGCCCGCATTCTCCTGATCGATCACGCGGATTCGTTCTCCAAATTTTTCGAGCACGGCGCGGGTGCCGTCGGTCGATCCATCGTTGACGACGATCACCTCGAACTCGCCGTCGAAGCGCTGAGCGAACACGCTCTCCAGCGTCTCGGCAATGGTTGCTTCATCGTTGTGGGTGGGAATCACGACCGACACTTTCATTGCGTCCGCTCCTCCAGGAACGGCGGACCTGAAAGGCTGCGCCGCAGCCCCGGCGAAAGCATCGGTGAGAGTCGTTGCGAAACGCCTGTTGGAAGCATCGCCCATCCGAGCCGGAAATAAGTCTTCAACCACAGCGGACGATGACGAATCGACGCGCGGTAGCATCGCCGCGCGAATTCGCGATCGCCCTTGTCCATCGCCATCATCCCCATCATCACTTGCTCGCGCGCCGTGATATCGATTGCATAGTCCGCCAGCTTGCGTCCGCGCGCACCGAATCGCTCGAGCATGAGCCGCGCCCACACGCTGTTCCCTCTGAAATATTGATCCGGATCCGGCGCGCCGCGCGATTTCGCGTTTCCGTTGTGCGGGCGAACAGCCTTTGCGAGCTTTTGCTGGAACAGCGGCATTCGGTATCGCAGCAGCTTCTGAGGAACGTAGATGATCCCGCCACGCTCGCGTATTCGCAGGAAGGCAAACGCATCCTCGGCGCCGTACTCTCTTCCAAATTCCTCGGCAAAGCCTCCGATTGCCAGGAGCGTGTCCCGCCGGGCGACGAAGCTGCCCAGCAATATCGGCCAAGGCCCGTTGTCGAGCATTTCGTCGAGCGTCGGCGAATGATCGTACCCGCGCGCGACATAGAACGGCGCGAGGACTCCGCTACCAGTGCTGTCCACCGTAATCCCATCCGAAAAAACCGCAACGCACTCCGGGTTTTGGTCGAGCACTGGCACCGTCTTCTCGAGCTTATCCTCGGTCCATGTGTCGTCAGCGTCGAGCAGCGCGATATATTCTCCGGTGGCAGCAGCAATCGCGGCGTTGCGCGCCGCCGAGATACCCCGGTTGGGCTGATCGATCACGCGAATTCGATCGCCATATTTTGCCAGCACCGCGCGCGTGCCATCGGTCGATCCATCGTTGACGACGATCACCTCGACGCGCCCGTCGAACCGCTGCGCAAACACGCTCTCCAGCGTCTCGGCAATCGTCGCCTCGCCGTTAAAGACCGGAATGACGACGGAAACTTTAAATTGGTCTTCTTTCACTAAGGTGCAGGGTTTAACCCTGCCCAGGGAAGCGTGAAACCCAGGAGGGGTTTCACAAAAATTCCATGTTCACGCATGCGCCGGCCCTGAAACCGCGCGCTGAATTCGCGGCGGTAACGCCGCCGATATCGTCCGCGCAACGCGTACCGGCAGGAAAGTCCACCCGATACGCACGTAAGTCTTCGCGTTGAAAGGATCGTAATGCAGCGCGAGCCGATAACACCGGCGCGCAAAGACGCGATCGCAGTCGAGCATCGCAGTAAGTCCGATGCTCACCAGCAAGGCGGCCGTCGCGCGGCGAATCGCGGCCAGCAGTCGCGACGCGCGCTCGCCGTAGCGCTCGCGCACCAGGCGATCCATCAATTCGAAGTTGCGCACGTAGCGGTCGATACGCATCGTTTCCTGATTCTCCGAATCATTCTTCCACACGCGCCGACGCCTCAGGGTTTCCTCCACGGAAGCCCGGACGCGATAAAACACGGTAGGCTCGTCGAGATAAACGAATCGGCCCTGCTCGCGCGCGACGATCATGAAATAGCCGTCTTCCCATTGCGGATGCGCGGTCGCGAACTCTTCGCGGAAGCCGCCGGTCTGGTCGAACGTCGCGCGCTTCATCACCGCCGTGCTGGGCAGGATATTCCACAGCCCCGACAGCAGGTCCTCCATCGCGGGCGCACGCTTTTCACCTTCGGGAGTATAGGTAGTGCCAAGCATTTCGCCGCCGACGGCCATCATCGACGCGTTCGTATAGACCATCGCCGCGCCGCTGTCGCGGTCGAGTGCCGCCAAGGTTTTCTCGAGTTTGCGCGGCATCCAGATGTCGTCGGCGTCGAGGAACGCAACGTACTCGCCGTGCGACGCCCGCACTCCCGCATTGCGCGCGGAGGCCGGACCGCCATTGACGCGGTCCAATACGGTCACGCGCCCACGATACGCGTCGAGCACGCTCGAGGTGGCGTCAGTCGATCCGTCGTTGACGACGATCACTTCGAGGTCGCCGCCAAATTCCTGCGCGAGCGCGCTGTCGATCGCAGCCGCAATCGTAGCCTCGCCATTGAAGACCGGAACTATGACCGAGACAGTTTTCCGTGCCGCTTCCACAGTCTTCAGCTTATCCAGCCGCGATCCTGAAACCTGATCTTGAGCTGGACCGCGATTTCGTCGGCGGTCGCCTTGGCTCTCCCCTGGAGTCCGCTTCTGCCGCTCGCCTCGCCATAAATTTTGGCTCCGCCCACCACAATGAGGCCGATCGGATTGGCCGTGGCAATCGCCACTGCGGCCGGCACGACCATCCCCGGGGTTTTGTTTCCCGAGGAGCTGAGCGTCCCCGACCCTAGTTTGCGCCAGCCTTGGGGCGTCACCGCATAGCCTTCGACTACTGTGTCCATCTCCGAAGTTCCGGCGCCAAATCCGATGACGAAACGCTGGACCATGCTACCCGTGCCGCCCCCTTGTACCGAGACGAGGTAACCGCGGATTACGCCATCACCCACTTGCGGCGATGATCCCGGACCAGCCTGTATGGCGGAAAGGCCCATCGCGTTGATATCCGCCACCAGCTCCTGGGCGATAAACGCGCCGAGCTGACGTCCTTCTTCGAGTTCCTGCGGCGTCGGTGGCGTGCTGGGCGCCCCTACCTGGCCACCGATCGAGGAATTGGCGGGCATGTCGGCAGAGTTGGCGACGAAGTTATAAACCCAGATCTGATTGGGCCGTGCGAGCCCCGGGCTGCTCATCGGCGTTTGCTGGGTGACGTTGGTCGAGGCGCACCCGGCAACAATGAACAGCGCGAGCAGGCACAGTACGATACGGCTATTAGACCTCATCACGAACCTCCTTCAGGCAGTTGGTGGACCTGAATTTGTCGGGACATCTGGTCAACCATGTCCATGTTCAGTTCATGCCCTCGTCGATTACAGCGTCCTGTCGTTCCTCTTCCTTTTGCACCTCTGCGGGCGGCGGCGTCACCGCGATCGTCACTTTATCGATCGTGCCGGTAAATTTGTTGTCGCCTTCTTTGTAGTCTTCGCTCACCGGCGTTTCGAGGTCCTCGCCGACGTCTTCGCCTTCGCCGGAAAAGACGTACGGTTGAGTCTTATCGACCCGGCCCTCGCCAACCTTTTGATCATTGACGTAGAGCGTAGCGGTGCCTCCCTTGGCGACGCCACCTCCGTCGTATTTGAATTCCAGCTTCACGACTGCTTTGCCGGGCGGAAGCGAATCCGTTGACTCGACCGTGTAGCGTTCCTGGTTCAGATAGTTGTAGCAGTACTTAAGCTTTCCGCCCTTCATGTAGAGGGTCCAGCCGCCGAAGCGCCCACCCTGGGCGATGATGACGCCTTCGCCGCCGCCCTGCGGTACTTCGATATTGGCGGTGACCGTATGCGAGCGGTTCTTCACGTCGAGCGTAGCGTTTTCCATCATCCCGACCATCCCCGGATAGAGCGTCACCGAAGTGCGACCCCACATAAGCGATGGGCGCCCCGCCAGCGTCGGCACGAAGCGCTCGACGCGACGATCGTCCAGCGGCAGGACGTTGTATTTCTCCGCCTCCGCGAGGAAGAGCTGTTGCAGTTCCTTGAGCTTATCCGGATATTTCGCCGCGAGGTCCTGCGCCTGGCTGAAGTCGTCATTCGTGTTGTAGAGCTCCCACTTATCCTCGCTGAATTTGGGCGGCGTTCCCGCGACGTCCCATGGAATGCTGTGCCGGGTCACCGCGGTCCAGCCGTCGTGATAAATCCCGCGATTGCCGAACATCTCAAAATATTGAGTCGTATGGGTTGTCGGCGCTTTTGCATCGGCAAAGGAGTAGACCATGCTCACCCCTTCCATCGGCTTCTGCTTGATGCCATCGACGAATTTCGGCTGCGGCAGTTTTGTGGCCTCAAGGATTGTCGGAGTCACGTCGATGACGTGATGCCATTGGCTCCTGATGCCACCGGCGTCGTTGATGTGCGCAGGCCACACGATCACCATTCCGTTGCGCGTGCCACCGTAGTGCGACGCGATCTGCTTGGTCCATTGAAACGGAGTGTCTCCCGCCAATGCCCATCCGACCGGTATGTGCGGGAAACTGTTGGGCCCGCCGATCTCGTCCGCATGAGCCACGATGTTTGCGGTCGTGTCGGGCACGCCATTGAACGCGGTCATTTCGTTGAGTGTCCCTGCCAGCCCGCCCTCGGCACTCATGCCGTTGTCGCCGGCGATGTACACGATCAAGGTGTTGTCGGAGACGCCGGCCTCTTTGAGTGCATCGAACAGCCGGCCGATTTCATGATCGCAATACTCGCCGAATCCCGCATAGTTCTCCATCAGGCGTTCGGCCGCGGTCTTGTCGTCGGCGCTCAGATCGTTCCAGTGCTTGACGCTCGGAGGCCACGGCGCGAGCTGAGTATTCTGTGGGACCAATCCCAACTGCTTCTGACGCGCCAGGGTGTCCTCGCGGTACTTGTCCCAACCTTCGTCGAATTTGCCCTTGTACTTATCGATCCATTCTTTTGGAGTATGGTGCGGCGCGTGCAGTGCTCCAGGTGCGAAGTACATGAAGAACGGCTTGTCCGGCGTCATGGTGTGCTGGAAGCGCAGCCACGCGATCGCCTGGTCGGTCATGTCGGTCATGAAGTTGTAGCCGGGTGTGTGCGGAGGCTCGATACGCGTCGTACCTTCGAAGACCATCGGCGCCCACTGGTTCGTCTCACCTCCCAGAAACCCGTAGAACTTTTCGAAGCCTTCTCCGACCGGCCAGCGCGTAAACGGTCCGGAGACGCTTATTTCCCAGGCCGGGGTCTGATGCATTTTCCCGAACGCGGCCGTGTTGTAGCCGTTCAACTTCAGAATTTCGGCAACAGTTGCGACCTGATTCGGACGGATGGAATTGTATCCCGGCGCGCTGGTCGCCAATTCGGTAATCGCGCCCATCCCGATTGAATGATGGTTGTGGCCGGTCAGCAAGGCCTCGCGGGTCGGCGAGCACAGCGCGGCTGTATGAAACTGTGTGTAGCGCAGTCCCTGCTTCGCGAGTGAATCGAGTACCGGCATATTGACGCCGCCGCCGAAGGTGCTGGGCGCGCCGAAGCCGATATCGTCGAGCAGAATTACGACCACGTTAGGCGCACCCTCGGGCGGCCGGAGCAGCTTGATCGGCGGAAACTTTGCGTCGCGCGCGTCGAGCGGGACTTTGCCCGGATACTTGTACTGCGTGTCTGGTATCGGCAATTGAGTGCGATCGATCTCTTGCGCGGACGCGGTAACGATCGTCGTCCCGATCACCAGGCACATCGCGGCGGCAAACACCAAAAATAACTTCCTCATCGCGAACAGCTCCTTTCGCAGACACTGGGTGCAGGGGTAACCCCTGCCGAAGGAAGCAGTGAAAAATGAAACCCACCGCGGGTTTCACATTAAATCAAGTCATGCTGCCACGCGCGCTTTCTTTCCAACAATCGAATCAAGCGCGGCGAGCAAACCGTCGCGGTCCGCCGCGAAATCGAGTATCGCGCGACCTTCTCGAGCCCGCGCGCGCCCATCGCCGCGCGATGCTCCGGGCTATCGATTAGCAGCCGTAGCCGATCCGCGAGCGCCGCGCCATCGCGCGTCGGGTAGACAAATCCGTTGACGCCGTCCTCGACCAAATCGGGTCCCGCGCCGACGCGGTCACTTACTATCACCGGCTTGCCCGCGTTCATCGCTTCGTTGACGACGAGGCCCCATGGCTCATGCTCGGACGGCAGCACGAACACGTCGCATAGATCATACAAGGCAGGAAGTTCGGACTGGTTGCGAAAGCCGATGAAGCGGATCGAATCCCATTTTAGTTCGCGTGCGCGGCGTTCGAGACTGCCACGCTCCTCGCCGTCGCCGGCGAAGATCAGGTAGGCCGCGGGCTCGGCAACTCCGTCTGGCGAGAGGCGCGCGTATGCCTCGAGCAAATCGGCGGCGCGCTTGTGCGGCTGCATCTTCGACGCGAACAGGATCACCGCACGTCCCGGCTTCAATCCAAGCTCGGCGCGCAGCCGTTCGCGATTCGGCCGCGCGCGCTCCGCGGCAGTTCGAAAAAATTCGTTGTCCACCGCATACGGCATTGGAAAAATTCGCCCGGCTTCGACTCCATAGTGAAGATAGTAGTCGCGATTCAGCCGCCCGATGGACAGAAAGCCGTCGATCGTCCTCAGCAGCGCCGGCATCGCGATCCGCTTGACGCCCAGCTTCAGCGCGTCGTCGGTCTCGCTCAACAGATTGGACTCCCCGCGCAGCATCACCGGGATGTTCAACGACTTCGCCGCCGCGATTGCCGCGAGGCATCCGCGATGCGCATAGCCGTGAACCCACAGCGCGTCGAATTGGCCACGCCGCAGGCGAGCGCGGAGCCCGAAAGTCCACGGCCGCCAGAACGACAGCCCGCTTCCAGAGCCGACGCGCGGCAAAAATTCATGCCGGTAGCCGTCGAGCAGCGGCACGTCCCATTTCACGTCGACGCCGAAGCCCGAATCACGATAGGCGTGCACCGACAAATCACTGAGAAAAAATACCGTCAGCTCGATTCCCGGACGCGCCGCAAGATAACGAAACAGCGGCGCCTGGTACTGGATCGGATGACTGACGAGGCACGCAACGCGGTAGCCGCCGTCCATCTCAGGCCACCTGCGGCTTCGAATCAGGCTGACGTGCGAGCACGCGTCCGGCAGCGGCGATCACTTCCTCGACGCCGATAGCCTTGATGCATTTGTTGTCGTACGGGCACGCATCGAGAAAGCAGGTGTGGCACTCGACGTCCTTCATCAGGACTTCGTGTTGCGGGCCATGCGGCCACCACATCCCGGGAAATTCGCGCCGCGTGAAAAGCGATACGCATGGCGTGCCGACCGCGGCCGCAAGATGCTGCACGCCGGAGTCGTTGCAAACCAGCATCGCGCAGCGCGCAAGCACCTCGCACGAATCGCGAATCGTAGTCTTACCCGCCAGGCTCGCCGCGTTGCGCCCGATAGCTTTCGCGATCCGCTCGCACATCGGTGCGTCGGAACTCCCACCGAGCACGACGATCCGATAACCGCGCGCCGCCAGACTGTTCCCAACCTCGATGAACCGATCGACCGGCCATCGATTCGGCTCCAACTTCGCCCCGGGCGCGAAGCCGATTATCAGATCAGACGCAGACACTCCGACATGATCGAGTAAATCGTTCACCGTCCGCCGATTCGCGTCGGTAAGCTCGAGCGGAAAATAGTTTTGGTCGCTATTATCGTCCGCGTCGAGGCCCGCTGTTCTGACAATTTCGAGCAGGCGCTCCACTTCATCGGGAAAGTCGAGGAACAAGGACTGCGCCGGCGCCGCAAACCTGGGCTCGTATCGCCAGCCGAATCCCCATCGTACGCCGGCCGATCGCGCTACCATCAAATTGCGGAACAAGGTTGCCAGCGGCGCTGCGACGACCGGCAATTCGATCCATAAGTCGAACTTGCGCGCGCGCAGATTGCGCACCAACTCGAGGCGCCCCCGCGCAGTCGCAATATCCTCGGCGTGATAGACGACGATTTCATCGATCCAGCTCACGCCCTCGAGCAGCTCGCGCGCCCCAACTGAGCCCGCCTTGCCTGGTGACGTCACGAGAGTGAGATGTGCGGCAGGGTACGCGCGCCGAATCGCGTACATCGCAGGAATCGCGCAGGCGGTGTCGCCGATATTTCCGATGCGGTAGATGCAGACGCGCTTCGCATCGATCGGGTTCGGGCGCCGCCTCGGCCATGCGCATCGCGCCGCGCCCTGCAGAATCGCGTTGGCAGACGCTCGAAGCGCACGGGCCGCGAGCGCTTGCTGTCTAGCCAGCGGCATTTCGAATTGGTGGTGACGCGCGCGCGATCCGGCGTCAGGCTTTCGGGCGAAGATTGCGCACGAAGCGAGGATGCACTTCCTCGCTGTCATCGGGGCGAGGCGGCTGATCGTCAGCCGTCGGCGCGGTTGGCGCCTGATTGATAGCTGCGAACTGCTCTTTCGCGCGGCGAATAAAATCCGACGCGAGAATCCACGTGCACACGAGTGCGAAGGTCATCGACGCTGCCAGCGTGGCGTTGTGGCGCGCTCGTGGCGAGAAATAGTTGTCGGGCACCACGGGAGGCTCGACCACCTTGAACGCAAAGTCGGATTGCACCTCCGCAATTTTCTCGCGCTGAATCTGCCGCGCCATCAGCTCGTAGAGCTGAGTCTGCAGGAGTGCGTCGGAACTCTTGCGGACTTCCTCCTCGAGCGACGCGGCTGCGCTGGCGCCCGCTTGCACTTCCTCGTTGCGAAGCTTGTCGCGCAGGCTGTCCAGGTAAAATCCGAGCACGCGTTGCGCCTCTACCGGCGACGGATCCAGAAAGTACAGGGTGAGATTGCCGCTCTTGTAATCGTATTCGGTACTGAACCGATCGCTGATCATCGTATGCATCGACCACTTCGTCACCGTAGGCGCATTCGGGGTACGGGCGCCGACGATGTTGTGCTCGAGATGATATTTGTTGACCAGGTCGGTCGTGAACGCGTAGCTGTTCATGATTGCCGTGTAGCGTTCCGCCAGCGTGACCGTGTCTGCGCTGCCGCCTTCGAGGATCGACGCGATTCCTCCGCCCAATCCGTCGACCATGTCGCCGGCCGCTCCTGTACCCATCGAGAGACTCGCCTCGGGCGCGACTGGAGTGACGATGGCCTGCGCGCGATACCATTTCACGGTCATGTATTTTGTGTATAAGCCGTAGCCGAGCCCGATTCCTATTGTGAGCGACGCAATCAGGAGCCATCGCGATCGCAGGAGCTCGACGTAATACAGAAACTGCAGCGTCGCGTGCTGCGCTTCAGTGAGATGGGCATGCGTACCGGCGCCGGCAACATTGCCGCCCGCGGACGGAGTCGAATGTCCGTTGCTGCCTGAGGGATCCATCAATTTACCGGACCGGCGTTTCTGTTCAGCGCCAGACGAAGCCGCCCCATGACGGGTTGAACGCCAGGCTCAACTGGAGAAGTGCGCGGAAAGAATTGCTGTTGGTGTAGTTGATGTCGGTCACGTATTCCATTCCCGCGCGCGCCTTCATCTCGCCGAGCGAATTTGCCAGCGGCGAGATTTCGAGCGGCAGACGCAGGAAGTCCAAGGCGACGCCGTAGCCGGTTTCGGTGTTGCGCGTAGGCGGTGTGTAAAACGGCAACGCAATTGCCTGACGACGAGTGTAGAAAGTGTCGACACCTACCCGCGACTGCAAAGTGAGCCATCGATCGATCTCGAAATGAGCCTGCCACGCACCCGGCCCCAGCGAACTGCCCATCAGCGAATTGTTGTAACTCCAGTACAGCGAGTCGCTATGGACCGAATACTCCTTGTCGGTGAGCGAGTATTCAAACCGCGCAGTAGTGCGCCCGTCGAGCGTGAGCCGCGGTACATAGATTCCGGCAGTGTACGACGGTCCCTTGAACGGCAGCTTGATCCCGCTATTGCCGCCCAACTGGAAAAAGTCCTCGGCCAGATCCTCCGCGTAGATTTGCGTATCTCGCAATTGCTTGATGTACACCTTGGCGAAGATTCCGAAGCGCGTGTTGGTATTGGCCGACGACGAAGTCCCCGTCGACAGACCGGTCAGGTCGCCCAGGAATCCCGCCGGACTGTAGTTGTCGTTGCCGCGGCCGCCGAACATGATCGTGTGCTCGATGCCCCATTCAAGCTGCGGCAAAGTCCTCAAGGTGATTATCTGGCCGGAAAGCCATGGCCGCGAGAAGGTTCGTCCTGAATTGAGCTGCCCCAGGAACGCCTGGTACCTATACAGTCCCAGGTAGCGCAGAACGCCGGGCAGATGGCCGGGATGAATATTCTGGATGCGCAGGGCCGCGAACGGTTGCCCGTTGTTCGACTGCGAGAGTTGGTTGTAGTGCGAGACGCCCCACGACATCTCCTCTTTCCCGAAGGAGATCGCAGTATTGCCGAGACTCACCACCATCGCGCCGGTCAAAAGTTGCGCGCGATTTGCCTGGCTCGGACTATCTGTCACCGGACCGGCTAGCGCGCCCTCGCCGTAGCCGGTGATGAAGCCGCCGACACCGCCCCATCCCGACCATCGCAGGATTTCATTGCTGCCCTGGTCAGTGGAAAGGTTGTCGTTGTTCGGCAGCAGCGGCGTGCCTTCCTGGAAGTCGATTCCGGCTCCATTTGGGTTCAAAGATTTGTTGTTGGTGTTGGTGTTGAGCGAACGGCGCGTGCCCTCGGACAAAACGTACTCGCCTTCGACGCGATCGAGCGGATGGAACATCGTGGGCAGGTTGTCTTCGTGATCCTGCTCGATCCACTGCACTTCGTCGGGCAACTGGAGCCGCAGTTCGCCGATGACATTGCGCGCGAGTTGATTCTGACTCTGACTCTGCATTTCGGACAGCTTCGACTCGGCCTCGACTGTGATGCGCGCCGCTTCGACGCGGCTGATCGGCTGAATTTCCGAAAGGTAGCTATCAGCCAATCCCAGGTCATTCAGCGTGGCGAGTTCGTCGTAAATAGAGCTGTCGAGCGGGACGTATGCCGCGTAGGTCGAAGCGAAAGCAGGGCGCGCGACCAATGCAATCGCGAGTGCCGCCAGCATCAGCGGAAATTTTATCCGGCGCGCGGGCCGCCAGGTACTAATGTGGACCATCAGTTTCACCAAAGCGGCTGGCGGTTTGTTGTTTGCTGATCTCGATTTGTCGAAGGCGCTGAATCTCAGTGAGCTTGTCGATCGAATCGACCGGCGGATTTTTCTGCTGCGTCACTACCGGATGCAAATTGCTGATTGCCGGCTTCGTACCGGTCGACCGCACCGCCGAATCTGTCTGCTGTGCCGGACGCGCGCCCAGCCGCTGCGCGAGCGGACTGTGGCTGTTGCGGAACAGATAAGCGATCAGCACTTTGCGCACATATTGCTGCGTCTCGGGATACGGCGGGATGCCGTTGTACTTGTCGACCGCGCCCTCGCCCGCGTTATACGCGGCGAGCATCTCGGGCAGGCTCAACGGCGCGCCGTCGCCCCGCGCGGTGCGGTACTGTCGGAGAAAACTGATGAAGCGCACCGCGCCGAGCGTGTTGCTGACGGGATCGTACGGGTCGAGCACGCGGAAGCGGTTCGCCGTCGCGGGCATCAGCTGCATCAGGCCTTGCGCACCCTTCGGCGAGACCGCATCGGAGTTGCCGCCCGACTCGACGCTCGCGATCGCAGCGAGCAAATCGGGATCGATGCTGTATAGCTCCGCCGCGGCGCGGAACAAACGGTCATTTTCCGCGCGCGAGCGTGCGGGCTGTTGCGCCCATGCCGAAGCCGCGCCGACCAGTACCAAAGCCATCGCGGCCGCGATGATTGTTTTTCGCTCCCCCACCCCGTAACTCTGCAATCCGCTACAAACTTGAGCCCAGTATACCTATCACAGCCAGCGACGAAGCTGCATTCGCGATAATCTGCGTGATCGTCGCCGTGGTCTGCATTTTATTTTCGTAAATCAGTTTCTCAGGAACGTACACCGTATCGCCAGGGTCGAGCCGCGCCGACATCAGCCCGCCCGATATTACCGGTAACAGCGGGAACATTGTAGATTCCTTGCTCGCCTTGATTCCCTCGTCCGTCATCACCGATCCATCGGCCTTGACAACCATGATGTGCTCGGGGTCTGCCCCTTCGTTGGGACCGCCGGCCTGGTTCAGATAGTCGCGCGTGGTCAGCCCCGGCCGATACACGATCGCGTTGGGACTGTACACCTGGCCGAGCACGTTCACCGCGTCCGGACGGCGCGGTATCGTCACCTGGTCCTGATCGACCAGAATCACGTTATCCGGCGAATTGGCCAGCTCGTTGAGCGGATGCATATGGATGACGAGGCGGCCCTGCGCTTGCTGGCCTTCGGTTTCCGTCAGCACGCGCTCGAGCGAGTTGAGCGTCTGCGGACTGGTCGCAGGATTCTGATTCTGAGGATTCTGGGTGGCAGCCAACTGGTTCATCGTGCCCGGATTCATCTGGATGCGCACGATCGACGCTTGCAATCGCTCGCGAGCCTCGTCGAGGCGCTTTTGCTGAAGCTCTTTTATCGACTGACGAATCAGCACGGTGGCGGGCAGATAGGCTTCGGGCAGCAAGCCGCCCGATCGCTCGAGCACCGACGCGATTCTTTCGCCGTCGTGAATCGTGTACGGTCCCGGCCGCGCGACCATCCCTTTAACCATCACGACCCACGGCAGATGCCAGTCCGACGCGCGGCGCACGAACAACTGATCGTTCGCCACCAGTTCGGGGTTGTGCTCGTCATTGCCGGACAAGGCCGCGCGCAAATCGACGTCCATAAAAGTGTGACTGGTGTGACTGCCGTTGATGACCTGGGTGCGCGCGATTTCGGCGTCCTTCTGATAGGCGTCATCCTTGAGGCCGCCGGCGAGGTAAATCAGGTCGCTCACGTGCATGCCCTGGCTCATCACGTAATAGCCGGGATTGCGCACCTCGCCGAAGGCCTGAACCGTAGGCAAATACTTCATCTGCGATTCGCTGAACACGGTCAGCTCATCTTCCTGCTCGAGCGCGATATTCTGCGGCCCGCCGACCACGTCCGACATCGCTTCACCGAGATCGACCGGCACCAGCCGCACCGTCCTGGCCTTGCCTTCCTTGCGGCGAATTAGCGCGTACTTGAAAAAAGTATGTGGCGCGGGTCCTTCGGCGAGTTGCACCAGATCGCCGACGCGCATCCCCTGATGCCATTCGAACTTGCCGGGACGATTGACGCTGCCGCGCACCGTCACGATGTCATGCTGGGTCGGCAGCACCGGATAAATCTTGATCAGATCGCCGTCGCGGATGTCGAAGCGCTGCGATCGGATTTCATTGAGATCGACGTCGAGCGCGATTCGCTTCTGATGAGCGTCCACCCGCTCGACCTGCACCCGCTGCGAGTATCCGAATGCGCTGATGCCGCCGCCGAGCTTGATTACCGAGTCGAGCGGCTCGCCCGATCGGCCAAGCTCATAAATCGCGGGCCGCTTGACGTCGCCGATCATTCCAACCACCGGCCCGATGACCGGCACGAAGATCACGTCGCCAGGCTGCAGCTGTTCGTCGCCCTGCTCATTGCCGGCGAGCAGCAGCGAGTAAAGATCGATCACGCGCACCAGCTGATTGCCGCGCCGGAGTTCGACCTTGCGCAGGCTGCCGATCTTCGTGATTCCGCCGGCCGCGCTCAGCGCGTTCGATACGTGCGACAACGCGCTCACGGTGTAAGCTCCGGGCTGTGCGACTTCGCCGACGACAAACACCTGGATGGTCTTGAGCTTGCCCATCGTGACGTCGACTTTGACGCCGGTGATTTGTCCCGCGTGATCCTCGATCAGCTTCTTGGTCTGCGCGAAGGTCAAGCCCGCGACCTGCATCGGCCCAATCTCAGGAATGCTCACTGCGCCGTCGCGGCCGACCGTGAGATTGATCGTATTGTTGATTCGTCCCCACATCAGCATCTTGAGCTGGTCGCCGGGTCCGATCACGTAATCGTCGCTGACCGGGACGTTGGCTACAGGAGCGAACGTCGATACGCGCGAGGTAAACAGCGAGTAGCCGAATTGCTGCAGGTTGCGCGTGCTCGGCGCGGCCGGCGCGATCGCGGAATCAAGCCCGCGAAATTGCGACTCAACCGACGACGCCGGCTGATTCGGATTTGCCGGCGACATCGACGACTGCGACGGCGTCATCCCCATCTGCTGCCCCGGCGTAGCCGTCTCGTCCGGGCCGCCTTGCCCCGCAAGTCCGGTGCAACTTCTAAGTTGCGCGAGCTGTTGATCGGTGAACGTCAGTCCAAGCGACTTCGCGATTCCGCTGACGTCACCGGCGCTGAGCTGCTTCGCGGCGAAATGGAGACACAACTCCTGCATGTCGTCAGGACTGAGACCGCCCGATGCCATCTCACCTTTCAAGCTGCCGAGTTCGTCGGGCGAGATTCCAAGCTGCTGGATGACCGCCGCCATCGACTGCTTGTTCATCGTGTTGGCGAAGCCCTGCGCGCCGCCAAGGCCTTGCGCACCGCGCATCGCCGACGAACTGCCCATCGCTGACGAACCGCCCATTGCTGACGGACCGCTCATTCCAGGAGCGCCGCCGGAAAGAGTTGACGAAGTCCCTTGCGAAGACTGATTGGAATCATCGTTGTTATCTGCGTTGTCTGAACTGGTGCACGGCGGCAGTCCGGATTCGTCGGCATTTGGATCGCTCGGATCGACGCATCCGCGGCGCATCGTATTGCTCACCGCTCCATTTTGTGAACCGCTGTCCGATCCGTTTGCCGCGCCGCTGTAAGGATCCAATCCGCCGGCGCCGCCGAGCGCTCCGCCGCTGGAATCGTTCATTTGCGCGCGCGCGGTGGAGAAGAATAAGACCACCGTGAGCAACACGACGAGAGCCTTGAATGCTGTAGAGACTGCTTGTTTAATATTATTACTCATAGTAGGATACCCTCAGGGCTCGCACTAAAGTCGCGCGCTCCTCGGGTTCCCGTTAGCCTGAGCCCCGTCATGATAGCTAAAATCCCGATTAAAGAAAGGACAAGAGCTAGTCATGGGCGGACAGGCAGTCTTTTAATTCGCGTACCGTAAACCGATTTCAAGAACGCGTCCGCCATCCCGTGTTATGCCGGGTTGGCGCGACTGTCACCGAAATTGAGCCTCACCCTCGAGATTCTCATACTGCACACCCCTACCTCGCATGGCCTGCAGCCGTCGAATCTAGTTAGCCTAATACTGTCGAGAACTCCGAAGGCACGTTATAACACGCTAATGAAACGGCCGTCAAGCACGCGTTAATCCTGACACGGTCGACGGTCACGCGTCCCTCCTGCATCCGGTCCCCCTTCCCACTATGGGAAGGGGTTAGGGGTTAGGTTGCACGCATCGAGCGCAAAATTCTGTCGTGCAAACCTTTCTCCCTCACGGACTGTCGAGCGTTTCGTTTTCGACGGCGTCTTGCTTGAGCGGACCGCCACCAGGGCCCACCACAGCGACGAATCGCTTCGGACCGTCGTAGACTACCCGTTCCCCGTGCGGTAGCTGCCAGATGGCGTGTGTATCTGCGGGCGCACTACCTTTGGCGCTGTTCTGCTCTGCCGGCGCGCCGACAGCCGAGACCAGTTTCTCGAGCACCTTCCCGCTCGAATCTGGCGTGAACCAGGCCATCACAAGCTGCATCCCCGAATAAGTAGTGAACTCGTATTTGACCTGGCGATAGCGGATTCCGTCGACCTCGATGTTGTTGATTCGATAGGTGTCGGCGCCGTAGGGAGCGGTTTCGAGGCTGCCGTTGGGAAAACGGTTCTGGACCCGATACAGCGAGTCGCCGAATCTCACGTCCAGAAACGCTGTGACGTTCGGCTGTCCCAATATCCCTTGCACCTTTTTCTGCACCGATACGATTGCGGGCGAGCGGGTAGAGCAGGCCGCGCATGCGATCGCTCCTGCGACTCCCACCAGAATTGCGCGGACCATCGAGCGTGGGCGCGCCGACCGCATCCGTCAGGAATCTTTGACCACTGCCGAGGCCGACAGCACGACGCGCAAACCGCCCGATTCAACCGCGCTGAGCAAAATCGCCACTCGCTCCGCACCCGCGAGATAGCGCTGAAAGATCGCCTCGAAGCCGCGGAAGGGACCATCGACGACCACCACGCGCTCGCCGGTGCCAATCGGCTTGTCGGGTATTTCGATCACGTCGTCCACGCCGCGGCTGCGAATGTCCGACACTATGACATCGGGTACCGCCAGCGGATCGGTTCCCGCCGACACGATCGCACGCACCCCGGCCATATACTTCACGTCGAAATACTGGCTCTGAAGATCGAACCTGGCGAATACGTAACACGGAAACAGCGGGGCGATTGAAACTACCATCCGCCCCCATCGCGGCGCCTTCGCCTTGAGCATCGGCAAGAACACTTCCGGCACAACCTGGGCCAGCTGATCGCGGACCCATCGCTCCTTACCAGTCTTGGTCCGAACCAGGTACCAATATGTCTGTGAGTTGTCGTCCATGCGGGATGCAGTCGGCCGGAGCAGCGGTAGAGTCGAAAGAGCCGCACGAAGGGGACTGCGGCAATGCCCTCCATACTGCCAAAAAATAAAGGCGGCTGCAGCATACGCCACAGCCGCCCTGTCAGTCCAATCAACTTCTAGATTTCGTACGTGAACGTGAACTCGAGCTCGTTGAATCGCTGCTGGCGACTGAACAAGTACGGATCGGTGAAACGGCCGCTGCGTCCGAGGAACCACTGCGCGTTCACTCCCAGCAACACGTTACGCGAATACCGGTAGACGTTGGTGGTCGTGAGAGCACCGACGTTGTTGTCGATGTCCCAGAGGAACGCGTTGCCGGCCGTCAACTGGCCGTTCATCAGCCAGTTCGTAAAGTTGATAAGCGCCAGGCTGCTGAGCTCACGAACCTTACCGTTGGTGGTTATCTGGGGCGTCGCACCGTTCGGACGATCTGGATACCAGGTTTCTGTTAACTGAGCGGTTATAAACGTGTGCTGCTTCGATAGCCACGGGATGTAAGTCGGACGGTCGGCTGCGATGATCCATCGCGAGAACTCGGTCCACTCCGCGCCGTTCGGATTAACCGTTGACGGAACGGCAACCCCAATTTTCGGCTGATACAGAAAATCGTAGCGATACACGATGTCGGTCAGATCTTTGTCGTAGTAGGTTCCGGTCAAGCCAAAGAAATGATTGCGCCGAAAATCCTCCGTCGTAACCAACTCGACGGTTCCCCCCACCGGAACACCCCGATGACGACGGTTGAGGAAGAACCCGGGAATGACGAAGGTGCCAGGTGCAACCGTTACCGCGTTCTTGAATCCCGTGGAGTTCGGGCCACAAGCGAAGCAAGTCTTACCCAGCGCGCTACGAAATTCATACAAGTAGATGAAGCTCGCCTGGAGTCCGTTTCCAATCGGCAGCAGGCTTGAATAGCGCGCTCCGAATTCGCTGTTTTCCAGCGAGTTTGACGGAGTCTTGCTGAGGTTTTTCGCAAAAAAGTCGTAGAATTCACCCGACTGCTTCCCCGCGAATTTAGGCCCGACAGGCAGGAAGATCATCCCAATGGGGTCGATATTCGGGATCTCAGAGGCGTTGATGGCTTGGCCGTTCTGGTTGAATCTTACTGGGTTCATGGCATCCGGCGTGCCCGCTGCGCACTCTTTGACCGGGCACCCACCTCCGAATGCGGCCGGGACAACGTACGGATTGCGCGGGTCAGCTTGTGTCAGAATATCAGAACCCTCGAAGTCGCCGGGGATAATGAAGCCTTCCAACTCGTTGTTGGCAGTCTTCAGGAAGTCCGGCAGGATGTAGTTAAGCTTGATCATCCGCAGGTTCGTGCGCACGTCCTCGGCGGCTTCTGCGCCGTAAACTCCGTGCCACCGTGCGTTAACTGGATTGGTGACTTCGGTTCCCGACAGCGCGTCGGCTTCCGACCAGATGATCTCCTGCTTGCCGATACGTGCGGAGAAGTTGTCGGTGAAATTCAACTGCCCATAATATTCGCGCAGATCGTTTTTGAAGTAATCGTTCTGGAGTGAATGACGCGGAAGAATTCCGTTGTCCGCGCTCTGGGTATGTTGGTACTGCACTGGCGTCGGTGTTCGGGGTCTGGCGGCCGATGGCTCTTCAGAGTTCCGACCGCATCGTACCAGGGGCGGTAGAACGCAAAGAAGTCCGCATCCTTAATCAGCAGCGTGTCGAAGCGGCCCAACAGCTTGTAGTTCTTGACCATGTGGTAATCGGGCCGTATATCCGCCAGTTGGCGCGCCTCGGCCAGATCCCAATGATTGAAATCGAAACTGCCGCCGGTTCTCCCGAATGCCGTGCCGGGAATCGCGAAGGGTTGCGCGCCTGTATGAACGATCCTCGTCGGCGTTGCGTCCTGAGCCGAACTGCCTTCGCCCCAGTGACCCGCTTCGCGAGTTTCAAAAAATCCAAAAACTGAAAAGTCGCCCTGCGTGATCGTCGCCATCGCGACTGAGGTCCAGAGCGTCCCGATAACTGCTACGGCGGCCACCATCAAACTCCGCCACCGCATTCCTCCGAATCCCAAATTGCCGTTCTGCATAGACACCCCCAAGCTGGAGCCCTCGTGGTTACGTCGAACTCCTCGCCTGATTTTCCTCACCAGGCAAGCGTCAGACACTCATTTCCCCATTCGCGCAAGGAAACCTACGAACGCGGCTTAGCTACCATTCCGCTGAGTACCTTGTCAAGAAGGGTGCATGCGCCGGTCACATGCTCGCAATAGTCCGTTAAGCGCGGCGTGACGTTGGCGATTCCCGATTTCGAGTGTTCCAGAGTGACCCATTCGTTCCTCTCAAAGTCCGCCTCGATAGATTAGGTGTGAAAGAGGCGGTCACCATTCCCGCGTTCCTGTCTACGCAGGGGATGCCCAAAGAGGCGGCTGCCTCGTCGCATGCAAAGCCACAGAGAGGCTGTCGCTTGCTCTTCCAAATCAATAGGGTGAGGCGCGATGGTTGCAATTTCGCAAGGCTGAATAATGGATTGACCGTTCAGTGCGAACATGAACAAAGAATTACGTCGCACTTGAATTTGTCATCTGATCAGTGTAGGTACGACCACCGAATGCGCGTCCGGGGGGATTTCCGGACCTTGGCGGGGGTTTAGCACACCTTGCCGGCGAGGAACGAACCGATGGCCGCGGGGGTTTTTTTGGTTCATTGGTCAGCAGATGGGCACCGATTCGACTCGGGCGGGGGTTAGATAACATGACGCATGGAAGGATGCAGACGATGACTCAGGGTAGGGATGGGATCTCGTTGGCGCCTAAGGGAGCGCGGAGGCTGATGGGGGTCGCTCGTCGGCTGTCGATCGTGGCCGCGGTGTTCGTGATCGTTGCGCTGGTCGCAGGGACCTCACGCACCAGCCACGCAGGCGGACTGAAAGACACGGTCGCGGTAACGAACAATGGCGCGCTTTTCGCCGGCAGCCTCGCGACATTTCCTGCGGGCACCGGGACTCATGCCCATCTCAAGCCTCAATTTTTGGTCAAGGGCACCAACTCTCTGCTAGGCGCGAGCGGCGGGCCAACGCTCGACTCAGTGAGCTCGCTCGACCATCACATAGCTGTCGCTGTGCCGGTCGACTTTTTCGGTCTTAGCGCCGTGGAATTCGGCGCTCCCGTAGGATGCGGTCCTTTTGGCTTGCCGGCAACCGGTCCGCTCTTTGGTACCGGTTTTGTCGAGATATTCTCTCCGACCGCGACCGGCAACTCAGCGCCGGAAAACGCAATTTGCTCACCAGATTTCGCAATCGGTGAAGACGGCGCAGGCTTGGCACCGGGATTCCCCAACACGACCGGCGTCTTCTATCCCCAGGGCGTGGCGTATGAAAGCCCGTTTGATGGGATCACTCCTCCCGGGCACCAAATCCTGGCGGTTGCGAACCTATTTCCCGAGGTAATTGGTCCCGACTCTCCCCTTGCTGCCTGCGCGCCCACGCCGCCCAGCACCACGCCCGGCGCGAGCTTGGGCACGATTACCGAGTACGACACGACGACCTTTGCTCCCGGCCTCAACAACGTTCCCCCTTTGAACAACAGTCCAGTTGACGCGATCAACCCATTACCCTTGGGTGGCATACCACCGGTAGGCATTCCGGGTGTGGGGGTTCTCTACACGCAGAACGCCACCATAGGCGGATGCCTCAGTCTGCTGGCGGGTCCAATCGGCCTCGCGTTTGACCAATTTGGCTTTCTGTTCGCCGTGAACAACGCCGGCAGGCTCAGTGCTGCGCAGGCGGCGGCTCCTCGGTTCGTAACCGTGTATGCTCCTGGCGCGTTTGGCGACGCGTTCCCGAAGGCCGCCATAGGTGTGCCGGCTACGGACACTGCGGGCGCCTTTAAACAACCCATATCTGTCGCTGTCATGACAGGGACCCTACCCTTGACCTGCACAGGTGCGCCAGGCACCCCGGGATGTTTCCCGGACGATGTTATCTTCGTCACAGATCTGGGTGATAACAGCATCAAGATCTATTCTCCTTTCACGGATTTCAGTTTCTCTACCTTCTTTTTCCAGGGCACCTTGCTTGGGACGATTCACGGCCCTGCCACAAAACTCAAGGCTCCGGAGGGCATTGCGCTCAGCGCGGACGGTGACACCCTGTACGTCGCGAACAACACGGTCGATTCGATCTCGGAATTTACCGATATCACTAGCGACGAGACGGGCGGCAACATTGCCCCGACGCTGATCATTCAATCAAGTCGTTCCAAATTGAACCTGCCGGTCGGCGTTGCGCTCGCGGGGTTCACGCCCTCGCCGACGCCCACTTCCTCGCCATCAGGGCTCGCGGCTGAATAGCTCTTAGCGAAACTGAAACGGCGAACGCCGAATCCGATAATCCGGATTCGGCGTTCGTGTTTCTGGTTCGGCGATTTCTTTCGATGCTTTCTTTGTAACCTTTACCAATTAAAGTGCCGCCAGGGCCGAATCGGTTTGCTGTCGCTGAGAGAAGAGCGCGATACTCCCAACCCTACGGGCGAAGCGGTTTCCAGCACTCAATATCGGGCACCTATCCTTCCACCTCAGCCGCTAATCTCGCGGGTAGTTTTTCCGCGAGAGATGCTCAATGAAGGAGAGTAGTAGAATCTTCGTACAGGCGCCGCGCGGCCGTTCATTCCACAACATCTCTCAAGAAGCGCACGATATTCTCCGCAAGGCTGGTATTACCTCCGCGCGCCTCGGCGGCATCGTCAACTGCCAGGGCGTGGTGTTGGTCGATTTGGAAGATGTGTCGGAAGCACTAAAGACACTGACATTGGCTGGACTGCGAGCCGCGGCGGAGCTTATCGCAGGTCCTCAGCCAGCGACGCCGCCAACAGTCCGCTGATCTCGCCGCGAGCCGCCAGGCTCGGATGGTCCGCCTCGACTGCTACCTCGCCTTTGCCGGCGAGTTCCATAAACCTGGCAGCATCGACGCCCTCGAGCGCGAACCTGACGAATTGCACGGCGCTTACCTTTTCCTCTGACACCTGTCGCTCGTCGAAGCTGGCCGCGATCCTCTTTTCACCAATTTTCAGCCACAAATGATTCTCGAACCCGACCAGGCGAGCCAGCGCGGCGTCGCGCTCGAGCGCCTCGGCATACTCGATCAACAGCGTCGCAACCAGTTCGCCCGAAGCCGGAATCAACTCGTTGTAGGTGTCGATTTCGTGCTGAATTGCTTCGCGGTCCGTCATTTTCTCCGACCTGATCATTTCCTCGATCTGGTACCACTCGGTCTGCGCGTTCTCGAAGATAAATGTGAGATGCGATCCGACATGGAGGCGGCGCCGTTCCTTCTCGTGAATGAACAGCGGACGCAGCCGGCTGCGGACGCGCTCGTAATCGGCCAGCGCAAGTATTTCGTCGGGCGAGATTTTCTTCATCGTCATTCTCCTTGCGGCGGCTCGGGCTTCGGTACCGCGTCCGGAAACCCGCCGCGCTTGTACGCGCGCGCCAGCACTTCGATCGGATGCATCGGATGTACTCCCGTCGCCTGCTCGATTTGCACCGCAGCCAGCGGACAGTCCGTCGCCATCACGCGCGCGCTGGCGTCGCGCATCCCGCTGAAAGCCTTCTCGCCCCATTTCATCGAGATCGCGAAAAATTCTTTTTTCATCGCCCACGTCCCGTCATGCGCCGTGCACGCATCGACCGTCGTCACTTCGACGCCCGGAATCTGGCGCATCAGGTCGCGCGATCGCAGACCGATGTCCTGCGCCTTCAGATGACACGGCACGTGATACGCGACCGTGCCGGGCGTCGACTGAAATTCCGTGTTGAACTTTCCGGCGCGGCGAAGCTGATAGAGCAGCTCATGCGAGTCGACGATCGCCGCCGCGAATTCCTTGACCTCGTCGCCGGCCAGCAGCTTCGGATACTCCAGCCGCATCATGAGCGAGCAGGTCGGATTGATCGCGGCGATTTTGTAGCCCTGGCGCACCAGCGGCAGCATCGAATCGACATTCGCCCGCGCTTCCTTGCGCGCGAACTCGATGTCGCCACTGTCGAGCGCCGGCATCCCGCAACAATTCTGCTTCGGGCATTTCACCGCGCATCCGTTTTTCGCGAAGACCTCGACCGCGGCCTTGCCCGGCGCGGGATTGTAGTAATTCACGAAACAGGTCGGGAAAAGCGCAACCTTCGCAGTCGGCTCGGCGGGCGGCGGCGGAAGCGGATTGCGCTCGAGCCATTTGTCGAAAGTCTCAGCCGCGAAATCCGGCAGCAGCTTGTCGCGATGAATCCCGAGCATCTTCTCCATCACCACGCGCTGAAACTTCTGATGGCATCCCCAGTTCGCAAGCCGCGGCGCTATCGTTCCCACTTTGCCGATCTGATCAGGATGACCGAGCACGCGCTCGCGCAGCGGGACGCCGTGCTCCTTGGCGTTCACCGCCTTGGCGCGGGTAATCAGGCGCGGGAAATCGAGCTGGAACTCATGCCCGTCATGCGGCGTGTACGGACATTTGATCTCGCAGAGCTTGCATCCGTAGCACAGGTCGATAACGCGCTGCTTCTCGTCCCCGGTCAGCGCTCGCACATCGCCATCGTTGCGATCGACCGCATCGAACAGCGCCGGAAACGACGGACAAAGATTGAAGCACAAGCGGCAGCCGTGACAGATGTCGAAGACCCGCTCGACCTCCTTGTCGAGTCCGGCGCGGTCCCAGTACTTAGCCTCGGTAGAATTATAGGAGAGGCCGTCAGTCGGCCTGGACTCGATTCGTTTAGCCATCTGGAAAAAATCCGGCGTGAGCTTTCTGATTCCGGTTCCCCTTCCCACTATGGGAAGGGGTTAGGGGTTAGGTTGCAAGCATCCATTCGCGGCGTTTAGAAACAGGGGGGCGGGCGCTGGACGCCCGCCCCACTTGCTGCGATGCTCGCGCGATTCCTGCTAGAGCGTGGTTTGCGCCTTCGCGAAACGTCCCGCGTGCGACTTCTCCGCCTTGGCGAGCGTTTCGAACCAGTCTGCGATTTCCGCGAAGCCTTCTTCGCGCGCCGTCTTCGCCATCCCGGGATACATGTCGGTGTATTCGTGCGTCTCGCCATGGACCGCGGCTTTGAGATTCAACAGCGAGTCACCCATCGGCAGGCCGGTCGCAGGATCGCCAACCTGCTTCAGATAGTCGAGATGACCGTGCGCATGACCGGTCTCGCCTTCGGCCGTATCGCGAAACAGCCCGGCGATTTCCGGCTGGCCTTCGACGTCAGCGATCTTGGCGAAATAGAGATAGCGGCGATTGGCCTGGCTTTCGCCCGCGAACGCGTCTTTGAGATTCTGATGAGTTTTTGTTCCTTTGAGATTTGGCATTTTCTCCTACTCTTCCGTTTCAAATTCCGTTGATTTGGGACTTCTATGATCAAACCCGACCACATGGGCCGCCACTGGGTTGCGCCCGGTTTGGACAGGGCGCCCCTTCGTCCCGACGTGTTCTGGTAGAATGATTTAAGAAAATCGTCCCGCCAGGTTCCAGTCCTGATGCGACCTGCGGATCATGAGGGCAAAAGCGAGTGAGCGGCGTTTCAAAACAACTTGAAACGCCGCTCCGCTGAGATCAGGCAAGGTCGAAGCGATCAAGATTCATCACCTTGCCCCACGCAGCGGCGAAGTCCTTCGCAAACTTCTGCTTCGAGTCCGCGCACGCATAGACTTCCGCGAGTGCGCGCAGCTCCGAGTTCGATCCGAAGACCAGGTCGACGCGGGTGCCGGTCCACTTGACCTCGTTCGTCTTCCGGTCGCGCCCCTCGTAGACGCCTTCGGTGCCTGGCGACGGCTGCCATTGCGTGCTCATGTCGAGCAGGTTGACGAAGAAGTCGTTGGTCAGCGTTTCCGGCCGCTTGGTGAAGACGCCGTGTTTGGACTGCCCAAAGTTCGCATTCAGGGCGCGCATGCCACCGACGAGGACTGTCATCTCGGGAGCAGTCAACTTCAGCAGATGCGCCCGATCCAGCAGCATTTCCTCGGCCGGTATTTGCTGTCCTTTGCGATTGTAGTTGATAAACCCGTCTGCGGTCGGCTCCAGTACGGCGAATGACTCCAGATCGGTCTGAGTCCTGCGAGGCATCTGTGCGCCCCGGCGAGAAGGGAACTTTCACGTCGTGCCCGGCCTTTTTCGCAGCTTCCTCAACGGCCGCGCAGCCGCCCAGAACGATCACGTCAGCGAGCGAGACCTTCTTTTTCCCGCCAGACTGCGAAGCGTTGAATTTCTTTTGGATCGCTTCGAGTGTCTGCAGGGCTTTTGCCAATGCAGCCGGCTGGTTCACTTCCCAGTCCTTTTGCGGCGCAAGACGAATGCGGGCCCCATTTGCTCCACCGCGCTTGTCGGATCCGCGGAACGTCGCCGCCGAGGCCCAGGCCGTCGCGACCAGTTGCGAGACAGACAGTCCGGATTTGAGAATGTCGGCCTTCAGAGCAGCGATGTCCCGCTCTCCGATCAATTCATGATCGACTGCGGGTACAGGGTCTTGCCACAGTTGATGCTCTTTGGGAACGAGCGGGCCGAGGTATCGCGAGACCGGTCCCATGTCGCGATGCGTCAGCTTATACCACGCCTTGGCGAACGCATCTGCGAACTGATCCGGATGCTCGTAGAAGCGCCTCGAAATTTTCTCGTAAGCCGGGTCGAATCGCAGAGAGAGGTCAGTGGTCAGCATGGATGGTGCGCGACGCTTCGACTTGTCGTACGGATCCGGCACCGTGCCGGCGCCTGCGCCATTCTTCGGCGTCCACTGATTTGCACCAGCCGGGCTCTTGGTCAGTTCCCATTCGTAGCTGAACAGGTGCTTGAAGTAGTCGTTGCTCCACTTCGTTGGCGTTGTGGTCCAGGTTACTTCTATGCCGCTGGTGATCGCGTCACCCGCTTTGCCCGTGCCGAATTTGCTCTTCCAGCCGAGGCCCTGCTCCTCGATGCTGGAGGCTTCCGGCTCTGGGCCTACCAGCGCCGCATCGCCAGCGCCGTGGGTTTTGCCGAAGGTGTGACCGCCGGCAATCAGCGCGACCGTTTCTTCGTCGTTCATCGCCATGCGGCGGAACGTCTCCCGGATATCCCGCGCTGCAGCTACCGGGTCGGGGTTTCCATTGGGCCCTTCCGGATTCACGTAAATCAGTCCCATCTGAACGGCGCCGAGAGGATTCGCGAGGTCACGGTCGCCGCTGTAGCGCTGGTCGTCCAGCCACTTCTTCTCAGGCCCCCAGTAGACCTCATCGGGCTCCCAGACGTCCTCGCGCCCGCCGCCGAAACCGAAGGTCTTGAAGCCCATCGACTCGAGGGCGACGTTGCCCGCGAGAATCATCAGGTCGGCCCAGGAGATTTTCCGGCCATACTTTTCCTTTATCGGCCACAGCAACCGGCGCGCCTTGTCGAGGTTGGCGTTGTCTGGCCAGCTATTGAGTGGCGCGAAGCGCTGCTGACCGGCTCCGGCGCCGCCACGGCCGTCGGCGATGCGATACGTACCTGCACTGTGCCACGCCATCCGAATGAAAAGCCCACCGTAGTGGCCAAAGTCGGCCGGCCACCAATCCTGCGACGCCGTCATCAAGGCATGCAGGTCCTTGATCACAGCATTCAGGTCGAGGCTCTTGAATTCTTCAGCATAGTTGAAGTCCTTGCCCATGGGATCGGACTGGGGGGAGTTCTGGCGCAGAATCTTCAGGTTCAGTGAATTTGGCCACCAGCCCGCATTCGCGGGAGCCGCAGCCACCGTGTGCCTGAACGGACACTTGCCCTCGGATAGATCGTGATCAATTGCCATATTCTTGTCCTCTCAATTTTCGTTCAGAGATTTTTCTCTTCTCTCCCGACTCGAACTTTGTTTGACTGACTTAGTTGGTTTGAGATCGGCCGCGGAGCTTTCCGGTCCGCATTGCCTTTGCGCGCTTGGCGCCGCACTCTTCGCACAGTGCATGAATCTCCAGCGTCGATCCAATCACCGTGAACTCGCCCAGCTCCGATTGCCCCGCGAGCAGCCGGTCGAGATGCGGAATCTCGATATCGCGGATGCGCCGGCATTTCACGCACACCACATGATGATGCGGCGTGATATTGCCGTCGTAGCGCGCGCTGTCGTGCAGCATCGTGACTTTGCGCGCCTCACCGATGTCGCACAGCGTTTCGAGCGTGCGATGCACGGTCGCGAGCGAGATATGCGGATGCTGCACGGCGGACCTCGGCGAAGATCGCGTCGGCCCGCGGATGCTCGCCCGATCCGAGCAGCGCCTTGATGATCGCGAGGCGCTGCGGCGTCACCGCGAGCCCGCCGCGGCGGCATCGCTCGGCGAACTCGGACAGTCGCTTGGCGGCGTAAGGTCCGCGCCGCCGTTCATTTACGAGCTGTAGTTCCATAACCTAGGTGATAATCATTACCATCTAGTTATCGCTGTTGCAAGCGGGGTGGATAGGATTGGCTCCGGGTCCTAACCCCTCTCTATCGGGAGAGGCCGCGCGTCCCGCGCGGGGGAGGATCCAAATTTCCGAGATGCCCTTCCGCGTTTTACCTCGCCCGTCATTTCACTGCAGAGGCGGTCGGACGCATGCGCGGATCTGATTTCAGGCGCAAGCCCTTTTCCCGCTATGTCTCTTCTGTGCCGAATAAGGCGCTGCCCAACGCCGCGAGAGTTCACCCTCTGTCTTGGACATGTGAACGAGTACTTTGACGGAGCGTTCCTTGATCCGCTTTGCGACGCGCTCGTTAGACTTGGCTTCCTTGAAAAATCGCACCAAACCGATCCGGAGCGCGGCGATCAGATCCTCTAGATATCACGGACGTGAATTTCGCTTTGAGCGGCCTTTGTCGGTGGTGTTCGGTAGATCGAGATCCAAGTTTACTATTTTCGTCATCGTCCGAAGAGTCTCTATGTCCGCCTTCCCAAACGAGTAAACGATTTGCCGAAGCTTGCCTTTGCGACTGGCATCAGATTCCGACGAGAAATTGTGAACGATTCCGTTGCGGGCGCCATATAGCTCGCGCGGCGTACAGTCGAGATTCGAGCCCGGTAGAAGATACTTCGTGACCCAGGCAGTGAATTGTTGCCCGCATAGCCAGGCGGCTACGTCGATCGCAGAATAAATCAATATCAGCGCGGGCGTAGTCGCGTCGCACCTGAACACAGAATTCGACGACCATCAGGAGTTGCGCGAACTTCTGCTCGAGAGTTTCACCGACAAAGGCTGGCGGTTGGTTCGCGTTTTCCAAATTCCCCCTGAAGGTATATGTGGTGCAAAATTTGCGCCCCCTGTACAGGGCCTCTGTACAGTAGGTAGAGCATTCTGCTACGATCGTCGGCCATGAAGCTAGTTTACTATTTCTCGTCGAAACGCCAACCAATCGTGATCGATCGCAACGAAGGCGTAGACGATGTGCCGAAGCTTTTGAAGCGACTCGACGCCAAGGGCCACAGAGTCGAGATGAAAGACACCTCAGCGATGACCGAGCAGCAACGCAACAAGGCCTATATCAGCGCGATTGTACCTGCCATCTGTCGGCACTACGAGCTGAGAAAAATTTTCGGCTCCAATCGAATCTCCGGTTGCTTTTTTGGCGCCGAAGTCCCGGCCCTGCTCGTCACAGATGGTGATTCGGTCGGCGACACGTATCCGCACAGGAAGGAGGATCGCATCTCTCACGATCCGTTCCTTTTTGAGCGAATTAGTCTGAAAAACGAAACTCGGTAACTCGCGCGACATAGGCCGGCGAGATGAGGGAAAAACGCATGAAAGAGAAGAAGGTCAATCTGAAGAAGTGATTGAGGACGCGATCGAAGAGTAAAAGCGGAAGCCGCCGAGCACACTGCGAAGCTGGGATTGCCGGCAAGGGAACTAAGCGCGCAGCCGCTGTAGAATGGGAATATTGGAAGGATACAAACGCGGCCGGTAGGTGAGTGTTACTGCGGTGCAAGCTGGCTGCCGAAGGAATCGGGAATTTGGACCCTCACCCGACGCGCGCGGACGCGCGTGGTTTCACATTGAAATAGTGAGGTATTACAGGCGCGGCAGGATCGGCGCTCGGCGGCAGTCGGGCTTCGTCAGCAGCATCTGCACGTCGCCGATGTAGCGTTCGCGGAAGCCGGCCTCGCTGTAGCAGAGATAGAATTCCCACATGCGGATGAATTCTTCCGGATAGCCGAGCGCACGCACGCGCTCGATATTCTTGAACATCCTGAGGCGCCAGTTCTTCAAGGTCTCGGCGTAGTTGGGCGTGATGTCTTCGAGATGGAACAGGCGCAAGTCGCTCGAGCGCGTGAGCGAATCGCACAGCGCCGTCACCGACGGAAGGAAGCTGCCCGGGAAAATATATTTCTTGATGAAATCGACGCGCTTGGTTGCCGCCTCGTACTCGCGGTCGGTGATCGTAATCGCCTGCAACAGCATCATGCCGTCGGGCTTCAGCAGCTCGCCGCATTTGCGGGAATATGAATCGAGAAAGTGATGCCCGACCGCTTCAATCATCTCGATCGACACGGCCTTGTCGAACTGGCCGGTCAAGTCGCGGTAATCCTTGAACAGCACCGTGATGCGCTCCGAGAGCCCTTCGGCAGCGATTCGCTTGACGGCGTAGTCGTGCTGCGCGCGCGAAATCGTGGTGGTGGTGACGCGGCATCCGTAGTTTTTTGCCGCATGAATCGCGAACCCGCCCCATCCCGTGCCGATCTCGACGAGATGATCGTGCGCACGCAGATCGAGCTTGCGGCAGATGCGATCGACCTTGGCCGTCGCCGCTTCCTCGAGCGTGGCGTCGGGGCGCTCGAAGATCGCGCACGAGTACATCAGCGTGCGATCGAGCATCAGCTCGAAGAAATCGTTGCCGAGATCGTAATGCGCCGCGATGTTGCGCTCGCTGCCGGTCCTGGTGTTGCGATTGAGATAGTGGATGAATCGGCGGACAGGATTGGCGAGCCGCGCGAGGCCGCTGTCGAGTCCTTCGGTCACCGCGCGGTTGCGAATCATGATCTGCACGAGCGCGGTCAGATCGTCAGTCGTCCACGAGCCGGCCATGTACGATTCGGCAGCGCCCATGCTCCCTGCGAGCGCGAGGTCGGAATAGAAGCGATGGTCGTGGACGCGGATGGTGGCGCGCAAATCGGCGTCGGATAAGTCCTGGCCGAATGGGATGCGATCGCCGCCGTCTTCGATCACGATGCGGCCGGTTTTGATTCCCGCCAGCCGGCTAGAACCGCGCCGCGCGCGAATCGATCGATGATCGCCGGGCGGCGCGCCCGGGCCGCATCGACACCAGATGCGACAATGGAATCAGACTTGGCCATCGTGAGAATCCACCATGTGACACGTCCTCGATAGGACAGCACCGCATCGAATACACGCGGTCGCATCGTGGTGCAAGCGCAAGCGAGGCAGAAAATGAAACCGCCCGGCTCCTGGGGGGACCGGGCGGTTTGAGCGACTGCGACGCCGGAGCGCTAGCTTCGAGTGCTGTACTTAGTGCTTTTTGGACTTGGCGACTGTGACGTCCAATGTCGGCAACGAATCCAGTGTAATCCCGTTGACTGTGCCTACTGTGTCACACACCGCGTTGGTGGTATCGCAGCATTCCACTGTAACCGTGTAGGTGCGGGTGCCGAGTTTCGCGCAACGTTCGGACCGCAGTTGCACGCCATCAAGCGCCAACGAGTCGGTGGTCAGCTCCAACGTCCCCGTCGCGGCGACGCCGGGGAAAGATGTCGGCGCCCAGTCCGCGCCCTGCTTGGAGGTCGGCTTTCCGCATCCCTCGCCGTTGCCGTTGTCCGCCGCGAGCTGATCGTCTGTTATGTCGGTGACCTGGAGGCTCACATCTACGGCGCTGCCCGCAGCGGCCGGCAACGTCATGCTAATGGCCTCGTTGCCCAGCTTGTGATTCGGCGGCCACAGGCTGGCCGGCGAGATAGTCACAGTCGCAGCCGCGGTGCCAGCCGTCAGACCTTCGGAAGCCTGAAGGACGGTATCCTGCGTCAGGCATCCCACGGAAAAGCTCTGCGTTTGTTTGCCCTTGGCGAGTGCGGCCGGAGCAGTCGCGATGACGATCATCGCGGCCGCACCCACAGCGCTGGCCATCAGTTTCTCGAACTTCATTCAGTGAACCTCCCCATTAAGGATTATGCGTTAAACTTACAGGCAATATTACCGATCAGGCGGTAATACATCAAGACTCACGTAAACCCAATATTCTTCGCTGCAATGCTTGAAAACCTAAGAATTTTCAAGCCGAGAAATGCTAAGGGGCGGGTTCGGGTTCTCCGATCGCGCTTCGAGGCTCCATCACCGTGTCCCGGACCAGTTCGGAAAGCGGCCGGACGCTATCTCCCGTGGCGCGCAGTGCATCTGCGACGGACAGCGTCGGGACAGCCGGCCTTGCGACCCGCGGCTGGAGCAGGTGCTCCTCGAGAAGCTCGGGCGGGACCTGGCGCAGGTCCCAGATTATGCCGCAGGCCTCGAGCAGCTTGAGCGTGTAGTACGTGATGTCGATTTCCCACCAGAAAAATCCGTTGCGCGCGGCCGCCGGGTAGTGATGGTGGTTGTTGTGCCATCCCTCGCCGAGCGTGACCATCGCGAGCGTGAAGCTGTTGCGGCTGTCGTCGTTGGTCTCGTAGCGGCGGCGGCCGAAGACGTGCGCCAGCGAATTGATCGTGAAGGTGCCGTGCGCGAGCACGACGGTCGAAATGAAAAATCCCCAGATGAGCATCTGCGCGCCGGTCGTGTGCAAGCCCGGCGCATGACGCTGGAGCTCCGCGCCCAGCCCGAACAGCGCGAAGCCCAGAATGGTCGGGACCAGCACGTCGAAGCGATCGAGAAACATCAGCTCGGGAAACTTCGCGAGATCGCGCACGACGCGCAGCTCAGATCGGAAGTTAGCCTCCGACGTGATCCATCCGATGTGACTCCAGATGAAACCATTCTGACTCGGCGAATGAACGTCGGTCGGCTCGTCGGAACGCTGATGATGCAGCCGATGATGCGACGCCCACCATAGCGCTCCACGCTGCACCGCGGTCGCGCCGATAGCGGCGAATAAGAACTGGGCGGCACGCGAAGTCTTGAACGATCGATGAGAAAAATAGCGATGGTAGAATCCGGTGATCGCGAACATCCGGATGAAATACAAAGCGATGGCGACGCCGACCGCGACCGGGCTCCATCCGACCCAGATGACTCCGAGGCACATCAGATGAACCACCACGAACGGGATGCATCGAAACCAGTCGGTCACTTGCGGCGCGTCGGCATCAGGAGGTCCGCCGGCCGACGTGTCAAACCATCGTGCGATCGCGATAAGAAATCTGCGGGATTTGCCCGCCGTCCCTGACGTCATTCTGTCTCCCCAGCCGTGCCCGGATTTTTCCACCGCACGGAAGTAGTCATCATGGCCAGATTTGCAGATCTATGTGAACAGGCACCAAGTCGCGTCATTTGGCGGGCGTAAGCATCTCTACCTCGTCAAACCGGGTGTAATCGACACTTCGGCTGCCGTCAGGATGGAGCACCAGCACGTCCGCGAAGCGTGCGTCCCAGACGATCTCGTCAAGTTCGTAGGTGTGTCGGGCGTGAACAGTCTGAGAGAACGTCTCGTCGAGCCCAATGATAGACACGATGATCTCGGCTGCGCAATTGGCGAGCGATTCGCGCGTATAGCCGAAGAGCGGACTGCCCTCGACCAGCTGATGGACCGCGGTCCACGATAGCGCGAACATCGCGCTGCGGCTTCGCGTCAAAGTGAGATCGTAGAGGCGGCGAACGTTGTCGCCCTCGGCGGTGACTTCCTGGCGCGCAAGCACGACGTGCATATCAGCTTCGACGATCCGGTTCGCGCGCAAGTTGGCCGCGCGGATCATCAGGCTGTGCACGCCGTCACGCGGACCGATCACAACGTACTGGCTGAATCTGACCCGCGCAGTGGGGCGCGAGAACTTCGAGAATACCAGGCCCGTCATCAGCGCGAGCGCGAGCAATCCGGTGAGCGCTTCGATCGACATAAGGATGTTCGAAAAGAGCGTGACCGGCTCCATCTTGCCGTAACCGATCGTCGCCATGGTCTGCACGCTGAAAAAAAACATATCGGCGAACGAGCCGGTACGCGCATTCTCGATTCCATGATCGAGGTAGTAGCCGAGCGCGAACAACAGATTTGCGAGGGTGAATGCGGCGGCGATCAACCCGATCAGCGCAGGCCACGAGGACGTCACCAGAAAATGATAGAGGTCCTCGAAGATGCTCCTGGGCGCGCCATGAATCTCCCCGTCGCCCTTCAGGCTGCCGATCTGAGTCCGTCGCGTCGCCATCGCGGAGAAATATTAGCGGAGCGCGTCGCGCGCCGTCAGCAGGCTGTCAGCGGCAGGGCGACCCTCATGAGGCGGCCATTATCCGGGACTCGTGCTGGTACCATTCGATCGTCTGCCGCAGCCCGGTCTCGAACTCCGTGGTCGCGCTGAAGCCGAATTCACGTTCAGCGCGCGATACATCCAGGCATCGCCGCGGCTGGCCGTCGGGCTTGCTTGCGTCCCAGACGACCTCGCCCTTGAAGCCGGTCAGACGCGCGATCAGCGCAACCAGATCTCGAATCCTGATTTCCGTCCCAGCGCCCAGGTTCACCGGATCCGGCTTGTCGTATCTTTGAGTCGCGAGAACCAGCGCCCGCGCGCAGTCCTCGACGTACAGGAACTCGCGGCTGGCAGCACCCGTGCCCCATACTTCGACGCGCGGTGCGCCCACAGCGATCGCTTCGAAACACTTCTTGATCAGCGCGGGAATCACATGCGACTTCGCCGGATCAAACGAATCGCAGGGGCCGTACAGATTCACCGGCAGAAGATAGATCGCATTGAAGCCGTACTGTTGGCGGTACGCCTGCGCCTGAACCAGCAGCATCTTCTTGGCCAACCCATACGCAGCGTTGGTCTCTTCGGGATAACCGTTCCACAAGTCGTCTTCCTTGAACGGCACCGGGGTAAATTTGGGATAGGCGCAAACCGTGCCGACCGCGACGAACTTTGAAACTCCCCGCTGCCGCGCCTGCTCCATCAGCTCGACGCCCATCGTCAGGTTGTCGTAGAAGAACCGTCCTGGATTTTCGCGATTGGCGCCGATGCCGCCGACCGCCGCTGCCAGATGAATCACGATCTCGGGCCGCGCATCGGCGTACATCCGCGCCACTGCGTCCGCGCGGCGCAAGTCATAGTCGCGTGAACGCGGTACAAATATCTCGCCGCACCCAGCCTTGCGTAATTCCGCGACCACGTGACTGCCCAGGAATCCAGCGCCTCCCGTGACTGTCACCCGTTTTCCAGCCAGACGATTTACCGCCTTCTCAGCCATAATTTCCTCCCCGCCGGACTACTACCGCAATCGCGCCACCCCAACATTCAGTACAGTTATTATACTTCCACCGCTGACGCGATGCTTCAGAGCTTCATCCATTCAGACGGCCACCACGACCGTGGTTCAAGCGGGTTTCTCGAGCACAACGATCATTCGCATCCCGGTCAGCCAACTGGCGAACGGCCGCATGATCCGATCCTCGAGCTTTTGCAAGGTCGCAAAACCGGTACTCGGTACGTAACTTCGATAGCCGAAGCCACCGGTCAGCGGATAAAGAATAAATCCAAACTTCTGTGCATGTACCAGCCGGCAGGGCTCCAATAGTCGCACAGTCGTTTCCCGGTTCCTCCAGAACAGCAATTCAGGAATGGCAGCGTTGGCGAATTCATGGAGTCTATCTTCGTCGGGCGGCTTGCCGTCGAGACCGAACAAGTCCCAATCGTCATCGACCGGCTCATGATGAAAAACGCCGTACACGAATCGCGACCATGGCGACAAGGCTGGCTCGCACACCACCAGTCGTCCTCCCGGTTTGATCGATGCGACTGCGCGGCGCAAAAAATCGAGCGGTCTCTGCAAGTGATGCAGCACGTCAAAAACAAATACGTTTCCGGTCGTGTTCGGTGCCAACGCGAGCGCGTGCGCGTCCATAACCACATCGATCCATGAACCCGACGGAAAAACGTCGGTCGATATGACGTCTTGATAATAGCTTTTGAAGTTGCCCGATCCGGCGCCGATCTCGACTACTGGACGCTCACTGGAAAAGAAAGCGGCGCACTGCGAATACCAATGGTTGTACAACAGGCGAAGTACCGGCTTGTTCAGCCAGACCTCTCGCTGGCGTTGGATCTCCTCAGAGTAGTCCGCAGGCCGGGAATCAGAGTCTCTCGCTCGGTTCAGCTCCTCATGTCCCGGTGAAGTCACTGATTCCAAATGGTTCAGACGAACTTGATTCGCGTGCAGGCGAACATCACCATCCGGATCAATAGCCAGCCGTGCCTCCAGCGCGCGATGTTGGTCTCGCCGTAAGTGCGTTCGGCGTAGCGAATCGGCACATCAACGATTTTTAAATTGAGCTTGGCGGCGCCGAATATCAGGTCGAAATCGCCGAATGGATCGAACTCGCCGAAGTAGCCTCGATTCCGTGCTATCAACTCGTAGTTCTGTCGGCTCAGCACCTTGGTGCCGCATAGCGTGTCCTTGATTGTCTGCCCCAGCAGCCACGAAAATGCGCCCGCGAAAAACTTGTTTCCGATCAGGTTGAAGAAGCGCATCGCCTGCGCCTCCATCGGGTAAACCAATCTCACGCCGTTAACGAATTCGCCCTTGCCCGAGCGCAGCACTTCATAGAAACGTGGCAGGTCTTCGGGCGCCACCGTCAGGTCGGCGTCGAGTATCATCAACATATCGCCCTCGGCCGCCGCGAATCCTGCACGAACCGCGTCGCCCTTCCCGCGTCCGGTCTGCCGAAGGATCTTCACGCGCCTGGCGGGATAATTCGCCGCCGTCCGCTCGATGGCAGCGTAAGTGTCGTCAGTAGAATGACCTTCGACGAAAATCAGTTCGGTGCCGGCGCCCATCTCAGGGACCCGGCGAAAAATATTCTCGACGTTGCCGGCTTCGTTGCGGGCCGGGACCACCACGCTGACCAGCGGTTTTCGATCGCCCGCGACTTTGCGCTGCCATGAAGGGCGTGCGATCAGAAAATTGGTGAGCGCTGCCAGCCGAAACGGCGCAATCTTCACCAGGTATTTGTTGAAGAACGAGTCAACCGCGGGGATTCGCAACGGAAACAGAACTTCCTGCCAGCGCCGAATCATCTCGAACCCGCTCAGGTAGAGCATGTTCTCGAGGTCCTGCGGCGTCAGCCAGTTCTGTGCGATCTCTGGATTGGCGAGACCGATCCTGCGTACCGCAGCGAGCGGAATCTCCCACAGGCGGCTATAGGTATTGATCACGATTCGAGTCTGCGGCCCACTTACCCTGGCCATCAGCTCGAACACCGTTTCGACGTCCCACAACTCATTGACGAGATCGGAAACAATGATGTAGTCGAACGTTCCCGACACCTTCAATTCGTGAACGTCCTGCTGTAAGAACTCGATTTCGGGATGTATATTCCGTGCGCGGGCTATCATCTCCGGCGAGAAATCGACGCCGACGCCGGTCGACGGCTTGAGCGCCGCGATCAGGTCTCCCTCGGCGCACCCCAGCTCCAGCACGCGTTGCCCGGGCGGAATCAGAAACTGATATATCTCGGTCAGTCGGCGATGATAGTAGTTGCTCGAACTGCGGCGAGTGTAACTGTTCCAGTACGCAATTCGTTGGTCGCGATATAGCGACGCCTTCTCGGCGGCGCCACCGGCATGCTGCACCTGCGGCAGCGGACTCGAATTCGAGTCATCCCCGGAATTCGAAACGCCTCTGGCTACCTCGCTGACTCCGTGCTTCACGCCCTAGTTGTATATACTACGAAGGCTTTGCGTTATAGGTGGGTTGGCGAAGCTTGCAAGAGTATCAAGTGCTGGTTGGCGGGACTGAGGGTGGTCATGGGGGCTGAGTTGGTGCAGAGCGCGGACGGATGGAGAATCAATAGGCTTCTTATTCTCCTGTTCCTGATCTCTCTCACAATTTTCCTGGTCTCGCCCGTCGTACAAGTATCTGATTCACGGTACACCGCCCTGCTGAGCGAGTGTCTACTACACCATCACACCGCCGCTCTTAACGTTTACTCGGTGCCGAAGCCACGCAACCCGGGGTGGGGCCTCGGCCCGCAAGACGTCAACGCATACGAACTCTCATATGGACGGGGCGGCAGTATTACCTATTTCTTCCCGCATGGCAGTTCGATTCTCTCCATTCCGCTGGTTGGAATCCTCAATGCGATCGGCATTTCGGCAGCTAGACCGGACGGGCGTTTTAACCTGGCCGGCGAGATTCGAATCGAGCGCGTGATCGCGTCGATCCTGATGGCGGTCCTGACGTGCGTTTTTTTTCATAGCGCAAGCCTGATGCTTCCCGTGACCTGGAGTTGCGTAGTGGCCCTGGGCGCAGCCCTGGGCTCGCAAATCTGGAGCACAGCTTCGCGCGGCTTATGGGCGCATACGTGGCTGGTTCTTTTGGTGGGACTGGTGGTGGACTCTCTGCTGACCAGTGAGCATCGTCGCACTCGCTTGCATCCGATTTGGATCGGAACGCTCCTCGCATGGAGCTATTTCGTTCGTCCGACCGCCTCGCCTGCGATCGCGGCCACTACCATCTACGTGTGGCTGGTACATCGCGATCGCTTCCTCGCGTATGCGGCGACAGGTGCGGCATGGGCGGCGGCGTTCGTGGGATATTGGTTGTGGAGTTTCGGAACCTGGTTGCCGTCCTACTACTCCGCGTCGCGACTTAATTTCAGCGAATTTGGAACCGCGCTGCAGGGCGTCCTCATCAGCCCTTCGCGCGGAATGTTCGTGTACTCACCCGCGGTAATATTCGTGCTCTATCTCGTGGCGAGATATTGGCGAACCGTCGAGCATCGCGAGTTGGCGTTGTTGGCTTCTGCGGCAATCGCCATACACCTGGCCATTATCTCTGGTTACCTATGGTGGCACGGTGGCTATTGTTACGGACCGCGAGTGCTTACTGAATTGATCCCATGGTTTGTGCTGCTCGCGATCCTTGGACTCGATGCGATGCGGCGTGCGCCGGTTGAGTCGAATCACAGGCTTGAGATTGCGGCCGGGTTTTTGCTGCTGGCGATAGGTATAGCGATCAACGGGCGCGGTGCGTTGTCATTTGAGGGGCTGAATTGGAACCTGCGCAAGTCCTCGTACTCGAACGGCCTCTTCGACTGGCGCTATCCGCAGTTCATGGCGGGATTGATCGAGCCGCCGAAGGACTGATTTCAGGTCGCGGCGGCTAACGCGCGAAGGCTGCTCGCAATGCGTCGGCTGCCTGGCGCTGGCCCTCTTTGCCTTTGTCCAAGCCGTCGGCGAAGCTGACGAAGCCGTGCGTGACGCCTTCGTATCGCGTGCAGGTCGTCTTGACGCCCGAAGCGATCAAGCGCTCGGCGAAACGCTCGCCTTCATCGCGCAGCGGATCGTGACTGGCGGTGAGCACGAGCGCGGGCGGCAGGTTCTTCAAGTCCTTGGCGCGCAAGGGACATACGTAGGGATTGTTTTTCTCGGCGATGGGGTCGGTGTAATTTTTCCAGAACCATTCCATGTCGGCGCGCGACAGCACATGGCCGTCGGCGGCGAATTCCTTCTGCGACGGAGTGTCGAGCGCGCTATCGGTGACAGGATACATCAGCAACTGGAAGGCGATGGCGGGGCCGCCGCGGTCGCGCGCCATCATCGAGACCACAGCAGCCAGGTTTCCGCCCGCGCTGTCGCCGCCGACTGCGAGCCGCGCACCGTCCGCGCCGATCGAGGCCGCGTTTTCGGAAACCCACTTCGTCGCCGCGTAGCAATCCTCGGCGCCGGCCGGAAATACATGCTCCGGCGCGAGGCGGTAGTCGATCGCGACGGCGACGCATCCCGCCTGGTTGGCGAGCGCGCGGCATACACGGTCATGACTCTCGAGATCGCCGAGCACCCATCCGCCGCCGTGAAAAAAAACCAGCACGCCCATCGGCGGATTCCCCTCGGGCGTGTACACGCGCGCCGCAACCTCACCGTCAGCGCCCGGGATGCGACGATCCTCGACGCGATAAATTTCAGGCGGTGGAATCGGATTCGCCTCGAGCAGCGCGCGCATCTTGGCCCGCGCCTGCTCAGCAGTCTCCGCGCGCAGAAACATCGGGCCCGCCGCATTGAACACGTCGAGCATCATCTTCATCTGAGGATCGAGCGCAGTGGTGGCCATGCGAGATCATTAGGCGCGGCGGCATTGAGAGGCAAGCGCCCGGATGCGTCGATGCGCGAGACAATTTCCGCACACAAAACATTTGGGCTATCGTATGCGCATTGAAAATGGGAATTTATGTTTCGCTGGGCTTGCTGCTGTTCGCGCTGCAATTCTGGCTAGTGTATCAAGTGCCGTTTTGGGGGTTGAGGAGTCCGTTCCCGTATTCGATCCTCCGAAGCGTCGAGATTCCGATTCTGCTCGGGGTCTCTGGCACGGTATCGGCCTTCATGTCCAAATCCGTGGCAGAACGAAGGCTGTTCTTCTCGATCACTGCGGCCGGCGTTGCAGAGATTGTAACCATCAAGGCTATGCTGTGGCTTAGCCAGCCTTTGCTGGTGCTCCTCGTTTTCATTTTGAATGACTTCGTGGCTATCCAGTTTCTCCGATACGGCATCTTAGTGTCTGCGATGAACCGTTCTGAAACCGACTGATCGAATTTCCATATGCCTAAAGAACCCGCGACTGCTCTCGGAATGACTTTAAGGTTTATGTCGGTGGCAACTTTTATAATTGTGGTCGGACATTTTTTGCTTGTCCCAACAGTCTCGCTCAAGGTCTGCACAATCATCACCGCCGCAGTTCTAGCTCCGGGCCTCGCGCTGTCGATTTATCAGCAGATCAGGTTAAGAAGGAAGTTGGCTCGCGAAAAAGTTTCGTGAAATGAAATCAAGTCGCCATCACCGTCCGGTTCGACGCTCGGCAATAATGTGCGGGCGCGCACGTGGCTAATTCTCGAACTTATGGAAGGCGGCGCGCCAATGCGCGCGGAACCACGGGTCGCCGTCGCGCGTGCCGAACACGTCGGCGTTGACGAGCATGGCGTCGCCGGCGATGCGACAGTCGAGGTTGGTGATTTCGTCGACCGCAAATGTAGGCGAGAACGAAAACGCGTCCCTGTGGGTCTTGTATTCGTTGAAGTCCAGCCGCGAGCGCATCGTGGCGTAGGCGCGCCCGTCGGTCGAGATCGGCACCACGCGTCCGTGCGGATTGATAATCTTGTCGTTCGCCTCGATGCCGGTTTCGGTGAAGGTCAGCTGAAACGGCTGATTGCCGATTTGTTCGTAGCAGAGCCTATATGTCTTCGGCGTCCAGAAACCGATTTTGTGCGCGCCGGGTTCACTCCTGATCCAATCGAGCTCGCTCACTTGTCCCTGCCAGCATCCGCGGAACACCGCCGGCAACGCGGGCGCCGCTTGCGCCGTCATCGGTGCGACGTTCACGGGCGGGCGCACCGGCGGCGGAGGAGCGGGTTGAGGCTGTTGAGGCGGTTGATTCCATCCCGGCAGCAGCTGAATCGTGTTGCCGCTATCACCGCCAGACGGCGCCAGCCTGATTACCGGTGGCGGCGCCTGCTGCGGTGGAACATACGGCTGATACTGATTCGAAGGTCCGGGAACCTCGAGAGATGACTGCGCGCAGCGCCGATTGGATGCCAATCGAGGCCAGTCCGCATATCAGCGCGCAAACTATAACGATTCGAGTGTGCATCGAGGAGCTTGGTTCCACTCTACTATATACGAAGCATATCCAGTGCCGCTTCATCTTGCCGGTTGCGGCGTAGATTGACCGAAAAGCGACGGCTACCATGATCGGGAAGGGGTCTTTACTCCCAATTATCCAATGGAGCCCGGCCGCATTAATTGTCGCGCGCGACAACGGAGCGCGGCCTTAATACTTAAAAAGCCTTAATACTAAAAAGAGATGAGCGATCAAAACGTAAATTTCGAAGCGGCGTGGGCTGTCAGCCAGGCGCCTGCCACCGGACGGCGCGCGCAGGCGCATCGATTGGCCAACGCGATGCGTCGCGTGATTGACCATTTGGTGCAGGTCGCCGCGCCCGAGGAAGACTTGTCAGCGGCGGCCGACGCCCTGGAGCGTTACGCGAAGCGCCTGTCGAAGTACCCGATTTCGCGCAGTTACGAGGGTTTCGCCGAGAGCGCTAACGCCGGCGATCCGCACGCGTTTTTCGATCACAGCCCGCTGATTGGAATCTCAAATCCGCTCGCGCCGCCGATTCGGCTGGCCGTGCTCGGCGATAAGGTCGAAGGGCGCGGGACTTTCGGCGTCGCGTACGAAGGTCCTCCGGGCCACGTGCACGGCGGATTTCTCGCGGCGGCGTTCGACGAAGTTCTCGGGATGGCGCAGTCGCTGACCGGCAACCCCGGCATGACGGGAACGCTCACGATTCGCTACCGACGACCGACCCCGCTGCTGACCGAGCTGGTCTTCGAGGCATACGTCGATCGCGTCGAGGGCCGCAAAATCTTCACCCACGGAACCCTCTCAGCCAACGGCATCCTGACCGCCGAAGCCGAGGGATTGTTTATCGCAGTAGGCCAGGAACGCTTCGCCGCCATGGCCGCAATGGTAACAGAGCGCACGACGCCCCAGCCGAAAAAGTAGCTGTAGTGGGGCGGGCCGCCGTGCCCGCACCTTTCAGCACGCTCCACACGTCGTGTAGGTCCTGCATCTTCTGATCGAGTATTTCTTTCGCGCAAAGATCGCCGCGATATCAGGCTTATTCCGCGACCAGCATCAAGTATGAACATTATTCCAATCGTTTGAGATCGATATTCGCGCCGACTCGCATCAAAACCACCTGAATTCAACCACTTTTCATTTCTGGCAACACTCTTGCTGCATCCGACACACACGCTCCATCATTTTCGGACGACGAAATCCGTCGGCGGCGATAGTGAGGGCCCACCTGTCGCCGCGCGATTTACGATTGGGCCAAAAAGTGAGGTAATCCCTATGACTCTAACCCACAAACTGCTCGCTGCAGGCGCGCTGACGGCCTTGATCGCGTTCCCGATTTCCAGCGCCTTTGCTCAGAGCTCTAGCCCAATGGGAGACAATGGTTCTTCAGCTGCAGCACCCGCGCAAAGCGGGCAGGTAGATGATGCGACCTTGCAGAAGGCGGCCAAGGCGTACGTCAAGGTCAAACAGATTGTGCATCAAGACAAGCAGGCGAATTCCGGCGCCAATGCACAGCCCGCTACCCAGTCAGACAAACTGAATGCCGTCCGCGACCAAGGTCTCGATCCTCAACAGTACAACCAGATCATCCAGATGGTTCAGAACGATCCCCAGCTTCAGCAGAAATTCGCGACCTACGTAAATCAGAACGGCGGCGACGCCGACTAACCTCGAACAGCTGACGTAGCTGACACCCTCGCAAACGACCTCTCCCGCAATTGTGCTGCGGGAGAGGTCGGGCGCCAACGACAAAAAATTAGTCGGGGCGCACTAAACCCGACAGGCCAGCAAACAGCAGTGGCGTGATTGTCCATCCTGCCAGGATGTGTAGCCATAGGTACCATCGCAGCAGGCGGCTTGGGACTGAGCTTGGATCGCGCGGCTCTCCCATGCGCGTCGTTCGGCCGCTTACGCTGTGGCGCGGGTTGGGGCGCCAGTATTTGTCCTGATGCAGCTCGACTACCGGCAGGAAATTTTCGAGTGAGTAAACGAGCGGGTTGAAGACTGGATAATGCGGCGGCGCTTCTCCGGTCGCGACGAATTCGCGGTACGCGGCCTCCTCGGTCGGCGTGATGATGCGCATCCGATAGCCCCATCCGAATAGTAATCGTGCCCAGGCCGACGAAGCCGGCGATCCACCACAGCGCGCGCAGCGGCACGTAGCCGAATCCGATCGTGGCTTGCAGCATCAGGCTCCACACGCGCTGGGGAAGGCTCTCATGGCCGAGGCGTCGCTGCGCAATTTCCTTGGCGATGCGCACCTGAGTCGCGCCGTCGTCTCGCCCCATCTCACTCAGAACCTTTGCGAGCTGGCGAAACGGCTGCGGATGATATTCCGGTGGCTGCAACCCTAACCATCGCAGCCGCGAGTCCCCGTCGCTGGGACCGCCTGCGATATCGCCATACACGAAACCGTTGAGCTGCAGATTGCCGGGCGCGGGCCAGCTCGCCTCGTCGTCCCAGATTGCTCCTGCGTGCGCGTCCTCGAGATCGAGCACGGTCTTCGCCGTATGCTTCACCTCGACCCAGTAGAACGTGCCGTCGATCGTGGCGCGCTCGGCGTCGAGCTCACCATCGCCGCGGAACTCGGCGCCGTGAACACTCAGGTCGTGGCCGATCTTCGCCAGCCGCGCGTAGACGATACCGTCGGTCGTGAAGCCGTCATGAAACAGCACGTCGCCGGCGACGTTCGCCTCGACCAGGTTGACCGTATCCTCGCCCGCATCGAGGATTCGCGCGCCGGTAAAATCGAGCGTCCCGTCGATTCGCGCGCGCATGAAACTTACGGGCCCGAAGTCGCCCATCATAAATGAGGCGTCGCCGTGGATGTTCGCCGTGTTGCCGAACACCGCCCCGATGCGCGAACGCCTCACCGTAATATCCTGCAGATGCGCCGACATCAGGTTGATTCCTTCGGGTGCGTAGCAGCGGATGAGGGTCAGCGGCTTGTCGACCGTGGCGTAGGACAGATCGAGATTGCCTGTTATCCGCGCGCCCGCCAATGCGAGTCCGCTGGGATGAATGTATTGCGAGGCCTGCCGGTCGCTCAGGAGCCATGCGATAACTTCGGCCCGCACCGTGCGCTCGCCACCCCACTTCTCGGCGTGAGCGGTGTCGTTGGTGGCGTTGTCGGGATCGTCGCTGGGGCCGAACCACGGCACGTCACGCAACGGCGCTGCATGCATGAGCTTTCGCTCGGCCACCGTCAGCGCAGGGCCGAACTTCTGTTGCGCCATCAACTCGAGCGCGGCACCCGGATCTGCGAGGAGCCAACAGCGTCGGAATCAGCTGGATGCGCTTCGGCCGCGAACGATCGCGATGCGACGAACATCAGCATCGCGATCGCGATCGCGCCTGCGATTGCTTTTCGTCCTATGAACATTGACGGGATCAACGCTTCGACTTCGCGTCGGTGCGAAGGTCGAACCGGGGAATATCAGCGGCGAGCCGGGAGATGCAACAGGCATTTGCTTCGATTGCGGTCTCGATGCTTACACTTTTCTCTCGCGCACTGAGTTGCGCGCTCAATTGCCGAAGGAGTCATACGTGGAAGCTGCACAGAAAGACAGAATTGCCGCGCTGCTGGCCGAGGTCCAGGTCGCAATCCTCGTGACGCAAGGCGATCAGTGGCCGACCGCGACGATGCAGGCATTTGCCGAGACGCCGGAGCTCGATTTGTTGTTCATCATGAACGACACCGCCGAGAAGTTTCAGAATCTGCTCAAGCATCCGTACGTCACCGTGTTCCTGGACGCGCGCGAAAAGGGCAAGGTCGAGACCTTCGAGATCTCGCGCCTGCTGATCCAGGGAGTCGCAATCGAAATCGCGCGCGACAGCGCCGAATGGGATGCGATGAAGGACGTATTTCTGAAGAAGAGCCCCTTCGAAGCGCCGTTCTTCAAATACCCGACCCTGCGCATGATGCGCGTGCAGCCCAAGCGGTTATCCTACTCAGGCGCCGACCGCGTCGCGTTCAAAGCGGAATTCTGAGAATTGCGGGCGCGCATCGCGTACTGTAAGAACAGGGCTGTGACAGTGAAAAAGGATTCTTCAGTGACGAATCTTTCCGACAAAATCGCACCGTACGCCACTGCGTTCCGGCGCGACGGGTTCGTCATGGTGCCCGATTTGCTCGGCGCCGACGAACTCGAACGCTACGGCGCTGCCGTCGATGAAGCTGTCGCGCGGCGCAAGCGTTTCGACAATCGCAAGCTCGGCGACAAGACGCCCTACGAACAGTCGTTCATCCAGTGCATCAATCTGTGGGAGGACACGCCTGCGGTTCGTCCGCTCACGTTCCATCCGATTGTTTGCGAGACCGCCGCGCGATTGCTCGGCGTCGAGAAACTCCGGCTCTGGCACGACCAGGCGCTATACAAGGAGGCGGGCGGCCGCCTGACCGACCCGCATCAGGATCAGCCGTACTGGCCGATGGTCGAGACCGACACGATCACCGCGTGGATTCCGTTCGACGGCTCCTCGCATACCACAGGATGCATGGGCTATGTGCCGGGCTCGCACGCGGTGGGACTGCGAGTGTTCGTGAACATCTTCAAGCCCGAGGACGCGCTCGAAATTCTGCAGATGCCCGAAATCAAGGACACGCCGCCGGTGTATGTCGAAGTCCCGCGCGGCGGAGTCGCGTTCCATCACGGCCTGACGGTGCACATGGCGAAGCCGAACCTTGGGTCGCAGACGCGACGCGTGCATACGATGATTTTTTTCCGCGACGGATCGACCCGCAAGAATAATTTCCCGCACGATTCTGTCGAGCGCTATCACATCGAAATCGGCGCACCAATCGACAGCCCCGTCACACCAATCGCATGGCCGCGAGCGGCTGGAGACTTGCCCCAACCGCCCGACGCTCCCATCTCGGAGCTATTCGCCAAGGCGGTCGCGCTCGGCGCGTTCCCCGACAAGGCCGGCCGCGCCGACCGCTAGCTGTCTAGCCAGCAGAGTCGGACGCGGCCAGCGAGTTGCTACATCATTCCGGGCATTCCGGGCATCGACCCGTAGGGTCCCCCTCCCATTCCTCCGCCAGTACCCGTGGATTTCCTGGTTTTCGTGACGTCGAACTTGCCGAAGATTCCCTCGCTCTCCATATTCGGGCCTGCAGTGAAATAGAGCGAAGTGGTCGCCGCGTTATTGGTGCCGTTGCCGAAGACGAGAGCCCACAGTCCATCGACGACGATCGGATTGCCCTTCTTGTCGGCCGGCTGACCAACCTGAGCGCCCGTCGAATCGAACGCATTGATCATTCCATCGCCGAAATTTCCGATAAAGAAATTGCCACCCAACGGACCGAAGGTCGACGGTGTCAGCACCATTCCCCACGGCGCGTTGAGTTTGCCGCCGGTCGCGAAACGCTCGACGAACACGCCGTCGGTCGTGAAGATATCAATGTAGCCTGCGCCCGCCTGATGCACCGGGTCGTGCTTGGCGGCGTCCTGCATCGCGTATGTGACCCACAGATTGCTGGTGCCGAAGAGCGTAATTCCGAATGGCGCGAAGCCTGCCATCGGATTCGGATCGGTGAAGGTCCCTGTCAGCGATGTGACTGGGTTGTAGGAGCTATCGAAGACGTCAACGTTGCCCGATCGGAAATTCGTCGCGTAGAGAAACTGATGTCCATTGAGAGTTGCGATCGCGAGGCCCTTGTACACCGCGCCATTTGCGGAGGTCGGTACCTTGGAGTTATCCACGTGGAGCACGGCGCTGGTGCCATCGGTCTGCTGCCATCCTGAGATCGTCCCGTCCTCGGTGGAAAATATAAAAAGATCGCCGCCAAAATCTGCGGTGACGCCGTTGAAAACAAGTCCGTCCGGCGCCGCCGTGGCGTTGCTGCCGTTAGGCGGCGGGATCGTCACCACGAAAGGCACTTTCTTGCCGCCGGCAGTAACCGTGAAGGCCTTTCCGGTGCCGTCGTAGAGAGTGGATACTCCGGCGTTGTTGTCAGAAACCCAGAACGGCGTCGGCCCCTGCACCAGCCCCCAGGGATTGAGCAGATTCTTGTCGCGAAATTTCCCCTTCAGAGGTTTCCCCGAAGTGACGAGGTTGGTCTGAGTGTAAGAAGGCGTCTTGGTCTTGGCGTCCGGCATCGACGGCATCTGGGCAAATGCGCCCGCCGCCGCCGCGAGCGTAAAAACGCACGCGCCCAACAATGTTAGTGATTTACGATTCATCGTTTCCTCCATGCGAAAAAACCAGCGCGCAAAAATTGGCCGGCTCCTCGTGGCTAAACCGACGATGAACGCAGATGGTTCCCGCGGCCGCGTGAATTCATAAACGGCTTGATAAAAATTCCGTCTTGACTCTCGCGAGCCTCAAACGGAATACTACTCACTCGACGGAACGATTAGGCAGTCGGGGAAAGAACTATAGTAACAACTACTCAGTGCGGCATGCGCATCGACGCAACATACTATTGAATATATAGTCAGTTCGTCAGTGATCGGCAGCAACAATCGCGAGGAGGGGTGAGTACTCTCCCCCCGAACCTGAGAGCGAAATGTCGTCCTCGACATTTCGCGATTAGCATTTTTCACTGAGTGCAGGGGTCACCCCTGCCGAAGGAAGTGTGAAACCCACCGCGGGTTTCACATTTAAACGTTGCTATTTGCAGTTCACGCTCTTGACGACGTCGCCTCCGCCGGCGAAGTGCATGTTGTGATTGTAAACGACGTCGCATCGCGAGACGCTCGCCGGCAATCGCCGCGAGATCTGCGCGGTGGTGTTCGCATAGTTGCATTGCAGCCAGTAGCCGCGATCGCTCTTCGGTAATTGCCAGATCTGAATGAGGTTGTCGCCGCTCGGCTTTTCACTGTCGGGCACCAGCGAGGCCTGCTCTGCCGGCGGCCCGTCGAAAATAGTGACGCCCGCAACCGCAGTCTGGTAGCCGGAATACGTAACTGTCCAATCGGGGTCGGGCGCAGATGCCCTCTGCTCGACCGTGACAGTCGCAGGACACGCGGATTCGGCCTGCGCGCGATGCACCGGCGCAATCGCGCATGCGAACGCAATCAGAATAAATGTCAGTCGCTTCATCTCGTTTACCTCGCGCAGCCGAGGCGCAGTCTAGAATGACGCGCGAGGAAAAACGAGCGCGGGGCGGAGTCGCGATACGAATCGCGTTCCCGCCCCGCGGATAAGTAACTTGCTCGCGGCACTGCTGCCGCGGGCATGGCCGAATCGGGTTACCGCTCGGCGCCTGGTCTTTTGAAATATGGTCTCGTCGGCCGCGCGATAATCACAACCGCTATAGCCAGTCCTGCCAGTAATGATAAAACTTCCATCGTACTAACTCACTTGCGCGTGCGAACCTTAGTGGTCGATTTCCAACAGCGCGCGATTACAGATCGATTTTACTTTGCTCCCCTGACGCACTTGCTAATCGCAAGTAGCGTTCGTGCCGCGACGCGCGCATCTGTCGAAGAGGTTTTCCAGGAACGCAGCGGGAAGCAGGATCCGAAGTCTGTAGGAGCCGGTTTCTCCCCGTGCGTGGTATGCGATGCGTCTTTGTTTACAGGCTCACGAACGAGAGAACGATGTACGCCAGGGTCAGGAACGCGAACGCGACACCGGGCAATTCGCTGAGCACACTGTTCTGCGCGATGCGGTCCGCGGCGACAGTCTCGGTCTGCTCCTTCACCTGCTGAAAGCCTGCGAGCGTCTGATTGATTGTGGTAGCAGCCATTGTCCTTGCCTCCCGTAAATTCATTTGACAGCAGGGGTAGAGCAAGGCCGATGCCAATGACCAATGCCTTTATTTCGTTCAACTATTTTTATAGGCGCAGTCTTTTCGATTTGCGTTTCGCAAAACCACGGCCTTTTCTCGCGAAAACTCCGCTATTTGCGGATACTTCAGTCGCAGCAGCCGAGCGACTGCATGCAGCGCATCGACGCCGTCGAGAACGCGCTTATTGTTACGGGCGCGTTACCGACGCGGCATCTCGATGGCTCCTACGGCGTACGCGACGGCCGCCGATGACGTCAGCAAATCCGCGCGGCTCTGGACTATCGTGTAGCGCGCATTCGCCAGGTCGCGGTCGGCGGTCAGCAATTCGACGATCGTGCTGAGGCCCTGGCGGTAGGTGTCGAGGTTGGCGTCGTACGACTCCTGCGAGGCCGCCAGCAGCGCCTTCGCATACTCATAGCGGCTGAGCGCTGTCTGGAATTCGTAGTACGCGCGCCAGACCGAGCTTATCGCGTCGACCTCGAGCGACTTGAGCTGCGCGCCGGCCGCGTCCCGAGCAGCCTCGGCCCCTCGGACGTCGTTGAGACGCTTGAATCCAGTGAAGATGTCCCAATTCATCGTCAGCAGCGCGGTATATTGCGGCTGGTTGGCATTGACGGTCCGCGTACCGTCGTATTTGTATTGCCACGCCTGAAGGCCGTAGGCGCCCGAGATTCCCACGGTCGGGTAGAACTGCGCCTTGGTTTGTTCGATCGCGGCCCGGCGCGCATCGAGGGTCGCGACCTGCGCCGCCAGATCGGGACGACTGCGGACGGCGGTCTCGATCAGTTGATCCACTTCGCTGCCCAGTCCTGCTGGAACCGGGATACTGTCGAGGCTCGGCACGTCGAGTGGAGTGTTGGCTGCCACTCCCAGTGCAACGGCCATGTTTGCCTGCGCCTCGCGCACCAGCAAGCGGGCGCTTGCGAGGTCGTACAGCGATTGCGCGACGCGCTGGCGCGAGAGCAGCAGCTCGGGCTCGGTGGCCAATCCGAGGTCGACGCGGCGGCTGACGGCGTCATCGTCGGTCTTCGCGAGCTCGACGTTTTGCTCCGCCGCCTGCACCGCGGCCTTCGCCGCGCCGATCGAATAGAATGATCGCTGGGTTGCAAACACCACATCCTGGAGCTTGCGATTGAACGAGAAGTTCGCGGCAGCGAGTTGCGCACGCGCCGCGGCTGCGCCGGCGTCGCGGCGCCCGAAGTCGAGCAGGATGTACGTGAACTCGAGCACCGGGGTTACCTGCCATTGCCTCAGCACCGCGTTTTGCCCGGGCAGTTGAAATATTTCGCGCTCGTATCCGCCCGAAACCTGCGAACTCACGACTGGATAGTACGGTGCGCGGGAGACTCCGTACGCATCCGCGGCGGCGCGAGCCTGATCCCACGTCACCCGAGTGTCGGGATTGTTACTGAGCGCGATATCGATCAGCGCAGGCAGGTCGTACTTGTTGCCCGCGCTCCCGACGCGCGGCTCCGGCAGCGTACTTGCCGGCCGCGCCTGCATCGGTATCACGTATTCGTTCGACTTGGGCGTCCACGCGCGATCCGATTCCGCCGGCGCGAATTTATCGGGATACACTTCCGGCTGCTCGGCAAAGTAAGTGCAGCCGCTCGCACATACCGCGAGACCAAGAGCGGCAATCATCAGCTTTCGTCGCGCGCAACGCTTTTCAAAATCGAATTTCATAAACATCCCCAAATGCCGTAAAATGCGCTCCGGGAACATTGAATCCCGCAACGTGCGTTTGCACAATCCGGCGCGTAGAATCTCTCCCGCATGCGATTCCCCTATGCCACCACACGCAGATTCGCGATGCCGACGGTTGCGGCATTCGTGCTCGCCGGATGCGATCCCGTCGTCAATATTGCGGGCGCGAATTTTCCGAGCTGGCTGTTCTGCGCAATCTGCGGCGCTGTCTTGACCGTCGCGCTTCGGCCAGTCTTCGTCATGACGCGCCTCGAGCCTTACCTGTGGCCGCTGCCGATCGTTTATTCGTGCCTCACGGTGCTGCTCGGATGTATCGTGTGGCTAATCTTCTTCAATCGAATCTGATGTTCTTCGACCGAATCTGATGAATACCGCGACCAGGATCGAGACCGAGACCGAATCATCGATGACCTTGCGCTTCGCCGGCCACCTGCTCAGCGCCGCGATTGTAGTCGCAACTATCATCGTGAGTATCTACGTCGCGCGCCTCTACTACCTATATCCGCGCACCGACGACGCTTACGTTCGCGCCAACATGGTCGGAATCGCACCGCACGTGAGCGGGCCGATTACGGAACTGCCGATCGTCGACAATCAGTACGTCAAGCAGGGCGACTTGCTATTCATCGTCGATCCTCGCCCCTATCAATCAACGCTGGACGCGGCGACTGCCAAGCTTCAACTGACCGAGCTCGATATCAGGGCACTCGACGATTCGATCCGGACCGCGGAGTCCGCGCGAATACGGCTCGAAGCCGACGCCGCCTACGCCAAACAGTATCTCGATCGAATTCAGCCGCTGCTGGCGAAGCATTTCGTCACCGCGAACGACGTCTTCAACGCGCGCTCTCGCGTCAACGCCGCCGAGGCCGCCGTCGAGGGCGCGCGCTCCGACGTGCGCAAGGCGCAGAACCAGCTCGGCCAGTACGGCAATATCAACGCACTGCGCAAAGCTGCGGAGGCCGCAGTCTACGACGCGAAACTCAACGTCGGTTATTGCTACGTCCGCGCGCCGTACAACGGATGGGTCACCAATCTCAACATCGCGGAGGGACAGTACGCCAACGAAGGCCGCGAAGTCGTCAGCCTGGTCGACGATCGCAAATGGTACGTGATCGCGAATTTCCGCGAGACGTTTCTCTCGCACATCCAACCCGGGATGACCGCCGAGGTTTTCATCCTGGCCTATCCCAACAAGCGCTTTCGCGGCCGCGTGCAAGGCGTCGGATGGGCGCTGTATCAGCAGAACGGCGCGACCGTCGAGGGCCTGCCGCAGACTGAGGCGACGCTCAACTGGGTGCGCCTCTCGCAGCGCTTCCCGGTGCGCATCGTGCTAGAGGACCGCGACCCGAAGTACCCATTCAGGACAGGCACCACCGCCGTCGTAACGATCCAGGGCTACCGCGATCAGGATAATCGCGAGCAACCTAACCCCTAACCCCTTCCCATCGAGGGAAGGGGAACCGGAATGGATGGAGTAACCTCTTCCCGGGAGAGACCGAGAGCAAAGTAGTGCGCTGCGCGCAACTTTGCGATTGACCCCGGGTGCAGGGGTCACCCCTGCCGAAGGAAGCATGAAACCCACCGCGGGTTTCATTTAAATAAAGTGAATTGAATTCCATTTGACCGCGCGGCAGGACTCGGCCTTTAATGCCGACATGGCTGGAATTGTTTCCTACGGTTCATACGTCCCGTACCGACGCCTCAAACGCTCCGCGATCGCCGCCGTGCTCGGCACTCCTGCCGGCAAGGGCGAGCGCGCAATCGCGAGCTTCGACGAAGACAGCGTCTCGATGGCGGTAGAGGCCGCTCGCGACGCGCTGAAATCCGCGCCTCCCGGCGACGTGCAAGCTCTCATCTTCGCAACCACGACGCCGCCCTATGCTGAGAAGCTCAGCGCCGCCGTGATCGGCGCCGCCGCGCAACTTCCCGCGGAGATTCGCGCGTCGGATATGACCGGATCGGTACGCGCCGGCATGTCGGCGCTTCTGCAAGGCGCCGATGCGGTCAGTGGCGGCGCCAAGCGCGCGCTGGTCGCGATCGGCGATTGCCGCCTCGCCGCGCCCGAGGGCAAGGCCGAGCAGACGACCGGCGACGGCGCAGTCGCGTTCGTGCTCGGTGCCGACAACGTGATCGCGGAAATCGAGGCGAGCGCCTCGCTCACGCGCGAGTTCCTCGACACCTGGCGCGCGCAGGGCGAGCGCTTTGCGCATTCATGGGAAGAGCGCTTCACTCTCACGCAGGCGCATTCTCCGTTGCTCGGCACCGTCATCAAGAACGTGCTCGAGAAGGCGAAAGTCGCGCCCGGCGATCTGTCGAAGGTAATCCTCGACGCGCCCAACGCCCGCGCGGCCGACGAAATCGCGCGCGCACTCAAGATCGATCCCGCGAAATTCTCCGATTCATTTGCGCTGACCGTCGGGCAGACCGGCGCCGCGCATGCGGGCCTGATGCTCTCCGCGGCGCTGCCGTCCGCCAAGCCCGGTGATCGAATCCTCGTCGCGACGGTAGCCGACGGCGCCGACGCAATTCTGTTCCGCGTCACGCCCGCCAACGCCGCCTTCAAGCCGGTGCATTCCGTCGGCCGCATGATCGAGTCCAAGGGCGACGTGTCGTACGCCAACTATCTCAAGTGGCGCGAGATTCTGCCGACCGAGCCGCCGCGCCGTCCCGATCCCGACCGGCCCGCGGGGCCGCCGATGATGCGCTCCGAGAAATGGAAGTTCGGCTTCATCGGCTCGCGATGCACCAACTGCGGCACTCCCCAACTTCCGCCGCAGCTGGTCTGCGTGAAATGCCACAAGCGCGGCTTCATGGAGCCGTACCAGTTCGCCGACCGCACCGCGAAAATCGCGACCTACGCAATCGATCGCCTCGCCTATTCTCTTAATCCGCCGACTGTTAACGTCGTGGTAGACTTCGACGGCGGCGGCCGCTTCCTGTGCGAGATGACCGACTGCGAGCCCGACAAGGTCGCGATTGGCGACGAAGTCGAAATGACGTTTCGCCGGCTCTTTACCGCCGACGGCGTTAACAACTATTTCTGGAAAGCGCGCCCAAGGCGTTAAGTAGGGCGGGCCGCCGTGCCCGCCGCCGAGGAGAAAATCGATGGCTAGCAGAGGAATCAAGGACCGCGTCGCGATCATCGGGATGGGATGCACCAAGTTCGGTGAGCATTGGGACAAGGGCCCCGAAGATCTGCTCGTCGATGCGGCCTACCAGGCTTACGAATCTGCCGGCGTCGAGCCCAACGACGTCGACGCGTACTGGCTCGGCACGATGGGCTCCGGCATCTCGGGCCTGACGCTCAGCGAGCCGCTCAAGATTCAGTACAAGCCCGTCACTCGCGTCGAGAACATGTGCGCGACCGGATCCGAAGCGCTGCGGCAGGCCTGCTACGCGGTCGCGTCGGGCGCATTCGACATGGCGATGGCGATAGGAGTCGAGAAGCTCAAGGACTCGGGCTACTCGGGCCTGGTCATGAACGCGCCGCCCAACGACGGCACCGAGGGCAGCATGACAGCGCCCGCGTCGTTCTCGCTGCTGGCGCCCGCCTACTTCAAGAAGTACGGACTCGACCCCGACAAGGGCAAGGACGTGCTCACGCGCATCGCATGGAAGAATCACAAGAACGGCGCGAAAAATCCCAAGGCGCAATTCCAGAAGGAAGTGTCGCTCGAGACTATCAAGAACTCGCCCAAGATTGCCGACCCGCTCGGAATCATGGATTGCTCGGGCGTGTCGGACGGCTCGGCGGCTGCGATCGTCGTCCGCGCCGAGGACGCGCACAAGTACTGCAAGAATCCCATCTACATAAAGGCGCTCTCGTTCATCGCGGGGCCGGCCGAAGGTCCGCTGTCGCAGGACTACGATTTCACCACCTTCCGCGAAGTCGTCGCCACCGCCAAGGACGCGTACGCGCAGGCGGGCATCACCAATCCTCGCGAACAGATCAGCATGGCCGAGGTTCACGATTGCTTCACGCCGACCGAGCTCGTGCTCATACGAGGATCTCGGCTTCAGCCCGCGCGGGACCGCATGGCAGGACGTGATGGACGGATTCTTCGACCTCGAAGGCAAGCTGCCGGTGAATCCGGACGGCGGCCTCAAGTCGTTCGGGCATCCGATCGGCGCGTCGGGCCTGCGCATGATGTACGAAATGTGGCTGCAGATGCGCGGCGAAGCGGGCCAGCGTCAAATCAAAAATCCGAAAGTAGGCCTGACCCACAACTTGGGCGGCGCCCCCGGCCGATGCGTCAGCTTCGTCTCAGTAGTAGGCAGCCAGGTCGGCTAAGACTTTCTCGAACGAAGAAAAACAACGGCCGGCATTGATAAGATGCCGGCCGTCTTTCTTTCGCGACCAAGATGCAGGACTTAACGCGACTACTGAAACGAATAGCCATCGCAGCGGCGGCGTTACTAATCATCTGGTACATCGGCGACTACCTTTCGCTGAAGCTGAGGCGCGAGCCGTTCAGCAACATCCAAATCAACAAGCTCTACGCAGTGCCTCAGAAGGACGGTAAAACTTCCTACGAGCCGGGTGACCAGGAAACCGAAACCTGCGTCAATTCGATGTTCCCGCACATGGGCTACAGCCCATGCTGGTACGTAAAACGTCACAAAACCCAGCAGGTGAATCTGTGACCTCGTGCTTCCTTAGTGGCACAGGCTTCAGCCTGTGATTTTCCGGTCCAAGCAAATCCAGGAAAGAATCACAGGCTGAAGCCTGTGCCACGTGTCATTCAGAGCGAAGCGAAGAATCCCGGATCTTTTTCTGAATCCATTCACGCAGCCCGCTCACGAGGACGAACCTCGCGTTCAATCCGATCCGCCAGCTTGTCCTTAGTGCTCTCCAAATCGTAACGCGCCTGCATATTGATCCAGAACTGCGCCGACGTCCCGAAGTATCGACCAAGCCTGAGCGCGGTGTCGGCAGAAATCCCGCGCTGACCCGCCACGATCGCATTGATCCGATTGCCAGGCACGCGCAGTGCCAACGCCAGCTGATTCATACTGAGCCCAAGCGGCTTCAGGAATTCCTCACTCAGGATCTCGCCGGGATGAACAGGCGGAATCTCTCTTTTTTGCCGTGCCATAGTCGTGGCCTCTCTAATGATAGTCGACAATCTCAACTTCGTTCGCGTTGCCCTCGGCCCACACGAAACAGACGCGCCATTGCTGGTTGATTCGGATGCTATGTTGGCCCTTTCTGTTACCTCGAAGCAGCTCCAATCGATTCCCGGGAACTGCTTGCAGATCCGCAAGGGCGGTCGCGCCATCAATCATCTCAAGTTTCCGCACCGCCGCCCGCTCGATGCTCTGAAAGCGCGACACTCGCCTGCCGTCAAACAACGCCTTTGTGTCCTTTGAACGGAAGGACTTGATCACTACGCTGAATATACTACGTGCGGCATAGCAGGTCCATAATTAAGCCCTGGCTGAATTCCGTGATGCCCTTTTCGGGTTGCACACAAAAAGTGAGCCCGCTCGCATTTGTGATGCGCCCAGAACCCTCACCTACCGGCCGCGATGCGGCCGGCCTCCTCTCCCGTAAAATAACGGGCGAGGTATTCGGAAGGAGCGCGCGCGTAGTTTTCTACTTTCTCGTCTCCAAACCCATCCGACGCGCGATGATCACTTTCATGATTTCATTCGTACCCGCATATATCGATTGCACCGCGGCGTCCGCATAGTCCGTCGAAACCGGATACTCCATCATGAAGCCATAGCCGCCGTGTAGCTGTAGGCATTCGCTGGCGATCTTCTTCTGCAGGTCCGTCGTCCACCACTTTGCCATGCTCACTTCCGCGACGATCTCGTCACCGCGCACATGCGCTCGCAGCAGCTTGTCGACGAAGGCTTGTCCGACTTCCACTTCGGTCATCATCTCGGCGAGCTTGAACTGGGTGTTCTGAAATTCCGCGATCGGCTGCCCGAATGCTTTCCGATTCTTGCAGTATGCGATCGTGTCCTCCAGCGTGCGCCTGCAACTCGCCATCGAGGAGACTCCGATACATAGCCGCTCCTGCTGCAGCTTCTCCATCAGCATCTTGAAGCCAGTCCCTTCCTTTCCGAGCAGATTCCCAGCCGGGACGCGGCAGTCCTCGAAGAACAATTCGCTCGTGTCCTGGCCGCGCAGCCCAAGCTTGTCGAGTTTGCGCCCGCGCACGAAGCCGGGCGCGCTCGCATCGACCAGCATCAGGCTGACGCCCTTGTGCGGTGGATTCGCCTTCGGGTCGGTCTTGCAGACGACGATCACGAGATCGGCAATCTGCCCGTTGGAAATAAAAATCTTCGATCCGTTGATCACATAATGGTCGCCGTCGCGGCGCGCTGTCGTCTGCACCGCAGCGAGATCGGATCCGGTGCCCGGCTCAGTCATCGCGATCGCGAGAACTATCTCGCCGCTGATCGCACCCGGCAGGTAGCGGCGCTTCTGCTCCTCGTTGCCGAAGCTCGTGATGTACGGCATGCAGATATCCGAATGCAGCGACATCATGAGGCCGTGCGCGCGCACGCGCGACAGCTCTTCCATCACGATCGCGTCGTAGATGAAATCCACGCCACCGCCGCCGTATTCGGCGGGCGCATTGGCGCCAAGAAATCCGGCCTCGCCCATCTTGCGCCAGCTCGCGCGATCGCTCATCCCGGCGCGATTCCACTCAGGCACCTTCGGCTCGATCTCGGCATCGACAAACCGCCGCACCTGCGCGCGAAACATCTCGTGCTCTTCAGTAAAAATCTCTCGTCGCATCATTCAGGCATCTTCATGTTGGCGCGCAGCGCAATCAAGCCCGGCAGATCGTATCTCGGATATCAGTGGGGCGGGCCGCCGTGCCCGCCGCTTATATCTCATGCGGCCTTGAATGAGCGCACGCGGATTCGTTTGGCGCGGCTGCGCGCATTCCAAAGATCATACGCCATCTGCATCCCGAGCCACGTCTCCGGACTGGAACCGAACGCCTTCGAAAGCCGAATCGCCATCTCGACTGAAACTGCCGCCCTCTCATTCACCACATCCGACAGCGCCTGCCGCGTGACGCCCAAGGCCTTTGCGGCTTCGGTCACCGAAAGCCCCAAAGGTTCCAGGCATTGTCGTCGAACGATGCCACCCGGATGGGGAGGATTGTGCATAGCCATAAAGTTCACTCCTAATGATAGTCGACGTAGTCCACATCTACGGCGTGCCCGTCCTCGAAGCGGAACGTCACCCGCCAGTTTCCGGACACTGAAACGGCATAGTGCCCTTTCAAAACTCCCTTCAGTGCATGAAGCCGAAAGCCGGGAAGGTCCATATCTTGTGCCGTTCGGCTTCGGTCCAGTACCGCGAGAATGTCGCGCAGCTTGTCGATATGCTGAGGAGCCACGCGTCCGGCCGTTCGTCCATCGTGCAAAGCCTTCAGGCCGCGATTTCTGAACGACTGGATCACTCCTAAGAGATGTAGCCTGTCGCTTGTCGCTTGTCAATCAGCCATTTTCGTTTTGGCGCGCAATTCGATCAATCCCGGCAGATCATACTGCGGCAGGTCGTCGGTGATTTCGAACCACGGCGACTTTAGCTCGATGAAAATATGTTTGTCGGGCTTCACTCCAGGATCGTCGTCGAGGAGACCAGCTGGAATCTCGAGCACGCCCGATCGCCACGGTCGTTCCGGGCCAGGATTCGGCACCGGCGAGCCGCATCGGCTGCAGAATGAGGCGCGATAAGCGGGAGGCGTGCGCAGAATCGGCGCCTCGTAGGTGGTGATCAGCTCTTCCCCGGCGACGAGCCGGAAATCTTCGACGCGCACATAAAGGCCGGCGAAAAATGCGGAGCCGGTGACTTTGCGGCATCGCATGCAATGGCACAGCTCGAAGGGGCCGGCCGGTTTGTCGAATTCGAATCGGACCGCGCCGCAGAGACAGCTTCCGTGAATCATATGGTTGCTCCGTTAATGATTGGCTCGATGCGAAGAACCTAACCCCTAACCCCTTCCCGCGCGGGAAGGGGAACCGGAATTTTGAAGGGGCACCGAATTATATTGGACCGAGAGCAAAGTAGCGCGATGCGCGCGACTTTGCGATTGACACTTTTCACTGGGTGCAGAGCCTGTCCTGAGCGAAGCCGAAGGAGGTCACCCCTGCCGAAGGAAGCGTGAAACCCACCGCGGGTTTCACATTAAATAAAATGATTTCCCCTTCCTCACCCTACGCGCGCATCGACGCCCGCGAATTGCCGAGCAGCATCTCCGCGACCGCCGTCAGATCGTTGTCGTCGTAGTAATCGATTTCGATTCGTCCTGGATTGCGGCCGCGACGCTTGAAAATTCTGACCTTGCGCTTGAGCGCGCGTTGCAGACCTTCGGCCAGCGCGTTCAGGTTCGCATCGCCGCCGGACGCGCGCGATGCGGCCGCGTTTTTTGTATTGCGCGGGCGATTCGCTGTCGCCATTTCTTCGGCGCCGCGCGAGGAGATTCCGACCGCCGCGATTCGGCGCGCCGCCGACAGCTGCGCCTCCGTCGATCCTATCGAGAGCAGAGGCCGCGCCTGTCCCGCGGTGAGCTCTCCTTTCGCGATCATATTCAGAATCGGCTGCGGAAGTTCCAGCAATCGAATCGTGTTGCCGACGTAGGGGCGGCTTTTGCCGACCCGCGATGCGATCTCGTCATGCGTCAGCCCGAAATGGTCGACCAGGCGGAAAAATGCGAGCCCTTCTTCGACCGCGTTCAGATCTTCGCGCACGATATTCTCGACCAGCGACATTTCGAGCGCCGCGCGATCGTCGAGCTCGCGCACTACGACCGGAACCGTCTCGAGACCCGCCGCGCGCGCCGCCCGCAGCCGCCGCTCGCCCGCGATCAGCTCGTAGCGCGGGCCGTCAGATTCGGGGGCGTCGATTCGCCGCACGATCAGCGGTTCGATAATCCCCTGGCTCTGGATCGCGCGGGTAAGTTCGGCCAGCCGCTCTTTGTCGAAATTTATCCGCGGCTGAAACGCACCGGCCGCGATACTGCCGACGGGCGCCAGCTTGAATTGCGAGTCGCCGCCGCTCTCGATAGCCGCGCCAGTTTCAGTTCCCGCCGCCGCATTGCCGATCAGCGCATCGAGCCCGCGCCCCAATGGTTTCCGCATCATCTGTGGTTGTCCTCGTGTGATTTCGATTCGTGATCTGCCTCTCAACATCGTGCTTGAAGCGGGCAACCTAACCCCTAACCCCTTCCCGAGCGGGAAGGGGAACCGGACGCGGACGGAAAAATTCCCCCACAACCAACTTCCTAACAGGGACGAAGTCCCGCATCTTCTCCGATACTAAGGTGCAGGGCTTAGCCCTGCCGAAGGAAGCGTGAAACCCACCGCGGGTTTCACATTCAATTCAGTTCCCCCACTCGCTTCCCTCTCCACGCTCGATGATCTCCGCCGCTAGCGCGCGGTAGCCTTCGGCGCCGGACGACTTCGGCTCGTATTCGAGCACGGACAGTCCATGACTCGGGCTTTCTGACAGCCGCACGCTGCGCGGGATCACGCTGCGAAAAACTTTTTCAGGAAAATGCTTTCTGCACTTCGTCGGAAATCTCGTGGCTGAGGCGATTTCGCGAGTCGAACATCGTGAGCACCAGGCCCTCGAGCTCGAGCCCCGGCCTCAGCGCCGCCTTGACCTTGTTGATCGTCCCGAGCAGCGAGTTCAGACCCTCGAGCGCGTAGTACTCGCATTGCATCGGCACCAGCACGGAGTCCGCCGCGACGAGAGCATTCAAGGTGAGAATCCCAAGCGAGGGCGGCGTATCGATTAGAACATAGTTATATTCGTTCGCGCACTGGCTCCAGGAGCGCTCGCAAGCGTCGCTCGCGACCTTCCATCGTCACCAGCTCGATCTCAGCGCCGACCAGGTCGTCGCCCGCCGGCGCCAGCCACAATGTCGGCCGCACCTGCCGCACGATTTCCGCAATCGCCAAGCCGCCGACCAGCGCCTGGTAGATAGTCTTGCCCTCGCGCCGCGACGCGCTCACGTCCTCGGGCGTGGCGATACCGGAAGTGGCGTTGCCCTGTGGGTCGAGGTCGACCAGCAGGACCTTCTGCCCGGTATCGGCCAACGCGAAGGCCAGATTGATAGCCGTCGTAGTCTTGCCGACGCCGCCTTTCTGATTGGCTATTGCGATTACCCGCCCCACAACCTGCCCCGCAAGGATTGCCCCTGCACCCACGCAAAATGAGAAAACCCGACCCGAACCGCACCGAAACGTTTCACGTGAAACGTCCTGCGAAGCATTAAATCCGCGCATCGCAAATAAATGCAAATCGCGCGATCTGATTTGCACAACTATCTGAATTTATTGAATTTTCGCGACAGAACGTTTCACGTGAAACGTTCCCTCAGACGCGGAAAGCGGCGTTTCCCTTTCACTGGGTGCAGGGGTCACCCCTGCCCAGGGAGGTGTGGAACCCAGGAGGGGTTCCAGATCTAACGCCGGGTCCAGGTCGCGGCCGCGCGATGGTACACGTCGCGGCCGTGCCGCAGGTCATAGACGGATCGGATACCGTCGAAGAGCCCCGCCTCATTCGCGGCCGCTTCGCGAAATCTGATCGAATTTCTGGTCGGCGGTGACGTAGAGCATCAGCACGCCCTCGACGCTCAATGCGCGGCCGGCGATCTCGAAAAGCGCCGCCGGGTTTCCCACCGCTCGCGACGTGACCACGTCAAACCCGTCACGCACGTCGAACGATTCGGCGCGCGCGCATTCGACGCGGACGTTTTGCAGGCCCATCTCGATCGCCGCCTCGGTCAGATAAGTCGCGCGCTTGCGCCGCGCCTCGACGAGAGTCACGTTCGCGTTGATCGCCGCTGCGATCACAAGCCCCGGAAAGCCGGCGCCGCTGCCGATATCGAGAAAACGATGGGTCCGGCTGAGACGCAGGATCTTCGAGCTGACGGCAATCGAGATCGGGATGATGCTGTCGAAGACGTGGAACACGATCTCGTCGGGGTCTTGCGGATGCGCCGTCAGGTTGATCTTCGGACCCCACACGGCGAGCATCGCCGCCATCCGCTCGATCCGGTTCAGGAACTGGACGGTATTGCTGACGACTCCGAGCGGCGCGATCGCGGGCGCGAGCTGGGCCCGTACTGCGGCGGCAATCTGATCGGGCGTGAGAACCTTCTTTCTGGCGGATGCCTTGGGTTTCAGCTTCTTGGGCGGCGCGTTTGCCTTGCTCTTATGTTTCACGTGAAACGTCAGCGGCGAAATGTTAAGTGCTTGATTTTATTGATTAATCGCGACAAAACGTTTCACGTGAAACGTTCGGACTGAGCCTCAAATCGCGCGGGCATTGCGGTCGCGCCGGCTCTTAATATGGACCGCCAGAATCGAGATTGCCGCCGGCGTGATTCCCGGCATCCGGGCCGCCTGCCCCAGCGATCGCGGCCGCACGGCGCATCAGACGCTCCGAAACCTCGGTCGACAGGCCCATCACGCCCTTGAAATCCACCCAGTCCGGAATCGTCGTGTCCTCGAGGCGCGCAAACCGCTCGACGGCCTCCGCCTGCCGGCGCACGTAGCCCTCGTACTTGATCTCGGTCTCGAGCTCGGCCGCTTCGTCGAGGTTCAGCGTCGAGGCCACGCCGCTCATCTTGATCAGAGCGTCGTAGCCGATTTCGGGGCGCTTGAGCAGCTCGATCGCGCGCACCGGCTGCGCGATCGGCGTCGAGCCGTGCGCCGCAATCATCGCGTTGACCTCGTCGGACGCCGGTATCAGCGCCGACTTGAGGCGCTCGATCTCGCGCGACACCGCTTCGGTCTTGGCGCGGACGCGTGCGCCCGCCGACGCGTCGAGCAATCCCAGCCGCTCGCCAATCGACGACAGCCGGCGGTCCGCATTATCTTCGCGCAGCAGCAGCCGATACTCGGCGCGCGAGGTGAACATCCGGTACGGCTCGCCGCCGATTCCGCGCGTCACCAGGTCGTCGATCATCACGCCGATATAGGCCTGGTCGCGGCGCAGGATCAGCGCCGGCTCGCCGCGGACCTTGAGCGCCGCATTGATTCCCGCGATCAGACCCTGCGCCCCGCCTCTTCATAGCCGGTGGTGCCGTTGATCTGGCCGGCGAAGAACAGCCCGCGCACCAGCTTGGTCTCCAGCGACGGCGTCAACTGCGTCGGGTCTGAAAAATCGTACTCGATCGCGTAGCCGGGGCGCATTATCTCGGCCTGCTCGAGCCCGGCGATCGAACGGACCATCGCGAGCTGCACGTCGAGCGGCAGGCTGGTCGACAGGCCGTTGGGATAAACCTCGATCGTGTCGCGGCCCTCGGGCTCGAGAAAAATCTGGTGGCGCTCCTTGTCCCGAAAGCGCATCACCTTGTCCTCGACCGACGGGCAATAGCGCGGACCCTTGCTCTGGATCACGCCCGAGTACATCGGGGAGCGGTCGATACCGCCGCGGATTATCTCGTGAGTGCGCGAGTTGGTGAACGTCAGATGGCAGGGAATCTGTTCTTGCGTGATTCGCTCCGTGCGGAATGAGAACGGCGGCGGCGGCTCGTCGCCCGGCTGGATCTCCAACGCGGAGTAGTCGATCGTGCGCGCATCCAAACGCGGGCATGTGCCCGTCTTCAGCCGGCCGATTCGAAAACCCAACTGCGCGAGATGCTCGCTGAGACCCATCGCGGCAAAATCGCCGGCGCGTCCGGCTGAATAATTCTTCATCCCGATATGGACGAGGCCCTTCAGGAACGTGCCGGTCGTCAGAATGACCGTCGGCGCCTCGAAGACCTCGCCAATCTGCGACTCGACCCCGCGCACCGCGCCGTCCTCGACGATCAGGCGCTCGACGCTGGCCTGTCGCACCTGCAGGTTGGCCGTTCGCTCGAGCACGCGCTTGCTCCGCGCGCGATACGCGGCCTTGTCGGCCTGCGCGCGCCGCGCACGAACCGCGGGGCCCTTGCGCGTGTTCAGAAAACGGAACTGGATCCCGGTCTCGTCGGTCGCCAGGCCCATCTCGCCGCCGAGCGCGTCGATCTCGCGGACCAGATGGCCCTTGCCAATCCCGCCCATTGCCGGGTTACAGGACATCTGGCCGATATGGTCGAGGTTGAGCGTGAGCATCAGGGTGCTCGCACCCATCCGGGCCGCGGCCAGCGAGGCTTCGATACCGGAATGGCCGGCGCCGACAATGATAACGTCGTAGTTCATGGCGAACCAGCGATTATGGCCCGCCTCGACGCGTCGCGCAAAGTGGCGCGCTCAGGATACCACTCCTAGAAGTAGAGAAATAGTACAATAAGATTTATATGTGAAACCCGCGGTGGGTTTCACGCTTCCTTCGGCAGGGGTGACCCCTGCACCCAGTGATAAGAAATCGCAAAATGGCGAGGACGCCATTTCACTCTCAGGTTCGGGGGGAAGAGTGCTGACCTTCTATCTCGATTGTTCCCCTTCTTTTTTTAATCTGGTTCCCCTTCCCACTATGGGAAGGGGTTAGGGGTTAGGTTGCCCGCGCACTCGACTATTTGCCGATGCAGAAGTCGCGGAAGATTGCGTCGAGGATGTCCTCGCCGCTGACTTCGCCGGTGATCGAGCCGAGTGCCGATGCGGCGGCCATTATGTCGACCGCGACGATCTCCGGCGGCATCAAGGATAGCGCGGAGGTGCGCGCGTTCTTGAGGGCTTCCAGAGCCATCGCGAGCGCATCGCGATGCCGCTCGCGCGAGATTGCGATTTGATCATTCGGCGTTTGTGCGGAGGGATCGATTAGCGCGGCGATCGCTTTTGTCAGCTCGGCGCGCAGCGATTGCGGCTTCGCTCGAGATCGATCGCGGAGAGCGGGAGGATCGGAATCTGCAAGCCGTGCTCGCGGAGATCGGCGGCTGAGATTGCAGCGGGCAGATCGCGCTTGTTCAGGATTGCAAGGCCTGCGCGGTTGGTTGTCAGACGAATCACGTCGAGATCTGCGGCTCGAGCGGGCGCGACGAATCGAACATCGCGATCAGCAGGTCCGCGTCGCGGGCCGAGCGTAGCGTGCGCTCGATGCCGATTCGCTCGACGTCGTCGGTCGATTCGCGCACACCCGCAGTGTCGTTGAGGACCAGCGCGTACGGGCCGAGCTGGACCGAGTCTTCGATCACGTCGCGAGTGGTGCCGGCGATCGCGGTGACGATCGCGCGGTCGGCGCCGAGCAAAAGATTCAGAAGGCTCGACTTGCCGGCGTTGGGCTTGCCGACGATCGTCGCGCGGACGCCGTCGCGCATCAGGAGGCCGCGCGCGAAGCTGTCGTGCAGGACTGCGACGTCGGCGATGAGGCGCTCGATTTCGGCGGCGACTTCGCGGCGCGACGGCAGTCGGATGTCCTCGTCGGAGAAATCGATTTCGACTTCGAGATGCGCGCGGATCGCAATCACCTGTGCGCGCAATTCGGCGACGCGTTCTGAGAGTGCCCCGGAGAGTTGCGCTAACGCATTCGCAAGCGCGGAATCGCTGCGCGCGGCGACGATATCGGCGACCGCCTCGGCCTCAGCCAGATCCATCCGGCCGTTCAGGAACGCGCGGCGGGTGAATTCGCCCGGCTCTGCGATGCGCGCGCCCGCGTCGATCGCGAGTGCGACGATGCGGCGGACGACGAACGGACCGCCATGGCATTGGATTTCGGCGACGTCCTCGCCGGTGAGACTGGCCGGATGCGGCATCACGACTGCGAGCGCGCGATCGATGCGGGCGCCGGTGGCGGGATCGACAACATCGCCCAGGCGCATCATGCGCGGCATGAACTCGGCCGAATGCGCGGGACGGAAAATCGCGTCGAGGATTTCGAATGCGCGCGGGCCGGACAGGCGGACAATCGCGACGGCGCCGAGGCCGGGTGCAGTGGCAGGGGCTACGATCGTGTCGGGCAAGTACATAAATGGGGAACGTATTGTATGTGAAACCCGCGGTGGGTTTCACGCTTCCTTCGGCAGGGGTGACCCCTGCACCCGGTGGTAAAGAAGGATGCGGGACTTCGTCCCTGTTAGAAGTGGTTACGGGAGGAAGGGGTGCGTTTTTTGTGTCATCCTGAGCCTGCGAAGGATCTCGCGCGCCTGGCGCGTGTCTGGCTGGTGCCGGCCGCAAGAGCGCTCGTCGAGATTCTTCGCTACAGCAACTTTCGCTCAGAATGACAAAATTTTGCGATTGATGAGGCTCAGAGATAGCGCGGTAGTCGCGTTGACCGGATGGATCCTTCTTGCGCCTTCGATTGATTGTGCGCGGCGGGGGTTGCAGCGGGAGACGCCGCTGTCGGAGTGGGAGCATCTCGATCGTTTTTCTTCGCGGGAGAGCTGCGAGGATTTCCGCGCGACTGTGATCGATGCGGAGAAGAGCGATAGCGAGAACGTTTATGTTGAGCGGTATTCGTATTCGATTTGCGTGCAGGATGATGATCCGCGGTTGAAGGGGGAGTAGTGGCCGGCGTCGCCGATGATGCCCGAGAACCTAACCCCTAACCCCTTCCCGCGCGGGAAGGGGGACCGGATTTTTTGGCCGCAGTAACCCCAAACCTGAGAGCGAAATGGCGGCCTCGACATTTCGCGATTTCTAATCGATGGGTGCAAAGCCTGTCCTGAGCGAAGCCGAAGGAGGTCACCCCTGCCGAAGGAAGCAGTGAAAAATGAAACCCATCGCGGGTTTCACATTCAATGAAGTTCCCTCCCGCTCTGCTGGCCTCTGCCGCTTGCTCAATGGCGCGCGGTATGGTTCGATTGCGTGTTCGGGGTCGTTCGAAGTTATTATCCACCTGAAGAAACTGAAAGAGATCGCGCACAAAGAAAGATACCCGACCTACCGACCTTGCCGGTCGGAATTCAAAACCAAGTGAAGCTGGCCCCGAGCAATGAAAAGGACCTACCAACCGCATAACCGCCGACGCAAACGAACCCATGGATTCCTGGCGCGGATGGCCACGCCGGGCGGACGCAAGATACTCAAGCGCCGCCGTGCGAAGGGCCGCGCACGCCTTGCGATCTCGATCCCGCCCAAGCAGCCAGGCTAACAATCCGGTGCGAGCGCAATTGAGCTTCGCCGCGGCAGACAGGCTGCATCGGAGCGCGGAATTTTTGCGCCTCCAGCGAAATGGCGTGCGCTTCCAGAGTCCTCATTTTGTCGTGTACGCATCGCGGCTCGACTATGAGCCCGATCGGTCGCGGCTGGGCGTGACGGTGTCGCGCAGAATCGGCAACTCTGTTGTGCGGAACCGGGTGAAGCGGCGGGTGCGCGAGTGTTTCAGGAAAGCGTTGCGGGTACATCTGCCGCCCGGGACCTCTTTAGTGGTGATCGCGCGCGGCGGTGCAGGTGCGCTCGAATCGGCGACGATCAATGATGAACTCATGATGGCGGCGCGGAATCTTAAAGGGCGAATCGCCGGGCGTGGTGATTGATGCGAGCGAACCTAACCCCTAACCCCTTCCCATGGTGGGAAGGGGAACCAGAAAGAAAGGCGCGAAAGATTGGGGCCTTGCCGCGACTCCTTGCGGTCGGGGCGGTTGCGATTTATCGCGCGGCGGTGTCGCCGGTGATTCATGCGATCAATGGGCCGGCGTGTCGGTTCGAGCCTGAGTTGCTCGGTGTATGCGCGCGATGCGATTGCGGAGTACGGGATCGTTCGCGGCGGTGCGATGGCGATTTGGAGAGTTGCGCGGTGTAATCCGCTGGGTGGGCATGGATTTGATCCGGTGCGCGGGCGCGGGGTGGAGAATTCAACGGTGACAAAGAATTCTGATTTCTTCGCCTGTTCTTATTCCCTCGCCCCACGTGGGGAGAGGGTTAGGGTGAGGGACATTTGTGCGGCGCGGTTGTCTGTCGCGCCGCACGGAATTTCAGAGAATTTGGTCCCTCACCCGACGCTCGAAGACGAGCGCCGACCTCTCCCCACGGGGGGCGAGGCAATTTCCGGGGAAGGGCTTTCGCCCACAAGGAACTAATTTGGATTCTAGTCGAGTACTGCTTGCGGTTGTTTTGTCCATCATCCTGGTGGTTGCTTATCAGGAGTTGGTGTTGAAGCGGTTTTTTCCTGTGACTGCGCAACAGCAGCAGGCGGCCGAGCAGGCGAAGGCGGCGAAAGCTGCGCAGAGGAATGCGCCCGGAATCGAGCAGGCGACCGGCACTGCTGCTCCTGGAGCGGTTGGGAGCGCTGCGGCGACCGGGCAGCAATCGACTGCGATGACGCCCTCGATGGCGTTGGTGCCGGAGCGCACGATCGAAGTCGATTCGGATTTGTACGTCGCCGTGTTTACTACTCATGGCGCGCGGCTCAAGAGTTTCAAGCTCAACAAGTATCGGCAGAATGCCGACAAGAACAGTCCGCCTTACGAGATGGTGCAGGTGCCGCCGGGGGGCCATCTGCCGCTCGGCGTGGTGATGACGCGTGAGGGGAACGTCGTCGACGACAGCGATCTCAATTACGACACTAATGCGCCTGCGCAGATAAAGACCGCCGCTGGTGCGGAAGCTACGGCGACATTTGTGGCGAAGAACGCGGACGGCACTACTATCACCAAGACTTTCACGTTCAAGCCTTCGAGCTACGTTTATACGATGGATGTTGCCGTGAGCGGCGGTCCCCCGCCGAATCAAATCGGCGTGTCGATGAGCCAGCCGCTAACTGCTCATCAGGGGTACTACGATATACCCGCGCTGGAGGCTGACGTCGCCGACAAGTCGTTCACCGAGAGCGAGAAAGACCTGAAGAAGGGAGTGCCACCGAGGTCCGGCCCGATCACGTATGCCGGTTTTGGCGATCAGTATTTCCTGGCGGTATTTTTGCCCCTGGATCCGAAAGTCGGCACCCTCGCGATGGCGTACGCGGGTGACGAGGCAATCGCACGGGTGTTGTTCGACGGCACGACGCGAACCCGTCAAGAAATCTACATGGGGCCGAAGCTACTCGAGGCGCTGGAATCGGTGAATCCGGCGCTGACCAAGGCGATCACTTTCGGATGGGCGGGAATCCTGGCGATTATTTTTCTGCGCATCCTGAAACTGTTTCACTACATCGCGCCCAACTACGGGGTCGACATTGTTCTGCTGACGGTGGCCTTAAGGGTTGCGCTCCTGCCGATTTCGATCAAAAGCCAGCGATCGATGATGAAGATGCAGCGGCTGCAGCCGCAGATTCAGCGGCTGCGCGACAAGCTCAAGGACAACAACGAGCAGTTGCAGAAGGAAATGGTCGATCTCTACAAGCGCAATCACGTCAATCCGCTCGGCGGATGCGCGCCGATGGCGCTGCAGCTGCCAATTTTTATCGGGATGTACGAGGCGCTGCGGAACTCGGTCGAGCTGCGGCATGCGCCGTTCGTCGGCTGGATCAACGATTTGTCGACGCCCGACTGCCTGCATATTTCATGGATGCCGCAGCTGCCGCTGACGCATTGCCACGGCCTGCCGGTGCTGGTGCTACTGATGGGGCTGACCAGTTTTATCCAACAGTACATGACGCCGACGACGCCCGATCCGAATCAGCAGCGAATGATGATGCTGACGCCGCTGATTTTCACGATCATGTTGATAAACTTTCCAGCGGGACTGGCTTTGTACTATTTTTCGTCTAACCTGCTGGGCGTTATCCAGCAATACTTTCTCAACCGTGAATTCCAACAATACACGCCGGCTACATGAGCATTATGGACTGGAAAGAAGTGGAAGCCGCCTCGATCGAAGAGGCGACTCGGGAAGCCCTCGAGCAGCTTGGTGCGCGCGAGGACGAAGTGACGATCGAAGTAATCGCGACGCCGCGCGCGGGCGTGCTCGGACTGGGCGCGCGTCAGGCGCGGGTGCGAGTGACGCGCAAAGGCGCGGCGGGCGTCGACGTGAATCCGCCGGCGTCGTCTGAAGCAAGGCCAGCAGGACACCCAGGGCAAGCATCGCAAACTCCGCGAGCGCGCAACGAAGGCGCGCCGGAAGGGCGTGGTCGCGGGCGCGAGAATCAGCGGCGGGGGCGCAACGACGGCCGCGCTGGGAGCCAGAGTCCGACGGCGTCCGGCGGCGCCGACGATGACAGCGGCGCCGCAGGGCGCAAGAGCGCGGACGTCGAGGAGCAGCGCCGGGAGGCGATGGTTATCCTCAAGCAGATTCTCGAGCAGATGGGCGAGCCGACGGACGTGCGGCAGATCGAAGTCGATGCGGAGACGGTCGAGATCGAAATCAAAGGCGACGGATCGGGGATTCTGATCGGGCGGCATGGGCAGACGCTCGACGCGCTCGAGTACATCGTGAATCGGATCCTGGCGCGTCGAATCAAGGACGCGGCGCCGATTTCACTCGAGACCGAATCGTATCGCGCGCGGCGCCGCCAGCAATTGCATCGGATGGCGTTGTCGATGGGTGAGAAGGCCAAGCGCGAGCATAAGCCGGTGCGGCTCGAGCCGATGCCGCCGCGCGACCGCCGCGTGGTGCATCTGGCATTGAAGGACGATCCGATGATCACGACGCGATCGGGCGGCGACGGAGTCATGCGCGCGATCGAGATAGTGCCGACGGACAGCAGTGGGCGTCGCGAGCAGAAACCCGACGGACAGAATCGCGGCGGGCGTCGACGCGAGCCTGAGCGGGAGACGCCGCGCGAGCGCGAGCGGGAAGTAAAGAGGATCGAGCCTGAGCGCGGCAATGAGGCGATTGGCGAGCAAGGGGGATTCAAGCACGGGCAGAAGCGGATTGTGTAGGGGTAGCTAGCCTTTCCCTCGCCCGATTCCTATTCCCTCGCCCCATGTGGGGAGAGGGTTAGGGTGAGGGACATTTGTGTGGCGCGGCTGTCTGTTGCGCCGCACATTCCGGAATCTTCAGAAAATTTGGTCCCTCACCCGCCGCTCGAAGACGAGCGTCGGCCTTGTATGTTGCGGTCAGAGTCCGAAGATGGAGTAGGACGAGGGCGCGGCAGGCCGATTCGGCCTGGGTCGATAGAGACCGTGGGAGAGCGTGGTCGCCGCGCCCATAACTCCGGCCAGGAGCCCGAACAGTCGCTGGGGCGGCGCACGGCGCAGAGCCCGAATCGCGCAAGGATGGGCGGCGCCGGAACCAGTGGAGGCGGTAGGATGGAAGCAGCGGTGGTGGTTGGAATCGATGTGAGCAAGCGCACGCTGGAAGTAGCGTTGTCCAGTGGCGGCGGCTTCAGCGTTGCGAACAACGAAGACGGGATCGGCGAGCTGCTGGTGCGGCTGCGGCAAAGCGGCGCCGCGCTGGTAGTGCTGGAAGCCTCGGGTGGATATGAGAGCCCAGCCTATCTGGCGCTGTGGGAGGCCGGGGTGCCGACCGCGCTAATCAATCCGCGCGATGCCTATCACTTCGCCCAAGCCAATCGGCAATTGGCTAAAACCGATCAGCTCGATGCGCGCGGGTTATGTGAGTTTGGCTTGCGCATGCAGCCCGAACCGTTGCCTCCGCCGGAGGCGGCGGATGAAGAACTCAAAGCCCTGGCCGTGCGCCGGCGCCAAGTAGTCAAGATGCTGGCGGCGGAGCGCACCCGGGTGCAGCAGGCGCCGCGCTCAGTGCGGTCCAGCGTCAAGCGCATCGTCCGGGCGCTGGAGCGCGAGCTCGGTGCGGTCGACCATCAGATCGAACAACGCCTGCGGGACAATCCGCGCCTGGCGCACCGCTGCGCGCAACTCGAACAGGTGCCGGGACTGGGGCCGGTGACCGGCGCGATCCTGGTCAGCCGGTTGCCCGAGCTGGGTCTGCTCGGGCCCAAGCAGATCGCGGCGCTGGTCGGAGTCGCACCGTATGACCATCAAAGCGGTGAGTGGCGCGGGCGCAGCTCGATCTTCGGCGGCCGCGCCGAGGTGCGCAGCGCCCTATATATGGCCACCCTGTCCGCGATTCGCTGTAACCCGGTGTTGCGCAGCTTTTATCGCCGGCTGCGGGCGGCAGGTAAACCGGCCAAGGTCGCCATCATCGCAGCCATGCGCAAACTGCTGGTCATCCTCAACGCGATGCTCAAAACCAACTCGCCCTGGAGGCCTCCATGCGCAATCACCGTCTAGCTAACCGGGTTGTCCACAAGTCCACAGGCGGGGTCCTTCCCTGGACCCCACAGCCTGTGGACCCTGTGGGCAACCCGCTTACCTTGACTGCCAACACAGTCGCTCTCCCCTCGTGGGGCGAGGCAGAGACGGGAAAGGGGACCGGAAAATATAAAAGACAGCGGGCGCGATCCGGATTGGATCGCGCCCGTCTTTCATTGCGAAATGATTCGCGGTTAGAACGAGGCGGCGCGGAACATCGCGTCGGTGGTGAAGAAGCTGCGATCGACTGCGCCCATGTTGATGTACCAGCATTCGCGCTCGGGGGTTTCCATCCCCGGCAGATAGCACATCGTCGCGAGGCCCGACTGCACGTCGGTCGAGACCGCGCCTACGACGAACGAACGCTTGAACGGATAGATTGCGACCTTGGCGTCTGGCACCGGGCGATCGCGAGTCGCCAGCCAATAGATGTGCGAGCGGAACAGGCGGCCAGCCTGATCGTAGGTGTCGATGTACGGCTCGAACCACATTTCGCTGTCCATGAAGATGACGGTGCGCGAATCAAGCGCGTTGATGCGCGAGCGATCGGGCAGCGCCTGGACGATATACATATGGCGCATCTCCCATGCCTCGGGGCATGCGCTGGCGCCGCCGTCGGTGGGACATCGCGCTTCCGGCGAATGTATGGCGTGGATGGTCGCGAGCATGTTCTTCTCGCCGAGGAATTTATACAGATACTGCTCGGTCTTGGGGTTGAAGCCTGAGTAGTGATCGGGATCCCACGAGTGGGCCGAGGTTCCGCCCGCGGTGGTCGAGGAGCTCATGATGGCCTCATTGACGCGGCGGATGCGGCGCGCGCCGGCGCCAAGGCTCCAGATATCGTCGCCGCGCTTGGGATCGGCGTAACGCCATCGGATGAATCCGGTCCCGCGAATTTCCTGCGGAGCGAGAATCGGATACAGGCCGAACAGCCAGTAGCGGCCGGTGGTCTTGAAATCGGGATCGGTCGGGAGCGGCTCGACTTCGGTGCGGCCGACGAGATCATAACCGGCATAGTGTCCTATCTGGAAATACTCGATCTGGCCGGTCTGCGGGCCTTTCTTCTGATACTCGGAATCGCAGTCGTAGAAGCGCAGATCGTAGTCATCCGAGGTGATTGGGCGGAAAACGTTGTTCCAGATGATCTTGACGGCGACGTCGGGATCGTTGGCGTCGATCAAGGGGAACGGCTGACCGGCGACGAAGCCGACCACGGACTTTTTGTCCCGCGAAAGAACAACCTGCGAGGAGTATTTTTCGGTCGCATCCTTATAAGGAGGCGGCCAATCGACGCGCTCGGTCGGCACGATCTTCATCGTCATGCCGCGCTCGACCTTGTAGTAGACGCCGGGGCCTACCAGGTCTTTGACCTTGGCTGCGTTCTCGGGCGTGATGAAATCACCCGGCTTGACCTGAGCGTAACCCGGTGTGCACGCGCCTACTGCGAGCAGCACCAAAGTGGCTACGGTTGTCGCGATGAGTAACGACGAACTCCTCTGCTTTCGCATCTCCAGACCTCCCTGAATAAGTGGCGCGGCGAATTTGGCCGCAGCTGTACTTATCTAAACATTAAAATTTCAGATGAAAATCGTCAATGATTTTTTAGGCGTCGTCGATCAAACGAATCGATTGGTTATATGACGGTTCAGCTTGGCTAATAGCTGAAACGTGCGCCAAGAGTGTCTTTCCCGGAGTCACAATGGGACAACCCACATCCAACTTGGGACATAAGCGCGTACAAATTGTGGGATCAGAGGGGCTAATCAGGTGGCACGCGTGCTGCTCTGTCCACTGGAGAGAACCGAAAATGAGCAGCAGAGTACCGCGGACGAGTCCGATGGCGATGCGTCGAAATGCTACTGACAAAGTGTTTACAGTCTCGGCGAGCGAGCGCGGACAGGTGATGATACTCATCTGCGTCGGGATATTCGCGCTGATGGGCATGATCGCCGTCGTCGCGGATTTCAGCTTTTTGCAGCATCAAAAGAACATGATGCAAACGGCGGCGGATAGCGCGGCGACGGCCGGTGCGACGGAGCTGAATTACGGCGATCAGGTAGCGGCAGGCAAAGCGGACGCGGCCAGCAATGGGTACACCGACGGCCAAGGCAGCGTCTCGGTAACGATTAACAATCCGCCGAGCTCGGGACCGAATGCGTCAAACATGGCGTATGTCGAGGCGATCGTCAGCAAGCCGGAGCCGACATATTTTCTGAGCACAATCGGAATCAACACGATGACCGTCTCGGTCCGGGCGGTGGCGTACGAGGGCAGCGGCCCCAACTGCATCTACGTAATGGATCCGACGGCTTCGAGCGCGTTGTCGGGCAGCGGCAGCGCGAGCATACAAAGTGGATGCGGCGTGATGGTCGACTCGAACTCCTCGAGCGCCATCGTGCTCAGCGGCAGCGCCTCAGTCACGGCGCCGGCCATCGGCGTGGTAGGGGGATACTCAGGCGGCGGCAGCGCGAGCTTTACCCCGACGCCGAAGACCGGGGTGATAGCGGCAGCCGATCCGCTGGCGTATGTGCAGGCGCCGACGGTCGGTTCGTGCGCGCATACCAATTTTTCAGTGAACAACGGGGGAACCAGCGGCAGTTACTACCAACTTTATGCCGGCACCTATTGCGGCGGTATCACGCTTAGCAACGGGTTCGTGAATTTCAACGCCGGGACTTACGTACTCGCCGGCGGCGGGCTCACGGCCAATGGCGGCCCGGTGATGACGGGCACAGGAATAACGTTCTACAACACCACTGGAACGGGAGGTTACCGGGCGATCACGCTGACTGGAGGTTCGACCTCGAATTTCAGCGCGCCGACCTCGGGAGTGCTGACGGGAATCCTGTTTTTTCAGGATCGCTCGATTGCAGGCGGCGCCGCGGGGAGCACCGTGAGTGGGAGTTCGACCTCGACCTTCGACGGCGCGCTCTACTTCCCTACGACGACGCTTACCTTTAGCGGGAACAGCAGTCTCAACGGCTACAACATCGTGGTCGCAGACAAGGTTGCGCTCAGCGGCAGTTCGACGATCGGCACCAACTACAGTTCGCTGACAGGCGGCTCGCCGATAAGGGGAACGATACTGGCCGAATGAGAACGACGATGAACACATCAAGGCGCACTCAATCGCTGCGCGAATCCAGTCACGTCGGCCAGCACGGCGGTTGTCATCGGGGTGGACGCGCGCGCGGCCAGGTGATGGTGCTGATCTGCGTCTCGCTGATCGCGATCGTGGGGATGATTGCTGTCGTCACCGACTTCAGCTTCATGCAGCATCAAAGAAATATGATGCAAACCGCGGCGGACAGCGCCGCGATGGCTGCCTCCGCAGAACTGAGCTACGGCGACCTGGTCGCGGCGGGCAAAGCCGACGCGGCGAGCAACGGATACACCGACGGCGCCAGCAGCGTCACGGTAACGATCAACAATCCACCGACCTCGGGGCCGAATACGTCAAAGGCGACGTACGTCGAGGCGATCGTCAGCAAGCCCGAACCGACTTATTTTCTACGGGTGCTCGGGGTCAGCACCATGACCGTGTCGGCGCGCGCGGTAGCGTACCAGGGCAGCGGGGCTAACTGCATCTATGTGTTGGATCCGACGGCATCGGGAGCGCTATCGGCCAACGGTAACGCCAGCGTACAGACTAGCTGCGGCCTGCTGGTGGATTCGAGCTCCTCGAGCGCGATTACGGCGGTCGGCAGCGTCACGATCAACGCGCCGACGATCGGAATCGTCGGAAATTACACCGCCACCGGCAACGTCAGCCTTACGCCGACTCCGAAGACCGGGGTGATTGCGGCGTCCGATCCGCTGGCCTATGTGCCAGCGCCAACAGTAGGTTCATGCGCTCACACTAATTTTTCACTGAGCGGGACCAGCGGAAGCGCCAGCAGTCCGCTCCAGCTCTATGCCGGGACCTATTGCGGCGGTATCGCGGTTCACGGCAATGCCTGGCTGTATTTCAACGCGGGAACATACGTGCTCGCCGGGGGAGGAATGGTCATCAGCGCCAACACGACGATGACCGGCACCGGGATCACCTTCTACAACACGACCGGGACCGGCGGTTACGGTGCGATTACGCTTAACGGAAACACGCAAGCAAATCTAAGTGCGCCGACCTCGGGTCCGCTGACAGGAATCCTGTTCTTTCAGGATCGATCGATTCCGAGCACCGGCGCCGGCAGCACCATCACTGGAAGTTCGAGTTCGACTTTCGATGGAGGGGTGTACTTCTCGACGACGCCGCTTACCTTCGGCGGAAACAGCAGCACCAACGGTTACAGCATCGTGGTAGCGGACAAGCTTACGGTCAGCGGCAATTCGTCGGTTGGAAGCAACTATTCCTCGCTGACAGGCGGCTCGCCGATAAGAGGAACGACCCTGGCCGAATGAGTAAATGATGACAACAAAGCCGATTCAAACCTCGCATGCATCTGGAGGTGGGCGACCAAACGGGAGTCGCCGGCGCGGTCGCACGCGCGGCCAGGTGATGGTGCTGATCTGCGTCTCGCTGGTAGCGCTGATGGGCATGATCGGGGTCGTCGCTGATTTCAGCTTCATGCAGCATCAACGGAACATGATGCAGACGGCGGCGGACAGTGCGGCGATGGCCGGCGCCGCGGAGCTGACCTACGGCGACCAGGTGGCGGCGGGCAAAGCGGACGCGGCGAGCAATGGATACACCGACGGCGCAAGCAGCGTCACTGTGGCGATCAACAATCCACCGACCTCGGGACCGAACACCTCAAACGCAGGGTACGTCGAGGCGATCGTCAGCAAGCCCGAGCCGACCTTTTTTATGCGCGTGCTCGGGTTCAGCACGATGACCGTGGCAGCGCGCGCGGTCGCGTACGAGGGCAACGGCCCCAACTGCATCTACGTGACAGATCCTTCCGCCTCGGGCGCGATGGCGACCAACGGCAACGTCAACGTGCAGAGCAGCTGCGGGCTGCTGGTAGACTCGAGCTCGTCGAGCGGTTTGACGGCGGTTGGCAATGTGACGATCGACGCGAGCAGCATCGGGATCGTCGGCAACTACACGTCCAACGGCAACACCAGCCTTTCGCCGACGCCGAAGATCGGAGTGATTGCGGCGACCGATCCGCTGGCCAACATACAGGCGCCGACGGTCGGTTCATGCGCTCACAATAATTTCTCGCTCAACGGAAACAGCGGGAGCAGCAGCAGTCCTTACCAGCTTTATGCTGGCACCTATTGCGGCGGTATCTCGGTCCACGGCAATGCCGTGCTGCATTTCAACGCGGGAACTTACGTGCTCGCCGGGGGAGGGATGGTCATCAGCGCCAACACGACGATGACCGGCACCGGGCTGACCTTTTACAACACGACCGGAACCGGTGGTTATGGGGGGATTACGCTGAACGGCAACACGACGGCGAATCTCAGTGCCCCGACTTCGGGACCGCTGACAGGAATCCTGTTCTTTCAGGATCGATCGGTTCCGAGCAGCGGCGCAGGCAGCACGATCACTGGAAATTCCAGTTCGACTTTCGATGGAGCGCTTTACTTCGCGACGACGACGGTTTCCTTCGGCGGAAACAGCAGCATCAACGGTTATAGCATCGTGGTGGCGGACAAGCTGACGGTAAGCGGCAACTCGTCTATTGGTAGCAACTATTCCTCGCTGACAGGCGGCTCGCCGATAAAAGGAACGGTGCTGGCCGAATGAGAGCGGTGGGTACATCGAGTCGACGCGGGCGTCATCGCGGGCAGGCGTCGGTAGAGCTCGCGCTCAGCCTGCCGTTGCTGCTGATGATGTTCCTGGTGGTGGTGGAGACGGGGCGCGCGTTCTACATCGCGATTTCGGTCGCCAACGCCGCGCGTGCCGGCGTTCAATACGGTTCGCAGAATCTCTCGACCGCGGCCGATAACGCAGGGATGCAGGCGGCGGCGACCAACGACGCGCCAAATCTCACCGGAATGACGGCGACCGCGACTCATTTCTGCAAATGCTCCGACGGGTCGGCATCGACCTGCCTCGCCACCGACTGCGCCGGCAGCCATCGGCTGCTGTACACGCAGGTGAACACGAGCGCATCGTACTCGCCGCTGATAAATTTCATGGGCGTGCTGCCGACGATGACGGTGCCCGGCAAAGCTGTGATGCGGGTCGTGCAATAGTGATGAACTCGGGCGGTATCAAGCTGTGGCGCCGGCGCATACGCGCGGCGATCCGAGGTTCGCATCCGGGACAGGCGGTGGCTGAGTTTGCGCTGGTGATCACGCCGTGCCTGACCCTGTTTTTCGGCGTGATCAACTTCGCGCTGGCGCTCTACTGCTACGATTTCGTCTGCTACAGCGCGCAGCAGGCAGTTCGCTATGCGACGGTGCACGGCTCGACCGCGACAACGGTGGTATCCTCGACCGATGTTCACAACTACGTGAACACTCTGGTCGTCGGCGTGCTGAAAACGAGCGCGATGACAGTTACCACGACCTGGGCGCCCAACAACAAGCCCGGGAGCGTAGTAACAGTGGCAGTCACCTACAATTTCCCGCCGCTCACCAGCCTGGTCTCCTCCGTCACCATCCCGCTCACCCGCACTGCCGCAATGGTGATCACCCAGTAGCGATACGTCGCGAAAGTTCCCAATGTAGAGACGATTTTCACTTCTCGCTTTGAGTCGACTCGGGGGCTGGCGTCGGAGCCGGCGACGCCAGCGGCGCTATAAACTTCCACCCGCCTCCCTTCAGACGAAACGGTCCTTGCTGCTTGTCGGTGGGGGCTGGCCACGTAGGAGCCGGAGTGGGTGGCACTGTGATCTCGTAACAATTCTCCCAGTCCGAGGTAGAAAAACGTGGCAGTAGCTTATCACTATACCCCCCTTGGAAGACCCCACTGAACAGAGCAACGCAATGCTCACGCAGCGCTGTCCATTGGCCTTGAGTTTTGCCTTCGGCGGTCCAGCGCTGTGAAGGCTTTTCAGGAACCGAAGCGTCGCTGGCCCGCACCCACATTTCTCTTGCTCCCTTACAGTAATTTCCGCAGGTGTGATCTTCAGCGACGCCCGGCAAGTTCATGCAGGTCTGTCGTTCGTTGGCCCATATTTCTGCTGTAAGCCCCGGCGGCGGAGACGTAGGCACGTCGGGGCACCAGTTTGGATTTCGCGGTGCCGGCGTGGAAACCGATATCGCCTGCTGTGCGTCAGCGGGCACTCCCATGAGAGCTACGCCGATCCCGACGAGAATCACGATTGCTGCTGCTCTTACCGACTTCATGCTCCCTCTCGTTATGTCTACGCGTTTTATTTCGGTGATCGATACATCTTAGCTGACAGTCAGTTAATTTCGATTAACACTCAGTAATGCTGGATCGTCTTAGTTTAACGAGGAACGGTTACGAGCACATGAAAAAATTTGATCTCAGTGCAGTTTTTTTGCTCACTCTTTCCGTGCGCGCCGCAGCGCAGCGTACTAGCCTGACGGACAAGTCTTCTTCAGCGAGAAACGTCGAAAATTCCTCACGCGCGGTTCGTTCAAGACTCGCAGTAGCGCGACGCCTCCCGTCTCCTGTTGGTTTGTCACAGAGACTGATCGGTACTAGCATCGACTCTTCGCGAACCATTTCGGACCTGCCAGCCAATTCAAGGAGTGTCGCTACATGGCCACAGAAAATTCGAACAAGATACTCGCTCCCGGCACTGCGGCGCCGGATTTTTCGCTGCATAGTACGCCCGATCAACTCGTCTCGTTGAGCGATTTTCGCGGCGCTCCGTTGATCGTGGCATTCTATCCGGCCGACTGGAGTCCGGTGTGTGGCGATCAGATGGCGCTTTACAATGAGGTGCTGCCCGAGTTCCACAAGCACAAGGCGGCGATCGTCGGGATCTCGGTCGATGGCGCCTGGTGCCATGATGCGTTCGCGCAGAATCGCAAGTTGCACTTTCCGCTGCTGGCGGATTTCGAGCCAAAGGGTGCGGTCGCGCGCAAGTACGGCGCTTATCGCGATCGCGAAGGCGTCTGCGAGCGAGCGCTGTTCGTGATCGATCCGAAGGGGACGATTAGCTGGAGCTACCTGTCCCCGGTCGGCGTGAATCCCGGCGCCGACGGAATACTCGAAGCACTCGAAGCGCTCTCGTCGAAAAAGTAGGAGGCGGTCTGATGAGTCCGACTGCGACTGCCAATCTCAAACCGCCGGTCGGCCCCCACGATCACGTGCAAGGACCCGCGAAGGCGCCGGTTACTCTGGTCGAATACGGGGACTACGAATGTCCCTATTGCGGCGAGGCGTATCCGGTGGTGAAGGCGCTGCAGGAGCGCCTCGGCGATCAGATGCGCTTTGTTTTTCGGAATTTCCCGCTCGCACAGGCGCATCCGCATGCCGAGCATGCCGCAGAAGCGGCGGAGGCCGCCGGCGCGCAGGGCAAGTTCTGGGAGATGCACGATATGCTCTACGAGAATCAGGATGCGTTGGAAGATGAGGACCTGGTGCGCTATGCGCGCGCGCTTCATCTCGACTTGCCTCGATTCGTTAAGGAGATGGAGTCGGGTACCTACCTCGAGCGGGTGCGCGAGGATTTTCGCAGCGGAGTACGGAGCGGAGTGAACGGCACGCCGAGTTTTTTCATCAACGGCATGCGTCACGACGGACCGTTCGATCTCGCGTCGTTACTGGCGGCGATTGAGGAAGCGGTCTGATCCTCTGGTCGCGCGCCCTATTCTGGTTCCCTCGCCCCACATGGGGAGAGGGTTAGGGTGAGGGACATTTGTGCGGCGCGATTGTCTGTTGCGCTGCACATCCGGAATCTTTAGAAAATTTGGTCCCTCACCCGCCGCTCGAAGACGAGCGTCGGCCTTGTATGTTGCGGTCAGAGTCCGAAGATGGAGTAGGACGAGGGCGCGGCAGGCCGATTCGGCCTGGGTCGATAGAGACCGTGGGAGAGCGTGGTCGCCGCGCCCATAACTCCGGCCAGGAGCCCGAACAGTCGCTGGGGCGGCGCACGGCGCAGAGCCCGAATCGCGCAAGGATGGGCGGCGCCGGAACCAGTGGAGGCGGTAGGATGGAAGCAGCGGTGGTGGTTGGAATCGATGTGAGCAAGCGCACGCTGGAAGTAGCGTTGTCCAGTGGCGGCGGCTTCAGCGTTGCGAACAACGAAGACGGGATCGGCGAGCTGCTGGTGCGGCTGCGGCAAAGCGGCGCCGCGCTGGTAGTGCTGGAAGCCTCGGGTGGATATGAGAGCCCAGCCTATCTGGCGCTGTGGGAGGCCGGGGTGCCGACCGCGCTAATCAATCCGCGCGATGCCTATCACTTCGCCCAAGCCAATCGGCAATTGGCTAAAACCGATCAGCTCGATGCGCGCGGGTTATGTGAGTTTGGCTTGCGCATGCAGCCCGAACCGTTGCCTCCGCCGGAGGCGGCGGATGAAGAACTCAAAGCCCTGGCCGTGCGCCGGCGCCAAGTAGTCAAGATGCTGGCGGCGGAGCGCACCCGGGTGCAGCAGGCGCCGCGCTCAGTGCGGTCCAGCGTCAAGCGCATCGTCCGGGCGCTGGAGCGCGAGCTCGGTGCGGTCGACCATCAGATCGAACAACGCCTGCGGGACAATCCGCGCCTGGCGCACCGCTGCGCGCAACTCGAACAGGTGCCGGGACTGGGGCCGGTGACCGGCGCGATCCTGGTCAGCCGGTTGCCCGAGCTGGGTCTGCTCGGGCCCAAGCAGATCGCGGCGCTGGTCGGAGTCGCACCGTATGACCATCAAAGCGGTGAGTGGCGCGGGCGCAGCTCGATCTTCGGCGGCCGCGCCGAGGTGCGCAGCGCCCTATATATGGCCACCCTGTCCGCGATTCGCTGTAACCCGGTGTTGCGCAGCTTTTATCGCCGGCTGCGGGCGGCAGGTAAACCGGCCAAGGTCGCCATCATCGCAGCCATGCGCAAACTGCTGGTCATCCTCAACGCGATGCTCAAAACCAACTCGCCCTGGAGGCCTCCATGCGCAATCACCGTCTAGCTAACCGGGTTGTCCACAAGTCCACAGGCGGGGTCCTTCCCTGGACCCCACAGCCTGTGGACCCTGTGGGCAACCCGCTTACCTTGACTGCCAACACAGTCGCTCTCCCCACGGGGGGCGAGGCAATTCAGAACGAAGCGGTCAGCTATTCGGGTCTAGGCCCCACTTTTTCTTGTTTTCGGCTACTTGCTCGGGGGTCGGGTGTTCGACCTTTTTGAACGGCATCACTTTGAACTGATCTTTGATTTCTAACAGCGCGTGGTTTAGCGCGATGTCGTCCTTGAGGACCTCGGGAACTGCGGGCTCCTCGAAAATTGCCTGCCATGGGCATTCGGGCTCGCAGGCGCCGCAATCGATGCATTCGTCGGGATCGATGTAGAGCTGGTTGGGGAATTTTTCTTTGTCAGGTCCGATGTATTCGTAGATACAATCGACCGGGCACACGCTGACGCATCCGGTATCAACGCAGTCGCGGCAAAGGCGGGTTATAGTCCAGGGCATGGTTGGCAGCCTCGCTTAGGATCCAGTCCTTAGAATATTCGTTTAAATTCGTACTCCCTATTGTCGAGAGTACGCGCATAACCTATATCGGCACAGCGCCTCAGAAAAGGGCAACGAGGGGCGATTTCGTGGGGGCGGAAACCGCTGCCATCGGGAGCCAGCCGGGCTAGAATATTCGGCGCGAAGAATCGGAAATACAACAGGAATATTGAAGATGGCATCAAAGTCGAGAGCGAAGACGCGCAAGGCCGGCGTCGACAAGCGCGCGGTGACCGCAAAGCCGACGGTGGCCGGAAAAGTGCCCCAGACGGGCAAGCGGGTCGAGTCGGACAGCATGGGGGCAATCGAGGTTGCGAACGATCGCTACTGGGGGGCGCAGACGGAGAGATCGCTGCTGCATTTCGCGATCGGATTCGATCGGATGCCGCGATCGGTGGTGCGAGCGTTCGGAATTCTGAAAAAGGCGGCGGCGGAAGTTAATCGCGATCTCGGCAAGCTGCCGTCCGACAAAGCCAAGCTGATCAGCGCGGCCGCGGACGAAGTGATCTCAGGCAAGCTCGACGATCATTTTCCGCTGCGCATCTGGCAGACCGGCAGCGGCACGCAGACCAACATGAACGCCAACGAAGTCATCTCGAATCGCGCGATCGAGATGGCGGGGGGCGTGCTCGGCAGCAAGAAGCCGATACATCCGAACGACGACGTGAACATGTCGCAGTCGTCGAACGATACGTTTCCGACCGCGATGCATATCGCGGCGGCGGAGGAACTCACGCACGATCTGATTCCGTCGGTACGGAAGCTGCGCGACGCGCTCGCGCGCAAGGCCAAGGAGTTCGCCGACATCGTGAAGATAGGGCGCACGCACCTGATGGATGCGGTGCCGCTGACGCTCGGGCAGGAATTTTCGGGCTACGTCGCGCAGCTCGACTACGATTTGAAGCGAATCGAGGCGGCGCTGCCGGACCTGCTCGAACTCGCGATTGGCGGCACGGCGGTCGGGACCGGGTTGAATACGCATCCGGAATTTGCGGAGCGCGTCGCGAAAAAAATCGCGGAGTACACGGGGCTGCCGTTCAAGTCGGCGCCGAACAAGTTTGCGGCGCTGGCGGCGCACGATGCGCTGGTGGCGGCTTCTGGAGCGCTCAAGACGCTCGCGGTCTCGCTGATGAAGATCGCCAACGACATCCGCTGGATGGGATCGGGACCGCGGGCCGGACTTGGAGAATTAATCCTGCCGGAGAACGAGCCGGGATCGTCGATCATGCCGGGCAAGGTGAACCCGACGCAGAGCGAGGCGATGACGATGGTCTGCATCCAGGTGATCGGCAACGACGTGGCGATCACGACGGCCGGGTCGCAGGGGAATTTCGAGCTCAACGTGTTCAAACCGCTCATCATCCACAATTTTCTGCACTCGACGATGCTGCTGGCGCATTCGTGCGCGTCGTTCAGCAAGTACTGCGTCGAAGGGATCGAGCCGAATCGCGAACAGATCGAGCGCAACGTGAAAAGTTCTTTGATGCTGGTGACAGCGCTGAGCGAACCGATCGGCTACGACAACGCGGCCAAGGTCGCCAAGAAGGCACACGCGGAAAATATTACGCTGCGCGAGGCCGCGATCGCGCTGAAGCTGCTCTCGGGAGAGGAGTTCGACCGGCTCGTGCGACCAGAGAAAATGCTGGCGCCGGAAGGCTGAGCCGGGATGCGTCGGGGGATCGTTCTTTTTGCGATCGCGATTTTTTTCATCGTGGGCGCGACGCTGTCACCGACGACGGCGTGCGCGGTGCAAACCCCGGGCGGCATCGCGACCGATCCGATCCTGCAACCGCCGCCGTACAACGGCCAGCCGCTCGAAGTCGTGATCGGCCTGCATATCGTAAACATCGCGGCGATCGACGAAGTCAGCGAACAGTTTCAAATCGACGCGTATATGTTCGAGCGATGGAAGGACCCTCGCCTCTCGTACAGCCCGGAGGGGCCGCAGGACCAGGTGCGCAACTACGCGTTCGGGCAGATCTGGATTCCTCAGCTCGAGATGATCAACGCCGCGACGCCGCGCGAGCGCGCCGAAATCTCGATCATGGTAAGCCCGGACGGCACGGTGCGGTACGCGGAACGCATGCTGGTAACGCTGTCATCAAATTTCAAGCTCAGGCATTTCCCGTTCGATGAGCAGCGGCTGCTGGTGATCATTCATCCTTTCCTGGTGGACGGCCCGCATATCAAGTTCAAACTCGACAATCTGTCGACGTGGACCGCCACTGAATTCAAGAGCTACTCCTCGCTCGCGCAGTGGCACCTGATCTCGTTGACCTCGGAGTTGAGGACCGCGCCGACCTACGGCGGCCTGACGATGCCGGAAGCCAGATTCCAAATCGACGTGAAGCGACGATCGAGTTTTTATTTGTGGAAGGTGTTCCTGCCGCTGCTGCTGATGGTGTTCCTGTCGTGGGCGGTTTTCTGGATTGAGGCGAGCGACCTGTCGAATCAGATCACGGTCGCGGTCACGACGATTCTGACCGTAATCGCGTTCGCGTTTGCGATCTCCGCGACGATGCCGCGCTTGCCCTACCTGACGTACATCGATGCGTTCTTCCTCGAGTGCTACATCTACGTTTTCCTTGCGGTGGTGGAGTTGATGACGGTCCACGTGACGCATCGATCGGAAGTGCGCCGCGATTTGGGGCTGCGAATTCGCAAGTACTCGCGCTTTGTGATCCCGGCGGCGTTCGTGGTGACGAACGTCATAATCGCAGTGCATTTCCTGGGATGGTAAAGAACCGCTAGCGGCGCTTGGCGCCTTGCAGGATGTCGAAGGGGGCGCGGCTTTTCTCGCGCTTCAACAACACATACGTTGCGCCCGCGCCGCCGTCCGCCGGGCGCGCGCTGGTGAATGCGAGCACGTGACCGCCGATTGCGCCATGCGAGAGCCATCCTGCGGACGCGTGCTTAAGCACCGAATGCCCGCCGGGTGATACTCAGCCCCCGCCCGTGCACGACCAGCACCGTCCGCAGACCCTTGCGCACCGACGCGATGATGAACTCTTTCAGCGCTTCCTTCGCGGCGCCCTGGATCATCCCGTGCATATCGAAATGCGCCTGCACCGCGAACTCGCCGCGGCGAAGTTGTGACACAAGGCGCGGGTCGAGACCGACGCGGTAACCCTCGACGTATTCGTCGGACTCGGTGATATCGAACGGCGCCTGCCCCGATACCAGGTCGGATAGCAGAGCGATGACTTCCGCATCTTCGTCGACGATCGATGTGAGTGGTCGGCGGGTCGAGCGGTATTCGCGACCGCGCAGTTCCGTTGCGATGAAGAGGGCGCACGCCCTCGAACGCTTGCCGAAAAAAGGATTCGTCGTCGAGCGGTTGCGCAACCGCTGGCGCGGGTTTTTCAATGATTGGCGCCGGCCGGACCGGAGCCTTCGGCTTGAGTATCGGCGGCGACTTGGGCAGTACGCGCTCGCGATCGGCGAGCATCTTTTTCAGATCCTTAAATGGTGACGAGAAAACCCGCGCGGGCGCGGGCGTCGCCTTTCGTTCGCCCTCTTCTTCATCGACGAGGCGATCATGCTTTCGCTTTTTTGCCATCGGAAGTGGCCCGCGAGGATCTGAATCAACGCCTGCTCGACAGACTATGCCGAGGAGGCAACGCGGTTCAAACCGCGAACGTATCCGCAAGGGAGCGGAAGCTAAAATCGCGATCAGAAATCGTGCGCGTCCGGCGCGCATCAACTAGACTTGCCGGCGTGCTGCGAATCGCTTCCAAGTTGCCTGACGTGAGGGTCCTCATATGCGCCGTGTGATCGTCGTTGCCGCCGCGATTGTCGGAGCCGTCGTGATTTTTGCCGGCGCGATCCTCTTCTATGCCGCCACCAATCTCAACTCGATCATCGCCGAGCGGCGCCAGTCCATCCTCGACAAAGTCAGCACCGCGCTCGGACGCCAGGTTCACGCCGACGACATCAAGGTGAGCCTCGGCTGGGGAATCCTGGCCGACGTGACGGGCGTGCAGGTGGCCGACGATCCCGACATTTCGAAAAAACCGTTCATCGAGGCGAGCAACGTTTACACGCGGCTGCAACTGATGCCGCTGCTGGCACGCCGAATCGAAGTCACCGAAGTCGTGCTCGACAAGCCGGTGATCAGAATCGTGCAGACGCGCGACGGTACGTTCAACGTGTCGACGCTCGGCAGGAAGAAGGTACACACCGAAGAGGAATCGGGCGAAGGCGCGGGCGGGAAAGGCGGCGGGGGCGCGAACGAGGAGTCGCCGATGGCGGAAGCGGGCCGTGCGCCGGCCGCGCTGGGATCGTTGCTGGTGCAGAATTTCTCAATCAACGGCGCCACTTTGACTTTTGAGACGGAGGGCGCGCCGGAAAGCTCGACTGTCAACGCGATCGACCTCAAGGTTCGCGATTTCGGCTTCAATGCGCCGTTCACCATCGCGGTCACTTTCGCGGCCTTGAGCGATCAGCAAAACTTCGATCTTTCGGCGACGATTGGGCCGCTGATCAGTAATAACGTTATCGACATCGATGCGATCCCGCTGTCGGGCAAGGCCAAGGTCGGTCCGATTCTGCTGACGCAGCTCCAGACGATCCCGATGATTGCGAAGGCTATACCGCCGAAGCTTTCTATTTCCGGTCCAGTCAGCTTCGACGCCACTGCCAAAGGAAATACTCAGGAATTCAAGTTCAACCTTACGAGCGATTTGAGCACGAATGCGATCGCATTCGGCGACGCGTTCAGCAAACCAGCCGATGTGCCGCTCAAGATTTCTGCCGATTGTACAAGGGGAATTTATCCGGGAATCCTCGAGAGCGGCGTAGGCCAACTCATTCCCGTCCGAACAGGATGGTCCACCTTCGGGGTAGAGCTCGCGAATGTCACGCTCGGCGACCTCGAGGCAAAGGCGACGGATATCAAATTCGGCGGCGGCACGACTGCGGCGCACGTCGATACCAACAACTTCGATATCGCTTCGCTCGCGAAAATGATTCCGGCGCTGGGCAAGTACAACCCCTCAGGAAAGACTGAGATTCATACCGCCGCGACAATTGTGAAGGGCAGGACGTCGGCTGACGGCACCGTCGCGCTCGCGGGCGTCGGATTGTCGATACCCGATCAGAAGGCGCCGCCGCTGAGCAATATCAGCGGAAATATCAAGCTTGCAGGGACCAGCGCGGACGTCGGGCCGCTGACGTTCAACCTTGGCGCGCAGCAGGCGACATTGAAATCGCATATCGATCAGTTCCAGCCGCTGGTTATGAGCTACGAACTGAATACTGCCGCGGTTCGTCTGGCGGACCTCGCGCCGTCGCGGCCGCCCGACGAGGTGATCAACCAGCTTTTCGCCAAGGGCGCAGTCTCGATTGGATCGATAACCGGTCCGACCGTCGATTCTGAAATCACGTCGCCGTCGGGCAACCTGGCGAATGTTCCGTATCAGAATTTGCGGCTGTCGATTGCGCTCGCGGACAAGATTGCGCGGGTGACGACGCTCAGGCTGAAGGCGTTCACGGGCGATATCGTCGCGACGGGGAACACGCGGCTCGAGGCGTCGGCGCCGATGCAGGCGTCGATCAGTTTTACCAATCTCGATGTGCAGCAAGCGCTCGACTCGCAAAAGTCCAAAGCGGCCGGGACGGTTCGCGGAACGGTCGGCGGGAAAATCAACGTCAGCGGAAAGACCGGCACCTTCGACGAGATGAAGCCGACGCTCAGGGGCAACGGCAATCTCACGCTGACCAACGGCAAGCTGATCGGCGTCAATGTCGGAGGACAGGCGCTCAAGAAAGTGCAGAACCTGCCGGCGATCGGAAACCTGGTGCCGGATGCCGTCGTCAAGAACCATCCGGAGCTGTTCAGCAACCCCGACACGGACATCCAACTTGCGAGCCTCACTTTCGTACTCGAGGGTCCGCGAATCACGTCGCATGACATCAAGGTGCAGACGGTGGATTACAATCTGCTCGGCGACGGATGGTTCGACATGGACAAGAACATCGACCTCGGGGCGCGAATCGTGCTCTCGCCGCAATTCAGCAAGGAGTTGGTCGAGCAGAAAAAGGAAGTCGCGTTCATCGCGAACAAGGACGGGCAAATCGACATCCCGCTGCAAGTCGTCGGGCAGTTGCCGAAGCCGCAGGTCCTGCCCAACGTGACGGAACTGGCGCAGTTGGCGGCAAATAACGCGGCCCAGTCGCAGGGTCAGAAGTATCTCGGCAAAGTTTTCGGCAAGAAGGGCATCCCGAAAGGACTGAGCAAATTTCTCGGCGGCGATTCGGGCGGTGGCGATGGTTCTGGAAATGGCGGATCGGGTAACAGCAATGGAGGAGGCAACTCCAATCCTCCACCGAATCCGCTGGATCAGCTGAAGAAGTTATTTTAGTGCCTGCGTTTGTGATCAATGCGAGCGACCTAACCCCTAACCCCTTCCCATAGTGGGAAGGGGAACCAGACGCGGGAAGGGAAGCGGTCGCGGGTTTACAAATTCATCTGGACGATGGTGGCGCCGGCGCCGCCGTGGTGGGGTTCGGCGCCGCGGAATGATGCGCAATATGGCGACGTGCCCAGGTATTCGGCGACGGCTTTGCGCAGGGCGCCGGAGCCGATGCCGTGGACGATTCGTACTTCGGCGCGATTGGTCAGGAACGCGGTGTCGAGAAATTCTTCGAGCTTGCGCAGCGCGTCCGTCGTGCGCATCCCGATCAGGTTCAACTCGTTGCCCTCGCCGCCCTCGACGCTGAAGGTGACGGTCGCGGACTTCGTCGGCGCGGGGCGAAGTTCGGGCGCACTTGCCGCTGACCTGCGCAGTCGCTCGGGCGCGACTTCAATCCTGAGACCGCCGCGGCTGATCACTGCGCGTGCCGCTTCGAGCACGATCAGCTCGCCGCGGATGTCGCCGACCTCGACGCTGTCGCCGACCTTCAGCGGCGCGTCGGACTCCGAAGCGGCCTCGGCAGGGGCGAGGCTTTCGAGCTTCGACGACGCCTTGGTGATGAATCCCTTCAAGTCGGTGCGCGATTTCGCTCGAGTCTTCAAGTCGTCCATGAGTGCGGCGCCGTCGCGCCTTAACTCTTCGATCAGATCGGCGACTTCGGCGCGCAGCCGCTTGCGTTCAAGCTCGGCGCGCTCGCGCGTCTTTTCGGCTCTTTGCAGTACGTCTTGCTCGATCTGCGCGAGGTTGAGTTCGCGCTCGCGCAATTTTTCGAGCTGCGCATTCAGCTTGGCGCGTTCGGCGTCCAGTCTTTTCAGCGAGTCGGTCAGCTCGATAGTGCCGGTGCCCATCGATTGTTCGGCGGCGCGAATTATTTCTTCGGGCAGGCCGAGCCTGCGGGCGACTGCGAGTCCGTAACTCTGCCCAATCGTATGCGGCTTCAACCGATAGAGCGGCGCGAGGTGCTCGGCGTCGAAATCCACGGCGGCGGCCTCGAATCCGGCTTGCGAGTATGCGTGCAGCTTCACCGCGGTCGAATGAGTCGCGATCGCGAGCATGCAGCGGCGCGTCCCGAGATGGTTCATCAGGCCGATGGCGAGGGCAGCGCCTTCGGCCGGGTCGGTGCCGGCGCCCGGCTCGTCGAGAATCACCAGCGCCGGTTCGTCGAGCGACCGGATTATCTCGGACAGGTTCGCGATATGCCCCGAGAAGCTCGAGAGGTTGGATTCGATCGACTGTTCGTCGCCGATGTCGGCGAACACGCTGCGAAACACCGTCGCCTTACTGCCGGCGAGCGCGGGAATCAGCATCCCCGCCTGCGCCATCAGCGACAGCAGCCCGACAGTCTTGAGCGCGACGGTTTTTCCGCCGGTGTTCGGACCCGAGATGACGATGCCACGCTGACCGGCGCCTATTTTCACGTCGATCGGAATCACGTCGCGGCCGCTGGTCATCAGCAGCGGATGCCGCGCGCCGATAAAATCGATTCCCTCGTCGACAAGCTGCGGCTCGACGCATCGAAAGCGCTCGGCGAAAAGCGCGCGCGCGTTGAGCGCGTCCAGCGCGACCATCGCGTCGAATGTGAGTTGGAGTTCCGGCGCGTATCCGCCGACCATCGCAGTCAGTTGTGCGAGGATTCGTGTTTCTTCCGCCTCGGATTCGCGTTCGAGCATCATCAGGCGGTTGTTCAGCTCGACCGCCCACATCGGCTCGACGAACAGCGTCTCTCCGGAAACGCTGCGGTCCTGCACGATTCCCTCGAACCGTTCCGAGTAGTTGAGCTTCATCGGCAGCACGAAGCGGCGATTGCGAATCGTCACGATATAGTCCGAGACGAACGACTCCATGCCCGAGGCGTTAAGCGAACGGAGCAGGCGCGTTTCGAGTTCGGCACGCTCGTCGCGCAGCCGGCTGCGCAAACGTTTCAGCTCGGGGCTCGCGTCGTCGAGAATTGTGCCGTCGTCGGCCAGCGCAGATAGCATCGCATCGGCGAGCTCCTTCGGCGCGAGCAGGTTCTGCACGAGAGCCGCGACATGCGGGAAGCGCTCGACGCGCGAGCGCAGGAATCCGCTGACGTGGCGCGAGCCCACGATAAAATCGCGGACCTTCACCAGCGCTTCGCCGCCGAGAATCGCACCGGCGCGCGCGGCAGCGAGCAGGTACGGGCGCTGATCGGTGAACTCGCTTATCGGGATCGAGCCGGCATGCGATCGCAACTCGACCATCTCGGCGGTCGCCGTCAGCCGCCGCTGCACTTCCTCGGGCTCGATTGACGGGCGCAACTCGGCGATGGCCTCGCGCCCCGGCTCGGAAGCGCAAAGGTCCATGACGAGGTGAATCACCTTGTCGAATTCGAGTGCTTTCAGATCGCGTTCGCGCATCGCTAATATCCAGCCAGCTTTCTAAAATCTAGCCCAACTTTAATCCATAGGCATCAAGGATAACGAAATGGATCGAATTGAATCGCGGCTGAACATCAACTCCGACGAGTTTCGCCGCAACCGCGAGGCAATGGAGTCGCTGGTCAAGCGCCTGCGCGCTGAAATCGAGCGGGTTCGCCAGGGCGGACCGGCGTCTGCGCGCGAGCTTCACGTCGAACGCGGCAAGTTGCTCGCACGCGATCGGGTCAAGAAATTGCTCGACCCCGGCAGTCCCTTCCTGGAACTTTCGCCGCTGGCCGCGTTCAATATGTATGACGACGACTCTCCGTCGGCGAGCATCATCACCGGCATCGGCAGAATCCACGGGCGCGAGGCGGTCGTCGTCGCCAACGACGCGACCGTCAAGGGCGGCACTTATTTTCCGATGACGGTGAAGAAGCATCTCCGCGCGCAGCAAATCGCGATCGAAAATCGCCTGCCATGCGTTTACCTGGTCGATTCGGGCGGCGCGTTCCTGCCGATGCAATCCGAGATTTTTCCCGACGCGCATCACTTCGGGCGCATCTTCTATAACCAGGCGCAGATGTCCGCGAAAGGCATCGCGCAGGTCGCGGCCGTGATGGGCAGTTGCACGGCGGGCGGCGCGTACGTGCCCGCGATGTGCGACGAAAACATTATTGTCCGCGAGGAGGGAACGATCTTCCTGGCGGGACCGCCGCTCGTGCGCGCGGCCACCGGCGAGGAGGTCACGGCAGAGGAGCTTGGCGGCGGCGACGTGCACACGCGGCTGTCGGGCGTGAGCGATCACCTGGCCGACGACGACGAGCATGCGATTCAGATCGCGCGCGCGATCTTCGAAAATCTGGGCCCTCGCACACGCGCCGCGATCGAGCAGGACGCGCCCGAGGATCCGTATTACGATCCCGCCGAACTGTACGGCATCATCCCGGTCGACACGCGCAAGCCGTACGACGTGCGCGAAGTGATCGCGCGGCTGGTCGACGGGAGCCGCATGCATGAGTTCAAGGCGCGCTATGCGACGACGCTCGTCACCGGATTCGCGCGAATCTACGGCTATCCCGTCGGCATCATCGCCAACAACGGCGTGCTGTTCAGCGAGTCGGCGTTGAAGGCCACCCACTTCATCGAGCTGTGCTGCGCGCGGCGCATCCCGCTGCTCTTTTTGCAGAACATCACCGGTTTCATCGTCGGTAAGCGGTATGAGCAAGGCGGCATCGCGAAGGACGGCGCCAAGATGGTCAGCGCGGTCGCGAACGCGCAGGTGCCGAAGTTCACGGTGATCATCGGCGCGTCGAACGGCGCGGGAAATTATGGGATGTGCGGGCGCGCGTACTCGCCGCGATTGCTCTTCATGTGGCCGAACGCGCGCATCTCAGTGATGGGGGGAGAACAGGCCGCGAACACGTTGCTCACGGTGAAGCTCGAGCAGTTGAAACGCGAAGGCGCGATGATGACCGACGCGGAGCAAAAGGAATTTCTGCGCCCGACGCTCGAGAAGTACGAGACCGAGTCGAGCGTCTATTATTCCAGCGCGCGGCTATGGGACGACGGCGTGCTCGATCCAGTCGAGACGCGCGCAGCGCTGGCGCTGGGCATCGCGGCCTCGATGAACGCGCCAATACCCGAGCGCGCAAACTTCGGTGTGTTCAGGAGTGTCCTTCATGAGTAGTGCACTGAATCGCCTGCGCGGCGGGCGGCAGGGGTGACCCCTGCACCCAGTGAGAAGCGCAAAGTTGCGCGCGGCGCGCTACTTTGCTCTCCGGGGCGGGTCACTCGATGGCGTGCGTCCAGAGTGTGCTGTGCGGCTTTCATCCAACGAAGCCTGTTCTGCATGCACAGCCATAGAGAGAAAGAGAAACGGGGCCCGGATGGGCCCCGTCGTACCAAACAGTTTGCGGGCGTAGTCGCTAGATCTTCGCCTGCAGGAAGAATGCGATGACCAGCGCGTACAGGGTCAGCGCTTCGATGAACGCGAGGCCGATGATCATCGGGACGAAGATCTGGCCGGCGCTGTTCGGGTTGCGGCCGATCGATTCCATCGCCGAGGCCGCCATCCGGCCCTGTCCGAGCGCGCTGCCGAATGCCGCGATTCCGATGCCGATGTTCGCGGCTATCGCGATCAAACCTGCGCGAAGCGGCGCGCCTGAGCCGGCAGCTTCGGCCGCCTCTTGCGCCATCGCGAGCAGCGGTGACGCGAGGATGGCCATCCCGGCCATCGTCACTATCATTCCAATCCTGTGTCGTAACATTTCGGATCCTCCTTCTATTTCGCGCGCCCCGGGTGCCGCATCCGGCCACCTCTCTTCCTCTACCACCTCGAATTCCGGTCGGAATCCCTGGCACGAAAAATCCCTTCCAAGTGAAATCCTCTAGTGATCGTGGCTTGCGGCGAGTCGCACGTAACTCATCGAAAGAACCACGAAGATGATCGCCTGAATTATGCAGACAATCGAGCCAAGCGCATAAAACGCCAGCGGTATGATCAGCCGCGTCAGGCCGGTGAAAATACTGAGCACGGTATGGTCGGCGAACATGTTGGCGTAAAGACGAATGCCCAGCGAAAAAGGCCGGAACAGATTGTCGGCCAACTCGATCGGCAGCATCAAAACTGCCAGCGGCAGGTACGGGCCGAGGAAACTTTTCAGATACCAGACGCCGTTCGAGGCGAAGCCCTGGTAGATGTAGTAGCCGAAGCAGATGACGCCGAGGGCGAAGGTCAGATCGGAATCGCCGGTCGGAGGTTCCATCCCGGGAATCAAGCCGAAGAAGTTGGCGAACAAGATGAACATGAAGATGCAGCCGAAGAACGGCACCATCGCGCGCGACCCGTGCATCTCGGTGACTTCGGCCACGAAACCGTCGAGCCATTCGACGATCATCTCGGAGATCGAGCGGATACTGATGCCTTCGTCAGGGATTATCGGGTCGGCGGCGGCAGCGATTGAGGCGCGCGCGACGAATCCAAAGACCAGCAGGATGCCCATCACCATCCAGGTGCCGATCAGCACCTCGGGGATCTTGCCGCCGCCGATCAGTTCGAGAAAGTTTACCGACTTCTGCAATTCAATTTCTCCGACGTGGCGATCTTAACTTTTTAACGGGCGCCGCGCAGCGAAGCACGCCCGGTTTCAATAATGATAGCGGCCATCTGAGTCAAGACTCCGAAGCCGAATCCCATCCCGTCGATGCGCGCGCGACTGAAAACGAGATAGACGAGGCCGATGATTATGAACAGCTTCAGCGGAATCGCGAGCGCGCCCAGCTTGGCTGCCGCACCGGAGACGCCAGCACGCGACGCGGCCAGCAGCAGTCCGCCGAGGGCAGACAGGATCCACAAGTTTGCGATCACGACCGCGCCGCCGAGCAAACATCCAACGGCCGCCGGCGTCGAGGCGAACAAATCAAGAATCGCGGCGGTGACGATCACGAGAAGGAAGTTGGCGCGCTGGATCGACGCGATCGTCGGAATTGACCACGAGAACTCCATCAAGCGCCGAATCTTTCAGCGGCGCGAGCTTTCGCTTTGGCGGCCTCTTCTTCACGGTTCCTCGACGGCGCATTGGTTTCGAGCGAACGAAGAAAGCGTGCAGAGGCTCCGGCTATTTCATCGATCGCCGTCATGAACGGGCCTTCGTTGGCCTTCGACGGTTTGTTGAAGCCGGAGATTTTGCGCACGAACTGAACGGTAGCGGCGCGAATCTCTTCGTCGGTGACGGGAGGCTCGAAATTGAAAAGGATTTTAATATTCCTGCACATTACACTGTGACCTCGAGAAATTGAGAACTCTCAAGCCGCGAAAGCAGCATTAGTCGGCGGCAAGCGCCAATCAAGACTCGCGGTTCTCGCGCTGGAAGAGAGCGAGTTCCTGGATCAGCCGCCAGAAGCCGGCGAAGACGCCGAGCAGGAACATCACGAGCGTCAGCCATGGGTCGGTGTGAAAGTACAGGTCGAGGTAGTGGCCAAGAATTGCGCCAGCGATCATCGGCCAGGCGAACTCGAAGCCAATCGCGGCGAACCGCATCATCCTGCCGGTGCTCATCGCCATTTTTTCAGTGTCTACCCGTATTCAGATCTTTCAGGGATTCGGTAGCGGCAGCGATGGTGCGGTCGATGTCGGCGTTGGTATGCGCCGTCGATAGAAACATCGCCTCGAACTGCGACGGTGGAATATTTATCCCGCGATCAATCATGCCGTGGAAAAAGTTGGCGAACTTCGCCGAGTCGGAGGTGCGAGCCTCGTCGGCGTCGCGCACGCGATCGGGACCGAGGAACATCGTCAGCAGAGATCCCGCGCGATTGACGCATCCGGGCTGGCCATTTTTTTTCAACGCGTCGCGAAGTCCTGATTCAAGACGCGCGCCAGCGGCGTCGAGCGCGGCGTAAGGATTGGTTCCCTGAAGAACAAGAAGTGTTTCGAGACCTGCGCGAACGGAAAGCGGATTTCCCGACAACGTTCCCGCCTGGTACACCGGACCGATCGGCGCGAGCAGATCCATTATTTTCGAGGGGCCGGCGACTGCGCCCACGGGCATCCCGCCGCCGATTATTTTTCCGAGCATAATCAGGTCCGGCGCGATGCCCATGCTTTCGGCAACTGAACCGAAGCAGAGTCGGTACCCCGATATAACTTCGTCACAGATCAGAAGCGCGCCGTTGCTGCGCGTGATCTCGGCGAGCGCTTTCAACGAACCCGCATCAGGATTCACCACGCCCATGTTGGCGGCGACGGGCTCGACGATCACGGCGGCGATTTTCTCAGGCGCGACGCGGAATAAACCTTCGACTGTCTCAATCGAGTTATATCGCGCAACCATCGTCATTGCGGCGAGCGCCGACGGAACTCCCGCGCTATCAGGTTGACCGAGAGTCATCCCGCCTGAACCGGCGCGCACCAGCATCGAGTCGCTATGCCCGTGATAGCATCCGTCAAACTTGATTATGTTCGGGCGCCCAGTGGCCGCGCGCGCGATCCTGAGCGCGGTGATTCCGGCCTCCGTGCCCGAGCTGACGAGTCGGACTTTTTGTGCGCAATTGATCGATGAGGAGATCAATTCTGCGAGCTCAACTTCGAGGCGCGTCGGAGCGCCGAAGCCCAGACCGAATCGCGCCTGCTCTGCGATCGCCTGCATGACGCGCGGATGAGCATGACCAAGAATCGCGGGGCCGTACGAGCAAACGTAGTCGAGAAAAGTGTTGCCGTCGGCGTCGGTGATTGTTGCACCGCTGCCACACTCGATGAAGATTGGAGTGGCGCCGACGGCCTTCCACGCACGCACGGGAGAATTCACCGCACCAGGAATCGTAACACTGGCGCGGTGGAAGAGTTCATCTGATTTTTTTCGTGAGGTCACCGCGATTCCTTGAGGAATTCAGTGCGACCGAAAAATATTTTTCGATGCGCGAAGAAAAATTTGATCGCGCACGGTCGTCTCGCGAGAAAAATACGATGCGACGCGAAAAGTTGAGATCGCTCACGATGGCTTCCAGAGCAGACTTGCGCGATCGCACGATCGGTGCAAAATTTCGTGAGTATTGCGCGCGATCGCTTGTGCGCGAAATTTCCTTTTCGTTCCAAGCGTATAGCGTCGAAATTTTTTGCGCGCTTGTCCTCTTCACGAAATAAGTTTATCACGTTCACTTGGCCGCACACTTCGTACTTACAAGAACCAATTTCCACTGAACGGTTCGTCTCGCGGCGCGTGACTATGGCTTCCAAGCGCGTGTATATCGCTCGTGTTCTTAATCAAAATTTCCAACCCAACAGAACCGATCGTAACCCGGACAAGTTGATAGTCCGGCGCCTGGTGCAATCAAATTGTCGGCTGTCAAAAGGGAAATACCGCTTATCCACAGGTGTGGATAAGACTGTGCGTAATTCGCGCGGCATCTGATGCCGGCGCTCTAGTTCCGGAGCGGATTTTGGCTTCGGTTTTGTGTACGGGGGAGACGATATGAATGGTTTGTGGCAACGGGCTGGGGACCGTATGCGTGATGAATTGGGTCAGGTCGGCTACGAGACGTGGATCGGACCGCTCAATTTTGTCGCTCACCAGGGATCAACCGTTACGGTCGAGGCGCCCAATCGATTTTTTCGCGATTGGATCAACGATCGTTACCTGAGCTTGATGCGATCGGCGCTGTCGGCGGAGGCTGGCGGTGAAATCGAGGTGCGGCTGACGCTCGGCGCCAATGCGGCCGTCGCACCGCCGCAACAACGTCCGAACAGTGCTCATTCAAATGGCAATGGTCATGCGAATGGCAACGGTCATGCAAACGGAAACGGCAACGGCAAGGCGTCCGCGGCGAATCGCGCGACGACGACTGCCGCGCCGCGTGGCGATCGGCATCCGACCCTGAATGCCCGCTACAGTTTCGCGGAGTTCGTGGTTGGATCGGCCAATCAGTTTGCGCATGCAGCGGCGCAGGCCGTCGCCAACCAGCCGGGCGAGAAGTACAACCCGCTCTTCATCTACGGCGGGGTGGGCCTCGGGAAGACTCACCTGGTGACCGCGATCGGGCACCATATCTGGGCCAGCGGCGAGCGGCCGAAGAAAGTGCTGTTCATGCCGGCCGAGATTTTCATGAACGAACTGATAGGTTCGTTGCGGCGCGACAAGATGAACGAGTTTCGCGAAAAGTTTCGCCGAGTCGATACGTTGATCCTCGACGACGTGCAATTCCTGGCCGGCCGCGAACGAACCCAGGAAGAGTTCTTCCATACTTTCAACGTGCTTCATGCCGAGCGGCATCAGATTATTCTGACTTCCGACAAAATTCCCCGCGAAATTCCCGGCCTCGAGGAGCGGCTGCGCAATCGGTTCGAGATGGGATTGATTGCGGATATCGCGCCGCCCGACCTCGAGACCCGCGTGGCGATCGTCCAGAAGAAGGCGGTGCTCGAAAATCTCCGGCTGGCGCCTGAAGTCGCGATGTATATCGCGCAGAGCGTCTCGTCGAATGTGCGCGAGCTCGAGGGATGCCTGACGCGGCTGGCGGCGCTGGCCTCGTTCGACGGATCGGCGATCACCGTCGACTTCGCGAAGAATGCGCTGCAGGACCTGGTTCGAAATTCCGACGCGAAGCCGGATATCGATTCGATACAGAAGACGGTTTCGGATTTCTTCCATATCCGGCTGGCGGATTTGAAGTCGAAGAAGCGCACCCAGCACATCGCGTTCTGCCGCCAGGTTGCGATGTACCTGTGCCGCAAGCTGACCGACAGCTCGTTCCCGACGATAGGCGAGCATTTCGGGCGCGATCATTCGACGGTGATTCACGCCTACAACCTGATCATGCGGCGCGTCACCAGTGATTCGGCTTTTCGGCTCTCGATCGAGAAAATCGAACGCGAGCTTAAATCGATCCGCGCGAATGCGGCGTGAATCGATTGTGGGGGAGGTGTGGACGAGGGGAGCATAAGGTTGGAGCTATCGACAGGGCCGGTGCGCGATCGGCCGGCCCTGTCGGTCAGCCGCTTTTCCGCCGACAGCTTTTCAACGAACGATCGGCGTTCAATTTCGGGCGGTTGCAGCTTCCATCAACAAATCCACAACTCCTACTATTACTGCTATTCTTTTTTAGAGATCTAAAGATCCGGAATAGGAAGACGGGCTAACAATTCATGGGACTCGCAATCGAGCGCGCTTCGCTGCTGAGCGGTTTGGGACTGGTCCAGGGCATCGTGGAACGGCGCACGACGGTTCCAATACTCGGCCATGTTCTTATAGAACCAGACGGAAATGGGCTGACCTTGAGCGCCACCGACCTCGAAGTCGGCATCCGCACGCAGGTCGCGTGCTCGGGCAAGGAGAAGAGCCTGACGCTCAACGCGCGCAAGCTTTTTGAAATCGTGCGCGAAACCGAAGGCGATGAAGTCGCGCTGACGTCGCTCGACGGCGATTGGGTCGAGCTGAAGTGCGGCCGCGCAAGATTCAAAATGATGGGCCTCGATCCTCGCAGCTTTCCGGCGATGCCAAGTCAGAGCACCAAGGATTCGGGAGCCGCGAAGAAACAACTGAAGGCCGAGCTGGCAATTCCGGCGGCCGTCCTCGCCCAGATGATCGACAAGACCATCTTCGCGGTCAGTCCCGATGAAGCCCGCTACAACCTGAGCGGCGTATACGTCGAGTCCAACGCGCCCGGAGCGGTCCGGATGGTCGCGACCGACGGCCATCGCCTCGCAATGATCGAGCGCGAAGTGCCGGGATTCACGATGGCGACCGGCGCGATCATTCCGCGAAAAGGTCTCACGGAGCTGCGCAAGATTCTCGACGTCGGTGGCGACGCCGAAGTGCGGCTCAGTCTCGAAGGTCAGCTCGCGTATCTCAAGCGCGGCGCGACCGAAGTCTCGATGCGCCTTGTCGAGGGCGAATTCCCCGACTACCGCGGCGTGATCCCCAAGCAGTCGAAGTACAAGATCGTCGTCAAGCGCGATCTGTTGTTCGCAGCAATCAAGCGCGCGGCGATTTTCTCGAGCGAGCGATATCACGGCGTCAAATTCGCGCTGTCGGCCGGAACGTTGACAGTCTCGTCGACCAGTCCGGAAACGGGAGAAGCGAGCGAGTCGCTCGACGTCGATTTCAAGAGCGAAGAATTCGCGATCGGATTCAACGCGTCATACGTGCAGCAGGCGCTCGGCGTGATTCCGCAGGGCGCGGACTCAACAGTTGAACTCGGACTCAGCGACGACGTCAGCCCAGGCGTAATCAGAACAGAGAGTGATCAGCAGTACACGTACGTCGTGATGCCGATGCGATTGTAGGGCGCCAGGCAGAATCCACTTTATTTAATGTGAAACCCGCGGTGGGTTTCACGCTTCCTTCGGCAGGGGTGACCCCTGCACCCGGTGATAAGAGAAGATGCGGGACTTCGTCCCTGTTAGAACTTTTTGGGGGTGGAGGAATTACCTCTCCCGCGGCTGACGACTACGTCGTTAGCCGCACACCGGGAGAGGTCGTCCGCCGACATGCATGCCGGCGGGCAGGTGAGGGTGCTGGAATCGAGCTGGATGCGGGCGGCCTCACCCGCTCCTCGAAGACTCGGCGCGACCTCGCCCGAAGAGGGGAAGGTATCAGTTGCCAATCCTTACCAGCACCACCTTATTCCGGAAATTGTAGTCGCTCTCCCATGGATATGACGCCTCGCTGAGCTCGACCGTCGTCGGGGTGTCGAGCTTGGGCATGTCGCGGCGGCGGACGATCATCCATTTGGCGTCGCCCTTTGCGATTGCGTCCTGCAAATCCTGCTTATCATCGAGCTCCGGGAGTGGCTTTGGTGGATTGAGATAAAACAGCGGCCCCTCGGTCTTGTACAGGACGAGATGGTCAGTCGACCCGCCGATTTTGTTCAGGACGGCGTAGCCGAACGGCTTTTCACCGCGGTAAGCCTCCGCCGCGGGCATCGCGAAGATATATATGTAGGTCATCACGAGATATGCGATGACGCCCATCGAAATTGCGACGCGATACGGGCTGAATTTGCGAATCGTATAGATCGACTGCGACGACCGATACGATCCAGAACACGATGAATGCGGGTTTTGCGGGTAGGTCCGGCAAAGCGTCGTACGGGCTCGGCAGAACCGCCCAGGCGGGAATCAGCAGGATGATGCCGGCGACGGCGGCGAATGCGACGATCGCGTAGCCGACGGTCAGCAGGCGGCGGGCGAACGTCGAGCGCAGTTCGCCGGGATACGCGAGCGTTCGCGCGACCAGGATCGCCGCGGCGGGGAGAATCGGAAGGATGTAGTAGCTGCGGCGCGATCCCGAGATCGTGAAAAATATGAACGTCGCCCAGAAATAGACCAGCGCGAATCTATCGGCCCGTGCCGGCTCGGCAGTGGCATGCCGCAGGCTGTGCGTTTCGACCAAAGCCGCGGGCAATAGCGCAGACCACGGCGCCATCAGGCCGAAGATTACGTAGACGTATAAGTAGATGGGCCCGCGATGGTCGAACGGATGGAAAAATCGCACGACGTTCTCGCGATACACCATCGCGAGGCCTTTTTGCGTGCCCATCATGCGCGCCGAGATTTCGAACGGCAGGTAGTACACCAGGCCGCCAACCGCGATGCCGGCGAGCGTGTACCAGTTGAAGAACCATCGATTGCGCTGGATGAGCCGTTGTATCCGGTCGGCGACCGAGCCGTGGAGGATTTCCTGAAAAAACTGCGACCATCCGTCGCGCAGGCATGAGTACGCGCCGATCACCAACAGCGGCAGCGCGAATCCGAGCAATCCTTTGGTGAGCGATGTCGCCGCCATGATCAGCCACAAGCCGACGACCCAGATTCCGCCGCCACGCTCTTCGTTGTGATTGAACAGCAGCAACGCGGCGAGTTCGCCGGCGATCGTCTCGACGTCGGCGCTCGCGTCGCGCGAAAAGAATACGAAGCTGAAGCTGGTCGCGAGGATGACGCCGGCGAGTATCGCGGTGCGAGCGTCGTAGAGGCGTCGCGTGAGCAGCATGAGTAGCGCCACTGCGAGCAGTCCCGCGATCGCGCTGGGCAGGCGCGTTGCTGCCTCGTTGAGGCCGCCTGTGAACGGTGTCGAAAAAATTACAAGCCAGTACGAGCCGAGCGGCTTGTCGTAATAGACGTGGCCGTTGATCGTCGGCCAGAAGTAGTTGTGCGTCACCAGCATCTCGCGCGCAATTTCGGCCCATCGGAATTCCGAGGACCACAGCGCTCGTGCGCCGAGGCGGGCGAAAAAGAGAATCGCGGCGAGAACGAGGACGAATCCGGCGCGAATGCGGAATCCCGAATCGTTTTCGTTGGCGGCGGAGACTTGTGATGCGATCGAGTCGCGCGGTGCGGAAACAGAAGCCATAACAGCGAATTGTAACTGGCGCACTCGATGCTCTGCCATATGGCAGGTCGATCGGAATGACAGAGCACCGCGAGGCAGATAGGATGAAAACAGATTCATGAGCCAGGCAAAAAATCCCGAGAGTGATTCCGGCCGCAAGCCGAACCGGCTGATCAACGAACAGAGTCCGTACCTGCGCCAGCATGCGTACAATCCAGTGGATTGGCATGCGTGGGGCTCGGAGGCGCTGGATCGCGCGAAGGCCGAGAACAAGCCGATCATGCTGTCGATCGGTTACTCGGCCTGCCACTGGTGCCACGTCATGGAGCGCGAGTCGTTCGAGAACGATGCGATCGCGCGGCTGATCAACGAGAACTTCATCCCGATCAAAGTCGATCGCGAAGAGCGGCCCGACCTCGATCAGATTTATATGGATGCGGTGCAGCTGATCACCGGGCGCGGCGGATGGCCGCTGACGATGTTCCTCGCGCCGGACGGTCGGCCGTTTTTCGGCGGGACCTACTATCCGCCCGAGGATCGGCAGGGGATGCCCGGCTTCCCGCGAATCCTGGCGGCGGTGTCGCAGGCGTATCGCGACACGGCCAAAGAGGTCACCAACAATCTCGAGAAGCTGACCGAGGCGCTCGGCGCGATCACCAACTACGTGCCGACCGGCGGCGACTTGAAGCCGGGGTTGGCGACCGAATCGGCGCGCGCGCTCGCGTCGCACTACGACAGTATCAACGGCGGGCTGGGGCAGGCGCCGAAGTTTCCCAACACGTTCGTGTTCTCGCTGTTTCTTCGCGTGCATGCCGCCGACGGCGACGAGGCGATGGCCGAGATGGTTCGGCACACGCTATCGAAGATGGCGCGCGGCGGAATTTACGATCAGATCGGCGGCGGATTCCATCGCTACAGCGTCGACGAGCGATGGCTGGTGCCGCATTTCGAAAAAATGCTCTACGACAACGCGCTGCTGGCGCGCCTTTATCTCGACGCCGGCCGCGCGCTGAACGAGCCGGAGTTCCTGGGCGTCGCGCGCGAAATCTTCGACTACGTTCTGCGCGAGATGACGAGTCCCGAGGGCGGCTTTTACGCCGCGCAGGACGCCGACAGCGAGGGCGTCGAAGGAAAGTTTTTTGTCTGGACGCCCGAGCAGGTTGACGCCGTGATTGGTCCCGAGCTGGGCGCGATAGCCGAGCGCTATTTCGACATCTCGATCGAAGGCAATTTCGAAGACGCGAACATTCCGCATCGCACGATCGAGCTGGCTGACGCGGCGCGGATGTTCAAAATGTCGGAAGACGAGATGGCGTCGAAGATTCGCGAGATTCGCGAGAAACTGTTCGCGGCGCGCGAACAAAGGGTGAAGCCCGGCCGCGACGAAAAGGTCCTGGTGGCCTGGAACGCGATGATGATCGGTGCGTTCGCCGAGGGATATCGCGCGCTGCATGAGCGCCGGTATCTCGATGCGGCCGAGCGCGCAGCCGATTTTATCATGACTACGATGTGGGACGGGCGCGCGCTCAAGCGGTCGTTCAAGGACGGCGTCGCGCGGCACAACGCCTACCTCGAAGACTATGCGCAGTTGGCGGGCGCGATGCTCGACGTGTACGAGGCGTCGCTCGACGCGAAGTATCTGGCGCATGCGCGGACGCTGGCCGACGTGATCCTCGATCGATTCATCGACCAGGAAAAAGGCGGCTTCTATTTCACCTCGGACGATCACGAGGCGCTGATCATGCGCTCGAAGGCCGCCTTCGACGGCTCGACGCCGTCGGGCAACAGCGCGGCCGCGATGGCGTTGCTCAGGCTGCACGGCTACACCGGCGACGAGCGTTACCGCGTCGAGGCGGAGCGGACGCTCAGGTTGTTCCGCGAATTTATCGAGAAGCAGCCGTTCGGATTCTCGCATATGCTCGAAGCGGTGGATCTTTATCAGCGCGGGCCGACCGAGGTCGTGATTGTCGGCGACCGCAAATCGCCCGAGTTGATCGAATGGACGGAGCGGCTCGGCCTCCTCTACGTTCCGAATCTTGCGGTCTTCGTCGCCGACCCGGCGGACGCGCAAACCGGTTTCATCCCGGAGCAGGTGCGCGACAAGCGGCAGATCGACGGCCGCGTCACCGCGTACGTCTGCCGCGAGCATACGTGCACGCCGCCGATCACCACCTTCAAAGATCTTCAGAAGGAACTGGCCGACTAGCTGCCGGCGATGCATCGCGACGCGCTCGATCTTACCGCGGCAGGCGCCAAGCTGACGCCGCCTTTTGCGCCAGTCGTCGTGAATCGTGCGGCGCGACGTGCAAAGTCGCGGCTGCGAGTCGTGCTGCTCAACGCTGCCGGCGGGAAGAGATTTCGCGAAATCGTCACGTGCCTCAAGCGTCCGCCGCTCAAGGGCGCCGACGTGATCCTGCTGTGCGAGGTCAATGCGGGAGCCAAGCCGTCGGCCGGCCGCGACGTTGCCGCCGAGATGGCCGCGATGCTCGAGATGAGCTGCGCGTACATTCCGGAGTTCGGTGTGACGAGTTCGAGCGGAGAGATCATCGGGTACATGGGCAATGCGATCCTGAGCGCTGCGCCGTTCGACGACGTGGTCGCGGTCGCGATGCACCGGCCGCGCACGCCGCCGATGTTGAGGCGCCGTCGCCGATGGTCGCGAAAGGGCACGCCGACGGGCCTCGTCACCAGGGTGAATTTCGGCGGTAAAGAATTGACCGTCGGCCTCGCGCATCTGCATAGTCGGTGCGTCCCTGCCGAGCGCGCGCGCCAGATGGCGACTTTCCTGGAGTCGTTTCCGGCGACAGGTCGCGCGGTTTTCGGGGGCGATCTGAATACTACGACTACCGAGCTGGCCAGCTTTTCTCAGTTTCGCGCGACCGCGCGGCAAATGGTCGACCAATCCGGATCGGTTCCGCGCGCCGCAGGCATACGAGCCTCTGTTCGAGCATCTGCGGGAGCATCGGCTCGAGATCGAGGGCGTCAACGTTGCGAATCACCCGACTTTCACTTTCTCCGGACTGATTCCACGATCGATGAGGCCAAAACTTGATTGGCTCGCGGTCCGCGACCTCCACCCAGTCGCGGGAACGGCGGCGGTCGTCACTCCGCGATCGCCGATTCTGATGCGCCGCATCTCCGATCACGATTTCGTGACGGTCGATCTCGAGCTGTAGTCGCTCGAAATCCTTCCGCATCGCGATGTGACCTGACTAGAATTGCGCGGCTCGTCACGAGGAGGCGCACGCGATGGCATCGTTCAACGGACTCGGCATGCACATGGGTAATCTCGCGATTCTGTCGACCGCGGAAAGCCGCTCGATAAGTGCGGAAAATCCGACCGGCGAAAAGGGCAAGGGCGCGATGGCGACCCCCGACCCGGCCAAGAGTCCCGCGCGAAAGCTCGGCCGCGGATGGAAGGCCGCGCCGTATGTCGTCATCGAGCCGGGCGAAGTGAAAGTGCTCGCCGATATCGCGGGTGCGGGCGCGATCGCGCAAATCTGGATGACGCCGACGGGAGCGTGGCGCTCGAGCATCCTGAGAATTTACTGGGACGGATCGCCGGAGCCGTCGGTGGAATGCCCGGTCGGCGATTTTTTCGCGTGCGGATGGAACAAGTACGCGCAGGTTTCGTCGCTGGCGGTATGCGTGAATCCCGGCAGCGCCTTCAATTGCTATTGGGAAATGCCGTTTCGCAAGCGATGCCTGATTACTATGTCCAATACTGCGGACTCGGCGATGATACTATTCTATCAAATCAACTATATACTCACTGAAGTACCTACTGACGCTGCCTACTTCCATGCGCAGTTCCGGCGCGTGAATCCGCTTCCGTACAAAGAGGTATACACTATTGTCGACGGTATAACGGGGCGCGGGCAATACGTCGGCACCTACATGGCGTGGGGCGTTCACAACAGCGGATGGTGGGGCGAGGGCGAGATAAAGTTTTTCATGGATGGCGACGCGGAGTTTCCGACGATCTGCGGCACCGGCACCGAGGATTATTTTTGCGGCTCATACAACTTCGATGTCGGCAAGGAAAATGGCGGGTATCGCGAGTTCACCACGCCCTACGCGGGATTGGCGCAAGTCATTCGGCCCGACGGGCTTTACGCGTCGCAGCAAAGATTCGGAATGTACCGCTGGCACATCGCGGATCCAATCAGATTCAAGCGCGATCTGCGGGTGACGATCCAGGCGCTCGGATGGATGGGCGATCCGCGCAAGGGCGCAGAGTATTTGCCGCTGCAGGACGACATCGCGTCGGTGGCGTACTGGTACCAGACACTGCCCGCAGCAAAATTCCCGCCGCTGCCATCGCCGGACTACCTGCGAATTGTCTAGTGCTTGATTCACGACTGACTATTCGAGTTTGTGCGCGGACTCGATTATCAAGTCGTACACTCGGCGCGGGTCTTCAAGTGCGAGTAGCCGGTACCATTCGTTTCCGGTCCAATCCGGCGGAACGGACGGGTTGGTGAAGGGGATCGCGCCTGAACGACTATGCGGTGCGCTCAATTCCACAGTGCGATGGATGCGAAGAACGCGGAGGCGCGGGGTGTTCAGGACGTCGAGCGGAATGGCAGCCATCTCGGGCTCCCTCAATCCCGACGCGATGATCACGCGCTGATTGGTGACGCCGTAAAACGTGTTCGAGAGATAAGTGTGGAAAATGATCGCCTCCACTATCAGAACGCAGACCAGCACTGCGAGTAGAATCGAATTGATCTCGGCACGCTCGGCAAGACTTGAGTCGAGCGGCAGCGCGCGCAAAACGAGCGCGGCGATTCCGACCAGGACAATCGCGACCGCGCGCCATCGCAGCAGCGCGGCTGTGTCATGTGGGCGTCCGCACCAGAGTAATTCTTCGCGCGCCAGCAGATGCGGAGTGATGATGGCAGCAGCCTCAGGATCCATCGATCACTTTACGATACGGGCGGCGCGCAGCGTGGCGATTCGGTCGGCCGAGTAGCCGAGGTACTCGCGCAGGATTTCGTCAGTGTGCTCGCCCAGCATCGGAGCGGCGCGCTCGATCGTGCCAGGGGTTGCGGAAAACTTCGTGAGCATCCCGGTTTGATTCACGCGGCCCCATTGCGAATGAGACAACTCGGCAATCAGGTCGTTCGCGACGACCTGAGGATCGTCGAAAAGTTCGCGGGTGTGATTTACTCGCGTTGCCGGGACGTCGGATTTCTTTAACGCTGCAAGTACGTCGTCGCGATCCAGCTTCGCAAATTGCTCCGCGAGCGCTTCCGCGAGTGCGCCCTCATTTGGCTCGGTAGAGGCCGTGTCCCAGTTAGTATTCGGCAGCCCCGGCATAATAGTCAGTAGCGCGTTCCACTGATGCTCACTGAATAGCGAGATGAATAGCCATTCGCCGTCGCGACATTGGTAGGCGCGTGAGAGCGCAGAGCGGCCGCGATTCTCGGCGGCGCCATTTTCCATATCGGGCCGGCCCGGATAGAACGCGAACTCGCCGGCCTGAAACGCCATCGCGGATTGCAGCAGCGAGGTCTCGCAGAACTGCCCGCGTCCCGTAAGTTCGCGCGCAAGCAGCGCGAGCACGCATCCAAACGCGGAGAGCATCGCGGCGCCGTAGTCGCAAATCGCGCAGGTCAGGTAGACCGGATGCCCGTGATGGCCGCCCTGCGCCGCCATCACGCCTGATCGCGCCTGCAGCAGCGGATCGAAGCCGGGCTGATTGTGCTCGGGACCGCGATTTCCGAACGCATTGACTGACATATAGATGATACGCGGGTTGCGGGTCGCCAGGCTTTCGTAGTCGAAGCCGAATTTGCGCATGCGGCCCGGCCGGAGATTCTCGACCACGATGTCGGCCTTGTCGGCGAGTCCGTGGATTATTTCACGGCCTTCCGCGCTCGCGAGATTCAAAGAAATACCGCGCTTGCCCTGGTTCCAGCCGAGAAAGCCGAAACCAAAATGGCGAAACGAATCACCCTCGAGGCTTTCGATCTTGATAACTTTGGCGCCGAGCTGCGCGAGGATCATCGGGCCGTACGAACCAGCGATGTAGCTGGCGAAGTCGATCACGGTGACGCCATCGAGCGGAGGTTTTTCAGCGAGGTGCAGATCGCTCTTCGCCGATGTGTCGCGCTTTGGCTCTGCAAGCCATTGCAATGCCGTGTGGTCGTCGCCGGCCTTGGGAGCAGGACCGCCAATTTCGCCGGGAGTGTCGTTGAGGAACACCGGCAGGCCCATCTGAACCATGCGCCCGAGAGTGGGATCATCGATTTCATGCCGCATCCCGAGCGCGCGCGTCTGCGGGTGATCGATGAACTCCTGGCGGGACATGACCGGCGCGCATGGAACGTCGGACTCGCGCAGGATGCTCAGCCATTCGTCGCGCGGGCGGGTGCGGATGATCGGCTCGATGATGTCCTTCAGCGGCTGCCAGTGCTCTTGCGCGATTCCCCATGGCGCATTTTCGAAACGCGGATCGCCGACGAGATCGGGACGATCGATTGCAATCGCGAACTTGCCCCAGAAGGTCGCGTTGCCGCAAGCGACGAACAAATATTTACCGTCGGCGGATTCAAACAGACGATAAACCGGAATCGGACCGAGCGGATCTTGCGGACCGTGATAGAGCGTCGTCATTTTTTCGTGACGCAGAATTCCGCCGGTATGGAGCGAGAAGGCGCCGGCCAGCAGCGAGACTTCGACCGCCTGCCCTGCTCCATTCGCACCGCGCGCGAGGATCGCGGCAACGGCCGCCGTCGCCGCCATCACGCCCGCCGAATAACTTGCCGCCGGAAAAACCAGCGCGACGGGATTGCCGCTGCGCGCCCACTGGCTCCCGGTGATACCGCCGCGGGCAGCGACCAGATCGTCGTTCGCGTCGAAGTCGGCGTCAGGGCCGCGGCTGCCGAGAGGAGGCATGCCGAGGGCAATCGCGCGCGGATTTATCCGGCGAATCGACTCCGGATCGAGGTTCAGTTGCCGCAGCCGACCCGGCGTGAATCCAGTGACTACGATATCAGCCCATCGAATCAGCTCCGCGACGCGAGCTTGCGATGCGCGATCGTCGAGGTCCAGCTCGAGCGCGCGCTTGCTGCGGTTGAGGACGTGGAAGTGCGGTGTGCCGCGCTCGCGCGAGCCGCCGCGAGGCTCGACCTTGATGGTGCGCGCGCCGTTTTCCGCGAGCAGCATCGTCGCGTAAGCTGCGCCCATGTTTGAATCGAATTCAACGATGTTGATTCCGTCGAGTGATTTCATTGAAAATTGCCAAGCGTTGGTTTGCGATTTGAATTGTCGTTGAGCGAGCCTAAGAAAAGCAAACGATCGCGCCAATACACGATAATGCACGGGAATCGCACTCCAGGCGGACGATTTCAACCCGCGGACACGCCGGGTTCACACGCGCTTAATGTTCAGTGCATAGCTTCTGCGCGCCGCATTCAGATCCGCGGAACGGAGACGACTAACTTCGAGGCAAGATCAAAAGATGATCAAACGACGATTAATTCTGGCCCTTTTCACAGTCCTGGCGATTGCGGGGATCGCCAACTCGGGATTCGCCGATCTATTAATTAACGGAGCCGGCGCGACGTTCCCGTATCCGATCTATTCCAAGTGGTTCGACGTTTACGCGAAGGAAAATCCGGGCATCAAGTTCAACTACCAATCGATTGGTTCGGGCGGCGGAATCAGGATGCTCTCGAATCGCACCGTCGACGTCGGTGCCAGTGACGCGCCGCTGACCGATCAGCAGCTTTCCGACGCGCCGGGAAAAATTCTGCACTTCCCGAGCGTGATGGGCGCCGTCGTAGTCGCGTACAACCTTCCGGGATTTACCGGCACGCTGCGCCTGACGGGCCCGGTGATCGCGGATATTTATGCGGGAAAAATAACCAAGTGGGATGACGACAAGATCAAGGCGCTGAATCCCACCGCGGCGATCCCGACGGGCCAGGACATCGTCGTATGCCATCGGTCGGACGGCAGCGGCACATCGTACATTTTCACCGATTATCTGTCGAAGGTCAGCCCAAGCTGGTCGACGGACCCGGGCAAAGGCACCGCAGTTAAATGGCCGCTCGGACTCGGCGGCAAGGGCAACGAGGGCGTGACTGCGCTGGTTCAGCAAACACCGGGCGCGATCGGATACATCGAGCTGATCTACGCGCTCAACAATAAAATTCCATTCGCGCAGTTGCAGAACAAAGCGGGTAACTGGGTCGATGCGAGCCTGGACGGTGTGACGGCTGCCGCGGCGTCATCGGCGGGCAACATGGCGCCCGACTTTCGAGTGTCGATCACCAACGCGCCGGGCGCCGACGCTTACCCGATCTCGTCGTTCACGTGGCTGCTCGTTTACCAGAAGCAGTCGAACAAGGATGTCGGCGAGCAGATCAAAAAGTTCCTGAGCTGGGCGCTGACAGAAGGACAGAAAGAAGCGCCGGGACTCAAGTACGCGCCGCTGCCGGCCGAAGTCGTGCAGAGGGAGACGGCACAGATTCAGCAGATCCAGCTTCCGTAACACGATAGTCGTCAGTCTTAAAGAGGCGCGGGCGTCGAACATGGGCGCCCGCGCTTTTGTTTTGTCGATGCGTCGCGACGCAGTGTATCGTCGTAGACCATGACACGACCAATACAGGCATCGGCCGCGGCTATCATCATGATGCTCGCGATGGGCGGCGTCGCGCGGGCGCAGAACTACGTGATCGATCAGCGCACCAGCGACGCGATCACGAAGTATCTGCATATGAGCGAGCTGCCGATGGTGACAGCGCAGTTCTCGACCTCGCAAGGCGGCAGCAAACAACTGATACTCACGGGATTTGTGGCGACGCAGTTCGGGCGCGACGACGCGGAACGAATCGCGACCGGCTACCTGAACGATCCGAGCGTCAAGATGGTCGATCAGATCCTGCTCGATCCGCAGGTGGAAGATATGCGGCCGCCGGCGGGTTCGGCAGCAGCAGCTTCGGCTGCGCAATCGCCCAGCAGTCCCGATCAACTTTGGAACAAGACGATGCAGGGCATCTACAAGAATGGCGGGCAGACACCGGCTGGCGCTGGCCGATGCTGCCGTAAGGCATCAACTTGCGGCGTGCGGCGTGGTAGGATCGCGCTTGCCGTGGCCGACAAGGTAATTTACCTGCGCGAAAAGCCGGCATCGCCGGCCGACGAGCGCAACTTCAAAATCAAGTACGCCGAGCTGCTGAATCCCGCGCAGTTAGCCGCCGTGACGCATCGCGACGGCCCGCTGCTGGTCGTCGCCGGGGCGGGATCGGGCAAGACTCGCACGCTGATCTATCGCGTCGCGCGGCTGATCGAGAGCGGCGTGCCGCCGGGCGCGATCCTTCTACTCACGTTTACGCGTCGAGCGGCTCAAGAGATGTTGCGCAGAGCGGAGCAGCTCGTTGGAGATCGCGCAGGCGCGGTCGCGGGCGGCACGTTTCACTCCTTCGCGAACAACGTGCTGCGGCGCCACGCGGCACCGATGGGCCTCAAGCCCAACTTCACGATTCTCGATCGCTCCGACATGGAAGACGTGATCAACCTGCTGCGGACGCGGATGGGACTCGCGTCGCGCGAGCGCCGGTTTCCGAAGAAGAGCACGATCGCCGAGGCGATCAGCATGGCGCGCAACAAACGGCGTGTGCTCGAAGAGGAAATCGAGATCGATTTTCCGCATCTCGGCGAGCATGAGACTGAAATTCTCGAGCTCGCGAAAAATTACGAGAGCTACAAGCGCGAGCGCGGCCTGCTCGACTACGACGACCTGCTGTATCGGCTGGCCGAGCTGCTCGAACAATACCAGAACGTGCGGCGCCGGGTGTCTGACAGCTACCGCTACATCATGATCGACGAGTACCAGGACACCAACCTGATCCAGGCCGACCTGGTGCGGCTGCTCGCGATGAATCATCGCAACGTGATGGCGGTCGGCGACGACGCGCAGTCGATATATTCGTTTCGCGGCGCCAACTTCCGCAACATCATGGACTTCCCCGCGATTTTTCCCGGCGCGAAAATCGTGAAGCTCGAGGAGAACTATCGCTCGATCCAGGGAATCCTCGACGTCGCCAACGACGTGATTTCGCGCGCCGGAGAGAAATACACCAAGGCGCTCTTCACGCAGCGCGAGGGCGGCTTTCGACCGTTCCTGGTGCGCGCGCAGGACGAGCACATGCAGTCGCGATTCGTCGCGCAGCGAATCCTCGAGCTGCGCGAGGATGGCGTCGATCTCAGCGAGATCGCGGTGCTGTTTCGATCGAGCTTTCACTCGTTTGATCTGGAACTCGAGCTGCAGCGCCGCGACATCCCGTTCATCAAGCGCGGCGGCTTCAAGTTTATCGAAACCGCGCACATCAAGGACGTGCTGGCGCATCTGCGGATCATCGCTAATCCGGCGGACGCGGTATCGTGGCTGCGCGTGCTCACGCTCGTGAAGGGGATCGGGCATCGCACCGCGGAGCGGACAATCGATTCGCTCGTCGCCACCGACGATCCGGCGGCGGCTATCGCGAAGTTCGCCGAGAAGGCGCGCGGCGGTGCGGAAGGCGGCCTCAAGCGGCTCGGTATGTTGCTGGCGGAGTTGCGCAGCGGTGAAAAGCGTCCGCCCGAGCAGATCGCGATTACGCTCGAATACTATCTGCCGGTGATGCGCGAGGCGTACGCCGACGATTACCCCAAGCGCGAGCGCGACCTCGAGCATTTTCAGAATCTCACAGAGCGCTACAAGAGCCTCGAGCAGATGCTGGCGGACATGGCGCTCGAACCGCCCAACGACTCGCTCGACGGTGTGCTCGCGACCGATTCGGAAGACGAGCACATGACGCTTACGACGATTCACTCCGCCAAGGGACTCGAATGGAAGGTGGTCTTCCTGATCTGGGCGGCCGACGGACGCTTCCCGGGACCTCAAAGTGTGGGCGACGATGAAATCGAAGAGGAGCGGCGGCTGATGTACGTCGCGAGCACGCGCGCGCGCGATGAGCTGTACCTGTCGTATCCGATACACATGTTCGACCGTAGCTTCGGCTTCGTGATTGGCCGCGTCTCGCGCTTCCTGGAAGACGTCCCTGCAGAGCTGCTGCAGACCGCAACGCTTCAGGAATCGGAATCAGATACGTAGCCGTAGCCGATCCCACTTACTCGACCGGCGCAACGGATTTCGATCATGACGAAAAACACCCGCTTGTCAGGACTTGAAAAGCCTTGGCAGATGGCACTGACGCTGGCTTGGGAGGCGTATCTAGGGGGCAATATTGGCGTGGGCGCGGTGCTGACTGATCCTCGGGGGCACGTCGTTGCGGTAGGACGAAATCGCGTATCCGATAGGAAGGCTCCGCCCGGACGGCTCCGCTCGACGGCCATAGCGCACGCCGAGATCGACATCCTGGGACAGTTGGTTCCGGGTGATTATAAGAACCACACGCTTTGGACGACGCTCGAATCCTGTCCGCTCTGTTCCATCGCGGTCGTGACGAGCAACGTCGGGCGCGTCGCGTTCGCGGCACGAGATAGGCTCTGGGACGGGATCTTCAGGCTCGCAGAGCTCAACGAATTCATCGCGAGCCGCTGGCCAGTCAGGAACGGACCCCTCGGCGGCCCTGTTTCCGTGTTCGCCGAATTGCTCCCGCTGCTCTGGTTCCTCGAGCACAAGCCGAATGGAACCGTTGTTCAGAAGTACGAAAGCGAGCATCCGAGATTGCTTGCGTTCGCCAGGATTCTTGGCACCGACGCACAATTCGCCGGGTTGAAGGCCATCCGTCAACGAGGCGTTAGATCAACTCTGGGTATCTTGCCGATCGACGTCGAGTAATCGTCCGATGTAGTTACTCGCCAATCACTTTGATCAGGATGCGCTTTGGGCGGCGGCCGTCGAATTCGCCGTAAAAGATTTGTTCCCACGGGCCGAAGTCGAGCTTACCGTCTGTGATTGCGACTACTACTTCGCGGCCCATCACCTGGCGCTTATGATGCGCGTCGCCGTTGTCCTCGCCGGTGCGATTATGATGATAGCGCTCGGGACTCGGGTCGTACGGCGCCAGCCATTCGAGCCATCGCTTGTAATCTTCGTGAAGGCCGGGCTCGTCGTCATTGATGAAGACCGACGCGGTGATATGCATCGCATTGACGAGGCAGAGTCCCTCGCGCACACGGCTTTCCTTCACCGCCTTCTCGACCTCGCCCGTGATGTTCACGAAGTCCATCCGCTCGGGCACCTTCACGGTGAGATATTTCGTATGCGACAGCATGAAGTGTATTTCTCCGGCGACTCCATTCGACCACTATTTTCCTTCATTTTTAGAGAATCTGCGAAATGAAGGATTATTTTCCTTCATTTTTAGAGAATCTGCGAAATGAAGGAAAACTCTTTACCAGCCTTCTAGATTCTCGAGCTTACGATCCGATCGTATGCCCATTTTGCGCGAGCGACTTGAAGAAGCTGATCAGCCGAAAACCGACGTACTCGTCTCTCTTGTACACGGTGCGGCGGCCCTCCCGAGGTGAATGTCGATAGTATTCGTTCCAATAGCTCATGACCCGTTGCTCTGTGAGCGCGATGAACTCCGGATTCGACTGAACGAACTGTTCGAACGCAGGTGTGTTGAAACTGCTCAAATTGTTGTTGATGACCTGAAGGATCTCGATCACATATTCGCCGACGAGCTGGATAACGAACGGCGGGATCCAAATGTTCGGCGAAGGAATGATGCGCTCAAGACACGCTTGGCGAGTGTAGCCCGAGTGATGTCTGGTGAAGAGGCAGTCAACCAACTCTCTCTGCAAGTCGGTTAGTTTGTAATTATAAATTAAAGACGGTTCGTCGTAGATGCGAGTCGGGATCAGAACGTTTTCTGCGGCAACTCGAACAGAAAACTGCGAGCTAAATGCGATTCTCGGCTCAGGGAAATGAGATAGCGCGATCAGCACTTCCCCCCGCACCGCCGCAGGAAAAGCGTTTGCTAGTTCGATGTTTCTTTTCGCAATAGGTCTGCTCATTTGGCGCCTACAGCTTCGAACTTCGCGTAGCCTGTCAAATCCTGGTCCGACGTTGTGTGCATCGGCATCGACACTTCGCGGAGGACTGGGACCTTCTCCGTGATCGTTCCCGTTGCGGGTGCGTCCTTGGGGACCGTGATTACGCGGGTGCCGACGAAGCGGACTACCGTTGGCAATATTCCGCCGGTGTCGATGTAGTGCGTGTGCGTTGTCTCCAAGACGGTGTCGCTCTTGAAGAGCTTCGAGCCGGCGCGGATCAGGTATTCGTTGTTTGGGAGCGGGCGGACCAGCGTCGATTGGCTTATCACATATAGATGTCCGACCGTCGGGCGCAGAAATCCCGGGTAGAGCGGATTCACGCCGAGCCAGTACGGCATGATGATGTTGCGGCCGGCCTTCCAGTCGGTGAGGCTGACGTGCGCTTCGTGATCGTTGTTGGCGAGGATGAAATCGCGGCCGGCGAAATCGCGCATGATGTCGCGGCTCAGCTGATCCTCGGGCGGCGTGGTGATTTCGCCGGTCGGTCCGAAGTCGAGCGCCTTGTCCGGCGTGCATCCGGTGGCAATCGACATGAGCGTTAGCGCGATTGCGATGACGATCGTGCTGCCGACGCGAATCATGTGCGGTATCTCGCGTAGTCTTTCGGGATATGGCCGCCGAGCGTCCACTTCATCGGCAACGAAACCTCGCGCAGTACAGCTATTTGCACGGTTTTGCCGTCGGGGCGTTTGAATTCTCGCTTGCCCATGTATTGCACTATCGTCGGCAGGATTTTTCCGGTGCCCACGTATTGCGTGCGCGTGGTGACGAACACCGTCTCCTGCTTGACCAGCGAGCTGCCTGCTTCGATCATCCATTCGCCGGGCGCGTCGAGCGGCTTTTCGAGAGTCGCCTCGCTGATGACGTAGAAGTCGCCCTCCTTCGGCGCCATCACTCCGGGCACGAGGATGTTGAGGCCGAACCAGAACGGCAGCTTGAGGAACTTATCCTTGCGCCAATCGAGCGGGCGCACTTCGGCGATTTGATTGTTGTCACCGAGCACGAATGCGCGGCCGCGAAAGTTGAGCTCGACATCTTCGGCGCTCGCATAGATTCGGGGCGGCGCCTGAACCGGCGGGGATTTCGCGCATCCTGCGAGACTTGCGACAACCGCGACGAATGCGAACGCGGCCGCGATCCTCACCAATGATTCAAGCCGTCGTTTCGTTGTAGTGCGAGGCAATTTCGCGGCCGACCAGTTCGATTTGCTTCGGCCATGCATCGGGCTCCGCAATTGGCCAGAGTACAAACTTGTCGAGACCCTTCGCAACGTATTCACTCAGCCGCGCGATGACATCGTCGGGCGAGCCGTACACGGTGCGCTCGAGGTAGGCCTCCGCGCCGCGGCCCATCGCAGTGAGCATCGGGCGCATTTCTTCCAGCGCGCGCTCGCGCGACGTCGAGATGCGGCAGAGCAGGATCAGTCCCGATTCGATGTGCGCGTTGGCGCGACCGTAGCCGGCCGCATAGTCGCGAATCTTCGCCATGCTCGCGCCGAATTCGTCTGGCGTCTGGAACGATGCGAAGAAACCGTCGGCCAGGCGCGCCGCTCGTTTCAGCGCCGCATCGGAACGGCCGCCGACCCAGATATCCATCGTGCCGAAATCGTTGTTGGTGCGCGCGGCGGGACGCGGCTCGATTGTGACGTTGTCGAAGTTGAAGAAGCGCCCGTGATAGCTCGCGACGCGCTCGCGCCAGACCGTGCGCAGCACCTCGATTCCTTCGTCGAGACGCTTGCCGCGTCCCTCGACGGGAATTCCGCATGCGGCGTAGTCAGCGAGATTCGCGCCGGTGCCGACCGCCATCACCATCCGGCCGTTGGACAGGTAGTCGAGCGACGCGAACGATTTCGCGACCATCAGCGGGTGGCGCAGGTTGAGCAGCAGCACGCTCGGCCCGAGTTTCATGCGCGAGGTGCGCGAGGCGAGCAGCGACAGCGTCGCGACGACGTCGAGTTCCGGCGACGGCGCGAGCAGATGATCGGAGAGCCAGAACGAATCGAGGCCCCAATCTTCGGCGCGTTCCGCGACGTGCGCGATCGTTTCCGCCGCGGGCATCCCGAGCCGCCAGAGTCCGAAACCGACACCGATTTTCACCTGTTTCATCGCTGGCGCTCCCTCGTTTGCGCGGGTCTCTACATGATAATAGCATAGCTCGCCTGAATGAATCAGAATCCTACGGCGTTGAATGGGGCGAAGGTGTCGAATGGCGCGAAGGTGACCGTGACTCTGTTGGGCACCGGCGATGCGTTCGCGAGCTTCGGCCGTTCACAAGCTGGTTACCTGATCGACGCGCCCGCGGGCCGAATCCTGATGGAAGCCGGGCCCGGCCTGATGCAGGCGCTCAAGGGCGGCGGGATTTCGACCGACAGCTTTGATCTGCTGCTGATCAGTCATCTGCACGGCGATCATTTCGGCGGCCTGCCGTTTCTGATCCTCGACTACATGTGGGAGACGCGCCGCAAGAAGGCGCTGACGATCGCGGGGCCGGCCAAGCTCGAGGAGCGCACGTGGACGCTGGTGCGCACGATGTTCCCGCATTTCGAACTCGACAAGATCAAGCACAAGCTGAAGTTCGTGGTGCTCGAGCCGGGGAGTTCGACGCGGCTGGGCAAGTTCAAGGTCAGCGCGATTCGCAGTCCGCACACCAAGCCGGACATTTCGCTGTCCTTGAGGGTCGACGGCGGCGGCAAGTCGATAGTTTTCTCGGGCGACAGCGGATGGAATGATGAACTGGTGGACTTCAGCGACGGCGCCGATCTGTTCCTGTGCGAATGCACGTACTTCGAAAGCGCGCACCTGAAGTTCCATCTCAATTATCCGCTGCTGGCGGCGAATCGCGACAAGTTCAAGGTGCGGCGGATGGTGCTGACGCATCTTGGGCGCGAAGTGCTGAGCCGCGAGGATGAGATCGCGCTCGAAATGGGCTATGACGGAATGAAGATCAAGATATAAGAATCAGGATCCGAGCCCTTCGCACACCTCCGCAGACAAGGAACTTCCATGGGCATAGTACAAGGCAAGCGAGCGTTGGTCGTCGGCGTCGCGAACGACAAGAGCCTGGCGTGGTCGATAGCGCAGACGCTGGCCGCGGAAGGCGCCGAGATCGCGATGACCTACCAGGGCGAGATCCTCGAAAAGCGCGTGCGTCCGCTGGCGGCGCAAATCGAAGCGGACGTGATCGGCGAGCTCGACGTCAACGACGACGCGCAAATCGCGTCGGTGTTCGCGGCGCTCAAGAAAAAATGGGACGGGCTCGACCTGCTGGTGCATGCGGTCGCATTTGCGGAGCGTGAAGATCTGCGCGATCGATTTCTGACGGTGAGCCGCGAGAATTTCAAGAAGTCGCTCGAAATCAGCGCCTACTCGCTGGTCGCGCTCGCGCGCGCCGCGGAACCTCTGATGGAAGCGCGCGGCGGCGGATCGATCCTGACGCTCAGCTACCTCGGCGCGGTCCGCGCGATCCCCAATTACAACATGATGGGTGTGGCCAAGGCGGCTCTGGAAGCCTGCGTGCGCTACCTGTCGGTGGATCTCGGGGCAAAGAATATTCGCGTCAACGCGCTCAGCGCCGGGCCTGCGCGCACGTTATCGTCGTCGGCGATTCGCGACTTCCATTCGATGCAGCATGAAGTCGAGGCGCGCTCGCCGCTTCGCCGCGCGATGAAAACCGAGGAAGTCGGCAAGATGGCGGCCGCCGTGCTGAGCGATTTTTCGAGCGGCGTCACCGGCCAGACGCTTTACGTGGACGTGGGCTACAATATAGTCGGCGTATAGCTGCAAGGAGTATCGCGATGGCTATAGTTACCGTCCCACAGCTATCGGACAACTACGCGTACCTGGTGATCGACGACGGCAGCAAGGAATGCGCGGTGGTCGACTGCGCCGAGGCCGACAAGGTGATCGCGGCGGCGAAATCGCACGGCGCGAAGATCGTCGCGGTGCTGACGACGCACTGGCACGGCGATCATTCCGGCGGCAACAACGACATCGCGTCGAAGGTGCCGGGAATCAAAATTTACGGCGCGAGCGCGGAAGGCGGAAAAATTCCCGCGCTGACAAATCCGGTCGCGGACGGCGACAAGGTTCGAATCGGCGCGCTCGAAGGCCGCGTGATCGGAATCCCGGCGCATACCAACGGCCACGTCGCCTACTATTTTCCGACACTCAGCGCGGTGTTCACCGGCGACACGATGTTCGTCGGCGGATGCGGCCGCGTGTTCGAGGGCAAGGCCGCGACGATGGTCTCGTCGCTGAAGAAACTCGCAGCATTGCCCGATCGACGCAGGTTTATTGCGGTCACGAGTACACCGAGAAAAATCTGCGCTTCGCACTGACGCTCGAGCCGGGGAACGAAGCGCTGAAAAAGAAGCACGATTGGAGCGTGAAGGCACGCGCCGAGAACAAGTTCACGGTGCCATCGACGATCGGCGACGAGAAAAAGACCAATCCATTTCTGCGCACCGACAGCCCCGAGCTGCGCGCGAATCTGAAGAAGCGCGATCCATCGGTGGGCGACGATCCGATCGCGATTTTCGCGAAGACCCGCGAACTCAAAGATCACTTCTAACGACGAGCCTGGTTCCCTCGCCCGTTATCGCGAGAGGGAATCTGGAATTAGAAGGGTTTGATCACCGTCAGCACCAGGATCGCGATCAACAGCGCGCTCACCATCCCGTGGATAACGCGGAACTCGCGGCTCGATGACTGGCTCGGATGGTTCTCGAGGAACTTGATCCGGCGATAAAAGCGACGTGATAAAAAAGCAGGATCGCGACCAGCAGCAGCTTCGCCTCGAGCCATCCGTGCCGCAGCACCGACGGATCCAGGAGAATCATCAGAAGCCCGAGCAGGATGCTGACGGCGGCTCCCAGGTTGACCGTGGACTCGAACAGGCCGCGCGCCGCGCCGAGAAAGCGTTCCTTGGGCAGTCCGACTTCTTCGGGCACGCGCGCGAGCAGGCTGGTGACCATCAAAAGTCCGCCCATCCAGAAGATCACGCCGAAGATGTGAAGAGCGAGTACGAAGCCGCGAACAAAGTACATTAAATTCCCCCGGATTGCGATCAAATCGCGTGCCTGCCGTCGAATTCCGCCGTGGCGGGTGCTTGCTTGACTGGTCCTATACTTGGCATTGATTGGGGTACGCCGGTTGAAGAGCATCTTACGCTAGCCGCGCAGTGAAGCGAACCGATATCCATCAATACGAGGCGTTCAGATGGCGATTTCCTACGAGGGAGAACTCAAGCGCAAAAAAATCAGCGCCGATGAAGCGGCGGCGCGGGTCAAGTCCGGCGATTGGGTCGAGTACGGATTCGGACTCGGGCAGCCGGACGTGTTCGATCGCGCGCTGGCGGAGCATGCGCAAAAGCTCGAGCGCGTGAAGATTCGCGGATGCCTCGCGATGCGTCCGCGCGCGGCGGTCGAGGCGGATCCCGACGAACGTCATCTCACGTATCTGTCGTGGTATTTTTCGGGGCTCGAAAGAAAGATGCACGATCGCGGCCTGGCGCATCATATTCCGATGAACTTCGGCGAGGCGCCCGACAACTATCGCCGCTTCATCGACGTCGACGTTGCGGTGCTGAAGACGGCGCCGATGGACGAGCACGGATTTTTCAACTTCGGCCCGTCGGTCACCTATCACAAGGCGATTACCGAAAAGGCGAAGACCGTGATCGTCGAGACGGACGCGAGTATGCCGTACGTTTTCGGAATCGAGAACGCGGTGCATATAGATGATGTCGAGTACGTGCTGGACGCGGGCGCGTCGGTGATGCCGGAGCTGAAGAATCCGGCGGCGAACGCGGTCGATCAGAAAGTCGCGGAGCTGATCGCGCCGGAGATTCCCAGCGGCGCGTGCGTGCAGATCGGAATCGGCGCGATGCCCAATGCGGTCTGCGAGTTGCTCGCGACGGCGCCGATCAAGGACCTCGGCGTGCACACCGAGATGTTCGTCGATTCGCTGGTGTCGCTGTTCGAGGCCGGCAAAGTTACCGGCGCGCACAAAGCGACCAATCGCTACCAGATGACGTACACCTTCGCGGCGGGCTCGAAGCGGATGTACGACTTTCTCGATCGCAACGCCGCGTGCTTCGCGGGACCGGTCGATTACACCAACCTGCCCCATCACATCATGCAGAACGATCGCGTCATCTCGATCTGCAACGCGGCGCAAATCGATCTCACCGGGCAGGCGTGCTCCGAGTCTGCCGGCGTGCGGCAGATAAGCGGCACCGGCGGACAACTGCAATTCGTGCGCGGCGCGTACGCCTCACGCGAGGGCAAGTCGTTTATATGCCTCGCGTCGACCTACGAGCGCGATGCGCATCGCGCGAGCCGAATCGTCGCGCGAATCGACGACTGCAATATCGTGACGACGCCGCGCACCGACGTGATGTACGTCGTGACCGAGTACGGGATCGTCAATCTGAAAGGTAAGTCAGTGCCGGAGCGGGCGCGCGCGCTGATCTCGATCGCGCATCCTGATTTCCGCGAGGAGCTGGAACGCCAGGCTCGCGACTACCGTCTGATCTCTCGCGCAGTTTTCTGAAGTTCACTGACAGTCAGCGCGCCGGCGTCTCGTCATTGCTGTCGTCGGCGAACTTGTACACAAGCTCATCGGGACGCGCGTAACCAAGCTCGCGGCGAATCAGGCGTTCGATGTAGCGGTCGTCTGAACGAAGCTTCTGAATGCGCGTTCTGAACGCCGCGTTGTCCGCTACCAGTTGATTGCGGCGGGCCTCCAATTCGGCACGATGGCTCTGGAGGGCGATGAGGTCGCGCGGGCCCAGGCTGCCCAGCAAGGCACTTAAGATAAGCATCAGGAGCACCCCGGCGAAGATTAGGCTGAGCCACTCGCGGCGGAGAACGAAGCTTAACCGGGTCATCCCAGCAATCGTAATTCAAGGGTCGGGTTGAGTTCAAGAGATCTAATTTTGAACGTCATTCTAAAGACTCGAAACAGACCGGTTCGGTTGGACTCTTCCGACTTTAAAATTTCTTTATAAATCACGCGCTGGCCCTTGATTTGAGAATAACATGTTTCTATAATCGGCCCGAACCGATGAGACATGAGCGCTCATCTATAAGAAAAGGCGCTTCTCCAGCAGCAGCCTACGAAGAGGAGGTACCTATGCCAGGAATGAAGAAACGGGCCAAAAAGGCCACCAAGTCCAAACCGATGCGGAAGAGCAAAATGGCAAAAAAGAAGCCTGCCAAAAAGACCAAAAAGAAGTAGTCACTTAACGAGTTTACCTTCGGGCTAATACCCCGAAGGCTGGCTAAGGATGCCAGGGATTGCTGCTGGAATAAGCCGAGGCTGAGAGGCCTCGCAACACGGGAGAGCCCCCTCGAAAGAGGGGGCTCTTTCCTTTTGCGGCGCTTGCGGGCGTGCGCGTTCAACATGATAGGGTTCGATCGCCGCGAACTTTCGCGAACCCTGATGTCCGAGTCAGCGAAAAACTTTGACGCGATAATTGTCGGCGCGCGCGTCGCCGGCAGCGCCGCTGCGATCTTGCTCGCGCGTGACGGGCGCCGCGTTTTGCTAGTCGACAAAGATGTATTCCCGTCGGATCGGCTGTCGACGCATATCGTGCTCGGCGGCGGAACCGAAAGTGCTCGAGCGCATGGGCGTACTCGAAATGCTCGAGCGCGCGGGCGGCGTCCGCTTCACGCGGTCGCGCACGGTCGGTCCCGACTTCGACTATAGCGGCGAACTCGTGCGCGACGGCGCCGACGATCGCGGACTGTGCCTCGGACGCGTGCGTGATGGATGCCGCGATGATCGATGCGGCGCGAAGTTTCGACAGCGTCACGTTTCGCGAACGCTTCAGGCTTACCGATCTGCTTATCGAAGATGACGCCGTGGTGGGAATTCGCGGCGAGGATGCGTCGGGCGTCCACGAGTTTCGCGCGCCGCTGACAATCGGCGCCGACGGGATGCGCAGTTCGGTCGCGCAGATCGCGTCGGAGCGTATCGACGCGTTCAAGCGCGTCGACGTTCCGTGCGCGCGCGCTTACTACTACGCGTACTTCGAAGGCGTCGCGCGGAAAAATCTCGGCGACGAGCTGGTCGCGGAATTCGAATCGGCACCCGGCGCGGGCAACCTGGTTTGTCGATGCGAGAACGGACTCACGGTCGCGGCGACCGCGTTCGACGCGTCGGAGATGCAAACTTTTCGCACCGACCTCGCATCGAATCTGCGCCAGCTAGCTTGATCGCTCGTTCGCGGTTGGAAAGATCCTCGAAGGCGCGACGATCGTGGGCAAAGTGTTTTCTTCGGGCATCCTCAACAACACGTATCGCGATCCGGTCACCGACGGCGCGATCCTGATCGGCGATGCGGGCCTGCACGTCGATCCGCTGTTCGGCCAGGGGCATTCGATGGCGCTGATGAGCGCGTGGATCGTCGGCGAGCTCGCGCGCGAGTGGTTCTCTGGCGGCGGCGGCAACGCGATTCCGGTCGACATGCTGGCGGACTTTACGCGGCGTCGCGATGCGGAGCTGATGCCGTACTACAAGGCGAGCGTGCGCACATCGCGCGAGCTTCCGCTCGATCAGGGCAGCCGCCTGGCGCATCGCGCGGCCAGCCGCGAGCAGTGGGCGGCGGACGAGATGATCAAGTTCTCGCAGATGCTGACGCCGAACGCCGCGTTGTCTTTCAGATTCGCGCGCCTGATGGCGGCCGCGTCGCGGGCCGCATAATTCGGCAGGCCAGTGGACGACATCGAACTCGGCCGTATCCCCGCGCAGCGCGAGCTGCCCGAGCCGGTCAAGTTTGCGTCGCCGATAATGCTGCTGCCCGAACTGTTCACGACACCGCGGCATCTCGCGCTCGTGCTCGGCTATCTCGCGTCGATCGGATGGGAAGTATTCGTGCCCGATTTGCGCGCCGCATACGGCAAAGGATCCGACGCCGCCGCTCGAGAAACTTCGCTTCAACGATCTGGCCGCGCTGGCGGGCGAAGCGCTCGATGGAATCGGCCGCGACGCGGTCGTGCTCGGTCACGGCGTCGGCGGACTGGTCGCGCTCAAACTCAGCGCGCATCGCACGAGTGAAGGCGTCGGTCGCATACGCGCCGCTGGTGCCGGGCTTTCGCACGCCGATGGTCGGCGGAATCGGAAATCGCATCGCGATGATGCTGGGCCGGCCGATCAAGCCGCCGCGCGGCAGAATCCTGTTCGAGCTGATCGCCGATTCCGATCCGTTCACGCGCGACGGGCTGATCAATGCGATGGTGCCCGATTCGGGCGCGCTCGCGACCGACGTGATGACCGGCGCGATCGAGTTTGCAGCATCGGACAAAGCTGCGCCGCGGCTCGTCGTCGCGGGTGACTCGGACATCTTCGCGCCGCTGCCCGCAGACGACAAAATTTGCGGAGTCGATCGGCGCGAAGCTGGCGACGATCCGCGGCCGTGGGCATTGGCTGATTGGCGGGCGAGCGCTCGAGCGTGCGATCAATGAGACGCAGCGATTCCTGGTGCGCGCGCTCGGCCAGGATTTGCTGCTGCTCTATCCCGAAGAGTGGAAAAACGAGCCGCCCGAGTGAGAGAGTAGAATCGAAGGCAGGTGAAAGGCGATGGCAAATGAAAACGGGCAGAAGAATCTGATCATCGAGGAAGAAGCCGGGCTGGTCACGCTCACGATGAACCGTCCCGAGAAGCGCAACGCGCTTTCGACCGCGATGATGACGGAGCTGAACGACGCGCTGGTCGCGATCGGAAAACGCAGCGATGCGCGCGCGGTGATAATCGCCGGCAACGGCCCGGCGTTCTCGGCCGGTCACGACCTCGGCGAACTGAAGGGTCGCGACCTCGCGTTCTATCGCTATGAATTCGACCTCTGCGCGCAGTTGATGCTGACGATTCAAAGAATTCCGCAGCCGGTGATCGCGCGCGTGCATGCGATCGCGACTGCCGCGGGATGCCAACTTGCGGCGACCTGCGATCTCGTCGTCGCGGGCGAGAGCGCGAGTTTCGCCACGCCGGGCGTGAGGATCGGACTGTTCTGCTCGACGCCGATGGTCGCACTGACGCGCGCAGTCGGCCGAAAGCATGCGATGGAAATGCTGCTGACGGGACAGCCGGTCAAAGCGCGCACGGCAGCCGAATGGGGACTCGCGAACAGAGTCGTGGCCGACGCGGACCTGGTCGCGGAAACACGCAAGCTCGCAATGCAGATCGTCGAGGCGAGCCCGCTAATCATCGGAATCGGCAAGCGAGCATTCTACGAGCAGATCGATCTCGATACGGCGAAGGCCTACGAATACACCAAGGAAGTGATGAGCCAGAACGCGATGGCGATGGACGCGCAGGAAGGAATCGGCGCATTTCTGGAAAAGCGCAAGCCAGTCTGGTGCGGTAAGTGAAGGGCGAACGCGAGCTTAATTGAAAGTGAAACCCGCGGTGGGTTTCACGCTTCCTTCGGCAGGGGTGACCCCTGCACCCAGTGAAAAGTACGAATCGCAAAATGGCGAGGACGCCATTTTGCTCTCAGGTTCTTGGGAGAGCGCCTAGGCGAAGGAAGCGTGAAACCCATCGCGGGTTTCACTTTCAATTGAGTTCTTATTCGTAGCGCTCACCTGATCCCTGTATTGATCGGGTGCGCCACTCTTGTTAGGGTCGGATATGGCGCATCTGATTAAACGGACTGCGTTTAAGAACTGAAGGCCGACTTGGGCCCGCGGGAAATCGCGGGCTCTTTTTTTTACCTAAGGAGGTATTTTTATGGCGCATCAGGAACTCCGCGAAGCACTTACCTTCGATGACGTTCTTCTGCTGCCTCAATCGTCTGATTTGTTGCCGGCGAATTGCGATGTCTCGACTGCGCTGACGCCGAAGATACGGCTGCGCATTCCGCTTGTGTCGAGCCCGATGGATACCGTCACCGAATCGCGCACCGCGATTGCGATCGCGCAGATGGGTGGCTTCGGATTTATCCATCGTAATCTTTCGATCGAAGAGCAGGCGGCTGAGGTCGAGACCGTCAAGAAATATGAAACCGGGATGATCGTCGATCCGATTACCGTCAGTCCCGAGCAGAAGATTGGCGAGGCGCTCGCCGTGATGGAGCGCTTCCGGATTTCCGGGTTGCCGGTCGTATCAGATGGGCGGCTCGTTGGAATTTTGACTAATCGCGATCTTCGATTTGAGCGGCGGCTCGATAAGCAGGTGCGCGACGTGATGACGCACAAAGTGATCACTGCCCGTCCAGGGATCGATCTCGAGCATGCGAAGGAGCTCTTGCAGGCGCATCGGATAGAGAAGCTGCCGCTGGTCGACGATCAGAATCGGCTGCGCGGGTTGATCACAGTCAAGGACATGGACAAGGCGATTCGGCATCCCCATGCGAGCAAGGATCAGCTCGGCCGCCTGCGGGTTGGCGCTGCGGTCGGCGTCGGTCCGGAGCGCGAGGCGCGGGTGGCGGCGCTGCGGCGTGCGGGGGTCGACGTGATTTGTATCGACACCGCGCATGGGCATACGCGGAACGTGATCGACGCGATCAAGGCGACCAAGAGCGAGTGGCCTGATATCGAGGTGGTCGCGGGAAACGTCGCGACCAGCGAAGGCGCGAAGGCATTGTGCGACGCCGGCGCGGACGCGCTCCGCGTCGGAATGGGACCGGGATCGATTTGCACGACGCGGGTGATCTCGGGAGTCGGCGTGCCGCAGATTACGGCTATCATGGATACGATTGCGGTTGCGGAGCCGCGCAATATCCCGGTGATCGCAGACGGCGGAATCCGGTTCTCGGGCGATATCACCAAGGCGATTGCGGCGGGCGCGAACAGCGTGATGATTGGATCGCTGTTCGCGGGCTCCGAGGAAAGTCCCGGCGAGACGATTCTCTACCAGGGGCGCACCTACAAACTTTATCGCGGGATGGGATCGCTCGGCGCGATGAACGAGCGCACCGGGGATCGCTACGGACAGCTCGGCAACGACAGACGGCAAGCACGTGCCGGAGGGAATCGAGGGGCGCGTGCCGCATCGCGGGTCGCTCGCGTCGAATATCGAGCAGCTCGTGGGCGGGCTGCAGTCGGGTATGGGATACATCGGCGCGGCGAATCTCGCGGAGCTGCGCAAGCGGGCGAAGTTCGTCAAGGTGAGCGACGCGGGCATGCGCGAGAGCCATGTGCATGACGTGTTTATCACGAAGGAAGCGCCGAATTATCGGCAGTGAGAAGCGGGGCTCCTCGCCCCGCGCCCTCGGCAGGGGTGACCCCTGCACCCGGTATTAAGAAAAGATGCGGGACTTCGTCCCTGTTCGAACTAGTTGAGGGATCTTTCCCGCTGCTGGCGACGCAGTCGCCAGCAGCTTACTTGGGAGAGGTAGATAGGAGCCGGGATTTGAATCACACAGGAAAAGAACCTGAGAGCAAAAGGGCGTCCTCGCCATTTTGCGATTGATACTGGGTGCAGGGGTCACCCCTGCCGAAGGAAGTGTGAAACCCATCGCGGGTTTCACTACAATTAGTTCCTCTAAGTTCCTTCGCGGGCGGGGGTGGGGCACGATGGCGGAAAAAAAGAGACTCAGGGTTGGGGTTCTGTTTGGGGGGCGATCGGGCGAGCATGAGATTTCGCTGCGATCCGCGCTGACTGTGATGTCGGCGATGGATCCGGCGCGGTATGAGATCGTTCCGGTTGGGATCGGGCGCGACGGGCGATGGTATCTCGAACGTAATGCGCTGAAGTTGCTGGCCGAGAAGACACCGCATCTTGCGGCGCTCAGCGCGGGCGGCACGCAGGTTACGCTGCTGCCGCATCCGGAGGGACAAGCTCTCGTCGCGACGCATTCGGATGGCACTCGCGACGCGGTGTCGGAGTCACACGATGCGATTCCCGGGCTCGACGTTGTCTTCCCTGTATTGCATGGCACCTACGGCGAGGACGGCACGGTGCAGGGGCTGCTCGAGCTGGCGGGGATCGCATACGTGGGAGCGGGAGTGCTCGGGTCCGCGATCGGGATGGACAAGGACGCGCAGAAGCGGCTGCTGCGTGACGCCGGCGTCGCAGTCGTGAAATATTTTGCGATCGAGCGCGCCGATTATCACGAGACGCCGGAGCTTGGGACGCGGCTGGCGCGCAAGATCGGTTATCCCGTTTTCGTGAAGCCCAACGCGCTGGGATCGTCGATCGGAATCAGCAAGGTGAAGCGCGCCGCGGATCTGAACGCCGCGCTCGATGATGCGTTCCAGTACGATCGCAAGGCGCTGATCGAGGCGTCGTGCGAGGGCCGCGAGCTCGAGTGCGCGGTGCTCGGCAACGATCGTCCCGAGGCGTCGGTTCCCGGCGAAGTGCTGGTCAAGGGCGCGCATGAGTTTTACGACTACGAGTCGAAGTACGTCGATCCGGAAGGTTCCGCAACGAAAATTCCGGCCGATTTGCCGCCGGCCAAGACGAAGAAGTTGCGCGAGATGGCGGTGGCGGCGTTCAAGGCGTTGTCGATCCGCGGGATGGCGCGGGTCGATTTTCTTGGCAGCAGCGATTTGCGCGAGATTTACGTAAACGAGGTGAACACTATCCCCGGGTTCACTTCGATCAGCATGTATCCGAAATTGTGGGAGGCGTCGGGGCTGCCATTGCCCAAGCTTATCGATCGGTTGATTGAGTTGGCACTCGAGGAGCATCGCGAGCGCGAGTCGCTCAAGATCACGTATCAGCCGAAGTCTGTTGCGAAGTCTCCTGCGAAGCCGGGTAAATGAGCCGATGCAGCGGCTGCTGATCGCGACTACGAACCGGGCGAAACTTGCCGAGTATCGATTGATTCTGCGCGACGTCGGTATCGAGCTCGAACTGGTGTCGCTCGCAGATGTCGGAATTTCGGAGACTCCCGAGGAGACCGGCGCGACGTTTACCGAGAATGCGATTATCAAGGCGCGGTTCTATTTCGAGCGCGCGCGAATCGCGACGCTGGCCGACGACGGCGGCCTCGAGATCGACGCGCTTGGTGGAGAGCCGGGCGTGAGGTCGCATCGATGGCTCGGGTCTGGCGGTGACGATTCCGACGAGGCGCTGGTCGCCGAAGTTATCCGCCGGATGAAGGGCGTCGAGGCGGCGCGGCGGACGGGGCGAATTCGTGCGACGCTCGCATTGATACACGAGGAAAGCGGCGTGGTGCGCGAGAAGACGGCGGAGGGCGCAATCGAGGGCGTGATCGCGGATCGCGCGTACGCCAAAATTCGCGCGGGATTTCCGTATCGTTCAGTGCTGGTTATTCCGGGGCGCAACTGTTATCTCGGCGAACTCGGAGACGAGGAAGAGGCCCAAATCAGCCAGCGCCGGATCGCCGTGCTTGAGCTGCGAGAGGAGCTGGAGCGGATAGCCGCAGGCCGCGCCGCGGGCTAAGATCGCCACGCAAAAGGTGAACGGCAAGCGCAAGGGCAAAGTCGTCGTGCTGCATCTGGCGGCGCGGTACCCGTTTGCCGGGGTTATCTGGCAATTGCTTCATCACTTGCTGGGGCTCAGGCAGCTCGGTCTCGACGTTTACTACATCGAGGATCACCGCGCGTACGTTTACGATCCTACGATCGAAACCAGCACGACGGATCCCACGCGCAATCTGAAAGTGCTGGGCGGCGTGCTCGAGCGCTACGGATTCGGCGATCGGTGGGCCTTCCTCGACTCGGTGAAAGACGAGTACGTCGGGATGGGGCGCGAGCGATGCGTGGAACTGATGCGCGACGCCGACATGGTGGTCAATCTTTGCGGCGCGACCGAGCCGCGCGAGGAGCACGAGCGCAGCCGCTGCCTGGTGTATCTCGAGACTGATCCCGGCGTGATGCAGCTCGAGCTCGCGCGCAAGATTCCGACTACAGTGGCGTTTGCCAAGTCGCACAAATTGTTCTTCACCTATTGCTACAACATCGGCGCGCCCGATTGTCTGCTGCCGACCGGCGGCCTCGAGTGGCATCCGACGCGTCCGCCGGTGAATCTCGACGAGTGGCATCCGGGCGTCGGCCCTGCGGAGCCGGTGGCGTTTACGACCGTTGGCACGTGGCAGAACAACGGCAACGACATGGTAATCAAGGGCGAGACGTATTTCTGGTCGAAGCATCTGAATTTTCGCAAGGTGCTCGAGGTCGCGAAGCGCGCGAATCAGCCGATTGAGATCGCCACGAATCTTACCGCCGGCCCCGACTACGATCGCGCGGTCGCCGGGGGATTCACGATTACGCCGGTGGTGCCGATGTCACTCGATATCGACACTTACCGCGAGTACATCAGCCGGTCGCGCGGCGAGTTCACGGTCGCGAAGGACATCTACGTGAGGCCGCGCACGGGATGGTTCAGCGATCGCACGGTCTGCTACCTGGCGGCGGGACGTCCGGTCGTCACGCAGCGGACCGGGTTTGAAAAATTTATTCCCACCGGCGCCGGGCTGATCGGATTCGACACGCCCGACGAAGCGGTCGACGCGATCGCACAAATCAACGCCGACTACCCGCGCCATGCCCGCGTCGCTCGCGAGATAGCGGCCGAGTATTTCGACGCGGTGAAACTGCTCGACGAAATCGCGGTGGCGGCGGGAATCTGAACGATGGCGACGCCGCTTCAGCAGATGCTGCAAATCGACGTGCTGCCGCGCGATATGCGCACCGTGGTCGAAAGCGTGCTGGTCCTCGTCGGGATGATGGGGGCATTCGCGGTGCGCCGGCGCAAACGCGCGGTGACCGCGACGACCTTCCTGCTGTTGTCGGGCAGCGCGCTCATCGACGCCGGTTCGCGCTTTGTCCCGAACGGGCTCGTTGGGCAAAAGGTTGCGGTCGCGGCGTTCGTACTTTTCCTGTTCGGCGTGATTCGCCTCGTGCTCGAATTCGTCGACTCGATTACGCGTCGCGGCAAGGTCCACTTCTCGACTATCAGCAAGGACCTGCTGATGCTGGTGTTGTGGTTCGTGGTCGTGATGGTGGTGCTGTACACCGACTTCGGGGTGCAGCCGCTTTCGATCCTGACCACCACGACGGTCTTCGCGGCAGTTCTCGGCTTCGCGCTGCAGGAGACGCTCGGCAATATTTTCAGCGGCCTGTCGCTCTCGATGGGGCGGCCGTTCGAGCCGGGCGATTGGATCCGCAGCGGCACGCACGTGGGGCAGGTCAAGGGAATCGCATGGCGCGCGACGACCATCGTGACGCGCGCCAACGAGCGGCTCGAGATCCCCAACTCCGTGATTGCCAAGGACGCGCTGTACAACTACGCCACTGGCTTCGTGCGCGACGATATTGCAGTCGGGATCAGCTACGGCGTGCCGCCCAATCACGTGCGCGAAGTCGTGCTCACCCTGCTGCGCGACGTGCCGCAAGTGCTGCGCGAGCCGGCGCCGGAAGTGCTGGTGGGGAATTATGGAGATTTCGCAATCCAATATTCGATCAGGTACTGGATTTCCGACTACGGCGCGCAGGAACGCGTGCGCGATCGCGTCGCGTCGGGCCTCTGGTATGCGCTCCGGCGGCACTCGATCGAGATTCCGTTCCCGACCCGCACCGTCCATGTGCGCGACGCGGGCCGCGACGAAGACGACAAGGCCGACGCAGAGTTCGAGCGCGAGCTGATGACCGATCTGCGCCAGGTCGATTGGCTGCGCGGTCTCAGCGACGACGAGCTTCGCTTGCTGGTGCCGACAGTCCTGGTGCGTCAGTTTGGCGCGGGTGAGATGCTGGTGCGATCTGGCGAACCAGGCGAGTCGATGTTCATTGTGCGCAGCGGAAGGGCCGAAGTCTTCGGTCATGCCGCCGACGGCCAGGTTCGCCATCTCGCCGAGATTGGACGCGGCGTTGTCACCGGCGAAATGGCGCTGATGACCGGCGAACCGCGCAACGCAAGCGTGCGCGCGATCACCGACCTGGAAGTTATCGAGATGGACCGCGAGGGATTCAGCGCGCCTGTTCAAGGAGCATCCCGACGCGGCCGCGAGCATCGGCGATATTATTGCCGAGCGAAACCGCGACCGGCTGGAGAAGCTCTCATCCGGCGACACGCTCGACGGCAAAGGCGGCCCGCATCGATGGCTGATAAACAAGATGCGCGAGCTGTTCGATTTCTGATCGACCCTACGCGATTGCGGCCAGCGCGACTTGCAGCTCGCGGAGATTTCGCGAGGGAATCACGGCGTTCACTTCGCGCGCGTACTGTTTAATCGCGCTGTCGCCGGTGCCCCAGCGCGCAGGATCTTCGGGATTTAGCCACACTACGGCGCGGCAGGTGCGCGCGATCTCGCGGATCACGTCGGCGCGTGCGGGCAGGCGATTGTTGCGGCCGTCGCCCATGATCACGACGATCGTGCTGCGCGTCAGCAATCCGGTTCGGCGTTGCCAGAGTTCGCCGAGCACGCGTCCGAAATCCGAGCGCGCGTACAGGTCGAGCGCGGGCGTCATCACCAGGTGGCCCTGCTCGAAGTCCGCTTCCGCGAGATGGTCGACGTACACGAAACTGCTGACGCGGCGGAAGCATCCGCGCGCGCCCGCCATCAGTTCGAGCATCAACTGCGCGGCGTAGCGGACGGAACCCGAGATGTCGGCGAGGATTACGAGATCGACATGACGCGGACGTCGCGCGCGGAAGTTGAGATCGATCATGCGCGCCGCCGCGCTGCATCGCGGCGCGAATCGTGCGGCGGAAATCGATTCTGCCGGCCTTCGCGAGCCGCAGCCGGCGCCCGAGGCGAATCCGGAAGCGTCGAATCAGGGGCGCGAGGGCGTCGCGCGCCTCGTCGTAGTCGAGGTCGGAGAAATTGTCGAACGGCCTCCGCTCGATCGCGCGGATTCGCGCCACGCGCGCGGCGTCGATACCGGGCGACGGCGATTCCTCTCGCGAATCCGCAGCGCCCTGCTCCTCGCGGCCGCGCATCTTGTCTGAATCGCGCTTGGCATCTTTGCCTTCCGCGTCATCACGATGAGCCGCCGTAGTTTTCTTTGAGGGCTTCGCGTCTGACGGTGCCGACTTCTCAGTGCGATCGTCCGTTCGCGCGCCCTCGCGCGGCTGTTCGGGCTTTCGCTGCGGCTCATCGTCGCGCGGGGACGGATCATCGCCGGGACGGCCGCGAGCCGCGGCAGCCGAGACCTGAGCGCCGCGTTGATTGGGATGCTCACTGCGAATCGCCCGTGGCGCGGCGAAAAAACGGTTGAACGCGTCGTCGAAGATTGCGCGGTCGGCTTCGTCCTTGATTAGTGAAGCCGCCAACGCCTCGTGCATCAGCGCGCGCTCGAGCCCGACGGCCGCGACCGCATTCATCGCATCGATAGATTCCGCGACCGAGATTCTGACGCCGGCCTCTCGCAGCGCCGCGATGAAACTGACGAGCTGATCGCGAAGGCGGGCCATCTAGCGGCCGATGCTGCCGGCTATTTCGGCGGTTTCCCTGATGAGCTGCTCGACCAGATCCGCGGCGGGCAATTCTCGGGCAAGCGCGGCAGACTGGCCAGCCCACAACGATAGACGGTCCGCGTCGCCTTTCTTCGCCGCCGCCGCGCGCATTGCACGCGTCAGATTGTTTTGCGCGGGATACGGCAGCAACGAGCGCTCATGTACTTTCATCTCGGTGGCGAATGAATTCGAGATTCCGCGCGCGAGCCGTCCGCTGAATGCGCGGGTAAGAATCGTGCTGTCATCGCGCGCCTTCCGCACCGCGGCTTTGTAAGCCTCCGCCGAACCGCACTCCGGGCATACCAGGAATGCGGTCCCCATCTGAACGCCGCTCGCGCCGAGGGCAGCGGCGGCGACGATTCCTCGTCCGTCCATAATTCCTCCCGACGCGATGACCGGAAGGGCGACTGCGTCAGCTATTTGCGGAACCAGCGCCATCGTCCCGACGAGACTGTCTTCGCACGACGCGAGAAAAGTCCCGCGATGCGCGCCGGCCTCGCTGCCTTGGGCGACGATCGCGTCAACGCCGGCAGCCGCTAGCGCACGAGCCTCAGCCACGGTCGTTGCAGTCCCTATCAGCTTGATGCCGCGCGTTTTCATCTGCGCGATGATGCTCGCGTTGGGAATGCCGAAGGTAAAGCTGAAGATCGGAACGTTCGCGTCGAGAATCACCGCGACCTGCTGTTCGAATGATGGAAGCAAGTCGTCGGGGATTGTGGGTGGCGAAAGTCCGAGGCGCGAATGGTGCGGCGCCATCAGCTCCAGCATCCGCGTTGAATCGCGCGAGCCGGTCCCGTCAGGACCACCGGCGAACAAGTTCACCGCGAATGGCCGATTAGTCAGGGAGCGAATCTCCGCCACCGTTTCGGCGATCTGTTGCGGCGTCATGTAGCCGGCACCCATCGAGCCCAGTCCGCCGGCATTTGACACGGTGGCTACAAGCGCCGGCGTACTCGTCCCGCCAGCCATCGGGGCCAGGATGATCGCGTGCTCTACACCCAACCAGGAAGCAAGCCTTTCAAATCGTTGCATCAACTAACCCTCCATATGGCGGCCTGACGCACGACTGCGATTCCAACCCAGATTGTGGATTTATCGACGGCGCGGGGCGAGGGATGAAGCTTTCGATTCTACCTTGGCGCGATCGTCTTCGTGCTTGAGCAGGACGCCGAGGGCGGTGCGGACGGCGTCGGTGTCGAGTTCGCGCACGCCCAGGCGCACGAGGGCGCGCGCCCAATCGAGAGTCTCTGCGATCGACGGCGGCTTGCGCAGTCCGAGCTTGCGAATCGCGCCGACGAAACGCGCCGCCTCGGCCGCCAGCTTCGCGTCGAGCTCAGGTACTTTGAGCTCGATGATTTTTCGCTCCTGCTCGGTTCCGGGAAAGTCGATGAATAGATGCAGGCATCGGCGGCGCAGTGCTTCCGACAGTTCGCGTGCCCGATTCGACGTGAGAATCACGGCGGGCCGCTCGTGCGCCTTCAAGGTTCCCAGCTCGGGAACGCTCACCTGGAAGTCGGAAAGCAGCTCGAGCAGAAACGCCTCGAACTCTTCGTCGGCTTTATCGACCTCGTCGATCAGCAAAACGACGCGGCTCGGCGACGTGATCGCTCTGAGCAGCGGGCGCTCCAGTAAAAAATCGCGCGAGAAGATGTGCTCGCTCAGTTCTTCCCATCGCAGGCCCTGCTGCTCGTCGGCCTGCATGCGCAAAAGTTGTTTCTGATAATTCCATTCGTACAGAGCGCGCGCCTCGTCGAGTCCTTCGTAACATTGCAGCCGGATGAGCTCGGTGTGGAGAATTTCCGCCAGCACCTTGGCGACTTCGGTCTTGCCCGCGCCGGCGGGACCTTCTATCAGCAGCGGCTTTTCGAGCGCGAGCGCGAGAAAGATCGCGGTCTCGACGCGCTCGTTGGTGACGTAGTGCGCGCGCTTTAGGCCGTCGGAGATCTGTTCGTGGGTTACGTTCATCGCGCCGCGATTGTACCGCAAAACGAAGCCGCGGACCTTGTGACTTGAAGTGCGGTTAAACAAGTCGAGATGAGTGAGGTTTCGGTCGTTGCACCCCTCCCGACCGCGCTCCTGCGGCGCGCGGCGACCTCCCCTCGGACAAGGGGAGGTTAGGAGAAGAGCCGGGCCGAGTTACGCGATGGTTTCAATAGAAGAGGAAATCGGAGTGCTCAGTGGTCAGCGGCGGTTGATCTTCGGGGCGCGGCGGCGTTCCAGGAAGATTCGTGCGCGATGCTTCAGGCCGTCGCGCTCGTCGCGCGGAGTTGCGCGCACCTCTTCGGTGTAGGCCGCCAGCTCGGCGCATAGCCGCTCGACGTCGACGCCGCCGCGCGCGGGCTTCATGTCGTCGAGCGCGATCATCGCCTGCGACATCAAGTTGATCGAAGCCTGCCGTCCGCCGCGTTCGAAGCGCAGATGGAGCGCCGCAGCGATCTGATTGAACGCGACGATCAGATCCTTTCAATCATCATCGGCAGTGTGCGAGGCGGTCTCGAACATTTCGGCCGCTTCGAAATACGCACCGCGATTGAATGCCGCGATCGCGTCGTCGATCGATGCCGATGGGGAATCGTTATTCACGATTGTTCGCGGCTCACGGGAATCTGGACGCTGAAGCGTGAAAAACTACAACTGCTCTTTTTCCTCGACCGCGCGATACTCGGCCTCGCCCAGCGCCTGCGCCTTGCGGGTGCCGTAACGCTCGTAGAGCTCGAACAGGCTCGACTTGTGCGGCCGCACTTTGCTGAGCGGACACTTCTGATACTCGTCGAGTGACTCGTCGCAGTACCCCATGCGATTCTCGCCGCACTTGGGCTGCAGGAACACCGCGATTTCGGGCAGCACGTGCTTGATTTCCGCGCGCATCATCGCGACCATCCGGCGAATTTCCCATTGCGCGCGCACGCACAGGCGCAGATCGCAGATGTGCAGCATCTCGGCGAAATTCACCATCACGTGAAAATTCGTCGGCGCGGCGTTGGGCAGCACGAAGCGCGCGTCCTCGGCGGGAATCCCGGCCTTCAGCGCCTTGGCGTAGAGCTCGGAGGTCTTCGAAAGCAGATCCGAGAATTCATCTTCGAGTCCCGCGCGCGACCATGAATCCGGCAGCACGAATGCGAGCTTGTCCTGCTTGAATTTCACGTAGCGCTGGCTCTGCTGCTCGAAGCTGATGCCGATCCGATGGCGCACGAACTGATGCGACAGCGAGCGCGAGACGTTCGCGATTCCGAACCAGAAAACAATCTGCTCGAGGGGAGACGCGTGGCCGGTCTTCAGTCGCTCGGTGATGAACTCGCGAATTTTTTCGTGAGTGATTTTTTCGGATTTGATTTTTTCCCAGACTTCGATTGGCGTGTCGGAGGAATAGCAGGTGCGAAACGCCGCATAGAGTTTTTCCAGCGGCTGCTGCGCGTAGTCGATCAACTTGACTTGCATTTTCGCCTGATTTTCCACGCGTTCCTGACCCTCCCGCCAATTGCCGGACGCTCGACGCCGCCAGCATCTATCATCTTATTCCAAGCCGCAATGCGACTGCATCAGGGGCGCTGCTCCTTATCCACATGCGTTTCGATTGCGCCAGCCGCGCAGCATTGCAAGATTGCCTGTTCGAGAGAGCTTTGCGTAACTTCTGAGGACGCAGAATCTTGAATCGCGCGCGAAGGAGCGCGCTGGACAAGGACCCTCACCTTGATCCTCTCTCTTACAGGGAGAGAGGAAGAGGTCCAAGCCAGGTTTTGCAAAGCTCTCCTGTTCAGGGAGAGGACATGCGCGCAGTTTCCGCAATCGACGCCGCCTATCGGCAGCTGTTCAAGAGATACCTGTTCGGCCTCGACGCCGAGTATGCGCATCGCCTGACGTTGCGGATGTTCTCGATGATGCCGCCGTTTACGCCGCCGCGCGACCGGCCCGAGCTCGCAATCAAGCTGTGGGGGACAGATTTTCACAACCCGATCGGGCTCGCGGCCGGGATGGACAAGGACGCTGTCGCGATCCGCGGATGGGAGGCGCTCGGCTTCGGCTTCGCCGAGTTGGGTACGATTACGCCGCGCCCGCAGGCGGGAAATGAAACGCCGCGTTTGTGGCGTATCCCCGAGCGCTTCGCGCTGATCAATCGGCTTGGGTTTCCGAGCGAAGGGATGGAGGCAGTCGCGCCACGAATCGCGCGAATGCGCAAGGCCGGCATGTCGATTCGGATCGGTCTCAACTTCGGCCCGAACAGCATCACGCCACCGGAGGGGATTGCCGCCGATTACACTGCCCTGATGGAACGGCTCGGGCCGCAGGCCGACTTCATCGTAATCAACGTGAGCTCGCCGAATACGGCGGGGCTGCGCAACTGGCAATCGCCCGAGAAGATGAGCGAGCTGTTCGCCGCGATACGCGAGAAGGCAGGCGAGTCGCCGCGCCCGGTGCTGGTGAAGATTGCGCCGGACCTGGAACGAAACGAGATGTTTCGAATTTGCGAGACCGCGCTCGAACTGGGCGTCGACGGAATCGTCGCGTGCAACAGTTCAGTCCAGCGTGAGGCGCTCGGCGTATCGTCGCCGCATCCGGGAGGACTCAGCGGCCGTCCGTTGACGATTCGTGCGCGCGAGTTGATCCGAGATATCCATACGCACACCCGCGGAAAAATCCCGATCATCGGCGTCGGCGGCGTCAGCAGCGCCGAGGACGCGTGGCTGCACATCAGAGCCGGCGCGTCGATGGTCGAACTTTACACCGGGCTCATCTACGAGGGCCCTGGCGTGGTGGAAAGAATCAAAACGGGGCTGGCGGACTTGCTCCGTCGCGGTGGATTTCGTTCTATTGGTGATGCGGTCGGGATAGACCGATAGGTCGAGGTAATGGACTCTGAAAAAATTGTTGATGCGAAGTGGCTCCGGGAGCATCGCGACGATGCCGGCGTGATCCTCATCGATACGCGGCCCGCCAAGGATTTCCACGGCGGGCATCTTGCCGGCGCGCGGCATTTCGACCCCTTCCCGTTTCATCATACCGATACGTCCGAGCGCGGCATCGCCGAGTTCGATGCGCAGCTTCAATGGATTTTTTCGGCGCTCGGAATTACCGGGAGCGAGACCGTCGTGTTCTATGAGAACGAATCCGGAGTGCGCGCGGCGCGCGGGCAGTGGGCGCTCGAATACGCGGGGCATCCTAAGTCGCGAATGCTTGACGGCGGGCTCAAGGCCGCGGCGGCCGAGAAGTTGGTCACCAACGTCGAGAAGTTCGCGCCTTCGGATTTTCAGCTCAGTCCGCGGGCGGAGATTCTCGCGACGTATCCGCATCTGCTCGAGCAACTCGGGCGTCGCGACGTGCAAATCTTCGACGTTCGCAGTGATGCGGAGTATTTCAGCGAGCGCATCCGTGCGAAACACGGCGGCGCGATCCCTGGATCGTATCATCAGGACTGGACGGCAGCGCTTGCGGCCGACGGAACTGTCAAGTCGCCCGCAGAGTTGCGGGCGCAGTTCGAAGCGCTCGGCCTCGATCCTGACAGTGAGATAATCCCGTACTGCCAGGGCGGATACCGCGCCGCGCATGCGTACCTCGCGCTGAAAATCGCGGGATATCCGCGGGTGAGGAACTATCTCGGATCGTGGGCGGAATGGGGCAATCGCGACGATCTGCCGAGAGAGCATCCGCGGCGCAAGTGAGTGATTTCTTAAAATCTTGTCCCCTTCCCACTCGTGAAGAGGTTACTCCAACGATTCCGGGTTCCCCTTCCCGCTCGGGAAAGGGTTAGGGGTTAGGTTCCTCATTATTAGCGAGATGTACGCAGATGCAGAATCTTGAATCGCGCGCAAAAAAGCTGCGCGCTGAACAAGGACCCTCACCTTCGATCCTCTCCCTTGCAGGGAGAGGGGAAGAAGCTCGGAAGCGGAAGCAAGAAAACTAGTCGATGCCGCCGATCCTGATTCTCACCGGGTTTGAGCCGTTTCGTGGCGAGCGGATTAATCCGTCGTGGGAAATTGCGCGGAGCCTCGACGGCGACGTGATCGGTGGGTTGCAGATTAAGTCGGTGCGAGTTCCGGTAGGATGCGCCAAGGCGGCGCGGCGAATTATCGGCGCGATCGTGCGCTACCGGCCGCGCGCGGTGATCGGACTCGGCGAGGCTGGCGGCAGGCCGGCGGTTTCATTGGAAAGAATCGCGATCAATCTCGCCGACGAACGCGGCGCACTCGCCAGGAGCGGCGACCCGGGATTCATGCCCGTCGTTCGCGGAGGTCCCGATGCGTACTTCTCGCGATTGCCGCTGCGCGCGATTGTCCGCGAGCTCGATCGCAAGGACATTCCCGCGAGCGTGTCGCTGACCGCCGGCGCGTATGCGTGCAACGCGCTGATGTATGCCGCGCTGCATCAGCTGCGGCGCAAGCCCGGCGTCCCGGTGGGATTTATCCATCTGCCGTACGAGGCGCGCCAGGCCGGGCGCCATCGGAGTCTGCCGACGATGGCGCTTACGATGATGGAGAACGCGGTGCGCATCGCGATTGTCGAAACAGCGCGCTCGGCGCGCTGAGATAGTAGGACGGAATTTATTCCGTCATCCCCGTCAATCCGTCATCCCTGTCAAAGAGAACAAGAATATATAAAATCGACGGAATAAATTCCGTCCTACTAGCTCTCCCGGATCTGCGCGCTTATTTGATCGCCACTGCGTTTGGCGGCGATGCTATCCCGCCCTCCAGGTTCATCGGCACCGAGACCAGCATGAATTCGTAGCGCTTGTCGGCGGCGCAATCTGCCGCGAGTTCTTCAAGGTTGAATTGCTCGCCGATCGGCAGGCCCAGCAGGCATAGCGTGCGGTAGTGCAGCGCGCCCTCGTTCTTGAAATCCCACGGCCACGGCTCGACCGCGGGACAATCGGTGCCGACGGCGGCGACGCGATGATCCCAGAACCATTCGACCATCGCGCTACTGTCCTCGATGCCGCAGGCTTTGAGTCCTTCCAGCGGCGCCATCGCGGCCTTGTCCTCGGGCGACGCCGCAAGATACGCCTGCATCCATCCCGTGCGAATCAGCAGGATCGTGCCCGGCTTCAACTCGACTCCATCGGCGACGGCGGTCTCTTTCAAATCGTCGAGGCTGTATTTTTCCGACTTCAGCGGATCGATCGTGCGGCCGTGCGAGATGCGGTAGCGGAACGCATCTAATAGTACAGCGCGGCCGACAAACTTATTCGCCCATTTGTGGATGCTGAGGCGGCCGGTCGGGCCGTCCTTGATCTCGCTGGACTTCACGCCGTTGTAGAACGCCTTGTAGCGCGGGCTGCCGACGTGCGCGAGGCCGTCCCACTGGCTGCCCTCCTGCGTGTTGTAGCTGTCGAGCGAGTCGTCGAAACCGAGCAGGCCGAAGCTCTCGAAGCTCATGATGTTGTGCTTGGCGGGACGCCGCGCGAACAGCGGCGGGTTGGCGTAATTGATTTTCGTATCGAGCCGGAAGACGGAGCCTTTGCGCACCAGGCGCGCCGCGTCGACCACGCCGCCCGGCGTCAGGAAATTCAGGCATCCGAGTTCGTCGTCGTCGCCAAACACGCCCCATGACGATTCTTTGGGCTTGTCGGGCTTGATCGGCAGTTCGGCGAAGCGGGGAACTTTGTTGAGATCGATCCTGGTTGCCATCGCATCAGATCCTCTGAAAATTGAGATCGTTCAGGGCGTCCATTGGTAGAGCACGTCGGCTTCGCGCTCCATGTTGGTGGCGCCGTCGGTAAATTTCTTTGCGATGAAGCCGCGCGCTTCGTAAAAGCGGCGCGCGGGTGCGTTGCGTTGGAACGCCCACAGGCGAAGACCGGCAGGGCGAAGACGCTTGGCATACGCGAGCATCGCGTCGCCGACGCCTCGACGCTGCTCGCCGGGCGCAACGTAAAATTGATCGACCTCGTCGTCGTGGAGCGCGAGCACAGCGACGATTCGGCCGCCATCCTCGGCAACCCAGGTCTCGCGCTCCGGCACCATCTGATGGATCACGAAGGCGCGAATCTCCGCGTCAGTACCGACGGTCGGCAGATAAGCGGCAGCACCGCGCCGCGAGGCGATGTACACCGTCGCGACTTCGGCAGCGTCGGTAGCATTTGCGCGTCGGAACGAGATAGCCATCAATGTCGGTCTCCGCCCGAAGGCGGTGCGCTGTCAAGGATCGGCGGGAAGGAGGACTTTATTGAATGTGAAACCCCTCCGTGGGTTTCACGCTTCCTTGGGCAGGGGTAACCCCTGCACCTTAGTATTAAGAACGGATGCCGCCCTCTTTCGAGGACGGCATCCGTTTCGAGTGAGCGTCGTTTGGAAACGTTTCGGTTCGATGCGGCGTATCATTTGTGATATTTAACTCGCTGTTGTTTTCTGACCGGATTGGCCGACCGAAAAAGAAGGGGTTTTGGTGAATGGGTACTGAGCAACGCAATCGACTGTCTTCATCTCGGCGAAATGCACTTAAGAACGTCATCCGGCTGATTCCGGCGGTCGTGATCATTGCGGCGATGCTCAATACGGTGTCGTGCACCAACAACAACGGACTCATTACGCCGTCCGGCAGCGGCAACGGCGGTTCCGCTACACCGACTGCAACTTCGACGGCCGGCACCGGCGCGCTCGCATTCGTGACCAACTTCAACGACGGCATGGTGTCGTCGTTCACGCGCAACACGACGACCGGCGTGCTCAAGCTTAAGAGCCAAGTGACCGCGGGAGCGAAAAAGGGGCCGAGAGGCTTGGTCGCGTCGCCCACCAATGGCAGCTTCCTGTACGTCGCGAATAACGCCGACAACAATATCTACGAGTTCTCGGTAAATCAGACCAACGGGACGCTGACGCCTCTTGGCACCCCATCGATCAGTAACGGCAGTGGCAGCGGACCGGATGAAATTGCTGTCAATACGGCAGGAACGTTTTTATTCGTGACCGGATCCGGATCCAACGGCGGAACGGTCACGACTTATGCGATCAATTCCGGCACCGGACAACTGACCAAGAAAACCAAGGTGACGGGGCTCGGGGCCCCATTTGGGATCGCGGTCAATTCTGCCGGCACGATCGTTTACGTAGCGGAGCGCTCCGCGGGACTGGTCGATTCGTACTCGGTCGACTCCAATGGCGTTCTTACCAAAACAGGATCGGTTGCCAACCTCGGCACACCTGGCGGCTCCCCGGGCTTTATCGCGATCGATCCCGCTGGAACCTTCATCTACGTCACCGATCTAAATGCAGGGGTGCTGTCGATAATACAAACCAGCCCGTCGTTCGCGGCCGCACCGACGGTACCCTCTAATACGACGGGTAACATGCCCATCGGAATCGGGTATTCCACCATCGGCACGAACAACTTTATTTTCACTGCGAATCAGGGCAGCTCGAGCCTGTGGTCGTTCCTGACAACCGCTCCTGGCAATGTGTCGCAGCCGGTCGAATTCGGAAACGGCAACCTGAACGCGCCGACCGGATTGGTTGTCGATCCGCAGAACGCATTCCTTTACACGACCAATCAGAACGCTGGAACGGTAAGCCAGTTCTCGCTGAGCCCGACTTGTTCCCCCGCCCCCTCTCCGTGTTTCGTAAGTAACGTCGCGACCGAGAATCCGGCCAAGGCCAACAGCGGGGCGTTCGGGATCACGCTGGCGCAGTGACGCACAGTCACATGCTGAGGCAGGCTTCGGCGGCCAGGGTGAACAGGCGTTCGCGGACCTGATGGCGGTTCCAGTTGCGATGGTCCCAGTCGTCGCCGGCTAGATCGTCGCCGCCGTAGAGGATCTGTCCGAACTGGACGCGGCGGAACTGCGCGACGGCGAAGAACGCCGCCGCTTCCATCTCGACCGTGAGGCATCCTTCGCGCTTGCGCGCGAGCATCCGCGCGCGGGTCTCGCGCAGAATCCCGTCGGTGGTCCAGGTCTTGGCGACAATATAATCGACGCCGTTTCGCTTCAGCGTTTTTTCGATTGCGGCCAATGCGCGCGGATGCGGCGCGACTTCGCGCGACGGCGGCAGGTAATGATACGACGTGCCTTCATCGCGAACCGCGGAACTCGGCACGATGATATGGCCGACGGCGATTTTCGAGTCGAGCACTCCCGCGCCGCCACACGCGATGAACTTGCGCGCGCCGAGCGCGATCACCAGTTCGAGCATCGCCGCCGAGACCGGGGCGCCGACGCGCGGATGGACCACGGCGAGCCGCCGCCCGTTGAAATCGAGCTCGTAAATCGGATGATTGCCGGTCTCCCAATGCTCGACGTGAATCTGGCGGGCGCCATTGCGGACCAGGTCGTCGATCACGTCCTGGAAGAAGCAGAGCACGCAATGCCTGGGGATATCGATCGATTTGTAAACGCGGCGCGGCTCGATGATCGCGGTCGGCGATGGATCGAATTCGATGATGGGGAACGGGCGTCGCTGCAGGCGCGTCGGGGTGCGGGATTTAGGGCGTCGCGATTTCATGGGGAAAAGGAACTCGATTGTAATGAAACCCGCGGTGGGTTTCATGCTTCCTTCGGCATGGGTAACCCATGCACCCAGTACTAAGAAAGGACGCGGTATTCGGGAATTACCTCTCCCGCGGCTGGCGACAATGTCGCTAGCCGCAAACCGGGAGAGGTCGGCTGACGACATTTATGTCGTCGGGCGGGTGAGGGCGCTGGGATTGAGCTGGATGCGGGCGCCCTCACCCGCGCCTCGAAGACTCGTCGCGACCTCTCCCGACGAAGGGAGAGGTAAAATCAGGATTGGGGGATTGGCTTGGGAATCGATTCCACGACGGCGGATTTCGCGGCTATCGCGGCGGCCTTGGCTTCGGCTTTTTCGGTGGCTGCTTTCTGGCGCAACTGCTGGAGCATCGCGCGCAGCTTGCCGGGATTTACCGGCTTCTTGAACAGCGCGCCTTCGAGACCGCGCAGGCGCGATCGTTTCAGGATGTGATCCTTGTCGTAGTAGTACGCGGTCATCAGGATGACCGGCAACTTCGGCATGTCTTCCTTGACCTTGAGGTAGAAGTCGTAGCCGTCCATCTCGGGCATCACGACGTCGGAGATGATCGCGTCGAGCTTGACGTTGCGCAGGATTCCAAATGCGGCCGAAGGACGGGTGGCGCAGAACACGATACATTTCTCGGCGCGCAGCAGGTCAGCCATCGAATTGACGACGGCAGTATCGTCGTCGAGCACCAGCACCGACATCCCTTCCAGCGGCGATTGTTCGGTGCGGGGAGCGTCATGCGGCCGCACGTGAATCTTGAAATCGTCGCGCGGCGCCAGGTCGGCCATCCGCTTGCCCGCGAGGTAGTCGCGCGTCTCGTATTCGCCTTTGCGGGTCATCTCGTCGAGGCGGCGGACGATAGCCTGCACGCGCTCGATGGAATTGCGAATCGAGTCGAGGCGTTCGTTCTCGACGACTTTTTCGGCGTCGGTGAGATGGGACTCCAGGCTTTGCGAGAGCAGCTCGAGGTTGTTGGTGATCGATTCGAGCGGGTTGTTGATCTCGTGCGCGAGGCTGACTGCGATTTCGCCGGCGGTTGCGAGCTGCTGCGCGTGGCGCAGACGGCGGATGTCGCGGGCGAAGCCGATCGATCCGATTTCGTTGCCGTCGTCGTCGTGGATCAGCGTGCCGGTGATCATCACCGGGATGATTGCGCCTTCCTTGTTGCGGAACTCGGTCTCGAAGCTTGCGATGCTGCCCTTGTCGGCCGACGCGCGCATCGCTTTCATGACGCGGCGCGCCTCGTCGATCGACGGATAGATGCGCGTGCATCCTTCGCCGATGATCTCTTCGGAGCTGTAACCGAGGCTGGTGCGCGCTCCGTCGTTGTAATAGTTCACGGTGCCGCTTTTATCGACGGCAATTATGATGTCCGGCGAGCTCTCGAGGAGCCGCTGGAAATATTTTTTATCGAGCGAGGCCATTTTTGATTGTTGATCCTGATCGTTCAGTCACGACGGCTTATTTCGCGGCGCGGAGCCGGAACTTCGGCATCGAGACTTCATCATTTAGTTTTTCGAACACCACCTCAACCGGCATCCCACATCTTATCTCGTGCGGCTTGACCCCGAGCAGGTTCGACACGAATTTGCAGCCCTCTTCGAGCTCGACCATCACGACCGCATACGGGACCTCTTTTGCGAAGCCCGGATGGTAGAGCTGATGCATGATATTGAAGCTGAAAACCTCGCCACGGCCGCTCACCGGGACCCATCGCGAGGTCGTCGAATTGCACTTCGAGCACAGGTCGTGGGCGGGGAATCGGAGCTTCCCGCAACTGTCGCACTTTTGGACCATCAGGCGGCCGGCGCGCGCGCCTTCGAAAAAATCGCGCAGGTCGGGGGTGATGGCTGGAATGGGTTTGCTGATTTCGGGCATCGAGTTGAGCTTATATATAAGTTAGACGATCCGGCGGTTGAAATGATTGAAGCACACCGTGCCATGCCAAAGATAGCTATGGCGCGCCTTATGACTGAGGCTATGGCTGTGATCCCAATACCAGCGTTGAATGCGTCGCAAGGATACCGCCGTTGCCGGAAACGAGTCCAATGTCGTGTTTTGGCACCTGCCGCCGCCCTCCATCACCCCGCATCTGCACGATTGCCTCCGCCACTGGAGTCATCCCCCACATATAGAATGAGCTTAGCTGGCCGCCGCCGGTATTGACGGGGAGTGCGCCGCCCGGCGCGATTGCTCCGCTGGCGGCGAACGGGCCGCCCTCGCCTTTCTTGCAAAAGCCGTAGTCCTCGAGCGTGACCAGCACTGTGAAAGTGTAGCAGTCGTAGAGCTCGCAGAAGTTCACGTCGCCGAGCTTGATTCCCGCCATCTTGAAGGCGGTTTCCTTTGCGATCGGCGCGCCGGAGACGAGGGTGTCGAGCGGGTCGCCCCCGGGATGACCCTGCCCCATCCCTAATATATAGACGGGCGGGCGCTTCAATGTCTTCGCGCGTTCGGCGGAGGTCACAATAACCGCCAGGCCGCCGTTGGAAACCAGGCAGCAGTCGAAGAGATGGAACGGCTCAACCACCCATCGCGACGCATGGTAGTCGGCGAGCGTCATCGGAGCATCGTGGAACTGGGCGGCAGGATTCAGGTTGGCCCAATCGCGCTCGGACACGGCGACGGCGCCGAGGTGATCGTTGGTGGTGCCGTATTTGTACATGTGGCGCTGCGCGACGAACGCATACTGAGCGTTGACGCCGTACAGGCCGTAGTGCGCGTTCACGCCTTGCGCATAACCGTACGAGGCTGCAGATCCAGCAGCATCGCCCTTGTTCGGCGACGGCGGACGCAGAGGAGCGTCGGCGAATACGCACGCGACGACGTCAGCCATGCCGGCGTCGATAGCCTGTGCAGCATGCATGATCATCGCGCCCGCGGTCGCGCCGCCAAGGTTCATCGTCGCGGTCAGTCGCAGGTCGCGGATACCCATTGCGTTCTGCAGCGTCGTCGACGCCATCGGATTCTGGAACCAGGAGATCCCGGGATTGACCAGCAAGCCGTCGAGATCGGATCGCTGGAGGCCGGCGTCCTCGAGCGCGAGATTGACGGCCTCGGCCGCGAAGCCGACCGGACCGGGATGATCGAAGTTTTTACCCATCCGGGTCTGCCCGAGCCCGGCGATCGCACATTTAGCTCGTAAAGACATAGCGCTTACTCTCTTACGCTTTTTCGCTGGAGGCATCCAGCGGCGCGGGGGGAAGAGACGGATGGGGAGAACAAATGAACGGAATTAATCGAATGTGAAACCCGCGGTGGGTTTCACGCTTCCTTCGGCAGGGGTGACCCCTGCACCCGGTGTTAAGAAATAAAGATGCGGGACTTCGTCCCTGTAGAAGGGGTTGGGGGCGTGTTACCTCTCCCGCGGCTAGCGACGCGGTCGTTAGCCGCACACCGGGAGAGGTCGCTCGACGACATTTATGCCGGCGGGCGGGTGAGGGCGCTGAAAGCCAGCTCGATGCTCGCGTCCTCACCCGCGCCTCAAAGATTCAGCGCGACCTTTCCCGCAGAGAGAGGTAACTCAGCCCGTGTACGTCGCTATCCACCAGATGTTGCCGAATGAATCCTTCACGCCGGCGGCGCGTTCCTCGTAGGGCTTGTCTTCGGGGGCGGCGACCGACGTCGCGCCGGCGGCCAGTGCGCGCTGGTAGGCTGCGTCGACGTCGTCGATGTACACATAGATGGAGGCGGGCTTGCCGCCGGGATGAGGCGGGTCGCTGACTTCCATGACGATCATCGAGTCGCCGATTTTCGCCTCGATGTGAAGGCCGCCCTTGCCGGCCTCGAGGCGCTCCAGTTCCACCGCGCCGAAGGCCCTTTTCACCAGTTCCAGCATATCTAAACGGCCGTATAGATATGGCCGGACGCTGCCGACGCCGTGACGGATGTGTTTGGTGGCGCTACTCATGATACTTCCGGTCGCGACCACTGGCCGAATTCTGTTTCGGCACTATATTAATTCGGTAGCTGTTGCAGTTGTATCGGTATTAACCCGGCAACGTCCTAACAGTTACGAGATCGCTACTTTGGGGCTTGGTTTATCCGCGGCCCGTTCGTATTCTAATGGGTCGGTTGCCAAGGCTCGCAGCTTAAATCTACAATTGATCTTGGGAGATTGACGAATGGCCGATCCGCTTAGCTTCGACGCGTTGGCGAGCAGCGAGCATGTGCTCTCCAGCGCGGAAAACTTCGTACTCTACGTCCTGCTCGAGGCCGTTGCCCGTGGCGCCGGCGGTCCGGGCGGTGGTAGTCGCTTGCCGCTCAATCTTGGCGTCGTGATCGATCGATCGGGCTCGATGTACGACGAGCGACGCCTGGAATTCGTCACCGACGCGGTAAAGTTCCTCGCTGACAACCTCACTGCAGACGACAAGGTCTCGATAGTCGCGTTCGCCGACCGGGCGAAGGTGCTGATTACACCCGAGGCGGCGCGCGACAAGTCCGCGGTCAAGAGGGCGATCGATGATATCGACTTGCTCGATATTGGCGGCGGTACCCAGATGGCGCTCGGAATGCGCGCGGCGATCGACGAGGTCAAGAAAAATCTGAGCCCCGACCGGCTCAATCGCGTGCTGGTTCTTACCGACGGTCAGACTTACGAAGAGACGGCGTGTATCGACCTGGTCGAGAAAAACCGTCACGAGATTTCGTTCTCGACCATGGGCGTCGGCGTCGAGTTCAACGAGAAACTCCTGCAGCGGCTCGCGCAGGATTCCAACGGCAAATATCATTTCATCGGCGATCCGGCCGAGATTCCCGGTATTTTCGAAGACGAGCTCGAAGGACTGCGTTCGGTCAGCCTGCGCAACGGGCGAATCGAGGTGACGCTGTCGCAGGGCGTCCAGGTGCGCGAGGCGTTTCGCGCATCGCCGGAAATTTACGTGCTCGGCACGCCGCTGGTCGGCGAGGATCGCAAAATCAGCTACGAGATCGGCGACCTGCAGGCCGGAGTGCCCGGCTCGGTGCTGCTGACTCTGGTGCTGCCGCCGCGCAAGCCGGGGCAGGTCAGAGTCCTGCAGAGTACTTTCCATTACGAGGTGCCGGGCGGCAGTGAAAAAACCGTCGAATGCGATCTGACGGTCGACTACACGCTCGATCGCACGCTGACCAGCAAGCGCAACGGGCGCGTGATGAACCTGGTGGACCAGGTTTCGATCGCCAAGCTGCAGGCGAAGGCTGAAGAGGAGCTGAAGATAGGCAACGTCGATCGCGCGACTCGCCTGCTCGGCAACGCGCTGCAGGGCACGCAGCGGATGGGCAACGTCAAGGCGACGCAGGCGCTGTCGGGCCTGATCGATCAAATCAAAAAGACGCAGACTCTCCAGACCAAGGCGGCCAAGACCACCCTGCTGCAAGCGCAGGCGGTGGTGCGCAAGACCCAGATGCTCGATCCCGATGCGTTAAAGGATTTCCAGAAGTCTGACGATTAGTGTATCGAGAGTGAAAAAGCGGAAATGAATTTGTTTGATGAACAGTACGGAAGCGATACTTCGAACTCACCTGCGAGGGCTTAGAAGACCATGATCAAATGCTCCGAATGCGGCTACGAAAATATGGACGGACTTGATTACTGCGACGGATGCGGTGCGAAGCTCGCGGCGGCCGCCGGTAGTTCAGCCGCTGCGGCGCCTGCCGCTGCTCCTGCAACGGAGGCCAAAACTGAAACGCCGCCGGAGCCGACCGCCGAAAGTATCGACGGGAAAGCGACTCCGTCGCTCGCCGCAGATGCAAAGCCCGATGGTGAAACGCCGACAACCGAAATGCCGAAGTCGGAAGCGCCGACCGGTGAGATAAAGCCCGAGGCCGCGCCCGAGAGCGCACCCTCGACGGCGGCTGCGGCAGGCGCTCCGTTCAAGGCGAAGCTGTCTGTAGTTCGCGGCGGTCGCAAGGGTCAGGAGTTCCCGCTCGAAGACGGCAACAACCTCGTGGGCAGATGGGATCCCGAGACTGGATCCTTCCCTGAAGTGGATCTCGACGCCGATGATCCCGAAGCGAAGATCTCGCGCAAGCATGCGTTGATTCGAATCGACGCCGGCAAGATCACGATTGAGGATATCGGAAGTCTCAATGGCACTTATGTGAATCGTCAGCCGCGGCTTTCGCCGGGGAGTCCCGCCGAAATCAAGGCGGGCGACGAAGTGATTATCGGAAAAACGTTTCTAAAGCTGGTGGTAGAACCGATCTCTTGAGTCGTTATCCCCTCCAGTCGCGCACGGAAGTACACCGCGTGCGCGGAAGTTGAAGGGGGGTTGTAGAAAATCGCCATGAATGCGGGTGAGGAGCTCACCGAGGGCCATCTTCTCGACGGCCGATACCGCGTGAAGAAAGTGCTCGGCGTCGGCGGGATGGGTCGCGTATACCTGTCCAACGACACGCGCCTCGCCAACCGTCCGGTCGCGGTCAAGGAGATGATCGTCGGCGACGGAATCCAGGAGAAAAAAGCGATCGAGGATTTCACGCGCGAGGCCAACGTGCTCGCGCGTTTGTCGCATCCGGGGATTCCGACGCTGATCGATCATTTCGCCGAGAACTCGCGCCAGTACCTGGTGATGGAGTTTGTTGCGGGCGGCGATTTGCAGGGCGTGCTCGACAAGCTCGGGCCGAAGGGCAAAATCGCCGAGGACAGAGTTTTGCGATGGGCGCGGCAGATGCTCGACGTGCTGGATTTTCTGCACGCGCAGAAGCCGCCGATTATTTATCGCGACTTGAAGCCCGGCAATATCATGATCGACAAGGACGGCCGCGCGATGCTGATCGATTTCGGAATCGCGCGCTTCCTGCCGCCGGGCGGACGTGGCACGCAGATCGGTTCGGTCGGCTACGCGCCGCCCGAGCAGTACATGGGCAAGGTCGAGCCGCGCTCGGATTTATATTCGCTGGCCGCCACCATGCATCATCTGCTGACCGGGCGCGATCCGCAGCTCGAGCCGCCGTTCAGCTTCCCTCCGCTGCGCGCGCTCGCGCCTGAAGTCTCGACCAAAACCGCGGACGCGATCATGCGCGCGCTCGAACAGGACGTGACCAAGCGGCAGGCGTCGGCAAAAGAGATGAAGCGCGCGCTGCCCGAGCCGCCGCCGGAGAACCGGTCGGGGCAACTCGGTAGCAGCGCGGGATTGGCAAGCGCACCGAGTCCGATGTCGACGCAATCGACCGTGATGCTCAACAACAACTCGAATGCGCCGGCTCCCACACCGATGCGTACGATGACGCCGTGGAAAGCGGCGGTCTCAAAGCCTGCGCCGCAATCCTCGATGCCGACGATCGTGCTGAACGAGCCGATCGCGGAGAGAATCAAAAGCGGCGTGGTCGCGCCTGATGGTGTCAGTTCCGCGGGCAGCACGGCGGCCAAGTTGGTCGGGCCGCAAATCAAGAAAGCGATCGAGTTCGGCGGCAGAGCGCGCAACATTATCGAGCGACGGCTCAAGGCGCTGTCGGCGAATTCGCCGCGGGTGTCATCGACGGCCAAGACCAGCGATCTGAATCCGCCGGCGGGCGTATCGTCGTCGTATGGATCGCGTGCCGGCTCGACCGGAGAGTCGTCGCAGGCTGACACTAAATCGCGAACGGCGTCGCGGGCGCCCTCCTCGCGCAAATATTCGCCACCGATTTCGACCGGGCCGGGCGCCGACGGACTATTCGCGAACAACAAAAACGGCACCGTCGATGTATCCACTGCGCCGGCGAAACTGGTTTCGCGCGGCGATGAAATCGAGTTCGGAATTTTCGGGATGCGCACTGTGATCGGAAGATCGAAGGAGCCATCCGACAAGCTCGATATCGATCTGAAGAAGCTCGCGCACGGCAGCGAGCGCGTATCGCGGCGGCATGCGGAGATCGTGCTCCGTGGCGCCGATTATTTTATCCGCGATCTCGGCAGCCTGAACGGCACTTACGTCGCGGGGCGGGGCAAGCTCGGGCGCGACCAGCTCTACAAATTGAAAGATCGCGACCAGGTGGTACTGGGTGGTGCTATACTGCAGTTTCGGAGAGGCTAGCGGCGCATGATCACGTGTCCCGAGTGCGGCCAGGAGGCGCCAGACGACGCCAAGTTCTGCGATCGATGTGGCCAGGGATTGTCGAAAGCGGCCTCCTCGACGGCGCAATCGTCGCCGACGCGGCCGACGCCGCTTGCACCAGGCGCGCCACTGAAAAACGGAATCGAGATTGTCGCGCTGACGAGTCAGACCTCGATCGAAAATCGCTACAGCGCGAAACGCGTCGGTGACGGCAGCGCGTCGATGGCGGGCGCGGCGGCCCGCCCCACTGGCAAGACGGAATCGATAGCATTGCGCGAGCGCTTCGGCCCGCATCCTGAGGAAGACGTTGTCGACGAAGCGCCGGTGGTCGAAACTCCAAAGCCGGTTCCACCGCCTACTGAAGATCCCAACGGTCCGAGCGCGAAGACAGCGGAACTGAGACCGCCCCGCGCGCAAACTAACGGGACCGCGTCGGCATCAGCAACTGTCCATGCCTCGAGTTCGCAAGCGACGCCGTCTGCTAGCGCAGATGCGTCTGGGGAAGGCATCCAGTCCACGGTCGAGGCGGACACGAGTCCAACGCCGACGGCGCTGGCCGAAGCGGCAGAGAATGCGTCGCCAGATGAAGAGAGCGAAGCGGCCGAAGCAGCGGTTGTAGCCGAAACTCAGGAAGATTCGGCGAGCGACGACGGCGCGCACGAGGATGAATCGCCGCAGTTCGGCGAGGATCTCGGCGAGGTCTTCGGGCGCGTGCTCGCGCTGTCGCAGACGATCAGCCATCCCGCATTTCAGCGCGCGACCGAAGGCTTCGCCGAGAACGGGCGCGTCTACCTGGTTTATGCCGATGAGGAACTTAAGCCGCTGCGCCGCGGTTCCCAGAAGATGAGTGAGCCGGAAGCGATCGCGGCCGCCGTCCAGATCTGCCAGGCGATTTCGTTTGTGCATCGCCGTGCGCTGCGCCTGAACGACATCTGCCCTGAATCTATCGCCGTCGCAAAAGACGGCCGCCTCAAGCTGACGGGCCTCGACTACGTGAGCAATGACAACGAGCTGCAGAGCGAGCCGATTTTCAACGACGGCTACACCGCGCCTGAGATTTATCGCGGCAAACGGGTCGACAAGCGCGCGGATATTTTTTCCGCCGGCGCGATTCTCTACACCTGGCTCACCGGCGCGAGGATTCCGAGCGAGAGCTGGCGCGAAGAAGCCGGACCGGTGCAGTTCTATCCGCCGCACGTCGTCACGCCGCGGCTCGAGAAGGCGATTCGCCGCGCGATCGCTTTCAATCCCGCCGATCGATGGCCGACGATCGACGAGTTCAAAGCCGAGCTGATTGCTCTAGGCGGGTCGATTCGGCTGCGCGCTGCCGCGATGACCGACGTCGGCCGCGTGCGCGAGCATAACGAGGACTCGGTGCTCGCGGTCGAGTACACGCGCGAGTCGATGGTCGAGCCGGCGCAGAGTTATTTGTATGTCGTCGCCGACGGAATGGGCGGCGCGGAGGCGGGCGAAGTCGCTTCTGCAATTGCCGTCCAGACGATCCGGAGTTACATTGAGGCTCGGCTCGATACCGCACGTGGAGAAGTTATAAACGGAGCGGAGCTGCTGACGGGCGCTCTCGAAGAAGCAAATTCAAAAATTATCGAATATGTCGCGACCCATCCGGAGTCGCGCGGAATGGGTTCGACCGGGGTCTGTGCACTGGTCACTCCCACCGACGCCGCCGTCGCGTGGGTCGGAGACAGCCGAGGATACCTGATGGAAGGCGCGACGCTCCGCCAGGTGACGAAGGATCATTCTCTGGTGCAGAGGCTGGTCGAGATTGGGCAGATAACCGCCGAGGAAGCGCACACGCACGAGCATAAGAACGTGATCACGCGATCGCTCGGCGCGCGGCAGAGCGGACCAGCCGGCGCCGAGGCGGTCGCAATCAAGCTGAAGCGGGGAGACAAACTGCTCCTATGCAGCGACGGGCTGACGGCGCACGTGATGGATCCTCAGATCCGCGATATCCTCGGGCGCAACGCCGATCCGTTCGACGCGGCGCGCGAATTGATCGTCGCGGCGAATGCCGGCGGCGGTACCGACAACATTTCAGTGATTGTAGTGTATGCAAGCTAGGCGCGAACGCCGCGCCGGTTTTAACTTTTTAACTGATTAACAATGGCAACCTCGCCCAAAGACGCACCGCAGCAGACGGGCCCGCTCGAAGCCGGCACCGTTCTGCAAGGGCGCTATAAAATCTCGCGGCTGCTTGGCGGCGGCGGAATGGGCATGGTGTACCTGGCGAACGACCAGCGCCTCGCGAATCGTCCTTGCGCGATCAAAGAGATGGTCGATCACTTTATCGATCAGGCGCAGCGAATCGAGGCCAACGAATACTTCGCGCGCGAGGCCGACACGCTCGCGCAACTGAAGCATCAGGCGATTCCCGCGATCACCGACCGCTTCGAGCTCGCCAACCGCCACTACCTGGTGATGGAGTACGTCGAGGGCCGCAACCTCGAAGAGGAACTCGCGGTGCGCGGCGAGCCTTTGCCCGAAGGGCTGGTGATCGACATCGCGCGCCAGTTGTGCGACGTGCTCTCGTACCTGCACGGGCTGGTGCCGCCGATAATTTACCGCGACATGAAGCCGTCGAACGTGATGCTCAATTCGAACGGGCGGGTCGTGCTGGTGGATTTTGGAATCGCGCGGCTGTTCAAGGCGGCGCGCAAGGGCACGATGATCGGGACGCTCGGCTTCGCGCCGCCGGAGCAATACCAGGGCCTGGTCGATCCGCGCAGCGATATCTACTCGCTCGGCGCGACGCTGCATTACGTGCTGACCGGCCGCGATCCCGAGAAATTTCCGCCGTTCAGTTTTCCTCCCGTGCGCGATCTTCGCCCGGGAGTATCGAGCAACCTGGCAGGCGCTATCGACGCCGCGCTCGCCTACGAGATGGACGGGCGGCCGGCGCGCATCCAGGAATTCCGCGACATGATGCTCTACGGACGCGGCCTCGACGCGGTGCGCGTCAGCTCGACCAGCGGAACCGGCGGCCTGTCGCAGTATCAGGAACAACTCGAATTCGAAGACGAGCCGGTCACCTATCGCGCTCCGCGGAGCCGGCTCAGCCGATCGATCGGGCTGGTGATTTTCCTGCTGGTGCTGGGCGGGGCCGCATTCGGCGGGACCTACCTGTATTCGAGCCCGGAACTGCAGCAGCGGCTCGGACTGAAACCGTTTTTCGACAAGCTGCCGTGGAAGCATGAGGAGTTGCTGGCGAAGGCGCGCGACAATCCGCTGGAATTTTCGAACATGACGCTGGCGCTCTCGACCCGCGAAGGCAACGCACTCGCGCCGCCGCAATCGCAATTCAAGGACACCGATCTGACCAACGCGCGCTACCTGAAGTGGACCGCGAGCTTCAAGAACCTGCTCGCAGGGCTCGAAGGACGCGACGAAAAAATCGAGGCGCGCTTTTACGATCCCAGCGGACTTCAGATCGCGTCGAGCGATACCAACGTGTTTGTCGGCCCGGCGCAGACCACCGCCGACTTCACCGGCGTGGCGCTGATGCCGACGATGACCGACAAGCCGCCCGGCACTTACAAGGTGGCGCTCTATTCGGACGACAAGATGCTCTCGCAGGAGAGCTTCATCGTTAGCCAGGACCTGGGCGCGAAGAATGCGGAGGCGGCGACCGCGGCGGCTGCTGCGGCGGCGGCAAAAGAAGAGGAGCGCAAGCGCGATGAAGAAGCGCGCAAGCTCGCGATGATCGACGAGCGGCGCGCGAAGCCGCTGCAACTTCGCAGTATCAATTTTCTCAATACCACCAAGACGGGCACCGCGCTGTCGGGCGCGACCAACTCTTTCGCCGTCTCAAAGGTGCTGTTCGTCGGATGGCAGGTCAACTTCGAGAATCGGCTCTACAAGCTGGAGCCGGGCCAGTACCGCGTCGATGCGGCGTATATCGGGCCGGACGGGCGCACGCTCGGCAGCGTCAACGATTATCAGCCGGTGTCGACCAACATGAGGTCGGTGACGTTCAGCGGACGCGTCGGCAACTCGCGCGGCGGCGCGTTTCTGCCGGGGACCTACACGGTTAATTTTTATTTGAACGGGCAGTATTTCGACGCGAAGAAATTCGAAGTGATCGCCGACACCGGCACCAGTCCGTACGCCTCCTCCTATCCCGGCAGCGGCGGCGGCGCGATCGGCAGCACCATGGGCACCAGCTCGGCTTCGTCGGGCAGCATGCTCGGACCGATGATCGCGACCGGAACTATCAGCGGTCTTCGCAGCGGCGGCAATCCGGAGATGGAGCTTCGGCTGCGGCCGCAATCAAACGGCTTCCTGCATGGCGAGCTGGTGATCCATCAATCAGGCTTTGGGATGACTCCGCTCGACGGATACGTGCGTGGCAACCAGCTGCAATTCCAGGTTCCATACGGCACCGAGACGTACTACTTCGAAGGCTCGCGCCGGGCCGATCAGATCAGCGGCACCTTCGAATCGACGCCGTCAGGAGAGCGCGGCACCTGGATCGCCCAGACCAATTAAGAAAGAGCTAATTGAAAATGAAACCCACGGTGGGTTTCAAACTTCCTTCGGCAGGGGTGACCCTGCACCCAGTGTCTATACAAAAAACGGCGAAGCGCAGGTTACCTCGCCGGCGAGGCGGCCGACGGGCGTAGCCGCCGGTAGGTGAGGGTTCTGCGACTCCAGCTGCAACTGTGCGCGTCACAGTCCGATCTTGTCGCGCATCAAAACCAACCGTACCTGAGAATGCCGCTTGAACCTGACCCATGCACGCGTAATGCTGAGGTAGCAGATGGCAAGTAACGTCTCCCGCGAAAAACTTCTCTTCTATGCTGCCGCCGGCGCGCTTGGCGGCCTCGCCGCATGGGGGCTCTCAGAGCCAATCCTCGGCATCCGCTGGGTCTATGGCCGCGATATTTTGTTCGGCGCGCTGATTGGCGCATTGATCAGCGCGTTTCTCGCCTCGATCGAAACGCTCAGCGTCGGCCAGGTACGTCAGGCTGCGCGCCGATTCGTAGTCGGCGGCATAATCGGTGCGGTGGGCGGAGCACTCGGACTACTCGTCGGCGAATTGGCGTTCGATGTCCTGGGCGGTCTCAACGGCCGAATCCTCGGATGGGGCGTGCTCGGAATCGCGGTCGGCCTGGGCGTCGGATCGGCCTCGGGATCGGCGGCGCGGCGGCGCAATGGCGCAATCGGTGGCGTGCTCGGCGGTGCGCTCGGCGGATTTTTCTATCAGAGCTTGACGTCCATCTCCTCGGTTCCGCAAGCCATGGGCCGCGCGATCGCGATCATCATACTCGGTGCGCTGATCGGATTTTTCATCGGGCTGGTCGGCGAGCTGCTCAAGCGCGGCTGGCTGATGGTCGTGCGCAGCCAGAGCCGCAACGCGCGCGAAGGCCGCGAGTATCCGCTGATCAAGGGCGTTACGATCATCGGCCGCGCCGAGGAAAGCGACATCGGGCTGTTCGGCGATCAAAGCGTGCTTGGCAGCCATGCGATCATCCGCCGCGAGGGCAAGAATTTCATCATCAGTCCGACTGGCGGCCAGGTATTCGTGAATCGACAGCCGGTGGCGGGCCGCTGTGCGCTTAAGAGCGGCGATCGGCTCGAGGTCGGCGGCACCCTGTTTCTCTTCCGCGAGCGGTCCCAGGCGGCACAGCGATAAGCGTTAGCGTTGGGTCAGACTGTGGGGAGCCTGCACACCTGCCGAATCGCGCTCCTGGTCACGATAGTTTCGATTACAACTTCGATGCTTACGGGATGCTCGACCGTCAACGAAGGCGGCGGCACGGCTGCGGCGCCTACGACTTCGGTCCAGGCGCTAGAATACTACCCGTACCAGGTCAAGGGATATCAAAACAGTTATCCCAGAAAGACCATTGTGATCCTGACGCCGGCCGACGTGCGCGAGGCTACCGGCAACGCCGCGCCGCTGAACGGCAATCCGGCCATTGGAATCGTTGTCGATGAATCCGGCAGCGTTACCGAGCATTTATACAGCTCGCAGCTCGGTCCGATCCTGCAAGCAGCGATCGGGCGCTCGGCGGAGGAGGCGGGCCTGGTAGCGTCGTCGTCCACCGACGTCACCTACAAGCCGAGCGTCAGGAACAACTCCGAATACGTGCTCGAGAGCAAGATTCGGCGATGCTGGGTGAAGAAAGCCCGCAGCACAACCGGCCAGAATGGTCCCGGCTGGCGGACGATGGCGGACGTTTCACTCGACGTCACGATCTACAAGCCGCCGTTCAGCGTCCCGTTCTGGACCGGCACCAGCAACGATACCTACTTCGACCCGCCAGTCGGATCGTTCGGTCTCGGCTCCGAGGACGAAGCAGGAATCTACGACGAGCCGGGGCAAGTGTTGTCGGTCGCGCTGACGCGATCGGTCGCAGCAATCTTCCAGCGCCAGGACTTGCGAAATCTAATGCTCGAAGACGATATAAAGTCGCACTAGCCGTGCGGTTCCGGCGCGGTCTTTGAACAACCGGTATGTTCGAATAGCCTAGATCGAGCACCGGATATTCAAATGCCGAGGCGTGCTGAGGGAGTCTTTCGATGTCCTTGCCGTACGGGCGCAAATCCGGATCGTATCGTCGTATGCCAATAGGAAGGCGCGCTTGATGGAAATCGGATTCGTTGGTCTCGGCAAAATGGGCATGAACATGGTCGAGCGGCTGCGGCGCGACAACCATCAGATCGTGGCGTTCGATCTCGACGATGCAAAACGCAAAGAGGTATCGACCTTCGGTGCCGACGGGGTCAATTCGCTGAAGGAGCTCGTCACTCGTCTCAAGCCACCGCGCGGCGTGTGGGTGATGGTGCCGGCGGGCGATCCGACCGAGAGCACGATTAACCAGCTGGCGGAATTGCTCGAGCCCGGCGACGCGATCATCGACGGCGGCAACACCAACTTTCACGACGACATCCGCCGCGCCGCGATGCTCGCCGCGAAGAAGCTGCATCTGGTCGATGTCGGCACCAGCGGCGGCATCTGGGGCCTCAAGCTCGGCTACTGCCTGATGGTCGGCGGTGAGCTGGAAATTTTCAGGCGCTACCAGCCGATTTTCGAAACGCTCGCGCCTCCGGGCGGCTACGATCACGTCGGCGGTCACGGCGCGGGCCATTACGTGAAGATGGTCCACAACGGAATCGAGTACGGCCTGATGCAGGCGTATGCGGAAGGCTTCGAGGCGATGCACAAGTCGGATTACAAGTTCGACCTGTCGAAAATCGCCAACCTGTGGCGCAAGGGCAGCGTCGTGCGATCATGGCTGCTGGATCTGACGGCCAAGGCGCTGGAAAAAGATCCGGGCCTCAAGCAGGTCCGCGGCTACGTCGAGGACTCGGGCGAGGGCCGCTGGGCCGTGCAGGACGCAATCGACAAAAACATCTCGATGCCGGTGATCACGATGGCGTTGTTCGCGCGCTTTCGATCGCGCGCCGATAAGGGCGAAGGAACCTTCGGCGAGAAATTGCTCGCCGCCCTTCGCGATGAGTTCGGCGGCCACGGCTTCTTCAAGGAATAGGACTAAGTCATTTTATGGCCGTGGCTGCAAATAGAAGTGTCGATCTCAATCACCTGCACCCCATCAAGGAACGCAATCACTACGATCCATGCATCATAGTGATCTTCGGCGGCGCCGGTGACTTGAGTCATCGCAAGCTGATTCCTGCCCTGTACAATCTGTTGATCGACGGCGAATTGCCCGACAAGTTCGCGATCCTCGGGTTCTCGATGGAGGATCTCGACGACGAGAAGTACCGCGCGTTCGCGCTGAGCGGCATCGAACAGTTCTCGCGCCGCCCGGTCGCTAAAGAGCATTGGGAGAAGTTCGCTCCGATGCTGCATTTCAATCGCGGCTCGTTCACCGAGGCCGCCGATTATCTGAACCTGCGCAAGCGATGCGAGCAGCTCGACGAGGAATGCGGCACCGAGGGCAATCGCGCTTTCTACTTTGCGATTCCGCCGGCGTTTATCGACACGTGCTCGGAAGGATTGACCGCGGCGGGCATGATTCATTCACCGGGCCGGGGGCAACCGTTCACGCGGGTGGTGGTGGAAAAGCCGATCGGTTCCGATCTCGCCAGCGCGTCGGAAATCAACGCCGAGCTCGCACGCCATTTTGATGAGAGCCAGATTTTCAGAATCGATCACTACCTCGGCAAGGAGACGGTCGAGAACCTGATGGTCTTGCGATTTGCCAACGCGGTCTTCGAGCCTATCTGGACTGCGCGATTCGTCGATCACGTGCAAATTACAGTCGCCGAGGCCGAGGGCGTCGGCACGCGCGCCGCCTACTACGATCACGCGGGGGCATTGCGCGACATGGTGCAGAGCCATCTGCTGCAGACGCTTTGCATGATCGCGACCGAGCCGCCCAACACTACAGGTGCCGAGGCGATGCGCGACGCGAAGCTCGACGTGCTGCGAGCCCTGCGTCCGCTCGGTGACGAGGACATCGAGAAAAAAGTCGTGCGCGGGCAATACGGTGAAGGACTGATCGGCGGCGTGCCGGTCAAGGCCTACCGCGAAGAGGAGCACGTCGCGCCGGATTCGCAGATCGAGACGTTTGTCGCGCTGCGATGCTGGATCGACAATTGGCGATGGGCCGGAGTGCCGTTCTATCTGCGCACCGGAAAGCGTTTGCCAAAGCGCTCGAGCGAAATCGCGATCTACTTCAACAGCGTGCCCCGAATCCTGTATAACGCAAATCCACGCGCTCCGTTGGCGCCCAATATGCTGACCATCAGGATTCAGCCCGACGAAGGTCTCGCGCTGCACATCATGTCCAAGGTGCCCGGCTCGGCGACCAAGCTGCAGCAGGTCAAAGTCGATTTTCACTACGTGACGTCGACGCCTGAAGCATACGAGACTCTACTCAACGACGTGATCGTCGGCGATCAGACGCTCTTCATGCGGCGCGATACAGTCGAAGAAGCGTGGCGATTCGTGCAACCGATCCTCGACGCATGGGAACAGTCGCCGATGGATCCTCCAATCTACGCAGCCGGCTCATGGGGCCCGCTCGAAGCAGCCCTGATGATCGCGGCAGACGGCCGCACCTGGCGAACCCTTTAGCAGGAGAAAACCAGACAGGAGATCAGGATGGCCGGCGGGATAACTCTCACACGTCACATCATGACCAAGAGCGGGACTGCGATTCCGGTCGCCGACCTGGCGCTGATAATGGAGCGCATCGAGCTGATCGCCAAGCGCATCACGCGCGAACTCGCGGCCGCGGGTCTCAGCGGGGAGCTCGGCTACACCGGCGAGACCAACGTGCAAGGCGAGAAGGTCAAGAAGCTCGACCAGTGGGGCAACCAGGTTTTCCTCGACGCCTTCGAACACGGATACCCAGTATGCAGTCTCATTTCCGAGGAGATGGACGAGCCGCATCATTACTCAGTCAACTGCCGCGACAATAGCTACTGCATACTCTACGATCCGATCGACGGGTCATCGAATACCGACGTAAACGGATCGCTCGGCACTATCTTCGCCGTTAAGAAACGCGCGCCCGGCCACGCTAAAGGAATCGACGACATCCTCGTCCCCGGAACGCAGCAACTCATCGCGGGCTATATATTATATGGGCCAGCGGCACAGCTGGTTTATACCGCGGGCGCGGGCGTCGACATCTTCACGCTCGATCGCACGCTCGGCGAGTTCATTCTGTGGAAAGAAAACGTGAAGATGCCGCCGCACGGTAGTACCTATGCGGTCAATCAGGCCAATGCAGGCAAGTGGCACGACGGCGCGCGCAAGTTCCTCGCGCATATTACTAGTCGCAAAGACAAACGTACTAGCTATTCCCTTCGATACTGCGGAGCGTTCGCCGCCGACTTCCATCGATGCTTGCTCGAGGGCGGAATATATTTGTACCCCGGCGAAGTTGCTGAGGGCGGCAAGGCCAAGGGCAAGCTACGACTGATGTACGAGCTTGCGCCCCTCTCGATGGTCGCGGAGCAGGCCGGAGGCCGCGGATCGACCGGCCAGCAGCGGATTCTCGACATTGCCGCAACCGCGATCCACGAGCGGCATCCGATTTACATAGGCAGCGCGGAGGAAGTCGCGCTGGCCGAGTCGTTCAAAGTCGAAGGTTGAACGCGCGAGGTTCCTATGGATGGGCTCATCCTGGCTGGCGATGTCGGCGGAACCAAAACTCAACTCGGGCTCTTCGAGCACTCCGCGGGAAATCTCGAACTCGTGCGCGAGCATCGCTACGCGACCGCGGAGTTCGCCAGCCTCGAGGCCGTCTGTGCGGATTTCCTTAGCGCGACTCCCGCAGTGAATGCTGCGTGCCTGGGAGTGCCCGGTCCGATAATCGACGGCCGCGCGCACGCGACGAACGTACCGTGGCAACTCTCGACCGCATCGCTGTCGCGCGCACTGAACGGCGTCCCGGTTCGCCTGCTTAACGATCTGGCGGCGATCGCCTACGGGATGGTTCATCTCAAGCCCGCCGAGTTTGAGGTTTTGCATCGCGCAGAGGATCCACCTGAGCACGGCAACATCGCAGTGATCGCGGCAGGCACCGGTCTCGGCGAATCCTCGCTGGTCTGGGAGGACAACGAAAACAAATATTACGCGGTCGCATCCGAGGGCGGGCATAGCGACTTCGCGCCGCACGGCACCGAACAGATCGAGTTGCTGCGATTTCTCACCGGCGAATTCGGACATGTCAGTTACGAGCGCGTCCTCTCCGGCCCGGGTTTGTGGAACATCTACAGTTTTCTGCGACGCGAGAGCGGCGTCGAAGAGCCAGCCTGGCTGAAGGCAGAAATAGCAGCCGGCGATCCGTCGGCCGCGGTTAGCGAGGTGGCGATGGCTGGACGTGACCCCGTATGCGTTCACGCGCTGACCATGTTTTGCGATATTTACGGTTCAGAGGCCGCCAACCTGGCGCTCAAAGTCCTGGCGCTCGGTGGCGTTTTTCTCGGCGGAGGCATCGCACCGAAAATTTTGCCGATGCTGACGGGTGGCGCGTTCGTGAAAGGATTTTTGGCCAAGGGCCGGCTGAACGAGATTCTGAAGCGGATCGAGGTCCGCGTCTCGCTGAATCCAGCTACCGGCCTGCTCGGCGCAGCCCATTATGCGGCCGCGATGTTGTGATATAGGAGTGCAAACTGCAATGACACTCCCGACGGGAGACAGGAGCATATGACCAAGCGAGTTCGAGAGATTCTCAGCTATTACGATTCCGACAACGGCAGCGTGCGCAACAATCTGTCGCGGATGCTCAACCACGGCAAGCTCGCGGGCACCGGCAAATTCGTGATCCTGCCGGTGGACCAGGGCTTCGAGCATGGCCCCGCGCGCAGCTTTGCGATGAATCCGCCGGCGTACGATCCGCGCTATCATTTTCAGCTCGCTATCGACGCGGGATGCAACGCGTTTGCGGCGCCGCTCGGACTGCTCGAGGCAGGTGTCGCCGAGTATGCGGGCGAGATTCCGCTCATACTGAAGGTCAATAACCACGACGTTCTCAATGACGAAAAAGATCCCGCGCCCTCGATGACCGCCAGCGTCAAGGACGCTATGCGGCTCGGCGCCTGCGCGGTTGGACTGACGATCTACCCGGGCTCGACGCAGGAGAAGTCGATGTTCGAGGAGGCGCGCGCAATCGGCGAAGAGGCCAAGGGCAACGGCCTGCCGCTGGTTATCTGGTCGTACCCGCGCGGCTCAAAAATCAGCAAGCAGGGCGAGACCGCGCTCGACGTGGTCGCGTACGCGGCGCAAATCGCGGCGCAACTCGGGGCGAATATCATCAAGGTCAAGCCGCCGACTTCTTTCATCGAACAAGCCGAAGCCAAAAAAGTTTACGATGCCGAAAAGATTCCGCTGGAACCTCTCTCGGCGCGCATCGCGCATGTTATGCAGGCCGCATTCGCCGGGCGGCGAATCGTCATTTTCTCAGGCGGCGTGAAGGAAACCGACGACTCGCTGCTCAACACCGTTCGCGGGATCAACGCCGGCGGCGGCTACGGCTCGATCATCGGTCGCAACAGCTTCCAGCGCCCGAAGCCCGAAGCGATCGCACTGCTGAATAAGGTCATCGACATTTACAAGGGCTGATCGACACGGATGAACCTTTCTGAATGACACAGTGGCGCGGGCCGCCGTGCCCGCGTCCGGCCGCGAGAGGCTGAAAAAATGAAATATAGCGAGTATCAGCATCTCCTGTTCGAGCGGAAGGACGACGGCATCCTGCTCATCACGATCAATCGTCCCGAAGTTCTCAACGCCACCAACAGCCGCCTGCATTGGGAGTTGAGCCGCGTGTGGCTCGACATCGCCGACGACGACGAGACCAACGTCATCGTGGTGACGGGGGCCGGGCGCGCGTTTTCGGCCGGCGGTGACCTCGAGATGATTCAGAATATGGCCGCGAGTGCGGCCAACATCGGCAAGGCGTGGAAGGAAGCCGGCGACATCGTCTACAACATGATCAATCTCGACAAGCCGATCATCTCGGCGATCAACGGCGTCGCCGTCGGCGCGGGATTGGCGGTCGCGTTCATGGCGGATATCAGCATCGCGTCCGAGTCGATGCGCATTACAGACGGCCATCTACGCCTCGGCGTCGCGGCTGGCGACCACGCGGTGATCGTATGGCCGCTGCTGTGCGGGATGGCCAAGGCCAAGTACTACCTGATGACCGCCGATTTCATCGACGGCAAGGAGGCCGAGCGCATCGGGCTGGTGAGCCTGTGCGTCCCCGCTGACAAGCTGATGGACAAGGCGATGGAAGTCGCGCGCAAGCTGGCGCGCGGCCCGCAACAGGCGGTGCGTTTCACGAAACGCTCGCTCAACAACTGGCTGCGCGTGGCAGGGCCGGCGTTTGATGCATCGCTCGCACTCGAGATGATGGGATTCTTCAGCGCCGATCTGGCTGAAGGCGTCTCCGCGCTGCAGGAGAAGCGCCAACCATCCTTCCCGGGATTTGCCAAGCCCAAGTTTTAACCCGCGCCAAAGGATCTCACCCCCCTTTTGATGAGGCGGGGATTTTGGAATACTGTGCATCGTTTGAAAACGAACTTAACCTGAGCGGGGAAGAAAATGTTGACGAAGAAATTTGCGCTTGCTGCGGCCTCGGCCATGCTCGTGACTACCGTCGCGTTCGCGACCAATGCACGACCGGCGTACGCGGCCACCAAGGTCGACTGCGACGCCGTGATGAACGAGATCAACAGCGGTAAGAAGGCCAAGGAAGTCGCCACCGACCTGAGCATCTCGACCTCGAGCGTGTACCGCTGCAAGCGGCACGCGAAGGCGGCCGCAAAGGCTGCAACGAAGTCGTCGATGCAGGCCCAGGCCGGCAAAGAGCCGCCTGCCGCGCCGTCTTCCGCGATGTCAGCTCCGTCGCCGGCAATGGCAGCGCCGGCAGCAGCTGCTTCTCCGAAGTAGGAATTTGCTTCACGATGCGTCGCGGGCCATCGCGGCTCGCGACGCGTCATGCGCTCTCGACGAATCGGCGACGACTTTTACCAAGATGCCCAAATGCGAACTGTGCGAGCTGCGCGATTACACGCAGCGCTACGCCGATTTCGTTCACCCGTTCAAATTTACAATCCTCGATTGCGATTCGTGCGATACTCCGATGGCCGTCCTCGGAGATCATCGCGCAGTGCCCACCGATGATGAGCGCGCATTCATGATCGAAGCGCTGTCATTGGTCGCGCGCGCGAAGTACGGCGCCGACAAATTCGGTATCGATGACGTGATGCGCCAGATTCCCGACCACTGTCACATGCACGCCCGCCCTATTCGGCGCTGGCAATACTAGCCGCCGCACAACGCCCTTCCCGGCCATCAAACATATTACGGCGCTGTTTCGCGAGTTTTACCCATTTGGTAAGTGCCTCATCTTGTGCTATATGCCCGCCGTTACGCACGCTGCACTGGGGGTGCGGTGTTTTAGGGCGGGAGAGGGCCTCGAGGGGCGCTCCGGCCGGTTCCCTTCAGGAGGTATGGGGGAAAATGGCTAACGGTACTGTCAAGTGGTTCAGCCCGAAGAAGGGCTACGGCTTCATCACGATGGAAGACGGGCAGGAAGTGTTCGTCCATTACAGCGCCATCGATGGGGCGGGTTTCCGCTCGCTCGAACAGGGCGAGCGCGTCGAGTTCGAGGTCGCGCAAGGCCCCAAAGGCCTGCAGGCCTCAAACGTCGCCAAAGGATAGGCGCGGGAAGGGCGTTTTCGGGAAAGGGGGGTTCACGTTTTAAAGTCGTTCATCGGCGCAAGACGCGTCGGCTCAATTGCGTCGGCGCGCCTGCTCGTTTGTGATATGACGGCGGCATGAGTGACGCGGTTCCGCTCGGCACCCGGCTTCGATTCGGCACTATGGTTTCGACCTCGAGTCGCGAAGAGGCGACGCGGGGCCTCGATTCGATCTCCCAATGGGGTTACGAAGTCCTGTGGGCGCCTGACCACGTAGCGTTCACCGGACCCGTGAGCGATCCGCTGACGACGCTCGCTTACCTGTCGGCGCTCGATCCCAAACTCACCTTCGGAACCAGCGTCTACCTGCTGCCGCTGCGCCATCCGGTGCCGGTCGCCAAAATGGTCGCGACTCTGGACCGGCTGCTCGGCGCCGGGCACTTCATCTTCGGTGTCGGAGTTGGCGGCGAGTTCCCGCGAGAGTACGAGGCGTGCGGCGTCCCGATCCACGAACGCGGCGGCCGCGCGACCGAGGCAATCCAGGTGATGAAGCGGCTATGGAGCGGCGAGCGCGTCGAGCATCGCGGCAAATATTTCAGCTTCGGCGAAATCATCATGCAGCCCAAACCCAAAACTCCGGGCGGCCCTCCAGTCTGGATCGGCGGACGCGCCGAAGGTCCGCTAAAGCGCGCCGCGCGATTCGGCGACGGATGGATGCCGTACGTCGTGACGCCCAAGCGCTTCGCCGACGGCCTGGATTTCATCGGCAAGGAAGCGGAACGCGCAGGTCGGAAAATTACGCAATTCGGCACCTGCATCCAGATTTTCTGCAGGCTGGGCGAGAGCGTCGAAGCCGCACACGCAGTCGCGGGAAAATTCCTGAGCAAGCGGTACGCAACAGACATGACCGACGCCGCAAAGCGTTACGGCGCGCTAGGCCGCCCCGCCGACGTCGCCGCAAAGATAACCGAGTACATCAAAGCCGGCGCCCGCGACATCGGAATCGACGCCGTCACACATCCGTCGGAACGGACGGCGCAACTGGAACAGTTCGGCAAAGAAGTAATCCCATTACTGAGGCTCTAGTGTAAATCGCCTCCCCCGTTCAGGGGGGAGGCCGGCGCGCGTCCTCGCGCGGCGGGTGGGGGACCTTTAATTCTGAAATTTTGTGCCGATGCAGACTTGCGGCGCTACAGACAATCGCGCCGCAAAAATGTCCCCCACCCTAACCCTCCCCCCACGATGGGGGAGGGAATCAGAAATGGGGCCACGCGCGGTCCCATCGCTCGTCATGGATGCGCGGGAGCACCGGCTTGCGCATCGGACGTTTGAAACCATCTGCCGGATACCCCATCGGCACCAATGCGATCAGCTGATACTGCTCGGGCACACCGAGCAGAGCCTTGGTCTCGGATTCTTTGCTCGTGAGCATCGTAGTCATCGCAGTCCCGACGCCGACCGCGCGCGCCGCGAGCATCATCAGTTCGATCGCCGGGAAGATCGATCCATAGGTCGCGCCGAAGTTGAAAAGATCGGCTTCGCTGCCGCGCTCGACGCGCATCTTGGGCCGATCGAGAAAGACCACGACCTGCACCGGGACGATCGCGAGCTGCGCCGCGAACTCGTCTCCCGTCTTGAGCGCCTTGACCGCGCGCGGCGACAGCGTCGTGCGGCCGCGGATGATAGCGCTGTCCTTGTACGGCCCCCATACCGATTCGTACAGCTTCTGAATTTCGCGGCGCGCAGCGGCGTCGCGCACGATGACGAACTCCCACGGCTGCGCGTTCGAGCCGGAAGGCGCCATGTTCGCGGTCTCGAGAATCTTCACCAGCTCCGCTTCGGGGATCGGGCGATCGAGGAACCGCCGCATAGTAGGCGTTGAGGTGGCTACTTCAAAGAAATCCATCGGCGTCCTCTTTTTCAGTGAGATCAGATCAGTTCGATCGGATGTTCGCGACGAGCGACGACGCGCCCGACGATCGCGGCCTCGCGATGCCCGCAATTCTGAAGCTCCGCGACCAACTCGAGCGACTGCTTGTCGGGGATCGCTATCAGCAAACCGCCCGAGGTCTGCGGGTCGAAGGCAATCGTCGCGATCTCGTCGGCAACTTCGTCCGAGATACGGACGCTCGGCGCGTAGTACTCGCGATTGCGCTCGCCGCCGCCGGGAATCATTCCGGCGCGGCATTGCTCGAGCACTCCCGGCAGGAGAGGCAAGTCTGACTCCTCGAACACGAAGGTAACGCCACTGCCCTCGGCCATCTTGAGCGCATGACCGACCAGTCCGAAGCCGGTGACGTCGGTGGCGGCGTGAACGTCGTACTTGAGCATCGCGGATGCGGCCGCGGCGTTGAGCTGCGTCATCGAGCGGACGGCGGCCTGGTATGCGTCGTCGCCGAGCGCGTCGCGCTTGAACGCGGTCATCAAAATTCCGGTGCCGATCGCCTTGGTCAGCACGAGAGCGTCGCCAACCTGCGCGCCGACGTTGCGCACGATTCGGCGCGGATCGATCACGCCGGTGATCGCCATCCCGAATTTCACTTCTTCGTCGGCGACGGTGTGACCGCCGACGATCACGACGCCGGCCTCGCGCGCTTTGTCGGCGGCGCCGCGCAGGATGTCGGCAAGCATCTCACCAGGTAGTCCCGTCTGCGGCCAGCATACGATGTTGAGCGCGGTGCGCGGCACCCCGCCCATCGCATAGACGTCGGAGAGCGCGTTGGCCGCGGCGATTTGTCCGTAAGTGAAAGGATCGTCGACCACCGGCGTGAAAAAATCGACGGTGTTGACGATCGCGAGGTCGTCGGAAAGACGGAACACTCCGGCGTCGTCGCCCGTCGAGATTCCGACGAGCAAATCAGGATGGCTCGGCAAATCGAGCCGCGCGAGGACTGCAGAGAGGTCCGCCGGACCGAGCTTACCGGCTCAACCCGCAGCCTTGCACCGCGCCGTCAGGCGAACCAGATCGCCCCGCGAGGGATTATTGTCCTTGGTCGTGGACATCGCGGATATTGTCGCGCATCGCAGCGCCCATGTCTTCATCCCCGCGATTGTTCCCCTTCCCTCGAGGGAAGGGGTCAGGGGTTAGGTTGGCGGCATCGAGAAAGACTCGGGGTCCCTCGGCTTCGCTCTGGATGACACAAAAACGCTGGGGCTAGGAAGGACTTCGGAGGCGGCGGGTGTCGCCGACTCTGGTCGTTACGCCGGTGTGGTCGAAGTGATCGAGCAACGCGATTGCGAACTTGCGCGACGCGCCTAGTAGATCGCGGAAGATGGCGGCTGTGATTTCATTGTGAGCCTTAAGATAGTCGACCAGGCGGGCGTGCGCGGTGTCGGCGGCGGCGCGGCTGAAATAGAGGTCGGTGGCGATTTTGACGATGCGGCCTTGACGTTCCATCGCAACGAGCACGGTCCTCAGATGCGGAAGCTGGCCGGCGGGAATTTTTAATGCGTCGGCCAGCTGCTTGAGGTCCGGCGGTTGGAACTGCGCGCTGGTCAGTGCGGCATCGATTTTCGCGCCGAGAGTTTCGGAGTCGCCGCCGAGTTGCACGCGATGGCTCTTCAGGCGGAGCACGCTTTCCTCGCGCACGATTTCGGATTCATGACTGAGACGATCGACGAGCGGACGGAATGCACGCGCGCCGATTTCGGAGGGCAACCGCGTGCGCAGTGCTTCCATCTCGAGGCCCGCCGACAGCGGCTCTGCCTTGTGATGCTTCTCCAGCGCGTCGAGCGTGAAGCGTTTCAGCTCGTCCCACTTGGTTCGCGTAGTGAACGCCTCTTCGTCGCCGACCGACAGCTTGACGAAGCGCGGCCCATCGCGGAGCGCGGCGTCGGCCTCGGCGATCGGGATGTTCATCAGGGTCGCGAGCCTGATCGTGCCGAGCGCGAAACTTTCCTGCAGATTGATCAGCGCTTCGAGCGCGTCGGCGCCGGACGAATCTTTGAGCATCCGGAGGTTGCCGCGATACGCCTCGATCGGCTTGCGGACGCGGCGGCCGAGCGGGTTCAGTACGATGCCGCCGCCGACAGTGCGCGAATTGGTTTCGTCGCGGATGACGAAGCGGTCGCCCGCGAGCGCGACGACCGGGTCCTCGGTCACGAGCTGCGCGAAGCCGGCGGCTTTCGGCGCGATCGCGCCTGCTTCGTCGAGCACGATCGCGCGGGCGATAGTCTCAGTAGTGCCGATGAACAGCCGCACGCGCGTATTGTTCTTGAGCGCGCGCTTGGCGGCGGGACGAATTTCGAGCCATGCGTCGAAACGCTCAGTCGCCGAGTCGAGCCGCTCGTCGGCGAGCACGTCGCCGCGGGCGAGGTCGAGCTTTTCTGCGCCGGTGAGATTCAGCGCAACGCGCTGGCATAGTCCCGCGCTCTCGACGGAATCCGAATGCACCTGGATCGAGCGCACGCGCACCTCGTCGCCCGACGGCAGCACGCGGAGCTTCTGTCCGACCCGAACCTCGGCGCCCATCGCGGTGCCGGTGACGACGATACCGTGTCCCTTGATGACGAACGCGCGATCGAGTGGAAGCCGGAAGACGCCGGTGGCGCGGCGCGCCTGAAAGCCGTCGAGCTGGCGTAACGATCTCCTCGCGCAATTTGTCGAGTCCGAGGCCGGTGATCGACGACACCTCGATGACCGGCGCGTCGGCAAGCGTAGTGCCGTCTGCCAGCAGCTCGATCTCGTCGCGCACGTCGCGAAGTCGCGCGGCGTCAGCGAGGTCGGCCTTGGTGATCACGAAAATACCGCGGCGGGTGCCGAGCAGATGCAGGATGTCGAGATGCTCCTCGGTCTGGGGCATCACGCCGTCGTCGGCTGCGACGGTGAACAGCACGAGGTCGATGCCGTGGGCGCCGGCGAGCATGTTGCGGATGAAGCGCTCGTGGCCGGGGACGTCGACGATGCCGGCGCGAGTGCCGTCGGGCAGCGTGAAGTAGGCGAAGCCGAGGTCGATCGAAATCCCGCGCTCCTTTTCTTCCTTGAGGCGGTCGGTGTCCTGCCCGGTGAGCGCCTTGATCAGCGCAGTCTTGCCGTGATCGATGTGGCCGGCGGTGCCGATGATGGCGTGAGTGATGTGCGAGGCCATCGTGGAGCTGGATGTTACACCGCGACGGTCGCGTGGCGAAGGTGAAAGAGATTCAGAGAGCGAAACCCGAGACTGGGTTCCGCCCCCGCTGCGTGAATGTAGTTCCTATTTTGCCGGCTTTCTCAGCCACGGTGAAAACAACACAGTACCCGGTCCGTTCACGTTCGAGCACGGATACACACCCGGTCCGTCTTTGCATCCCCACCAATTATCGGTGGCGTCCACGGTGCCGGCGCCGACATTCTGGACGCCGACGCGGCCGCTGCCGTGAAGATCGTTGTTATCCGCGGCCACGTCAGCGGGCGTGTTCACCACGATGTCCAGCGATTCATGCGTTATCACGTTTTGTGAAATGACCGTTCCGGTAATTGGTGAGACGCCGAAAATGTTGATTCCGGTAGGCCCGGTTGTTGCCGCGTCCGAAGTGTCCATGCCGTTGCCGCTAATCCGATTGCCAATGATCATGTTGTCGTTGAGATTCTGGCCGGGCGTATGACTGTGCAAGGCGACGCCGGGCAGGCCATTTCCTTCGATTCGGTTGTGGATGACGGTGTTGCCAAAGGCCTTCGCGCCGGGAACTGAGTCGAAGATGCCGACGCCGGCGCCTGCTCCCGGCACTACCAACCCATTATTTAACGAGCTGTTCGCCGCTATCGTGTTGTTGAAAACCCCTAAAGGGGAACTCGATCCTGTCAGCGCCGCCGCCGGATGCGAGGCCAGCGTAATCCCGCAATCGAACGGATTGTTCATCACCAGGTTGCCGGTGATCATGTTGTCGTGGGTTGTTCCGGTGTCGTCGCTGAGCAGGATTCCGCCGGTATTTTCCTCGACGGTGTTGTTCGCGACGGTTGAATGGTCCACTCCGGTCAGGTGCAGACCCTCGCCACAGTCAAAGCTCTCTCCAGTTTCGAAAGACGGTATCCCCGGGCAGGACGGTGCAGTCGTCTGATTCCTGTCGTTAAACACGATCAAGCAATGCTTGATCGAGACTGACGAAGCATTCGCGACCAGGATGCCTTCGAAGTTTGCGTTCTCGACCTGGAGATTGCTCACCACGACGTTGCTCAGGCCCGGATTGTCGATTCCGTCTATATAGATACCGTTGGAAAGTCTGGACGCGTCGATGATGGTTTTTTTCTGTTTCGCCCCCATGAGCGTCAGACTCTTGTCGATGATCACATCCTCCTTGTAGGTGCCGTCTGCTACTTGGATTGTGTCATTGGCTGAGGCCGCAGCGACCGCGGCACCGATAGAGGAAAAGCAACTCCCCGATCCCGCGTGATTCACGCACAAGGTCGCCGCTTCTGCACGCCCGCAAGTCGCGCTGCCCAATGCGATCGACAACACCATCAGCGCGCCAAGTGATTGGACGTTCCGGTTCAGCTGCCTCATAATCTCCTAGTCCCTTCCCTGCTGAGAATCGAGCCCCCGCGATAGCGGAGTGCTGAGAAATTCGCGCAAATTCTCCGCTTCATGTTAAAGTGTTTCAACACTCTGCGTGAAAGCTGGCTTCTTGCTTACAACAAATCAAGCAGTTTTGAGCAGATTAATGTGTTTGAAGCACGAAACTGTGGATGCTCGCGCGCGGGAGTTACGCGCCGAGTCAATCGAGCGGGGAACCTAAGCCCCTAACCCCTTCCCACGGGGGAAGGGGGACCGGATAAAAACGGTTACTGCATCTGCTTCGTGTACATTGCCATGTCGAAGTAATCGCGCCATGCGCTGATCTTCGAGCCGGTTACTTCGAACACGCCTGCTACTGGCAGCGAGATCGTCTTGCCGTTGCCCAGGTCGAAGATGTCGACGCGCTCATTAAACACTACATTGCCGTTGCTGCCGCTATGCAGCACTTTGAATTGGATCGACCTGGCCATCGGCAGAAAAGTATTGATGACGCTGCGGATGGCGTCTTTGCCTTTGGCCGAATCGAGCGGGATGTTGTGATAGACGGCGTCGTCGGTGAAGAAGCCGAGCAGCTCCTCGATATTCTTGCGCGGCCATGCGTTGCAGAATTCCGTCACGACTTTTTCAGCATCGGTTGCCATAGCGCGTTCTCCTATTCGTTGTCGAGATAGAAGCGGTCCTCGTCCTTGTTATAGCCGAACAGCTCGGCGTAGCGCCCCCATCCAACCATCGTGGCAAATTGGCGCTCGGGCTTTTCGCTCGGCAGCAGCATCGCCAGATGTTCGAGCACGACTTCCTTGGAAAGCGACTTGTTCTCCTGACCACGAAGAAGGCGGATGAAGTAGCTGAAGAGGCCGTGTTTCTTCAACTGCTCTCGCAGGATCAGCTTGCGTTCGTTGATATCCGCTTCGAGAAATTGTTTTCCGAACGGCTCGAGCACCACGTCGCCGGCTGGAGTTGAAACGAAGCCGAGAATCTCCGCCGCCTTCATCACTTTGAGCAAGTCGCCGAACCTGATATTGAGATCGCGCGCGATTTTGTAGCCGTCCTCGCGCCCGCCGCGATCATCGAGCAATTCGAGCAGGCCGAAGACCGATGTCAGCGCGATGTCGGGAAGCGGAGTTATGGATGGGGGAGGCATCACGCGCGCTCCTCGATCAGTGAAAAGACCTTGTCGGTGAGGGCGTTGAAAGCTTCGGTGCGGCGGTCGCGCGGTCGGGGCAATTCGACCTTAAGATCCTTGACGATGCGGCCCGGGCTCGCCGCCATTACGATGATCCGATCGGCCAGCTCGATAGCTTCCTCGATGATGTGCGTAACCAGCACGATGTTCTTCACCGGCATGTCAGGCGATTGCCAGATGTCGAGCAACTCCTCGCGCAGCGTGATCGCGGTCAAGGCGTCGAGCGCTGAGAACGGCTCATCCATCATCAGCACCTTGGGCTCGACCGCGAGCGCGCGCGCGAAACCGACGCGCTGCTTCATCCCGCCCGACAGCTCGCGCGGGTAAGCCTCTTCGAAGCCGTCGAGTCCGACCTTGTCGATATAGATTCCGGCGCGTTTCTCGCGCTCGGCCAACGGCAGTCCCTGCGCTTCGAGGCCGAGCTCGACGTTGGCCTTGACCGATAGCCACGGAAGCAGCGCGAACGATTGGAACACGAGCGCGCATTCGAGATTGATTCCATCCACCTGCCGGCCGCGATACAACACCTGTCCCGAAGTCATCGGCACGATGCCGTTGATGATCCGCAGCAGCGTTGATTTGCCGCATCCCGAGGGCCCGACGATCGCGACGAACTCACCCTCCTCAACGTCGAAGCTGATGTCGTTGAGCACCTGCAACGTTCCCTTGGCATGCGCGAAACTTTTCGAGATGTGTTTGAGCTCGAGGAGGGCCATGGGTCAGGTGAGTCCGGATCGCTCATAGTCAGGTGTCAGTAGTCCAGCCTGTATCGCTCTGTGGCAAGGTTATACAAGGGGCGCCACATGAGCCGGTTCAACAGTAGCACCACCGCTATCATTGATAGGAGACTTAGCAGGATCATCACGCCGTTGCCGGATTTGTAAGTGGCGGCGTCGAGCAGCGATCCGATCCCGAGCACCTGGTAGGTCTGATTTTTGTAAACGAAATATTCGGACAGGATCAGCGCATTCCACCCGCCTCCCCACGCGGTGATGCTGCCGGTGATAAGCGACGGCGTGACGGCTGGAAGGATCAGCTTGCGCCATCGCGCGAAGCGGGAGAGCCCGAACGCGCGCGCCGCTTCTTTCAAGTCCTCGGGCACTTGGTTAATTCCCGCAAGCAGGTTGAACAGCAAATACCATTGCATGCCGGTGAGGATGAGCAGGATCGAGGCAAGGTTCATCCCGCCGGTGACCTCTATCACGACGACTACGATAATTGGGAACAGCGCCGTCGCGGGCATCGAGCCGACGATTTCAGCGATCGGCGAGAGGATGCGGTTGAAGCGGGCGTTCTCGCTGGCTGCCAGAGCGCACGGCACCGTCCATGCCAGCGAGATCGCGTAAGCAATCGTCATGCGAATGGTTGACAGCAGGATCGCTTCGGGAATCTGCTTCACGTCGGATGGCCAGGGTTGCGAGAGCGTCCTGATGAGCGCCATGAAGCCGCGAGCCAGCGCCCAGGTCAGGAAAATCAGGATTGAGCCGATGATCAAAGTTCGCACGATCGCGGCCATGCGCTTGCTTTGTTCGGGCGAGAGCTCCGGGCCGCTCGGTAGAGCCTCGATCGCGCGAGCTATCATTCTGATCGGAGGGACCAGGATCGCTCGCAGCGCGCGCGTAACTGCGGGTCCAACGCCTGCGAGCGCGTCGAACATCCCGAGCGATTGCACCGCGCCGGAAGACGCCGCGAATTCGTACTTGAACTTTTCCGCCCAGGTCGAGAGCGGCTGCCACACGATCATGTCCATCGCGACGATGATCGCGAGCAGGGCGAGCAGGCCCGCTAAGAGATCGAAGGTGCGTCCCTTCTCCGCGGCTTCCCATAGAAAACTGCCCAGCCCCGGCAGGCGGTAACTCGCGGGGCCGACCGTGATGATTTCGCACGCGATCAGGAAGTACCATCCCGCGACCCACGACAGGATCGAGTTGTACACCAGCTTCGGCACGCTCGCGGGCAGCAGCAGGCGCTTGAACTTGAGCCATCCGCGCCCGCCGAACGATTCGATCGCATCCTTCGAATCCTCGGGAATAGTCTTGACCGCTTCGTAAACGCCGAGCGCCATGTTCCACGCCTGGCTGGTGAAAATCAGAAATACTGCCGCCATCTCGACCCCGAGGCGGCTGCCGTGCGCGAGTGCGACGAAGAAATAAACCGCGGCGGGAAAAAAGCCGACCACCGGCACTGACTGTGCGATATCGATCGCGGGAATCAGGATGCGCTCGTAGAGACCGCCGCGCGCCGCCGCCATCCCATAGACGATCGAAAAAACCAGCGCGATGATGTATGCGGCGAGCATCCGGTAGAACGAGCAAAACGCGTAGTATGGAAGATGGCGGGTCGAGACCGGCACGCTGTGCGGAATGAGATGCTGCGCGTGGCTGCGATACGCGAAGAACAGTGCGATGATCGCGGCGAGCGCGAGAAACGAGAGTGAGCCGTTGATCAAACGGCGGGTGTTGATTTCGAATTTGGGCATTGTCGCGTGACCCGAATCTTCCAGCATAGCTGCGCTGGCGGTTCGCTCAAGTGCAATTCGCATTTCGGACGGATTAATTTTTGGGCGAGCCGGCGTTGACAACGCGCGGTGCCGGCAATAGCGAGAGCGCAAGAGCGGAAAAAATGACAGGCGCGGACAGAATTCCTGACGACGAGTGGCGGCTGGACGAAGAACCCCTCGAGCGCGTCGAGCCTGTGCCTCCGTCCGCCGCGCCGACGGAAAAGCTCGCCTTCAATCTGAGCCAGGTCCGGCTCACGCGCGCGGTTTACGTCGTCACCGCCGAGCATCTCGGATGGTACATCGTCACGGGCTACGCGCTTATCACGCGCACGATCGCTCTGGGAGCGCGTCCGCTCAACGCGGCGCAGGCGACCGACGCGATCGCGGCGTTCCTCGTTGCACAGCATGGCCGCGCTGCGTTCGCGCTGTCGGATACCTCGTGGGTGACGATAATGCAGGGCTGGATCTTCGCGGCGATCGGCGCGTCCGACGCGACCTCGCGAATCGTCGTGACGCTATGCGGTCTGCTGCTCATCGCAACCGGATTCGCGCTGCGTCCGATGCTGGGCCGCGCTGGAGCCCTGGCCTTCGCCGCGTTGATCGCGATTTCGCCGAGCGTTGCCTATTTTTCGCTGGGCGGTTCGACGGTGATCGCGTCGACGGCGTTCATGATGATTGCGATCGCGATCGCGGAGAGTATGCGCCGGCGGCCGAGTGTCCTCCGTGCGGCAGGGCTGGGCGTCGCGATCGCGCTGTGGCTCACTGCAGATCCCATCGGCTACGTGACGGCGTCGGCGATGGTTGTATCGCTGATTATCGTCGGCGTCGTCGACTTGGTGCGATTGGATCATCGGCGACTGCGCCTGCGCGTATGGTGGGTTCGGCGCCGCGTGCTAGTCATCGTCTGCGCGGTCGTCGCTATTTGCTTGTGGATCCTTTTGACGACTGCGTTTTTTCACCGGCCGCTCGTGTCATCCGTCGTGTACTACTTCCATACCGCATTCGTCCCGCCGTCGATCGCCGTTCACTCTGCAATCCGCAGAATCGTGCCGATTTTGCTTTTTTACGAATTCATCGTCGTGGCTCTGGCGATCATCGGCGTATTCGCGATCGTCTCGCGACGCATCGTCAATCGCTTTGCGGCGTGGTCGGTGCTGTGGGCGATCGTCAGCGTCGCGACATTTGCGTCGGTGAGCGCGAATCACGCTGACGCGATCGTCGCGATCGTTCTGCCACTGGCCTCGTCGCCGCTTACGCGGTGGACTGGATGCACAGGTTGGAGCGATGGAACTCGATTCGTTTCGCGCTTGCGGCTGCGGTCGCGCTCACGCTCTACATTCAGATCGCCACCAATTTTGTTTATCCAGCGCCTGACACGAGCGAAGCGCCGTGGCGGCGGCATGCGCTCCTGTTCTGGTCCGAGCCGACTACGTCGATTCGGACCGTCAAGGAGTGCGAACGTGTCCGGAACGCGGTTGCGCCCGGCGCGCACGCATTCATCCCCGACGATGCGCCGCAGCTGCAATGGTATCTGCGCGATTTTACACAGGCGGCTTCGCCCGAAGACGCGAACATCGTCGTGACGATCGGCAAGACCGAAAGCGGCGCGGTCGCGGGCAACCCTGACCCATCGGAGTTTGGATTCGAGGAATGGTGGACGCCCGATTTCGGCAAGCTGACGACGTTCCGCGCGATCCGGTATTTCCTCACGCAGCGCGCGTGGAGCGACGTCGAGATCCGCGAGCTCGGAATCGCGATACATCCTCAGAAACCTAACCCCTAACCCCTTCCCATAGTGGGAAGGGGAACCGGAAATCTTGTTCCCGTTCCCACAGCAAAGACAGGTCCCCCATCTCGTTCCCCTTCCCACTATGGGAAGGGGTTAGGGGTTAGGTGAATTCTTGCGTGCCGAGGGGGGCTCTGAGATAAACTGCACAGACCACGTATCGCGTATCCAGTTTTTCACGGCCGCGCATACTTCGGATCCCGGTTCAATTCAAGGAGCATCGATGGAACCTGTCGTGAAATTCCTGCAACCCTTACAACTTCATCCGATCGTCGATCACTTCTCGGTCGCGCTGCTGTTCGTCGCGGTACTAATCGATCTCTTCGCCTCCCCGACTCGCCTCTGGCTTCGTTACACCGCGGTGCTCCTGATGATCCTCGGCGCGCTCGCGGCCGGAGCATCCTATTTCACCGGCGATATGGAAGCCGACCGCATCTGGAACGCGCTGGGTCAGCCGGCGCGCGACGTGCTGCATCGGCACGCGCAGCTGGGCGAGTATCTCGCAATTGGCTTCGGCGTCCTTGCTGATGTGGCGACTCATGATTCAGTCGTTCGGCTTCATGGCAGGATCGCGCGCGATTTATCTCATCGTCGCCATCCTGGCGGTTGCGACGCTCGGTTACTCGGCTCATCTCGGCGGCGTGCTCGTATACGATTACGGCGCAGGGACGGCGCTGATGGCGGCCGCGCCAGTTCCGTCAGAAGGTGCGACTCCTGTGTCTGAGGCGAGTCCCGCCGGACCGATCCCGACCGTGAGCGTGCCGACTGCTACAGCGACCTCGACGATGATGGGGGCTCCCTCAGCGCCCGCAACAAACCCAGGCAGCATGCCGACCCCGGTTCCAACCATTCAACCATCGGCCGCGCCGAGCGCGAGCATGTGACGCAATCGGCAAACAATCAGGAGTAGTTATGACCCAGCGTCTCGGTTTCGGCGGGAACTTTACTGAATGTGAAACCCGCGGTGGGTTTCCCTCTTCCTTCGGCAGGGGTGACCGCTGCACCCAATGAGAAGCGCGAAATGTTGAGGACAACCTTTCGCTCTCAGGTTCTTTGGGGAAGGCGGCGTGGAATTACCTCGCCCGTTATTTTACGGGAGAGGAGGCCGGCGGGCGCAGCCGCCGGTAGGTGAGGGTTCTGCGATTCAAGCTACACTCGCGCAACATCACCCACGAGGAGCCAGAAAAATGGTCAAATTCGATCACATGAACCTTCCCGTCACGAACTACCAGGCGTCGCGCGATTGGTACGTGCGCAACTTCGGCTTCAAGGTTGAATTCGAAGTCCCGATCGCAAAACCTCCGCAATCCAGGACGACGCCGGCTTCACGATCTTCGTCTATGAGCAACCATCCCAACTGTCCGGCGCAAAATGCTCGCTCACCCTCCAAGTCGATGACGTCGATTCAAAATACAAAGAGCTCCAATCGAAAGGCGTCGCGTTTACGAATCCACCGGGCAAATATTTCTGGGGCTACGGCGCCGAACTCCGAGACCCCGACGGCTACCAGATCCTTTTGTGGGACGAAGTCTCGATGCGAGAAAAGAGGCAGCTCGAACTAGCCAAGCAAATGTGCTCGACGCGCGCTCCGCTTACCAATTCCGCAGGAGACCTGAGAGCAAAATGACGTCCGCGCCATTTTGCGACTAGTACCGGGGGCAGGGGTCACCCCTGCCCAGGGAGGTGTGGAACCCACGGTGGGTTCCACATTCAATAAAGCGATTTGCCCTTCCCTACTGCTGCCAACCGTTGTCGCGCTGTGGAAACACGCGGCACGGCCTCTTGCGAGACGCGATCCTCGGAGCGGACGATAGTGATGTGGCGCGGCATCGAGTCGCGCCGCACCGATGCCAGCTTCTCGTGAAATCATAATCTCCGAGCGCGCCAGCGAACGTATCGCCGCTGCGCGCGCGTGGCTCGAGTCGCAGCCGTCCGCGACCGAAATCCTCGTGATCGCGTCGGTCAAGGAGGCCGCCGACGACCTGGTGCGCGCGTTCGCGCTATCGCGCGGCGCGATGCTCGGCGTGCATCGCCTGACGCTCAACCGTCTCGTCGGATTGCTCGCCGCCGAGGAACTCGCCGACGCTGGCCTCGCGCCCGCGGACGGACTCGCGGCCGAGGCGGTCGCCGCGCGCGCGGTTTTCCGTCTGGCGCCGACCGGAGCGCTCGCGCATTTCGATTCAGTGCTGAAGCTGCCCGGCTTTTCGCGCGCGCTGGCGCGTACGCTGATCGAGCTTCGATGGAACGACATTGGCGTCGACGATCTGCGCGCGCTCGGCGGCCCCGGCGAGGCGATTGCCGCGACGCTCGCGCAATTCGACGCTGAGCTGTCGGAAGCGAAGCTGATCGATCGCGCCGGGATGCTGAAAGTTGCGACGCGCGCCGTGCTTGCGAGCGAGCTGCCGCGCTTCATTGGACTGCCGATCCTGTTGCTCGATCCTCTGTGGACAGCGCGCTTGACCGCGATTTTATTGCGGCGCTCGCCGCGCGCTCGCCCTCGATTCTCGCGACGATTCCCGCCGGCGACTCTCCCGTGCAAACGATCCTCGAAGATGCGCTCGGTGTGCGCGCTACTACATTGTCGCCGGCTGCGGACGAAAACCAGGCGCCGTCGCTCGAGCGCCTGCAGACGCATCTGTTCGCCGATACTGCCCCGCCCGAGCGCGACGTCGATGAAACGGTGACGGTGATTTCGGCGCCGGGCGAGATGCACGAGTGCGTCGAGATCGCGCGACGAATAGCATCCGAGGCGCGGCGCGGCGTGCCGTTCGATCGAATCGCAGTGCTGCTGCATGACCCCGTCCGCTACGCCCCGTATCTGCAGGAAGCGCTCGCCCGCGCCGACATTCCAGCTTACTTCGCGCGCGGGACGCGGCGCCCCGAGCCGGGCGGTCGCGCGATGCTCGCGCTGCTTTGCTGCGCCGCGGAGAATCTCTCGGCGCGCCGTTTCGCCGAATATCTCTCGCTCGCTCAAGTGCCTGACCCCGATCGATCCCGTGAAGACGAGCCGGCGATCAGTCCGGACGCGGAACTTGCGCCCGTGTCACTGGAATCGGATCTCGAAGTCGAAGGCGACGCTGCGAAAGATACTGACGGTGACACAGACATTTCCGATCCGGTTCCCGTGATCGAGGGAAACGCGCGTGCACCCTGGCGATGGGAGCGGCTGCTGGTCGATGCGGCCGTGATTGGCAGCGCGGAGCGATGGCACAAGCGGCTGGCGGGCCTGGGCAACGAGCTCGCCGCGCGACGCAACGAAATTGCGGACAACGATGCCTACGCGGCCAGCCTCGAGCGGCGGATTCTCGACCTCGCGCATCTCGGCGAAGTTGCGATGCCGATTCTTTCGATGCTCGAAGCGGCGCCGCGCGACGCGGCCTGGGGCGAGTGGCTTAAATTTCTGCGCGCGCTGGTTGACCTCGCGATTCGCGATCGCGAGCCTGTTCTCGCCGCGCTCGCGGAACTCGAGCCGATGGCTCCCGTCGGCCCGGTCGGATTCGACGAGGTGCGCCTGGTGCTGAATGATCGGCTAGGGCGGCTGGAGACTCCGCGACGCGTTCGGCGTTACGGCGCGGTGTTCGTCGCGCCGCCGAATCGCGCGCGCGGCATGGAATTCGACGTCGTAATCGTGCCGGGTCTCGCCGAGCGGATGTTTCCGCGCAAGCTGACCGAGGATCCGATTCTTTCCGACGCTGCGCGCGCGCGGTTGAGTCCGTATCTCGCGCGAAATGAGCGGCGCGTAGGCGCGGAACGGCTCGCATTGAGAATCGCGGCGGGCGCGGCGGGCACGCGTGCGATGTTTTCCTACCCGCGTGTCGATCTCGACCAGGGCCGTCCTCGGGTGCCGTCGTTCTACGCGCTCGAAGTGCTGCGCGCGGCCGAGGGACGTCTGCCTGGATTCGACGAGCTCGCGACTCGCGCGTCCGCGCAGCCCACGACGCGGCTTTCATGGCCGGCGCCCGCGAATCCTGCCGACGCGATCGATGACGCGGAATTCGATCTGGCGGTGCTCGACAAATTAGTCGACGCCGATCCGCAGACTACGATTGGCGCGGCAAACTATCTGCTTGGCGCCAACGTGCATCTCGGGCGGGCGCTGCGCGCGCGGGCGCGGCGATGGCTCCGGCGATGGACTTCGGCTGATGGCCTGGTCGATCCCGACGCGGCGGCGCTAGCGGCGCTGGGGAAGCATCAGTTGTCGAAGCGGTCGTACTCGCCGACCGCGCTGCAGAATTTCGCGGCGTGCCCATATCGATTTTTTCTGCAAGCGGTCCATCGACTGGAACCGCGCGATGAACCTGAAGCGATCGAAACGCTCGATCCTCTCACGCGCGGCAGTATGTTTGCCGAAGTTCAATACGAGATCCTCTCGGCGCTTCGAGAAATCGACGTCCTGCCGGTCACGCCGGAAAATTTGGACGACGCGTCGCGACTTGCTCGACGAGAGACTCAACGAGGTTGCGGCGCAATGGCATGAGGATCTCGCGCCGGCGATCGAGCGCGTATGGCTTGACGGAATCGAAGCTATCCGCGCGGACTTGCGCGAATGGTTGCGGCGCGCCGCCGAAGATCCGGAGCAGTGGCGGCCCGAATGGTTCGAGCTCGGTTTCGGGCTGAGCGATCGCGCGCAGGCGGATCCGCACAGCTCGGCTGACCCGGTACTGCAATCGAGGGCGGGCTGAAGCCTGCGCGGATCGATCGATTTGCTCGAGCGCGATCCGGCCGGGCGCATTCGGGTGACCGATCACAAGACCGGGAAAGTCCGCGCCGAGAAGAACTTCGTGATTGGCGGCGGCAAGACTCTGCAGCCAGTGTTCTATGCGCTCGCGGCGGAAAGCGTACTCAAGGAAAAGATTTTCGCCGGACGGCTCTACTACTGCACCGCGGCGGGCGGTTACGAAGAGCGCGTAGTCGAGATTAACGATGAGGCGCGACGCGCCTCACGCGACTTCGTCGCGATCGTCAAGGAGTCGCTCGAAGCCGGCTTCCTGCCGGCCGCGCCGGACGATCGCGAATGCGATTGGTGCGACTACAAGCGCGTCTGCGGCCCTTACGAAGAGCGGCGCTCAAAAATCAAACCGGAAGCGCGGCTCAAATCACTGAAAAAACTGCGCGCGATACCATGACGCTCGTGACTCCGGCAATCATATCGGATCAAGCGGTGCGCGATCGGATTCGCGACGACCTCGACGTGACGCTCGTAATCGAAGCGGCCGCGGGCACCGGCAAGACCACCGCGCTGGTGAATCGAATCGTGTCGGTGATCGGATCGGGACGCGGCGAGTTGGCGCGAATCGTCGCGGTGACCTTCACCGAGAAGGCTGCGGGCGAGCTGAAGCTGCGGCTGCGTGCGGAAATCGAACGCGCGCGCCAGAACACCGAGCCGTTGAGCGAGTCACGCGCACGTTTCGACCTGGCGCTGAAGCAACTCGAAGAAGCGCGAATCGGAACGATTCATTCGTTTTGCGCCGACCTGCTGCGCGAGCGGCCGGTCGAGGCGCACGTCGATCCGATGTTCGAAGTCGCGCCCGAGGACGTTGCGGGCGAGATGTTCGACGCCGCGTTCGAGCGATGGTTCGAGAAAATCCTCGACAATCCGGGCGAGGGCATGCGGCGGCTGCTGCGGCGTCGCGATCTGTCGTCGCGCACCGGGCCGCGTGCGATCGCGCGCCGCGCCGCGCTCGAGCTGATGAACTGGCGCGATTTCGATTCGCCCTGGCAGCATTCGCCGATGGAGCGCGACGCGGAAATCGACGCGATCATCGCGGAGGTCGAAGCGCTCGGCAAACTTGCCGAACTTGGCGAGGACGACGATTGGCTCGCCAAGGGCCTCGACGCAATCGCGCGGCCTGTCGCCGAGGCAACTCGGCTCGAGGCGGTGCGCGGACGCGATCACGACGCGCTCGAGTCGGTGCTGATCGCGCTTTGCACCGGGCGGCGCTGGGACTGGAAGGGATACGGCGGCAGCTTCGGCGAAGTCGAGCGCGAGGAAGTTTTTCGCCGGCGTGCCGAGCTGCGCGCGCGACTGGAAAAGTTCCGCGACGATGCCGGCGCGAATCTCGCGCCTCTCCTGCGCGATGAACTATGGCCGATCGTCAGCATCTACGAAGACCTGAAGCGCCGCGCCGGGCGACTCGACTTCCTCGACCTGCTGCTGGTCGCGCGCAACCTGGTGCGCGACAATCCGGCGGTGCGCGCCGAACTGCAGAGTCGCTTCACGCATATTTTCGTCGACGAATTCCAGGACACCGATCCGCTGCAGGCGGAAATCATTCTGCTGCTATCGTCGGCCGATCCGGCTGAGACGAACTGGCTGAAGGTCAAGCCGATCGGCGGCAAATTGTTTATCGTCGGCGATCCGAAACAATCGATTTACCGTTTCCGGCGCGCCGATGTTTCGCTTTACCAGGGCGTCAAACAGTTGCTGCTGATGCATGGCGCCCAACTCGAGCATCTGACGGTCAGCTTTCGCGCGACGCCCGCGATTCAGACCATGGTCAACGCCGCGTTCGCGCCGCTGATGAGCGAGGAATCGGGCACCCAGCCGGCGTACGCGCCGCTGATGCCGTATCGCGCCGAGCCAGGCACGCAGCCGTCGATCGTCGTGCTGCCGGTGCCGGAGCCGTACGGCGACTTTGGCCGCGTCGTCAATTTTAGAATCGATCAGTCGATTCCCGAGGCGATTGCCGCGTACGCGCGATGGCTGGTGCATGAAAGCGGATGGACGGTGACCGAGCGCGAGGCGCCGGACGTGCGCGTGCCGATTCGCCCGCGGCATATTTGCATCCTGTTTCGCCGCATGAATTCGTTCGGCCGCGATGTGACGCGGCCGTATCTGCGCGCGCTCGAGGCGCGGCATCTGCCGCACGTGCTGGTCAAGGGCGGATCGTTCAACGAGCGCGAGGAAGTGATCGCGCTACGCAATCTGCTCGGCGCAATCGAGCGGCCCGATGACGAATTGACAGTGTTCGCTGCGCTCCACGGTCCCGTGTTTGCGCTGTCGGACGCGGCGCTGCTCGAATTCCGCATGACGCTCGGCAGCCTGCATCCGTTCCGCAAGCTGCCCGACGATCTGCCGGCGAGTCTCAAGGAAGTGAAGTGCGCGCTCGAGGTGATCAAGAATCTGCATCGCGGGCGGAATCGGCGGCCGATTGCGGAGACGATCGCAAAGCTGCTGGCGGAGACTCGCGCGCATGCGGGATTCGCGATTTGGCCGACCGGCGAGCAGGCGCTGGCGAATATCATGCGAATCATGGATCAGGCGCGGCGTTACGAAGCGCGCGGCGGGACCACGTCGTTCCGCGCGTTCGTCGACGAGCTCGAAGCGCGCGCCGAACGCGACGAGGCGAGCGAGACGCCGATCGTCGAGGAAGGGACCGAGGGCGTGCGCATCATGACGGTCCATCGCGCGAAGGGCCTCGAGTTCCCGGTCGTCATCCTGGCCGATATCACGTGCAACGAGACTCGCGCCGACGCGTCGCGATATATCGAGCCCGCATCGAAGCTGGCCGCGATGGAACTCGCGGGATGCGCGCCGCGCGAACTGCAGGAGCATCAGGCAAAAGAGCATCAGCGCGACCAGGAGGAGGCAATCCGCCTGTTGTACGTCGCGGCCACTCGCGCGCGGGATTTGATCGTGGTGCCGGCGGTTGGCGATGAAGAAAGCGACGGCTGGCTCGCGCGGCTGAATCCCGTCGTTTATCCCGCGCAGACGGAACGGCGCGCGCCGTCGTCGACGCATCCGGCAGGATGCCCCGAATTCGGCGACGACAGCGTCCTGACGCGACCTGCGAAAGCGCCCGGCAAAGTGAAATCGGTCGCGCCGGGATTACATCGCCCGCAAAAGGGTGACCATCAGGTCGTCTGGTGGGATCCGCGGCTGCTGATTCTCAACGTCGAAGAAAAAATGGGGCTGCGGCAGGACAAGCTGCTGCAGGCCGACGAAAACAAGCTCGTGTCGGATCGCGGCGTCAAACTGCATGAAGAATGGAATGCGAAGCGCGCGGCGATGCTCGCGGCAGGAACGACGCCGAGAATGAACGTCGCGACCGCGACCGAGCTTGCGCTTGGCGCACCGGCGGACGGGCCGGCCTCAGCGGAAGCGATTGCGATCGAAGAGACGCTTCGCGATCGCGGGCGGCCTCACGGCAAGCGGTTCGGCACGCTGGTGCATCTGACGATGCTACGCGCGCCGTTCGACGCCGACGCGCCCGAGATCGGCAAGCTCGCTGCGAGTGGCGCCAAGATGATCGGCGCATCTGATGACGAGACCGCCGCAGCCACGTCGGCCGTAGTTGCTGCGCTCAAGTCTCCGCTGATGCGTCGCGCAAAAGCTGCGGATACGGTGATGCGCGAATGTCCGCTGATGATTCGGCTTGAAGACGGCACCGCAGTCGAAGGCATCGCGGATCTCGCGTTCGCGGAGAGCACCAACGAGGGCGTCGTTTGGACCGTGGTCGATTTCAAGACTGATATCGAAGTCGCGCCACGCCTCGACGAGTATCGTGCACAGATTCGTTTCTACGTTCGCGCGGTGCGGGAGAGCACGGGGCGCCCCGCGAGCGGCGCGATTTTGTGGATCTAGTGAGGGGTGCTTGGTTGACGGATTTGTGCTGAAATCCTGACGCGAGGGAATCAGCGATGGCTATCGACATAATATTTGGCGAACGGGTGACGGCCGGCGTCGATGCGGACGCGGCGGGCGGCGGGTTGTGGCTCAGTGGCGACGACCTCAAGCGCGTCAGCGGATGGGAGTTCAAGCCGCAGGGATTCTGCAAGGGCGACATCTGCGTGCCTATACCCGACGAACGCAAGTTCGTCGCAGGCGGGCGCTACAATCTCGCCGCGCTGGCGAATCTGCTCGGACAGCCCGTCGTGACCGACGAGGAGCATCACGCGTGGTGCTTCGGCGAGGCCGCCGCGGAGCGAAAGCGGATGCTGACCTCGCTCGACGCGCCGGATTTCAGCCTGCCCGATCTCGACGGCAAGATGCATTCGCTGTCCGACTATCGCGGCAAGAAAGTCTTCGTCGTCTCATGGGCCTCGTGGTGAGGATGCCGCTTTGACCTGCCAGTCTGGCAGGCCCTCTACGAAGAACTGGGACCGAAAGGATTCGTGCCAATCGCGATCGCCTTCGACAGCGGCGGCAACGCTGCCACCGAGCCGTGGATCAAGGCGGCCAAGCCCAACTACCCATGCCTGATCGATCGGCAGCATCTGGTCGCCGAGATTTACGACATGGTCAATGTACCGACCGCCGTCTGGATCGACGAACGCGGCAAGATAGTCCGTCCCAGCGAGCCCGCCGGCGTCACCGACGCATTCCGAAAGATGAATCACACAAACTTTTCGATTCCCGCCGACGCGATGAGCGAGCTGCAGGCAAAGCGCAAGGCCTATCAGGACGCGCTTCGCGATTGGGTCGCGAATGGATCGAAAAGCCGCTTCGCTCTGAGCGAGGCGGAAGTGCTCAAGCGAATGCATACGCCGGACGACGCTCAGGTCCGCGCAGCAGCGAATTTCAGACTCGGCGAATATCTGTTCGAGCAAGGACACGCCGAGACAGCGAAAAAATATTTCGAGGAAGCCAAGCGGCTGCGTCCGGAAAGCTGGAACTACAAGCGGCAGGCATGGGCGCTCGAAGATCCGATGAAGGCCGGCGGCCCCGAGTTCTGGGCTGCCGTCGATGCGCTCGGCGAGGGAAAGTACTACCCGGGCGCGGAGGATATATAGGCACAGTTGAATAAGCCGTTCACTTTTTGTGTCATCCTGAGAGGAGGCTGCCGTAGCGAAGGATCTCGCGCGTAGCGCGTACCCGCAAAAGCCGGACGTAAGAACGTCCGTCGAGATTCTTCGCCACAGCGGCTCAGAATGACACAATGAGTTCTCGTGTCCAGGAATCGCGAAATACTCGTCGTCGGATATGGATCGCTGCTTAGCGGCTATGGACTGCTGGCTGAGCGGCGCGGCGGTGCGAGCCGGCTGGTGGCGCGCGACGTGCTCCCGATTTCGATTCACAACGCACGACGCGGTCTCGCCAAGCCTTCGAGTCACGGAAGCTATCTCGCGATGGATATCGAGCCTGTGGATCGCGCTGCCCCGATTCGAGCGTCGAGCGCGGCGGACGATGGCGGCATCGGCGGGCTGCTGCTGACGTTCGGCCGCGAATATGCCCCGCTGATCGCAAGGCGCGAGGAATATGATCCTGACGCGTTCGTTCGATTGATCGGGTTTGCGGATCGCGCCGGCTTGCCGCTCGGCGAGTTCCTCTTGACGATCGCGCGCGAAACGAATTTCGATCTGCTTGCCTACCGGATCGCGCTGCGCACGATGCTCGACTACACCTCGCCCGGCTACATTTTCCATCCGATTGAAATCGATGACGGCCGGATCGCGATAATCGCGATCGGTTCGGGATTCGACGGCAGCGGCGATCCCAAGGTTGTTTCGCGCCGCAAGGAATTCGGAATGGACCGGCTGCTGTCGCTCGATGAATCGATGCGTACCGAACTTCCCGGCTTCGATCGCGCGGGACAGATAGGATACTACGCAGAGTGCATTCTCGGCGGATTGCACGGCGTGGATGTCGGCGATTTGGCGGCGGGATTCGATGCGGAAGCGGGTTGTGTACTCGAACTCGCGGCGCATCTCGGGCCGATCGCGTCCGGCGAGCGTGAGCGATTTCTCGAGGCTACCTCGATCGATGCGGTGCGGTACGGCGAACGGTTTTCACGGAATCGCGCGGCGAGCATCGCGGCGCTGTTAAAGCTGGCGGGCGTTGTATAGTGATCAGCGACGAGACGATGCCAGCGAACGCTAAATTTTCGATCCACGTCGCCAAAGAGAATCTGAAATTCTCGGCCGCGCACTTTATCGCCTACCCCGGATTTCGCGAACCGCTGCACGGCCACAATTACCAGGTCGGCGTGTATGTCGAAGGACGGCTCGCGAAGACCGGCTACGTGATCGATTTCGGGCTGATCAAAAAACTCACCAAGGAGATCGTCGACCGGCTCGACGAGCGCACGATCATTCCGGGAAAGAGCGATTGCCTGACGATCGATCGGCCGAGCGATGGCGTCGTGCGAGTCCGCTACGAGAACGACGAGTTCGTGTTGCCTGCCTCTGACGTGTGTATCGTGCCTATCGTGCATAGCTCCGCCGAGGAGCTCGCGCGCTACATCTGGGACGAGTTGGCGACGGCGCTGCGGGCGCGCGGCGCGCTGACCGACGTGACCACGATGGAAATCTCGGTGGCCGAGGGCCCGGGACAGTCGGCGCATTACCGCAACTCGACCGGCGACTGAACTCGTTCGCGTTCTCCTCGTAACAATAACCGCTGCTTGCTTTGTCTTATCTGCTCACTGGTAGTCATCGCCCTGTCAACTGCGTGCATGGCGTGAGACCATCCGGACGTAACTACGCGATTTACCGTCGCCGGTTGCGAAGAGAAGACCACCGTTGCAGCAACCAAAAATATCGGAGCGGGAGACGCCGTTCGCAGTCGACCAGACCTTGATCGGTGAGCATCCGGCGATCGCGAAGCTGCGCACGTTGATCGAGCGCGTCGCGTCGGCCGAGGTCACCGTGCTTATCACGGGCGAGAGCGGCACCGGCAAGGAAGTGGTGGCGCAGGCGATCCATATGCTCTCGCCACGCAGCAGTCAGCCATTCGTGCCGGTGAACTGCGCCGCGATTCCGCACGACCTGCTCGAGTCCGAGATGTTCGGGCATGAGCGAGGCGCGTTCACGGGCGCCGCGGGATCGCGTCATGGACTGCTGACGACAGCCAATCGCGGCACGATCTTCCTGGACGAAATCGGCGAGATGCCCCGCGGGTTGCAGGCGAAACTTCTGCGCGTGCTCGAAGACGGCGTGGTGCGTCCCGTCGGTGCCGACCGGGCGACGCGGGTCGACGTGCGAGTGATCGCGGCGAGCAACGTCGACCTGGCGGACTCGGTGGCGAGGGGCGCGTTTCGCGAGGATCTCTTTTACCGGCTTCAAGTTGTTCCCATCGTCATTGCGCCGCTGCGCGAGCGCCGTTCCGACATCCCGCTCCTGGCGGATCACTTTCTCGAGCGTATCCGCGATCGCGCGCCCGGCCGCGAAATCGCAATCAGCCGCGAGGCGATGGTGGCGCTATGGTCTTACGACTGGCCCGGCAATGTTCGCGAGCTCGAGAACATGGTCGAGCGGCTGGTGATCCTGTGCGAGGGCGCGATTATCGACACCGCGATGCTGCCGGAGAACCTGGTGGCAAGCGCGCGGCCCGCGACACCGCCTATCAAGGTCAAGCTGAGTGACGGCGGAGTGAACCTGAACAACTTGGTACGGGAATTGGAAGGTAGGTTGATAAACGATGCGCTGAAACAAACCGGGGGAAACAAACAGGCGGCGGCGCGGATGCTCGGGCTCAAGCGGACGACGTTTTCCGCGAAGCTGAGGCGCTGCGGCGTGATAGCTCCGGCCTCTTTGGACGATAGCGAGGAAGCTTAGACGAGCGGGAATTTGTATGGATGAAGCAATCAGGCTGCCACAGATTATGGTGGTCGACGACGATCAGGACACGGTCGCAATTCTTGCCCACCATTTGCAGCGTGAAGGCTTTGTCCCGATACAGGCCAACTCCGGCGCGCAGTGTCTCAAACTGGTTCATGAAAACGAAGTCGATGTGATTCTGCTCGACCTCATGATGCCCGATATGGACGGCTTCCAGGTCGTCAAGGCGCTCAGGGACGATCCCGAGACTGCTGAAATCCCTATCATCATGATTACCGCGCGCGACGACATGGATGCGCGGGCCGAGGGGATGCGCCTGGGGGTCAGCGACTTCCTCGCCAAGCCTGTATTCCGCCGCCAACTCGCCAGCCGCGTTCGCGCACAGCTCGAGGTGGTCGAGACCTCCCGCAGTGCAAGCGCAGCGATGGATCGTCTCGAAGCAGCGAGAAAGAATCGCGCGCAATAAGCCGCTCGGCGAAAATTTCGGCGAGTCCGCTTCCGCGATTGTTCCCCTTCCCTCGAGGAAGAGGTTGCGGGTATTTAATCCGGTCCCCCTTCCCGCTCGGAAAGCGGTTACTCCCAACAGTCCGGTTCCCCTTCCATCGAGGGAAGGGGTTAGGGGTTAGGTTCCTAGCACGGTCCGGGATTCTAAAAGCCTGCCGCAGTGCCCGCATTGCACATCGCGCATTGCCATCCCCTGACACCTTCGACTACAAATTAATCTTCGACCGATCGCTTCCAGGATTCATCGTTCCAGATGAGGGTGAAAAAGGAGAATTCGCGATGAACGATGAGAGCCGAAGACCGCAAGCCAACGTGATTGCGGCGCTGACATACCTGCTGGGCTTCGTCACCGGCATTATTTTTCTCTACCTCGAACCCTACAACCAGGACGAGTTCATCCGCTTTCACGCCCGTCAGTCGATCGGCTTCTCGGTCGCGTGGTTCGCTATCGAAATCGTCTTCGGTGTATTCATCGCCGTCCTCCCACATGCATTGGGCGCGCTCCTCAACTTCATTCTGACGATAATCAACATCGCGCTAGCAGTGTTCTGGGTCGTGCTCATGTACAAAGCCTACAACGGCGAGCGCTACCGAATCCCCGAACTAGCCGACATAGTCGACAGCATCGCAGGAAGCCCCGCCGCCTAGCTCTTTCCTTCTCCCTGAAAGAGCTTTGCCTACAACGCGCGTCCGGTCCCCCTTCCCGCTCGGGAAGGGGTTAATCCACCAATCCGGTTCCCCTTCCCACTATGGGAAGGGGTTAGGGGTTAGGTTGCTGCGAACTCTACTTGTTCGAGGTCGTCGTGCCCGCCCCCTTCTCTCCCCCCGCGATTGATTTCTCCTCTGCCGGTTGCCCATTACCATCAGCGGATTTCTCAGTCCCATCTTCCGCAGTAGGTGGCACAACCTGCGCCTGAATATTCTCGACACCCCTCGCCGCCAGGCGCAAGCTCGGCTCGCGGTTGATAGCGTCGAGCACGCGCCGCGATATTTCATCGGTGATTTGCGGCGCGGTGTAAGTCTCGGCCGGATAGCGAATCACTATCTCGAGCCCGTTCTGGCTCAGATATAGCCGGCTCTGCGGCTTGGGCGTCTCGAGCATGATATTGAGGTCGCGCTCGAGATGCCGGTAGTCGCGCATCACGCGGTCGCGATAGCGCGCGAAAACTTCGTCGACCGCGTCCAGCAGCCGCTTCTCTGCCAGCCGGTAATCGACGTCAGGGGCTAGAGTCAGCCGCACTTCGTTCCATACGAAGCTGGTGCCGGGGGCCTGCTTGAAGAAATTGCCCGACGGCTGAAACACGATCGCGTTGGAGAAGACTGCGACGCGCCCGGTGGGTTCGCGATGCGTCCCCGTGCCGCCTAATTCCATCAGCGAGAGTTTCACCAGCCCGATATCGATCACGTCACCCGTCACTCCGCCGATTTGCACGCGGTCGCCGGCCTTGATTCCGAATCGCCCGATCAGAAAAAAGTAACCCGCAATCGAAAGGATCACGTTCTGCAGCGCGACGGCGATACCAGCGGCGGCGAATCCCACTACGGTCGCGGCCGATCCCAACTCGTCGGAGAAATTGACCATCACGACGATCACGATCAGCAGTCCGAGCACGAGCCGCCGCGCCGCCATCACTTGCCCGCGGCGCCTGATGTCGGTCACGTAGCGATCGGTGATCCATTTCCACACAAACGCGCCGAGGAAAATCACCAGCAAGGAAGCGCCCAGTACGATCAAGCGGATGATGAGGCTGCGGAATTCCTTGTTCCAGCGCTGTTCGACCGCGTCGTGCCAGCGGCCCACGTTATTGACGTAAAGGCCGAGCAGCACGATTTGCTTGCTGAGCGGCAACGCGGCCGCGCTGGCGAGTTTGTGGATTTCGAGCAGGTTTTCGAACGATTTCTTGCGGTTCTGGAGGGCCGCAACGTCGGCCGCGCCTGCACCTTGCACCAGCACGTCGCCGCGCGCGTTGAGACCCGTGATCGTCGCGAGGATCGCCTTGCGGACACCGTCCGCACGCGCTGCCAATGCTTTCGCCAGCGCGACATTCTGCTCCAACGCGTCAAGCTTGTTGCTGAGCGCGAACAGCTCGGTGATGAGACTCAGAATCCCGGTCGGCTCGGGTTTCGCCACCAAAGCGGTATCGGCTGGCGGCGTAGTCGGCTTCTTGCTGCTGTCGGCGATCGAATGCTCGAGCTCGTCGATTTGGGCGGACAGTCCGCTGTTCTGATCGGGCGAGGCACTGCCGTTTTCGAATTTGCGTGAGCGCCGTGAGCGCATCGACGCGCGCCTGGTTGAGATCGAGCTGGCTCTGCACGTCCTGAATCTCGGCCACGATCGCCGCGCGCTTGCGCGCGGGCGCTTTTGCCAGCTGCGCCTGCAAATCCTTGATTTTCGCGCGGAGCGTATTCGCGGCGGCGTCGAGCGTCACCGCAGTCTGCGCGGCATTGCCCAACCCGGCGGTGCTTGCGGCGGTGCCGACGGTGGCGACCGATGGCGTGCCAGTGGATCCCGAGGCGACAGTGGCGCTCGGGTTGGTCTTGGCGAGGAACGCTGCTTGCGCGCGCGCATATTCGAAAGCCAGCCGCAGGACTTCGCCGGCGATCTGGCGATCATCGGCGAAAAAAAGTGTCTCGTCGGGCTCGCTCACCAGCTGCGCTTCGACGCCCAGATGCCCATACCAGTTGATCACGTCGCTCAGGTACGAAATGACGGTCTTCGCATCGGGCGGCAGCGGGGCCGCCGATATGCCGACGGACGCAGTACTCGCCGCAGCCGCCGGCTGCGGCGCAGCAGTAGCCGCGACCGATGCCGCCGCCGTCGGCACTGTCGCGGACGCCGCCACCGACGCGCTTTGCGCGCCGGTCGCAGGACTCTGCGCAAATGCGGGCGCAATCGCGATTGCCAAGCGCAATCGCAAACACGCCCGCCACGCAGACGCGCACGCTTACCGATGTAATCTTGAATCGGAGACGCATAGCGATTTAGTCCGGACCCAACAGGCGAGCCAAACAAAAACCTTACCATCGCCAGAACGATAGTTCGATTCCCGGCACTAAGCGCGCTCCGCTCCCCGGAAAAAACTTCTAACAGGGACGAATGTCCCGCATCTTTCTTGATACTGGGTGCAGGGGTCACCCCTGCCCAAGGAAGTGTGAAACCCACGGCGGGTTTCACATCGGATTAAGTTCGACTTCGGCTCAGTACCCGACCGGCGCCGCGGCGCTCGCCCCGGGCGCCAAATCCGCATACCGCGCCGGCGGCGTCCATGCCGTCCCCAGCGCGTCGAACTCGCGCATCAACGCGTCGACGTCCTTGACGTTGGCGGTCTTGCGAATCAAATCCCGCACCATCACCGGGCGCTCGTTGAGCCGCTGACGCAGCATCGTGCGAATCCCGCGCTCCGCCAAATCGTTCACCACCTTGCGCCCCGAGATAGGCTTGCCGTCGAGCGTGAGCAGCGTGCGCGCCTGGATTTCGGACAGCGCCGTGCGCAGGTACTCGACGTGCGGCGCCTCGTCGGAGCGGATATAGCGCACCAGGTTGGCGGCGTCATCGGGCGCGTCGGAAACTTCGGGGTCTGACAGAATCTCCTCAGCCCACGCGAACGTCGATGCGGCAAAGACCTCGATCGCGAGCACATTCGCCATGAACCGAATCAACCGCTCGACCGGCTCGCCAAGCTCCGGGAACATCGCGACCGGCTGTCCGCCGCGCCGCGCGATAATAGCGGCATAAATTTCGGGCGAGATAGCGGGATTGGACAGCGCCGCGTCGCGCGCCGCGTCCCACATCTGGCGATGGCCTCCCTCCTCGCTCCATCCCGCTTCGTCGCGCGCATGCGCCTCGAACAGCCCGCTCGCCAGATGCGCCAGCGCAGTCCCGACAGTATCCTCCCGGATGAAAGTGTTGAGCGGAGGGACAGGCAGCTCACGAATCATCGCGCCAAAGCCCTCGACGATCGCGATTTCCGACAGCCACCGCACCATCGGCTCGCGCACCCCCGACCTGAGCAGGAACTTCACCTGCGCAACATTAGGCACCTGCGGCGAAACAGTATCAGCCGGAATCTCAAACAGCGCAGTCCCGGAAGTAGCAACATGCTGCTCCTGCCAGGCGTTGATAGCCGGCACGCGATAACGCAGTACGCGGCGACCGATAATGCCCATCAGCATCAAACCCGCCATGACACTTAACCCCCTTAACAATCAGGGGCTCGCGAGTATCAACATTGGCGAGAATTTCGTCAGTGGAGAAGTTCAATCGAGATTCATGAGGCATTAAGAGTCACCCGGATTATTGAGTTGATGCACCGCCGCGAGCGTTCAGGACCCGCGACCACTCGCCTAACATACGTTAGGGTCGATGAAATGAGTCAACGAGTGCAGGATTGGTAACCGTCTCTCCTTGACCCACAGGACAGAAGGGTTCCAGATATAACAACCGCTGGAGGTCAATCTCTGAGACCGTGTTGCACCCTGCTTTGGCGGCGAGCATAAATGAACTTGGCCTGGGCGGTGACGGCCGGGAGGATGGGTGAAGGGTTTTGTTCCAACGCCAAGCGAGACGGTAGACCTGATGGTTGACCGTCTCTTTTTGAACCGCCGCCCCGCGTCAGACGCGTTGGTTCTAGATCCCGGTTGCGGTCACGGAGAGTTCATCGACGGTATTATTCGTTGGTGCGCAAACTACCGGACGGCTATTCCTCGAATTGTCGGAATAGAGTCAAATCCACAGCACGCAGAGATTGCACGGGCGCGATTCGGGAAGTGTGCCTCGGTAGAAATCAGGGATTCGGATTTCCTGACGGACAAGCAAGCGGAAACGTACGACTTTATAGTGGGGAATCCGCCGTATGTGCCGATTACCGAGCTCTCCGAACGCGAAAAGCAGCACCACCGGGAACGATTCGAAACGGCAACCGGAAGATTCGATCTGTATCTGTTGTTTTTCGAGCAAGCACTAAGGCTTTTGAAGCCTGCCGCGAGGTTGGTATTCATCACTCCCGAGAAATTTCTGTACGTAGAAACGGCGCGGGCACTTAGAAAGATTCTCGCTCGCAAGAATGTTGAAGAGGTCCGGTTGATAAATGAGGCGACTTTCGCCGAACTGGTCACCTATCCAACAATCACGACGGTCTCGAACGAAGCGAGCCGGCGAAGTTCCACACTAGCGATCTTGCGAAACGGCTCTGAAGTTAGAATAGTTCCGCCCGTGGACGGTTCCTCGTGGCTGCCCGGCATAATGGGCCATAACGGCAATTCCTCGGGCCTCACGCTGCAAGAAGTCTGTGTGCGCATCAGCTGTGGTGTTGCTACCGGAGCAGATGACGTTTTCGTCAGAGATGCCGATGCTCTTCCCGCGAGCCTACGACGATTTGCTTATCCGTCGATCGCTGGGCGCGAAATGGGTGATTTCAACGATGCCCTGGATTCTCGCAAGATAATACTGGTTCCATATGATCTCGATGGAAGCCTGATTTCTGAAGATAAACTCGGAAAATTTGGAGATTATCTTTCGCAACCCGAGATTCGCGCCCAGTTGGTTCGACGAACTTGCGCTCGACGAAAGCCCTGGTACGCATTCCATGAGACCCCACCTCTTCACGATATTCTGCAGCCTAAGATCCTTTGCAAAGACATTACTGAGCGGCCGAAGTTCTGGGTCGATCGAGGCGGTAAACTACTCCCGCGACACTCAGTTTACTATGTCGTGCCGAGAAACCCGGCTGTCATTGAAAACCTCTGTGACTATTTGAATTCCGAATTCGTCGCTGAGTGGCTGACGTCCCACTGCCAGCGAGTCGCTAACGGTTTTCTGAGGTTGCAGAGTCACGTCCTAAAGCGTGTTCCCATACCGTCCAAGTTCTCTGCTCTAGGGAAAACGACTCACAGCCGTCATCTTAGGTCGGCCGTCAGGTCGCACGGCGACGATACGCGAACAAGGCAAATCGAATTCGGACGATGACGACGCCCTTTGATCTGGTCATAGACGAGATTAAAGCACGGGGATTCCATAACCACCGTAAAGAGGGACATTCAGACCTCCTTAGTCTTGGCATTCTGAAAGATCTCACGGATACGTGTGAACCTCTTCGCATTGATTTTGAAAAACGTGTTGTCAGGTATTGGCTTAACGTACCCGTTCCGGGAAAGGATAGAGAGAGAACTCGATCTTCTCATAGGCGGAGCGCGTGAGGACGACGAGAACTCGCCGGACCTGGAAAAGGTAAGAATCTGCTTCGAAAATAAATCAGTAGTCACTGCTCATCGCAATCGCACCACCCGCTATACAGATCTGAGCGAAGTAATGAAGGCCGTTCACGCTGCCAGAGAAGAGGCGGTATTGGTAGCTACGGTGCTGATCGGGATCGCGGAAAAAGTACTGAATGTTCCGGACCGCATAAAGCCAGCGTTCCGGGAAATCTCAAGAAATTCGAAAGAAAAGTCGTTCCAAGACTTTCATCTGGCGATGCCAGGCTTTGGAAAGAATTCCCGCTTGCGGTGAGTAAGAATCGACCGAACGATCCAAGAATTACGATGGAAAAATTTCGCGGACTCTCCACGCGAAAGCCGGGAAATACTCATGTGCTCGGCTATGATTTTGTGCTGCTGGTTCCCGCCTTCATCGACAACGTTAATCCTCCGTACTTGGCGCGAGAAAACGGGTTAGGAATTGATATCGACGCGGATTACCGGGCGATGATCGCCCACATCTGCAAGGCGTATACGGCGCGGTGGCATCTGTGAGCCTCGCCCAGCGTTTCACACTGCGCTTTAGCATAGACGCGTAGCGAGTCTCTGGAGATTTCCCGCCCGCTGATGATTCGAGTCTGCTTGCTACGATTTTTGGCCCGCCAGCTCGTCAAGTTGCTTAAGCAGGTCGTCCAGCGCACCATCGAGATCCACCGCGTGCCGTCTCGCGCGGTAGAACAGGTCCGACATGTCGGCGAAGCCGTTGTCCCTTGCGGTTGAACTGTCCATCTCCTGGATCACCGCGCCGTCGTTGTTCGCGATGCTGAGATTGAACGATTCCGCATGGGTCGGCGTTGCCAGCATGCGTACGAGAGAAATCGTGTAGTCCGAGAATTTCACCGCGAAGAGGTTCGCGTCCTCACTCGGCTCCCAATCCACGACGTCCGCCTTAGTCCTCGCGTAGAGCTTGGTCAGCACGGTGATCAACTTTTTGTCTTCGGGTGTCATCGCGGTTGATTGTAGTGAAACCTACCGTGGGTTTCACGCTTCTTTGGGCAAGGGTAACCCCTGCACCGAACGTGGGAGGCAAAATCCGGGATTCTTCGCTACAGCAACTTTCGCTCTGAATGACAGGACCCAGAGCAAGTAGTGCGCTGCGCGCAACTTTGCGATTGACACTGGGTGCAGGGGTCACCCCTGCCGAAGGAAGCGTGAAACCCGCGGAGGGTTTCACATTCAATAAGTTCTGCCACGGCTTTCCATGCTGACCGCATCGACGCTCTCAGTCTTTTGCATCCATGCCGCCGCCTTTGTACCGTAGGCGAGGATTCCCCCAATGGCCGCGACGCCCAAACCGCTCGTACCACCGACGCACGAGGTCCATGAGTTTTCCTCGACGCGTAAGTGGGTGATCGCGTTCTCCGTGATGCTCGGCACCGTGCTCGAGGTGCTCGACTCCTCGATCGTGAACGTCTCGCTGCCGCATATGCAGGGCAGCTTCTCCGCCAGCGTCGACGAAATTGCGTGGGTCGTCACATCGTACCTGGTCGCCGCGGGGATCATGATTCCGATGACCGGGTGGATTGCCGAGCGCTTCGGCCGCAAGCGCTACTTCGTCGCGTCGATCACGATGTTCATCGTGTCGTCGGCGCTCTGCGGCGTCGCGCAATCGCTCAACCAGATCGTTTTTTTCCGCCTGATGCAGGGTGCGGCGGGCGCGGCGATGATGCCGCTGTCGCAGGCCATCCTGATGGAGACCTTTCCGCCGCGCGAGCAGGCGATGGCGATGGCGGTGTGGGGAATCGGGATGATGGTCGCGCCGATCATGGGCCCTACTATCGGCGGCTATATCACCGACGCGTGGAGCTGGCGCTGGAATTTTTACATCAACGTGCCGATTGGGACGCTGGCGGCGTTCATGGTCTATCGCTTCGTCGACGACCCGTCATACATGCGCAACCTGCGTCGCGGGCACATCGACTTGCTCGGTATCGCGTGCCTGTTCGTCACGCTCGGCCTCGGCGAAATCGTGCTCGATCGCGGCGAGCGCGCCGACTGGTTCACCAGCCCGTGGGTCGTCTACTGCACGGCCGCCGCACTCATCTCGCTCGCGATTCTCATCTATCACGAGCTGCATACCGAGGACCCGGTCGTCGACCTCTCGATCCTCGAGAACCTGAACTTCACGCTGCCGGTGGTGCTGATAATTTTTCTGACCTTCACGCTCTACGGCACCGCGATCCTGAATCCCATTTTTTTGCAGGAGACTCTCGGCTACACCGCGTCGAAGGCCGGGCTGGTGATGGCGCCGCGCGGTTTCGGCACGATGTTCTCGATGATCATACTTGGCACCTACGCGCGCCGCGGCGGTGACATCCGCCCGCTGGTCGGCATCGGTTTTATCTTCGTGGGATTCGCGATGTGGGAGATGTCGGGGCTGAATCTCGCCTCGGACGTGCGGCGAATCGTATGGCCGACGGTTCTCCAGGGCGTGGGCACCGGGTTGATATTTCCGGGCTTGTCGGCGGCGGCGCTCAGCTCGATGGAGAAATTCAAAATGGGGCGCGCGGCGAGTCTCTATTCCGTCACCCGCAACCTCGGCGCCGCGATCGGCACGTCGTACCTGACCACGCTGCTGATCCATCGCCAGCAAATCAATCAGAGCTACCTCGTCGAGCACATCACGGTCTTCACTCTCCCGCATATGCAGATGCCCGGCGGCCTCAACATGGGCGACGAATTCGCGATGGGCCACAAGCACGGCATGGCGATGCTCTATGGGATGGTGCAGCGGCAGGCGGCGATGCTGTCGTTCAACGACATCTACCGAGACTTGACCGTGCTGATGCTCATCCTGGTGCCGACGTTCCTGTTCCTCAAGCGCGACACGCGCAACCTGCCGGCTGAAGCTGCCCACTGAAAAAAATTTTTCGAGCGCAGAAATTTTTCTTGCTAGACCCCGAATTACTTTGCGGTCATCGCGCTTGCACCAAGGATTTGTTCTGTTAATTCTCGGTCGCGCACCGATCATGACGCGATGCATGCGAGGTCGCCGACGCAACAAACCGCGTCTGCAAATGTCGCATGCGCGACAAACCCTAGCCCGGCTTGAGGCGCTGGATCATTTGATCCGATCCGCATCCAGTTAAGCTTGTCGCACCGCCGATAGAGTTTCATTAGCGCATCTCATGTTGGTGCTGCGAACGCGATCGCAATGCACCAAAAAAGCGGCATCTGGGCCATCGGTTGTCAAGTTTGCAACTCGATCATTATCGTTCGCACGATGTTGCCCGACCACGGTACGCGCGCTAATTAAGAGGCCGTCTTACTGATCTTGATGGTCTGAAAACGTCGCGCGGATCGCAACGGCCAAGTCGGGGGATGACGACCAGTCGACGCGCGCATTATCCATCGAGCCGCTGCTTGGGATTGAGTTGAGGTGCGGGCAGGCGGGCGGGCATCGCAAAGATGCCGAGCTGGGCTGATGGTCCGATGAAAAGAGCCGGTGCGCATGGCGCAGTTTTGTTTTGGCGCTTTTCGATCTTGCAGCCCTGATATCGGCGCCGCCGCGCGCCGCGGCCGTCAGTATTGGCGCGGCGCGATGCGAACCCGACGCGTTTTGCACCCCGTCCGAACCGATTTCTCTCGCCTCAATCGCAGTAAGAGTTCAAAATTTAAGATGGATGACCAACGGCCCTTGACGGTGTCCGGCGGTAAGGTCGCGTGCGCGGCACGCCGACTGGAACACGAAGCCCTTGGAGGTTGAGATAGTGCGAAACGGACCCTTGGTTCATCGACGCGCCAACGCAACCCGATTTGCTTACGGCGCCCAGTCGCCGTTGGAGCGTCTGCAATCACTATCGGTATTCGGCAACCCGCGGACGTTCTCGCGTTCGGGGCGGAGCATGCCAGCCGAGCCGGCGCCGTTCGAGACACAGCGCTTGCAGCTTGGCAGCCGATTGCCGATCAACTTGCGCCATTTCCTGGCCGAGCAATTGGGAGCTTCGATGCGAATCGAGGACGACTCGATCGTCGCGCTCGAGCCGCGCTCGAATGAAACCCTGATGCGCGAGCTGGCGCGCGCCATTCGGCGCTTTTCCGCCGAGCGCGCGCGCGAAACATGGTGTGAATGCGCGATGGGCCTCGATCGCCTCGAGCGCGAATTCTTCGCCGCGCCCAGCGACGACCGCGGGCCGGTAGTGCTGTGCCTGCGATGCGCCTGCGTGGGCGCTGGTCCTCTCGATCAGCATAGCGGCCCTCGATGTATCCCCGTCCACCTGGGCGCCGAGGTCCGCGCGCAGCAGCTCGAGGGCAAGTGCGTCGATGGAACACTGACGCCCGACGCTCTCCATCGCGCAGTCGAAAATTTCCGCCTGCACCGCACCCAAGCCGGCCAGCCTCACTATGATTTGGACTGCTACGTCGCCGGCGGCCAGGTAATCTTCACCTGGCGCCCCCTACCGGTGTAGCGAAACGCCCGCCGCGAAGGAAATTTCCGCCGATCATCAGCACGAAAGCTGATTCACTGAAAAAGAAAAGGTGCTGGATTTCCCCAGCACCCAGATCAGATCAAAATTATTTCGGTACTTACATGGCGGAGGCGCGACGGCGGCGTTGTTCCTTGCGGCGGCGGCGCTGGGCTTCGGATCGTTTGCGCTTGCGGCGGACGCTGGGCTTCTCGTAAAAAGCCCGCTTCTTCATCTCTTTGAAAACGCCCTCCTTGGCCAGCTTGCGTTTGAGCACTCGCATCGCCTGATCAAGAGAGCCTTCGACCCGAATTTCCATAGTCCTCCGTCCGTCCGGTGGTTAGCCTGTCGAGTCTAGGTCCGCCTCCAGTCAGAGTCAACCTGCGGATGCGGTCACTCTCGCCGAAATTGGTAGAGCACCTGCCGGGAGCCTCGCTTTGCATCTAAAGATTCGGGGTATCGTTGGTCGGTCAGGTCGTAGCAGACTGTCAGCGAATCGCCGCTTATCTGCATAAATTCCCTTCAAGCTGCCGCCATAAGTCCCGGGCGGCGTCTCATGATGAAAGACGTCGATGTGCTTGTGGCTCGCATCGAGCTTGATCATGTAAGGGTCCACATTTGATTGCCCGTTGAGCCGGATCGTGTAGTGATCGCCGTCGACGATCCACTCCATATCGGCCATTTGCGGCTCGCCGTCGTAGGTACAACTGACCATTTTCCAGGTGCCTTGCCATTCTTTTGTATCGTCCGCCGAATCCGCAGAGGAAGCGGCCTTGCAGCTCACGAGCAGGCAGCCCAAGAGGCCAGCCATACTAATCGCATCAAGTTCGTTGAGACTTTCATTTCGGACTTCCTGGCACAGCTAAGCACGCATGTCGCAATTCCTCTTCATGAGCACAACCCGCGTCTGGTAAAGGAATGGAATTGCGGACACGCGCTTAGGAGCTTCACATGGATTTGGGTTTGACGGGAAAAGTCGCGATGGTCACGGGCGCCAGCCGCGGGCTGGGCCGCGCGATGGCTCATGCGCTCGCCGACGAAGGCATGTACCTGAGCGTATGCGCGCGCACGCAGCAGACGCTCACCGAAGCGGTCGCCGCGCTGACCTACATGGGGTCGCTGCCGCGCCCGGCGATGGGATTCGTCGGCGACATCACGGAACCCGACAATGCGCAAAGGTGGGTCGACGAGACGTCAGAAAAAATTCGGCGGGATCGACGTGCTGGTCAACAATGCCGGCTCGGCGCGGCCGGGGGCGCTCGCCGAGTTACCTGAATCGGCGTGGCAGGAGCAATTCGATCTGAATCTGTTCGCGCCGGTGCGGCTCGCGCGCTTGTGCGCCGAGCACATGGAAAAGCGCGGCGGCGGCTCGATCATCAATATCGGTTCGATCTACGGACGCGAGTCGGGCGGCCCGCTCACCTACAACGCGTCGAAAGCGGCGCTGCATTCGTTCACCAAGATGCTCGCGCGCGAATTCGCACCGAAAAATATTCGCGTCAACACGATCGCTCCCGGCTCGATACTGACCGCCGGCGGAATCTGGGAGCAGCTCTTTCGCGAGAATCCAGCCTTCGAGAAAGATTTCATCAGCCACGAGCTGCCTGCCGGGCGCCTCGGCCGTCCCGACGAAGTCGCCTACGCGGTCGTGATGCTCGCGTCGCCGCGTGCGAGCTGGATCACGGGCGCCAACATTCCGGTGGACGGCGCGCAGGGACGCTCGATCCTCTGATGCCTCGACTGCGTCTCTCGATTCTCGCGGCACTTATCCTTGCCGGATGCAGCTCGCCGCTGCCGACCACCGAACTTCCGCCGGCGCGCTATATCCAGGCGGCGCCGGAGTTTCCCGGCCTTCACGACTACCGCGGAATCGTTGACCTGCCGATCAAAGCATCTGGGATGGATCAATCGGCAGTCGCGGAACTGGCCAAGGCGTCGCAAATCGATTTCATTTTTCTTGCCGATCGCGCGCAGCCGGGTGACACCGACTTCGGAATCGGCGGCTTCACCGACGAGATACTTTTTATTTCGGGCGGCGCGTTTGAGGTCGGCGGCAGCCAGATAATCGGCGTGAACCTCCACGAGCCTATAAAGCCCAACCTCGCCCCCAACGATTTGATTTCGGCGATTCACGACCAGGGCGGAATTGCGATTGCTTCCGACCCTGACAAGTTCGAGTCGTCGGAAGACTACGCGCTGGCTGACGCGATGGAAGTGTACAACCAGCGGTCGGCCTGGCTCGCACAAAATCCCACGACGCTCTACTTGCGCGCGATTTTCTCAAGCACCGATCGTTTCCTCGCAGGCCTCGACCTTCGCCCCGGCGCGAACCTCGCACTCTACGATCGCATTACGGCCGGCGCGCGCGTCGCGATGCTTGCGGGGATGGGCCCGCCTGACAACCTGAACGTGCTCGGCGCGAAGGTCGGAACGCTGCCGCAACTTTTTCTCTTCTGCACCACCCATCTGCTGGCGCGCGAGCGCGACACGGCGCCGATCCTCGAAGCGCTGCGGCTCGGCCATTCGTATGTGAGCTTCGACTACCTCGGCTATGTCGGCGCGTTCGCGTTTTTCGCACGCGCGGGCGACACGACCACGATGATAGGCGACGAAGTCCATCTCGCGCCCGGCCTGACGCTCAAGACCGAACTGCCGGCACCGGCAGATCGAATCGCGATGTATCAAAACGGCGCCGAAGTAACCTCTGCCGACAACGCCTCGACACTCGAGTTCGCACCAAAGTCACCCGGCGCATACCGAATCGAAGCCTACCGCAACAGCAAGCTATGGATCCTCTCAAACCCCGTGTACGTCCGCTGATGCGCGAGACGCGAGGAACTTGATTGAATGTGGAACCCTGCCCGGGTTCCACACCTCCTGGGCAGGGGTGACCCCTGCACCCAGTACTTAAAGATGCGGGACTTCGTCCCTGTTAGAACTTTTTTGAGCGGAGCGTCCGACTCTTACCTCGCCTGTTCGTTTACGAGAGAGGCGGCCGGACGCATCGCGGCCGGTAGGTGAGGGTTCTGCGAATCAACAGAAGCGCCCATAACTAGATCCGTGACCTTGAAAGATTTACGGATGAAATGCCCGCCTCTCCCGCTTCTTACCACGACAAATTCTACGAAATCTCAACTGGCCGGCTTCTTGCTGCTCTCCCCGGTATGTACCCGATGGAGGTTACAAGAATGCGATCTATCAAACGTATGGCAATATTTCCGGCGGTAATCGCCTCTTTCGGACTCGTGGCCGGCTGCTCGTACCACAAAACCGTCGAAGAGACGGCTCCGGCCCCGGTGGTTGAAACCGTTCCCGCGCCGGTGGCGGTGGTTCCCGCGCCGGCGGTCGTAGCTGCTCCGGTGACCTCGAGTTCGACCACTACTACCACGACCGATTCGACGGCTCCGGGAGTAGTGGAGCGCCAAAAGACGACGACCTATACCACGCCTTACTAGTTCCGGTGAGTGAGCTGGCCGTCAGCGGCGCACGTAAGGTCTCGCGATCGTGCTTTTTCGGCGATGGCCGGTCGCGGAATCGACGCCGCGCCGTTGACGGCGACAGAATCCAAGCTCTCCTGAGATCGATTTTTTTCTCAGCTGTATTTTAACGTCACGCGATCGAGCACATCAGCGAATGCCCGGTCGCAGAATCTACGCGCACGTTTACGGTGTCGCCCGCGCGGATTCCTTCGATCCCTGCAAAAATTGCGGTCTTGAACTGCGGGGTCTTGCCCGCCATCATGCCGCCGCCGCGACGCGCCGGTCCTTCGACCAGCACCGGGAATTCGCGGCCGACCATCGCGCGATTGCGCGCGAGTGACATTTCTTCCTGTAGTGCGATCAGGGCCGTCAGCCGGCGACCCTTTTCTTCTTCGCTGACAGAATCGCCGAGACGGAAGGCGCGGGTATGCTCGCGCACCGAATATTTGAACATGAAAGCAGAGTCGTAGCCGACGGCGCGCATGATCGCTGTGGTCGCCTCGAAGTCCGATTCTTCTTCGCCATGAAAGCCGACAATTATGTCCGTCGAAAGCGCGACGCCGGGAATCGCCGCGCGCACGCGCGCGACCAGGCCGAGATATTCGGCGACTGTGTAGCCGCGTTCCATCGCGGCCAGGATTCTGTCGGAGCCCGACTGCAATGGCAGATGCAGTTGAGGCTGGACTTTCGGCTCCTTCCCCATCGCCTCAATAATCGACTCGCTCATATCGCTCGGATGCGGCGACGTGAATCGAATCCGCTCGATTCCATCGATCGACGCGATCATTCTAAGCAGCGCGCCGAAGTCGGTGTCGCCGAAGCGGTAAGCGTTGACGGTTTGCCCGAGCAGCACGACCTCTTTCACGCCGCGTGCGGCCAGTTCGCCAATCTCGCGCATCAGGTCTGATGGGGGAATCGAGCGCTCGCGGCCGCGCACGTACGGCACCACGCAGAACGCGCAGAACTTGTCGCATCCGCGCATCGCAGTGACGTAGGCGCGCACGCCGCCGCCATAGTCGGGCGTGATGTCGGCGTAAGTCTCGGCGCGATCGAGCCGCACATCGATGGAAGCATCGAAGCCCACGCTGCCAATCATTTCGGGCAGACGACGGTAGCTGTCCGGCCCCGCGACCACGTCGAGGAACGCGGCCTTCTCCATGATCGCGACACGATTGTGCTGCGCCATGCATCCGAGCAGCCCTATCTTCACCTCCGGCCGCAAATTCTTTAGCCGCGCCAACTCGCGCAGCCGATGCAGCACCTTCTCCTCGGCATGCTCGCGAATCGCGCAGGTGTTGAGCAGGACGACGTCCGCATCTTCGACGCCATCGGCATTGACGTACCCCGCGCGACGCAGAACGGCACTAACCGTTTGCGAATCGGCGACATTCATCTGGCATCCGTAAGTCTCGAGATAAACCCTCGGATGCGCCGGGCTGGCGAAGCGATCATTCATAAGACGAAAAGAAATCTTAGGCCACGCCGCCACGTCGATACAACGCGCCTCGCGCATCGGCCCCGCTGGCCGCTCTACACACAATCGACGACGGACGCCGGAGCGCCCGTCGAGATTCTTCGCCGCGGCGGCTCAGAATGACGGAGTGCTTTTTCCGTCATATCTTTTTCCGTCATCCTGTCTTCCTCCGTCATCCTGAGCGAAGCGAAGGATCTAGCGCGTCCTCGCGCTCTTTCGAGTACAGAAACTTATGTAAGGCTCACTTGCCGGGAAGCGTCGCGAGACTTAAATTTTTGCCCACGACTCCTATGCCACAGAATCGCAGGCCATCGTTCGAGCGGATGGAAGCCACATTGCTGGCGTGTCCGAAATGCAAGCGCGCAGTGAAGGTTCGCAAGCGCCTACTGCTCGTTCTTCCGAATGGCGACAAGTACCTGTACGTATGCCCCGATTGCGGCTCAACCTGTGGCGAAACAATCGAGACACCGTCACCAGCAGGAATCCGCTAATCGTCGAAACTCTTCCCCCACTAACCCTTCAAACAGGGACGAAGTCCCGCATCTTTTCTTGATACTGGGTGCAGGGGTCACCCCTGCCCAAGGAAGTGTGAAACCCACGGCGGGTTTCACTACAATTAAGTTCCTCGGTCAGAAGAACCTAACCCCTAACCCTTCCCGCGCGGGAAGGGGAACCGGATTTTAGAGTTACCGCTTGTCGCGCATGTCGGATTTTTAGAGTTATGGTTTATCGCGCATGCCGTCCAGGTCGCGCATCGCGCGCTCGAGGATTTCGCGCACCTTGTCGATTCGCTCCTGCGACGCGGTCTCGCCCGCCACTGCCCGGAATGCGGCCTTCACCAGGCGTTCTGCCGGGCCGCGGATTTCTGCCGCGTCTGGGTCGTTCGCGTGACGCCATCCGGCCCATCGACGCGCTCGCCACCATATTCGCCGCACGGTCTCGTCCTCGCGCTTGAGTTCGGCGGTGCCGGCGTCGGTGATCGCGTAGACGCGCTTGCCTTCCTTCGAGTCCGACGAAATCAGGCCTTCGTCTTCGAGTTGTTGCAGCGTTGGATAAACGGTGCCGGCGCTGGCGCTGTAGATTCCGCCCGAGCGTTCTTCGAGCTGACGCATCAGCTCGTAGCCATGCTTGGGGCCGTCTGCGATTAGCGACAGGAGCGCAAGCCTAACTTCGCCCGGACCGAAGAAGCGCGCCCGCATGCCCATCATGCCGATTTCGCCCCAGTGGCTTCGTCTTTGAAAACGTCGAGTTCCACAGACCATCATGAATGACCCTCCGTAACAACGTAATACATGATGGAAGGTATATCGTACGATATAGCTGGAGTCAACGACAGTGGAGGCGGGTGATGCCGCGACTCGGAAACCGGAACCGGCTTCGCGTGCGCGAGGCTGTCCGGAGGCCAGAAGCCATTTCCTCCCCTCGCGTTGCTCAGGTCGTCAGGATGACAACGAAATGTCGCTGCGTTAGCCCATGACGTGCACGGATGCGGGCTCGATCACATACGTCACCCGCTTCTCGCCCGGCGTGCGGAACGGATATTTGTCCTGATTCAGGTACTTCTTCGCCAGGCTGTCGATGTGCGCATCGGCGTTTTTCTCGTCTTCGCTGATGACCGGACCGCGGATTCCGATGTATCGATAGACGTTTTCAGGATCGACGATAGCCAACGCCACCTTCGAGCCGACTTTCATGTTCTTTGCCTTCACCCGTCCACGTGCGGTGTTGACGCGGATTTTTCCGTTAGTGTAGTCGAACCAAACGGGAGTCACTTGCGGCGATCCATCAGGCATTATGGTCGCGATATTCGCCAGCGGTTTCTTGGTGGTGAGGAGGTCGAGAAATTTCTCGGGAATCTTGCTCGAGGCCATCGGCGGTACTCCTTGGTAATGTCGGTATCGCTCCAGATTAGACGATCGGTCGCGTGAGGCAACTGTCGCGATCGGAACAATTTATCCCCAGCTTGTGTGAGAAAATGCGGGATGAATTTGACACCTACATTTGCATGCGTTAATAGCCAAGCCTAAGCTCGAATTATAGGAATGTGGCGCGGGGGAGAATGCCCGATTGCGCCGAGGAGTGTTTGCGATGGCGCTGTTCAACAAAGAGCCTGAAAAGAATCCAAAAACTCAACCCACCGTCTTGCCCCAATCTTCAATAACACCGACTCCTGTAACTTCGACTGCCGCTTCGGCGCCTGCGGTACGAGCCAACGGGCCCGCTTCCGCTGACGGACGCGCCTATCTCGATCGCGGATCGAAAATCTCCGGCAAGATTTCATTCGAAGGTCCTGCACGGATCGACGGCGAGGTCGACGGCGAGATCAGCGCCAAAGATGCATTGACGATCGGCGAGTCCGCGGTTATCACGGCGCACATTCGGGCCGCATCGGTGTCGGTCGCGGGCAAAGTCAGCGGCGATATCGTCGCGACCCAGCGAATCGAGATTCGCCCGTCGGCGAAGGTCAGCGGAAATATCACGGCCCCTGTGCTGTCGGTGCAGGAAGGCGCGATGTTCGAGGGACATTGCTCGATGCAACCGGAGGGCATGCGCGAGGACCGCAAGGTTACAGTATTCCCCAAGGAAGAGCGCGTGGCGCAGGCCGCAGTCGGAGGGCAGAAGCAGGCCTAGATTTCCGGCCCGATTCAGCTAAAATTGCCCGCGTTTCCGGATTCCGATGATGGAGAGAATTTTGAAAATCCCCGCAGGGGAGATGCCGTAATATGCATATCCCGCCGAATTGGGGGACGTTCTTTACGCTGATTGTTTCGTTCCTGGTTTTCTGGTTTATATTCAGCCGATTATTTTTTCGCCCATTCCTGAACCTGCTGTCGGAGCGCGAGCGCAGATTCAAGGATTTGAATGATCGTACCGAGGAACTGATCAAACAGGCGCGCGCCGCTGAAGAGGAACGCGAAGCGCGGCTCGCCGAGGTTCGAAAGAACGCGATCGCGCGGCGAGAGGGCGAGCGCCGCAAGGCCGAAACCGAAGCCGCGCAAATGATGGAAGCGGCGAAGGCCGAGGCGCGGGAGACGCTCGAACAGGTGCGTGCGAAGATAGAAACGGAGCTGAAGGCTGCGGAGCGCGAACTCGAACAGATGGGACACAGCCTTGCGAGCGATCTCGCCGAGCGCGTGCTCGGCCGTCCATTGAACGGCGGCGCTGCGACAACGACAGGCAAAAACAATTAGGCGCGACTGATTCAACATCAAATGAAGAAGTGGATCACATCGGCGGCGATTCTCGCTGCCGCTTTTTTTGTGTACTCCCCCCCGAGTGCCCATGCTGCGGAAGGCGCGGGTGCGGAGCACGGCTCATGGCTGCTGCTGACGTTCTTCGCGATCAACTTCGTCCTGTTCGTGTCGGTGCTGGTGTATTTCGCCGGTCCCCCGCTGCGGAAATTTTTCGCCGATCGCGCCGTCACGATTCGCACTGCGTTGTCGCGCGCGCAGAGCGCATTGGCCGAGGCCGAGGACATGGCCAACAAGGCGGCGGCGCGGATGGCGGCGCTGTCGGCGGAGTTGAAGAAAGTCGCAGACGAACTCGAGCAGGAAACTGCTTTCCAGATCGGCAAGGTCAAAGACCTGGCGAAATCGACTGCCGAAAGAATTCGTCGCGATGCTGAGATGAGCCACTACGCGATGGCCGAAGCGGCGAAGCGCCGCGTGCGCGCGCAGTTGGCCGAGTCCGCCGCGACCCTCGCGCGCGATCTGATCAGTCGCAATTTTCAGCCGAGCGACCAGGGCCGCCTTATCGACGGCTTCATGGAAAAGCTCGGCAGCGGTGACCCACGATGAAAGGTTCTCGCGTCGCCAAGCGTTACGCGCGCGCCCTGCTCGACCTCGCCGACCGGGGCAACGAGGAGAAGTGGGGCGCCGAGCTCGAACGGCTGGCCGCGATGGTCGAGTCGCCCGAATTGCTCGAGCGCCTCGCCTCGCCGGAGCTGTCCGATCAATCGCGGCAGGAAGCGATGGCCAAGATTGCCGAGCGCCTGAATCTCAGCTTCCCGGTCCGCTCGTTCGCGGTTGTGATCGCGCGCCATGGACGCATCCGCGAGATTGGTGCTATCGCCGAGTCATATCGCGATCAGGTAGACCAGGCGATGGGCCGTGAGCGTGCGACTCTTACGTT
>CAVTEN010000006.1:0-17673 GCA_963733715.1 uncultured delta proteobacterium
AAAATAAGAAAGTAGGCCGCGCTGTTCACTATTCGCGTTCGATGAACGGCGAGCCGCAATTAATATCGGACAATAGCGTCCCGGTAAGACCCCTTACGGACGAACCGATTAGTGCCGATTTCCAAAATTCGTCACAATTGAAGTGTGACGACGTCGATTGGAAAACTGAGTAGCGCGATCGCCTTGGCATATGTCCTGGCCGCTACTACTGCGCCCAGGGCCGAAGAGCCCGCCGCGCCGCTCCCGCCGATCGCTCATCACATCGCGGGCGGCCAATTCGATTTCATCGTCTGGGAGGGCAGCACCTTCACAAGTATCGGCTCGCGCTTCGGCGAGAGTCCCAAAGTGCTGGCCCTCGAGAACGGCAAGCAGGTTACCGATCGATTGCGTGCCGGCGACACGATTCATATCGACAATCGCCATATCGTTCCCATCGAAGAAGCCGACTTGATCGAGGTCAACCTGCCGCAGCGGATGCTCTTTCACTTCGAAGGTGGCCGGTTGAGCGGGGCGTATCCGGTCGCGATCGGGCAACCTGCCCGGCAGTGGCAGACCCCGATCGGTGCGTTCAAGGTGATCCAGTTGCGCGAGGATCCCACCTGGCGAGTGCCCGCGTCGATTCAGCGCGAAGAGGAGGAGGCGGGCAAGGACGTCGAGGACGAAGTCGAACCCGGACCCGACAATCCGCTCGGAAAGTACTGGATCGGGCTGAGCTTCCCGATCATCGGGATTCACGGCACCAATCATCCCGTCAGCGTGTACAGTTACCGAACCCACGGATGCGTGCGGTTGCATCCCGACGACATCGAAGCGCTGTTCAACGACGTCGATCTGAATGATCGCGGTGTAATCGCTTACTATCCCGTGATGCTGGCGCGGCGGGACGACGGCCGGATTTTTCTCGAGAGCGATCGCGACATTTACCGCAAGGGTACTGGCGGCATCGACGCGGTAAGGGCCCTTGCGCGGGCTAACGGGATTGATACTCTAATTGACTGGTCTCGAACTGGGGAAGTTTTAGACGGTCAGGAAGGAATCGCGCGCGACGTGACGGCAACGTCCGAACGCGCAGGGGGAGCGCCAGCAGGTCTTGGTGCGGCGACGAAAGTTGAGCGAACAGTCACAGTCGCAATCCATACATCCCGCGGGCTTATCGCGGCGGCGGTTCCTCCGCATTAGCGCGATTGCCGCTGCACAACTCGTCGTGCCTGCGGTCGCGATGGCGCGCACGACAGTCCAGCTTCGACGCCGATCGCTCAAGTTCTACGCCCTTCACACCGGCGAAAGCCTGACCACGACTTACTGGGAAAATGGGCACTACATTCCGGACGAGCTGGATCGCGTCAATTACGTCCTGCGCGACTTCCGCGCCAACGAGGTAAAGCCGATCGATCCCGCGCTCCTCGATTTGCTGACGCGGATCCATCATCGACTAGGCACCAACGAGCCGTTCCAGGTGATTTCTGGATATCGCTCGCCGTTGACCAACGCGATGCTCCATGCGAACAGCGAAGGCGTCGCCGTCCACAGCCTGCATATTGACGGCAAGGCGATCGACATCTGCGTCCCGGGACGAAGCCTCGCGCAGCTTCGCGGCGCCGCACTGGCGCAGCAAGCCGGCGGCGTCGGCTACTATCCGAAGAGCAACTTCGTCCACGTAGACACCGGCCGCGTCCGCTTCTGGTAATCCATCTACCGATTGTTCCCCTTCCCTCGAGGGCCCGAAAACAGGGTTAGTTGATCATGCGCTGCGCGCACCCTGATGGATGAAAGGGAACAGCACCCTTGGACACAGGCCATCGAGTCACCGCCCCTGAGAGCAAAGTAGCGCGCCGCGCGCAACTTTGCGTTTTTCACTTTCACACTGGGTGCAGGGGTCACCCCTGCCGCCCGCCGCGCAGGCGATTATTATTTTCTTCGCCACTTTCTTGATAGGTTCCTACTTCGTCGCGACAGTCTTCTGATGCGCACGCATTGGGGCTGCAACTTCAGTCAGCGCCTCGCCGTCGGGCGACCTTGCCGCCTGTTTCAGCGGCGAATCGAGCTCGATCCGACGCCGCCTGCGATTCGATCGATAAAGTTGGACAAGGCTAGTGATCACATTCCTTACTGTTCCGTAATGTTTTGATCTAGCCAACCGGCCTCCGGTGAAAACAACCGGCCTACTACGCTTGTAGCTGTGAAGAGCGGGCCCTAGCTTGTGCCGTCAATTCTCACGCCTTTCTCGAAGAGACGATGCTGAGATCTAATGTTGCCGATGCCTAAATACCTGTGGAATGCGTTGCTGACCGGCTACTCCCTTCGCTCAATTAGCATCAGACGAAGGTTTGGAGGTCGGGCCTCGTCCGTCATGGGCGAGCAGACAGCGAGTCAACTTTTTGGAATTGTCCGCGTTCTGTGCGCGCGAGAATTGCTCGTTGGAACTAGTTGAGAATGAGACTCATCGCGGGACGGACTTCCGGAGAGCTTCCACACTTTGTATAAAGTGAATCCGCCGTTTGAGATGACGGATTTTTCGGAAGCTGTTTTCACTCTGAATTGTGCACCTGGACACCCTGAATGAACATCTTAGCAGGCAAACGATAGTGTGTGGGATTGCGGGACTGATGACGTGTGACGGTCGCCGGCCAGATTCGGCAGTTCTTGATAGAATGGAAGCCGCACTCGCCCACCGCGGGCCCGACGGAAACGGCCGGCATGTTTCGGGTAGGACTGGCCTCGTAAGCACACGCCTAGCGATCATAGACCTGCGAACGGGAAAGCAGCCAATCCATGAGGAGCAGGGCGCCGCACTGGTTGCTAACGGTGAGATTTACAATGACTTGGAGTTACGCGCAAAACTGCGCGATGTTTGCTTCAAAACGCGGTCGGATTGTGAATCAGCCCTTCATCTGTATCGTCGCAAGGGACTCGACTTCGTCGAAGACTTGCGCGGCATGTATGCAATTGCGATATACGATCCCGTCGCATCAAGGTTGGTCCTCGCCCGCGATCCCTTCGGGATCAAGCCCCTCTATTACGTCAAGACACCGACGTACTTTGCCTTTGCTTCCGAGCCTCAAGCGTTGCTCGCGGCGGGGCTCGCCGATCGAACTATCCAACCGCGTGCACGCGCCGAGCTTTTTCAACTCAAGTTTACGACCGGCTCAGAAAGTATTTTCTCCCAGATCCGTCGAGTTCTCCCCGGCGAAACCCTCGTGGTCGCGGATGGACAGATAGTCGAACGGCGGCAGCGCGAAGCACTTCCCCAGGAGGGGCTGCGCAGGCTTAGCTATTCGGAGGCTTTGCAGCAACTCGACGAAGTTCTAACCGATAGCGTCGTACACCATATTCGATCCGACGTTCCTTACGGTCTCTTTCTTTCAGGTGGAGTGGACTCGTCGACCCTGCTCGGGCTAATGGCCCGCTTCTCTTCAGAACCTGTTGTTGCCCTGACGGCTTGCTTCCCAGGCACGCGCGCGGCTAACGAACGGGCAGACGCAGAACGGGTCGCACATTTCGTCGGCGCCGCACATCACATAGTGGAAATGACGGAGCGTGATTTTTGGAGCGATGCACCAAAGGTGGCACAAGCCCTTGACGATCCGACCACAGACGCCGCGACTCTCCCGACCTTTGTGCTTGGGAAGGCTGCGAAGGGCCAGGTGAAGGTCGTACTCAGCGGCGAGGGCGGTGACGAAATGTTCTGTGGATATAGTCGCTATCGCCGCGCCCGCTGGCTCCGCGGGATGTTCACCCGAAATGCCCGCACTCGTGGCGAGTTTAAAGGCTTGGGAGACATGAACGGCACTTTTGACGGCTGGCGCGACGGCTTGAACCGGACGGAGCGCGAGATAGCTTACGACAGCCGATGGACTTTCGTGCAGAAGTTGCAGGCTGTCGATTGCGCGCAATGGCTACCAAATGATCTGCTGATAAAGCTGGACAGGTGTTTGATGGCTCATGGGATTGAAGGCCGTACGCCTTTCCTTGATCCGGTCGTAGCTGACTTTGCCTTCTGCCTGACGGACGACCAGAAGGCCACTACCAAGATGAGCAAACGGCTCCTCCGAGATTGGCTTGCTGCGAACACGCCGGCAGCCAGACCCTACGCAAAGAAGACGGGCTTCAACCCTCCGGTCGGAGAGTGGATCGCCGCCAGGAAATCACTTGTCGAATCGCTGGTTTCGAAAGAACCGGGAATTGCTGAGGCGTTCACTAATGATGATGTCCATCGGGTGTTCTTGGACCCGGAGAAGAATCCACAAGCCGCATGGAGCCTGCTCTTCTACGCGCTGTGGCACAGCCATCATGTTCTGGGAACCTCCGCAGAGGGAAGCGTGGAAGATGTCCTCGACGCCTCTCGACGCCTGGCCTGATCCGAGCGACTTGTTATGCGCTGTCTATGAAGTTCCCGTGCCGCAGTGTCGCCCTTCAAATCAATTCGCAACAACGTGGGTTAAGCCAGAATCCAAGTCACAGGTACATACGGTAGGTTATCAGGACTTATGATTCGGCGATGGCTGCCCCTGGCTGCGGTCGCTTTGCTGGTCGCGATACTCGCGCTCACCCGCCTTGGTGCGAGCGACGTGTGCGGCGGCAGCGAAGCAATCATGGGAGTTTTCGTACAGCAGATGGTCGAGAACAACGAGCTGCTCTTTCCGCTCGACAACTGCCGCGAACCAATGTACAAGCCGCCCCTCTTCCACTGGACCTCAACCGCACTTGATTTCGTCTTGCGTGAGCCAGTCGTTGATTCGTTCAATCTCCGACTCCCCTCGGCGCTGTATGCAATCGCTGGAGCAATTCTGACGATGTTCTTCGCACGCGGTCTCCTCGGGATGCGTGGCGCGATTCTCTCCGGGTTGATTTTGGCTTCCTCCTTCCAATACGTGAGCCTGGCACGTATCGGCCTGGTCGATATGACCCTCACTTTCTTCGAAACACTGTCGCTCTTTGCTTTTTTCTGCTGGTGGATTCTTAACGCCAACGAACGCGCTTCGGCCGCATCCAAACGTCGGTTTCATTATCTTGTTGCTGCCGCGATGGGTTTTGCCGTCCTTGCCAAAGGTCCGGTCGGTGCGCTCCTGCCCGGTGCGGCGATGGTCATTTTTCTTGCGTCTGAAAGGCGCTGGTCGAGCATAAGAGACATGATCAAACCCGGACCGATTTTGCTGGGTGGGGTAATCGCGTCGAGCTGGTACCTGGCATGTCTAATGGCGAGAAGGTTTGAATTCCTCAGTCTTCAAATCGGTAGCGAGAACTTCGGCCGCTTCTTCGGAACTTTGGGCTCGATGCCGCCCTGGTATTACATCACGCCTCTGCTTTTCAATTCTGCACCTTGGAGTTTGTTGGTTCCCGTGGCAGTCGCATGGGCCATTGTCGAGCGGCGGGCACCATCCGGTGTCGACGAACATTACTCACGAGAGGAACGCGCCGCCTTGTGCGCCAAATTCTTCGCCATTTTCTGGCTCGTGACGGTTGTTTTTTTCGAGCTCTCAGCGTTTAAACGCAGGGCCTATCTGCTGCCGTTGTGGCCAGCTTCCGCCGTATTGCTCTCGTGGTGGGTGCTGGATCGCATCGTGCCTCGCCTAGGCGACCTGGCCTATCGCACGTCGGTAGCAGTCTGCCTGGTGCTATCGCTCGGATTTTTTTTCTTCATTCCAGCGTCTGAGCTGCACAGCTGCGGAAAATCGCTTTCTCTGGTCGAGATGATCAAATGGCCTGTAGAGGAGCTTGCCGGTGGTTCATCTGCCGAGCTCAACCAGTCGATTTCATATCGTCAGGCCGCGACGGAGGTAAACCGCGTCGTTCCCCAGGATGAACCACTTTTCACGGTCGGCATTGACGGGGCCGAAGAGCCGCTGGTCTTTTATCTAAGGCGATGTGCGCCGCCATTGCAGCGCTCGCTTGATACCGTACCGGCGGGCTATCTAATCGCGGGGCCTCGTGCGATGGCGCACGGAAAATACAAAACCCCTAAATTCCATATCGCCTTGACGATTCCGTACAGGAGCGATGATCTGACCCTGTTGCGTAGCGAATCCATCAAGAACTCGTTGCCCCCGTAGCGGAGACGCCGACTACGTTCGCCACGGCGCCCATAAGCTCCGGCTTGAGGCTGAACGCCTGCATGATGTTCGGCACCATGCCGTTGCGCCCGCGATACTTCTGGTAGATTTCCGCCAGCCGCCCGACCGCCTGATCTTCGCCGACAGTTTTGATTCAGGCCATCGCCGTCTCTAAATCGTGCGGCGCAGAAAATCGAACATCTTGTCGAGTCCCTGCTTGCATCCCGACAGCACGTCCATCTGGAGGAAGCCGTGCGGCATGTCCTCGAGGATCACAACTTCGTGCCGGATGTCGGCACGCTTGAGCGCGTCGGCCATCGAATGCGTCTCCGGCAGCAACGTGTCTGCCGTGCCGCAGATGATGAAGCTCGGCGGCATCGCGCCCGCCTTCACCGCGCGCAGCGGACTGACGCGAGGATCTTCGAGTATCGCAGGGATAGCCCGCGCCCGCGTACGCCTTGATCATTCCATCGAACGTGTCGTTGGCGTCGCGTTTCATCTGCGCGGGAAAATCGAACAATCCATATATCAACAGCGCAGCCTTCGGCTTCGCTGGACCTGCATATTTCTCCGCCGCCAGCGACGTAAGCGTCGCCGCGGTAAGATTGCCGCCGGCAGAATCGCCGCCGACTGCGAGCCGCGACGCATCGCCGTTCCATCGCTTGGCGTTTTCGCCCGCCCACTTCACCGCATACACGCAATCTTCGAGTCCCGCGGGAAACGGATGCTCGGGCGCGAGACGGTAATCAACGTTGATTGTCAGGTAACCAGCTTCGGCGAATTGCATCCCGAGCTTGCGATGCGTCTTCGGGCTGCCTCCGATCCATCCGCCGCCGTGCAGATAGACGACGACAGGATGAGGCCCGTTTCCCTTCGGCACCGCGACGTCAGCGGTGAGACCGGGACGAATCTCGACTGCCTCGTGAAACGCACCAATCTCGGGAGGATTCGAGTTCATCATCGGCGCGAACGTATCCATAGCCTGGCGCAGCCCCATCACGTCGGTAGGGATCGGAGCCTTGGCCAGAGCGTCGAGAAAAGCGCGTTCCTGTTCGGTAAGCATGCGTGTACTCTCCTGTTGCACCTACGGTAGTTTGATTCTCCGCGAAATCAAGCGCCGCGGGAGGCTATACCTGAGCAAAAGTGGCTGACGGAAAAGTATTGCGACTACCCAGTTTCGTTCATGTGGGGCCGCCGCGAACCGGCACTACCTGGTTGCACGAGGTGTTGTTGGGCCACATCGGCTTGCCGAGCCGAAAGGAAACCCGATTTTTCGACGCTCATTACGATCGCGGAGCCGAGTGGTACTGCAATCTGTTCGGAGACTACCCGGCGGAAGTTCCCGGAGGCGAGATGGCGCCCACGTGCTTCTCGAACGCGCTGGCGCGGAAACGAATCAAGCATCACATTCCAGACTGCAAAATAATTGTCACTTTTCGCGAGCCGGCGGCGAGACTGTATTCGCAGTACCGGCTGTTCCGACTGGAGCGCAGTCATGTGAACGACACGTTCGACGAATATTGGCGCTCCCGGGTCTATGAAGCTGCGGATTTGTGCGGCTACGCAACGCAGCTCAAGCGATGGCAGGCGACATTTGGAAAGACGCGGGTGCTGGTACTGTTCTATGAAGATCTTAGTTCCAATCCCCAAAGCTATCTGGACACGGTCTGTGATTTTATCGGAGCACGCCGCATCGACTTGAACCGATCCAGAGTCGGCCGCGAGAAAGTCTATGCTGCCCCTGCGGCGCCGCGCTCAAACGCGATCGCCAAGCGCGCGGTGGCGACGCTTCACTGGATTTCCAGCCGCGGTGCAAAACCATTGATCCAACTTATTCTGCGGACGCCGCTTTGGAAGATCATGCGGCGGCCGTTCGTCGAGGATTTTCCGCCGCTTACCGATGAATCCGCTGAGGAGATTCGCGCGATATTACTCCCCGAGACCGAGGAGCTCGAACTGATCACCGGCAGGGATCTGTCTGGCTGGAAACCCGCAGGCGCGGCGATTGAACTAGGACGCGAGCCCAAGCGCGCGGTTCGATAGCTCCCGGCAACCTAACCCCTGTTTTCGGGCCCTCGAGGGAAGGGGAACAATCGCGAAAAAAACGCTCTTCCGCTGCGCCGAGGCCGACTGCGGAAAAAAGTCCTACTGCTGCGCTGCGGCGCCGACGGCGGCCTTCACCATCGGCTCGAGCTCACCGGTCTCGTGCAGCTCGCGAATGATATCGCAGCCGCCGACGAACTTGCCGTCGATATAAACCTGTGGAATCGTCGGCCAGTTGCTGTACTGCTTGATAGCGTCGCGCAGCTCCGGATCACTCAACACGTCGGCGGTCGCGTACGGCTCGCCGATTTCGTCGAAAATCGCAACCGTGGCGGCCGAGAATCCGCACTGCGGAAAGCTGCGATTGCCCTTCATGAAGATCATGATCTTGTTTTCTTTGACTGCCGCTTCGATCTTTTCGATTATGCCCGCCATGTTCTTTCCTCTATCTGCGGTTCTGATATTGCGCAGGGGTTAACGTCTTGAGCGTGAGCGCATGCACCTGCACGCGCATCGCGTCGCCCAGCGCTTTATACACCAGTTGATGCCGTTCGATTAGACCCTTGCCCTCGAAACTCGAGCTGACCACCAGCGCCTCGAAATGGTCTCCGCCGCCCGTGTAGTCGCGCACCTCGACCTGCGCGTCAGGAATCCCGCGCGCAATCATCGTCTCGATTTCCTTCGGGTCCATCATTGATCCGGCATCTTAACCCGCAACCGACCCGCGAATCCACATGGCAGTAGCGCCATCTATACACGGCAACAGCAATCGAATAGTTACAAGGTGTTTCTAGATAAAAACTGAAGTCCTGGGTGGGGAAAGGATGAAGATAGCAGCCTCTTTGCGAGAGCAGGGTTGATGTCGGCCTGGCGCAGGGCAGGGGCCCTGATCGCGATGCTCATGTTCTCCTCCGTGGCGTGGGGCGCGCATAACAATCCGCTTCTTATCGGAGGTCCTAACGCGCTGCCCGTTCGGAAGCTGGGTCCCGCCAGAGCGGCTGCGCCGGTTGGCGCTCATCTCACTTACTATGGCGGCCGGGTGGTCTCCAACATGCGAGTAATCCAGGTGCTGTGGGGGCCTGGCGCCGCTGGCGGAAGCAATGGCCAATTCCTGGCACAGGTCCGCAACACCACCACGCCCAGTATGGCGACCTTTTACCAACAGGCCCTGAACAGCGCCTACGTGGATTGGCTGACCGAGTACGATACCGACATCATCGACTCTGGCGGCGGCCAGGGGACGAATCAGATCATCGGCCGCGGCTCTTTCGTGGCACAGGTCGCGATCACGCCTTCCGACACCTCCAACCCGATCGACGACACCGCCATCCAGACCGAACTGATCAACCAGATCTCAGCCGGCCACTTACCGGCGCCCACGACGGACGCGGCCGGCAACAACAACACCTACTACGCGGTCTTCTTCCCGCACGGAATGTCGATCACGCAAGGTGGAACGGGTTCCTGCGTTTCGGGTGGATTCTGCGCCTACCACGGCACGATCGTCTCCGGCAATTCCGAATTCTATTACGGCGTTCATCCCGACATGCAGGCGGGCTCAGGATGCGACACCGGATGCGGCAGCGGCACCGTCTTCGGGAACTATACCTCGGTCGCCTCGCACGAGATGGTCGAGACAATCACTGACGGCGAAGTCGGACTGGCGACCGTTCTGGCGCCGCCGCTTGCCTGGTACGACAACAACAACGGCGAGATCGGCGATATCTGCAACGCGCAGCAGGGAAGCATCGTCGGCGGGGACGGTCAGACCTACACCGTCCAAAAGGAGTTTTCGAATATCGCCAACAATTGCATCGTAATGCGGCCGGGCACTGCGACCCCGACAGCGACCGCGACAGCTACGCCGACGCATACACCGACACGAACGCCGACCGCGACGGCTACGCAGACAGCGGCGCCAACATCAACAGCCACCGCGACTCGTACTGCGACGGCAACAGCAACCGCGACGGTCACTCCGACCGCAACAGCGACTGTGACTGCCACGGCGACGCCAACCATGACGCTGACTGCGACTGCAACGCCGACCGCAACGTCGACCGCGACTCATACCGCGACCGCGACCGCCACGGCCACCCCAACTCAGACTGGGACATCAAGATCCACCGCGACGGCCACTGCAACGCAGACTGCGACCTCGACACCGACCGCGACTCAGACGGCCACTGCGACTTCAACGCCGACCGCAACGGCGACGCCGACAACCACAGTATCTGTTACTGCTTCGCTCGCGTTCCTCAATACTGCGGTCGGCCAGACGTTTACGAAAACTGTGACGGTCGCGAACACAGGGGCGACGCATTCGCTTGTGATCTCGAGCGCGACACCATCGGACTCCGAATATGCCCTAAGCGGAACAGGGACTTGCGGTGTAATACCCATTACGGTCGCGCCGAGGACAAACTGCACTATGGGAGTGGCATTCACGCCCAACGCGATCGGCGCGAATAACGCATCGTTGACGCTCACGGACAACACTGCGACCAGCCCGCAGCACGTGTCGCTCACCGGAACTGGCATCGCGGGTCTGACGACCACCAGCAGCAACCTGATGTTCGGGAGTGTGAAGTTCGGCAGCAAGGGAGTGAAGTCCTTCAACGTGATCAATCATCAGACCCGGACCGTGACGCTGAGCGAAAGCTTCAGCGGGATAAACGCCGCCGACTTTTCGAGAACCGGAGGTACCTGCACGACGACTCTGGGCGCCGGCAAGGCCTGCTCGATTACTGTGAGCTTTACGCCGAGCGTCCTGGGAACAGAATCGGGCACACTGTCGATCCTGGACAGTCCCGATCCGCTGAGTCCTTATACGGTCGCGCTCAGCACCGGGCCGACGATTCCAGAAACGGTCGCGCCATTAGCACTGGCCTACGGCACAGTGTCGAGGTCATCGTCGAAGACGCTCAAGACCACGGTCACCAACAAGTCGCCGTTCACGATCTCGATCGGCAGCGCCGTCAACGGCGCTAACGCGGCAGACTTTACGATCACGGGCGGCACTTGCGGCCCGACGCTGGTGGGCAATTCGTCTTGCACGATCGGCGTGAAGTTCAAGCCCACCACGACAGCCGGCGAGAGCGCGACACTGGCCGTGACTGTCCCGCAGGACCCGACCAGCCCGCACAATGTGAGCCTGGCAGGAACAGGCAGTTAGGCAGGTGATTGAAAAGAACAATTTTGAGAAAGCCGGTTCGAATGCTCCTGATGCTTTCGGTGATGCTCGGATGCGGCACGAGTACTCGCTCTCATCCGCTCAACTATCCGACCAGGCCGATTGAGCTGAAATACTACGGCGAAGGTAGTTGGGCGGTGACTGAACGTCTCGGGGGCGCGTGTTGCGATTCGAAAGGAAACAAGTTCGACCTGTTTTATCCCACGAATTTGGGAGGCAACGGATTCAAGCATCCGATTCTGACGTGGGGCAACGGGACCAAGGCACATCCGGGTCAATATGACTACTTTCTGAAGCATCTCGCTTCGTGGGGTTTCGTGATCGTCGCCACCGAAGACGAGAACACAGGCGTGGGACAGACAATTGTGGACGCCACGAAATACATGATCGGCGAGAACAGCAACCCGTCGAGCATCTTCTTCCACAAGCTCGACGTTAAAGAGATCGGCACTCTGGGTCATTCGCAGGGTGCGGTCGGCGCGATCAACGCGATGATCAAATCGGGCGGCTTAATCAAGACCGTCATCGCGATCGAACTGCCAAGGCAATTCTTTTGCAGCAGCAAGGCCAACTGTACCGACACCAAAAACCTGACCGCCGGATCCATATTCTTCATCGATGGTTCCAAGGACGGGATATCGCCGCCGACCCAGTACTCATGGGAGTCCGGCGAACAATCGATCCAGGCTTACTACGACGCGACGCCGAGCAGGATCGCAAAAATCAAGGGAACATTGATTGGGCCCGATCACCTTGATCTCATAGGCCAGCCGGATTGCGCCACAGACCGGGCTCCAATGCTGGCGCAATTCATGTGCAGAAACGGTGTCTACGGGTACCTTGGATATCCGACCGCATGGATGATGGCCCAGCTTCAGGGCGACACCTACGCAGCGGGGGCCTTCACAAAGGGCAGCGGCGAAATATTCTCTGAGCCGACGAATTGGGAGTACGTCGAAAGCAACGTCGCGAAGTAGTCGACCAGAAAGAGTTATTTGACAACCGAAATGTCGATGACGTGGCCGTTGATGTCGTCGGGCTTGCTCGGCGAGACCGGACCCTTGACGCCATCGAGCAATTGCCTTGCGCTGTTGGTTATCTCGCCAGCATGGCCTGCGCCTACTATTCGCGATACCAGCTTGCCGTCAGGGCCGACGAACAGCGTCGTCGGAATCGCCTCGACGCCCATGCTGTCGACCAGCCGCTCGTCGGCCAGCGCGATCGGATAGTTGATCTGGAATTCCTCGACGAACGGCGCGACTGCCTTTCTCCCGTCGCCCTGGATCAGGTCGCACGAGACTCCTATTATCACGAGGCCGCGCGACTTGTTGTACTTCTTGTAGAGCGCGACCAGCTCGGGAATCTGCTTGCGGCACGGCCCGCACCACGTCGCCCAGAAATCGACGATCACCGGATGGCCGCGGTAACTGCTCAGGTCGATATTCTTGCCGTCGAGGCCGGGTGCGCTGAATTCCAGGCCGTCTTCGACCCGCGAACGCGAGGCGGTTGGTTGTGGCGTGTCGAGACGGAAAAGCGGCTTGGGCTCGTCGCGCTTCCAGAAGTTGAAGAAGGTACCAGCGATCAGTACCAGCGCGATTACTACGGCGAGCGTGCGCAGTGCTAGTTGCCTGACAGTCATACCTGCTCGATGACGGTCGCGATTCCCTGGCCTATCCCGATACACATCGTCGCGACGCCGAGCGCGGCTCCGCGCCGGCGCATCTCATGCGTCAGCGTCACGACCAGCCGCGCGCCGGAGCATCCGAGCGGATGCCCGAGTGCGATCGCACCGCCGTTCACGTTGAGCCGCTCTTCGTCAATTTTCAGATCGGTGTTGCAAGCGAGGACCTGCGCGCCGAAAGCCTCGTTGATCTCGAACAGGTCGATGTCGCCGATTTTCAGTCCTGCGCGCGCCAGCGCCTTATGCGTCGAGGGAACAGGACCCCATCCCATGATTTCCGGACGCACTCCGGCCACGGCGGTCGCGCGAATCTTTGCGAACGGTTTCAGGCCGAGAGAACTCGCGCGCTCCGCGCTCATCAGCAACACCGCGGCCGCTCCGTCGCTCAACTGGGAGGAGTTGCCTGCGGTCACCTGGCCGTCGGGCTTGAATGAAGGCTTCAGCCCGGCGAGCTTTTCCATCGTCGTTTCCGCGCGTGGACCCTGGTCAACGTCGACGACCTGTCCATCGGGCAGTTTGACCGGCACGATTTCCTCTTTGAAGCGCTCACGGGCCGCCACTGCGCGCATGTTCGATCGCAGCGAGAACGCGTCCGATTGCTCGCGCGTGATCTTGTACATATCGGCCAGCCGCTCAGCCGTCATTCCCATGAAGAACATGTCGCGCGGGAACATCTCCAGCAGTTTGGGATTGGGCAGGATTCCCGAGCCCATCGCGACGTGAGTCATGTGCTCGACGCCTCCCGCAATCGCGACTTCGCCCGCGCCCGTCATTATTTCCTGCGCCGCGAAGTTCACCGCCTGCAGGCTCGATCCGCACTGACGATCGATCGTCGTGCCCGCGACTTCCACCGGCAGCCCCGCCAGCAGTCCGATCATCCGGCCGACGTTCAGGCCCTGCTCGCCGGTCTGATTCGCGCATCCCCAGACCACGTCCTCGATTTCTTTGGGGTCAAGCTTCGGATTTTTCTCGAGCAAGCGGCGGATACACATCGCGCCCAAATCGTCGGCGCGGATGTCCTTGTAGTAGCCCTTGTCCTTGCCGGCCTTGCCAATCGGAACCCTGACTCCATCGACGATAACAACTTCGCGCACCGTGTTCTCCTTCAGCGGCGTCGCGCGATGATTGCGCGCGGCCGAAAATCCTTGGCCCTATATGATACTCCGCTTGCGCAGTTCCGATAGCCGCAAATTATCGTAGCCGAGAACGCTCGTCAGCACCTCGTCGGTGCTCTCGCCCAGCCGCGGCGATCGGGTCGAGGGAAGATCAGTATCACCGGCGCTCTTGAGCGGCGAGCCCGGCACGATCAGCCCGTCAAACTCCGGATGATCCGCGTGCAGGATCATGTTGCGCGCCGCCAGATGAGGGTCGCGGGTTACTTCCTCGACGTTGGCAATCGGCGCGCACGGCACCGACGCGTCGCCGAGCAAGCGCAGCCAATGATCGCGCGGCTGCGTCGCGAAGATATGCGCGAGGATCGCCTCGAGCTCCGGATGGTTCGCGGTGCGATTGGCATTGGTCAGAAATCGCGGGTCGTCCTTCAGCTCAGGCGCGGAGATCGCGTCGCAGAAGCGGAGCCAGATAGCCTCGTTGCCCGCGCCCATCACGAAGTAATCGTCTGCGGCGCGAAATTGCTGAAACGGCGTGATCGACGGATGCCGCGTGCCGATCCGGCCGGGAATCCTGCCCGAGACCGAGTAGCGCGCGAGCGCGTCCTCGAGCATCGCGACCTGGCAATCGAGCATCGCGATATCGACGTGATTGCCGACGCCGTCGCGGTCGCGGACTCGCAGCGCCGACATGATCGCAATCACGCCGTAGAGCGCCGCCGACAAATCGCCGACCGACACGCCGCATCGCACCGGCTCGCCGCCCGGATTGCCGGTGATACTCATCGTGCCGCCAAGGGCCTGCGCCACGATGTCGTAAGCGGGCGCGGAAGTCCTTGGCCCGGTCTGCCCGAATCCGGAAATCGAGCACAAAATAATCTTCGGATTGGCTGCTTTGAGTTGCGCGTAGCCGACCTTGAAACGATCCATCGTGCCCGGAGAGAAATTCTCGACCACGACATCCGATTTCGCCGCCAGCTCGAGAAAGACCGCCGCGCCTTCCTCGATGCGCAAGTCGAGCGTGATGCTGCGTTTGCCGCGATTGACGCTGTAGAAGTAGCCCGAGTCGCCCGACGGCATCATCGGGGCAAAACTGCGCGAATCGTCGCCACGCCCCGGCACCTCGATTTTGATCACCTCGGCGCCAAGGTCCGCCAGGTTCATCGTGCAAAACGGCCCGGCCAAAACCCGCGTCAGGTCGAGTACGCGAACCCCGCGCAGCGGCTGCTGATCGATCATCGATAGTTATCCTCGTGTGAAAGAATAATCGCCTGCGCGGCGGGCGGCAGGGGTGACCCCTGCACCCAGTGAGAAGTGGAAGCGCAAAGTTGCGCGCGGCGCGCTACTTTGCTCTCAGGGGCGGTGGCTCGATGGCGTGGGTCCAAGGGTGCTGTTCGGCTTTCTTCCATCAGGGGTACGAAAGGGCGCTCGTTAGCGGCGGCGAGTTCTTGCTTCGCGGGCGCGCATTGCTTCGGCTGGGGTCATGATCAGGCGCGGTTCCTCTTGGGCTTTCTGCTGCTCTTCCGCGGCTACCGTGCCGAGTTGGGTGCGGATGAAGGCTTGGAAGAAGAGGGCCTTGGTCAGGTCGATTCCGTCGCGGAGGCGCGCCGCCGCTGCGGCGGCCCATCCGGCTTGCGGGCGACGTCCGACTCGCGCGAGGTAATACGCGATATCCTCGAAACGCCGCTGGATCCGCTTGCCGTTGGCGCCAGTCAGGAGGTCGGAAGTTGCGCGATCGATTACCGCATTCACGCGCTCCTGCTTGTGGACTGGGCTCAAGACGATCACGCTTTCGCCGGCCTGATTTATTTCGTCGACGTAGGGCTTGAGCAGCGCGTCGGGCAATCGCCATTCGAGCAGTTCGGGTTCCTTGAGCAGCTCGACTGACGGTTCGGCGGCGGCTTCGGTGGCAAGCTCGGCATAAATGGGATGAACCAGATCGGTCGGCGGCGGCGACGCGATCAACTCGGAGCGCAGCGCGAGGAAGTTTCCGACCTGGCCGCGGCGCGACTCCGGCGTATTGCGCCATGCCTCGCATGCGATGAAGTCGGCGACCCGCCAATCGGCGTCGACCAACTTGACCTGCGCGCGACGCTCGAGCTCGTCGCGTTCGGAATTCAGTTCGCGCCGCGACAGCCGCGTGTTCTGCGCGCCGACGAGGCCTTCCTGCTCGGAGATCAGCGCCCACATCCGCAGCACGCCGCCCTGCACGCGCGGCTTGACGATCCAGACGATGCGCGCGCCTTCGCCGTCGATCGGTGAAAGCATCGCGTTGATGTCAGTTTTTTCAGTTTTTTCAGTGGCGCTGTCGTGCGTGGTGATGGCCGCTGCAGGGGGAGGCGCGTCGATGCCGTGTTGCTTGAGCTTGTACAGCGCGCGACGGACTTCGCGGCGCATCGCGCCAGAGGCGCCAGCTTCCATTTCGGCGAGCATCGCGGCCGCGGCGGGGTCCGCGATCATTCCGAGCGCGCGCGCGATTGCGAGGTCCGTGACTCCGGGCTTGCCCCTTAGATCGCGAAGTTTCGCTATCGCATCTGCCGGCGCGGCTGCCGGATCGAAGCCTGCCTCGATCAGCTTGGTGTCGTCGGGATTCGTGTCGTGAGACTTACTCAATTGGATGCCGATGCGAAGTCGTGGAAGCCTATGCGCGCGCTTCCCGAACTGTCAAGTTTTTCATGCCGGCGAGGTCGCGATCAATGAAGAACCTGGAAGCAAAGTTCGCTCTCACGGATCACGCCGAGGCTGAAGCGCGCGCGACGGCGCTCGGATATACGCAGCGCGCGATACTCCATCAGCGCGACACCTTTTTCCGCGTCGCGAATGGCAAGCTGAAGCTGCGCGAGGAAAACGGCACCGCGGTGCTCATCTACTACCATCGCGACGAGAGCGGCCCGCTGATGTTGAGCAACTACGAGATTGTGAAGGTGGCCGATCCGCCGCGGACGCTACGAATTCTGGCCACCGCGCTCGGCCCGATTGCGGTCGTTGAAAAAGTCCGAACTCTGATGATGCGCGACAACGTGCGGCTGCATCTCGACAAGGTCGCGCGGCTGGGAGACTACGGCGAGATCGAGGCGGTGATTGCAGAGGGCGACGATCCGGAGCGGAGTCGCAGTGCAGTGAACGAAATCCTCGCGGCGCTGAATGTGACGCCCTCCGATCTAATCGACGTGTCGTACTTCGAGATGCTCGCGAAGCACTTCACACGGGCCGCGAAATAATCGGGCGGCGGGTTACTCTGCGCGATACCTGCGCGACGTGAGATTGCATCCGGCTCAGCGTCATCGTAAGGAGCCCAAAGGCCAACTCGAGGCGCCCGATGGCAGAGCGGCGCCGCCTGGCAGCCCTTAAATCCAGTTCGTCCAGTTTCGCCAGCGCCGCGCTGCGAATAGTTTCGGCGATCTTGCCAAAGTCAGGGGTCGGCCCATCGACTTGCCCGCTGGGAATATGAATTGACACGAGTGGGATGGACGCCGGCACCAGGGGTTCATGGCTGCGCGAATCTGCCGCAGTAGAAACAGCAGGTCGTCCTCGCAGGTCAAACTTCCGAGCAGAGAGGCGCGGGACAATTCCTGGAGCTCGGCATCGGTTACCTCG
>CAVTEN010000007.1:0-14336 GCA_963733715.1 uncultured delta proteobacterium
TAACGCAAGAATCTTTCGCGTTGACATCCAGCAGATGGCGCGATAGCTGGAAAATGGCGCGCGGCGCCGCCCGACGGCAATCGCGTCGCGATCGAAAAAGGGAGAGGCGTGAGCAGACGCCAGTGGTTCAGGTTTCGAGTTCAACTATGAATGCCATGGGTAACAACGCGCCGCCGCGGCCGGGTTCCTTCGTGAGCGGAATATGAGTGCAAGACCAGCAACGCGTCGCCGCCCGCGCCGAACTCGCAACGGCCCCGCGAAAGTCATCAGGATGCCGACTCCCACAGTGGTACGCCGGCGCCGTGCGATCAAGGCTGGAATCGGCCTGCTGGTGCTCTCGCTGCTCGCCGCAATAATCGCGCGGTTCTACATGATGTACACGGCGCCGCCTTCGCCCGAAAAAGTATCCGGTCTGACCGACCAGGAAACCGAGATCCTCGGCCTGGTGAATCAGCAGCGCGTTCGCGGCGGATTGCGGCCGCTGAAATTCTCGCCGCGGCTGGCAGTAATCGCGCGCGGCCACAGCTACGACATGGCGATGCGCCACTATCTCGCGCACAACAGTCCCGACGGGGTCGCTCCCGCCGACAGAATCAGCGGCGTCGGCATCGGATACCACGCATCGGCGAGAATATTTACATGGACGACAACGCTGATTCGGCCGACCTGCCGCGACGCGCGATGAACGGATGGCTGAAGAGTCCCGAGCATCTCGCCAACATCGTCTCCGGCAAGTTCACCGAGACCGGCGTCGGAATCGCGCAGTCCGCCGACGGCCGCACTTATGTAACGCAAGATTTCGTGCACTGACGGGCGCCGCGATGGACTTCGCCGAACTTTCCGCGCTGGCCTCAGGTCACGCCGAAGCGCGCGCAATCCAGACCGCACTCAAGCTGGGAATTTTCGACATGCTCGAGCGCTCGCCGCTCGACGACGCCGCTCTCGCCGCCGCCATTTCGGCCAATCGCCGCGCGACGGCTCTGATAGCCAACGCGATGGTCGCGCTCGAATTGCTCGACAAGCGCGCCGACCGCTACTCGCTCACCGAAGCGTCGCGGCGCTACCTGCTGCGCTCGTCCGCCGAATATCTTGGCGGCTTGATTCTGTTCGACGAAGCGATCTTTCAAACCTGGACGAATCTCGAGCAGACCATTCGGACCGGTCTTCCCGCGCGCGCGACCGATATGTTTCAGAGCCGTCCCGAAGAGACCGAACGATTCATCCGCGCGATGGACAGCCTCACTCGCGCCCGCGGCGATCCGGCTTACGTCGCCAACCGGCTCGACCTGAGCAAGGTCTCGAAGGTCGCCGACATCGGCGGCGGTCCGGGGACGTACACCGTCGCGCTGCTCCGCCGATGGCCCCATCTGCGCGCCGCGATTTACGATCTGCCCGCCACTCTCGAAGTTGCGCGCAAGATTCTCGCCGAGCGCGAGCCCGCGGCGTTGGCGCGCATCGATCTGGTCCGCGTCGATTACCTGTACGATGAGATCCCGGGCCCATGCGGAGCCCTGTTCATGTCGAATATAATTCACAACGAAGATGAAACCGACAACGCTCAACTGTTCCGCAAATGCTTTCGCGCGCTTGAACCGGGCGGCATGATGATCGTCAAGGATCACATCATGAACGCCGACCTCACCGAGCCGACGGCCGGGCGCGATCTTCGCGCTCTACTTGCTTCTGACCACGCGCGGGCGCGATTATTCATTTGACGAAGTCTCCCGATGGCTCAGCGACGCCGGCTTCGTCGACATCAGACACGAGGCGCTGCCAAGCCCTCCGTTCACGTCTTCGATGGTCACTGCACGTAAGCCTAAGTGAAAAATTTTATTGTGCGCAGAATAGTGTCCTGCCGCGATCGTAATCGTGCTCGCGGGAGTGTGCTCGGGATGTGCGCGCCGGGGCCGTGGGCATGGTCACCACCGTTGCCCCGATGGTGGCCGCCGGCAGCGCGCAGCTCATCGGCTCGCAGGTCGCGATGAAAGAAGGCAGCGGCACGGAGCTTCCGCGGAAGAAACGCCGACAAATGCGATCAGCTGTTGCGCGCTCCAATCGGCGTCGAGGAAGTCCGCAAGAACAAGGACGGCGTGATCGAGTCACGCCAGTGGAAAATCGCCGAGACCAGCGGCGACCCGATTTGGATCGTGGCGCGCAGCCGAGCGAGGACTCGCCGAAGAACGCCTGGCAGCCGAAGCCCGGCATCACCAACCTGCTTTTCAATCCGCCGCTCTATGAAGATGCTCAAGCCCGACAAGCCGGAATATCTCGCCTACGCTCCGGCCGACGTCGTCAACGTGTCCGACAGCGAGCAGTTTGACTCGATGACTGGGGCGTTCGGCGCCGGCATCGGAACCTTCAAGTGGCGCGAACGCTCCTACAGCTTACGTGCTGGTCAAGGAACTCCCCTGCTTCAAGCCGGCGAAGGAGAAGTGAGTTCGACTCCGTCGCATCTGGCGGGCTAATGCGAATCCTGCCGCGACTAATCGCCATCGTCGCAATTTTTTCGCTGGCACTGTTTGCCGCGAGGTCGTACTCTCAGAACATGAACGCCGCGACCGATCATTCGCATCCGCAACTCGAGCCCGCCTCGTGGCCCGACAACTCGCTCACGATCGCAAATCTCGGCCACGCCACCGTGCTGATGAATTTCTTCGGTACGCGCGTGCTCTCCGACCCGAGCCTGTTCTCGCGCGTCGGCATGTCGTTCGACTCGATCCTCACAATCGGGCCGAAGCGAGTCGTCGATCCGCCGCTGGCTCCCGCGCAATTGCAGCAACTCGACATCATTCTGATCACGCACGCGCACATGGACCATCTCGACATTCCTTCGCTGAAGGCTCTGCCGAAGAGCGCGGTCGTGGTCGCGTGCGACAAGTGTTCGAAGATCATCGCGCCGCTGGGCTTCAAGGACGTGCGCGAACTCAAGTGGGGCGAGATCGACTGTCGTCAAAGGACTCACGATCCGCGCGATGGGCGCGCGGCACTGGGGCCGGCGATGGCCGCCGTTCGGCGAAGACTACGGCTTCAACAGTTATGTGCTCGAAAAAGACGGCCGCCGGATGCTGCTCGCATGCGACAGCGCCGACACCGATCTGTTCGCGAGCCTCGCATCGACGCCGCCCGACGTGGCGGTGTTCTCGATAGGCGCTTACGACCCCTGGATCTACAATCACGCCAATCCCGAACAGGTCTGGGCGATGTTCCAGTCGACGCGCGCGCATTACCTGGTGCCGATTCACTGGGGCACGTTCAAGCTGTCGAAGGAGCCGATGGAAGAGCCGCTGCAGCGACTGATCAAGGCAGCCGGCGATCAGCAGGATCAGGATCGTACTACGTCAAATCGGCGGGAGTTGGACGATGCCCGCAACGATCGAGACGCGCCAGGCCGCCGGCCGCTAGGACTCCTATCTACAAATTTCTGGTTGCCAGGACTTCCTGAGCGGGGGTCCTATCCCCCGTGCAGTTAATCAGTCGGGGAGCGGTAAGGATGGTGACTGTCATATCCGAGCTTTCTGTATAGCTCTCGTATTCGGTCCGTAGCTTGATTCGATAGGACGACAGGACCGGGATGCTGCGCCAACATTTCGGCCAATCTTACCTGTTCGTCCCAGCCAAAGGCTTCCTTCGAGTATTGCGTAAACTGTACGTCATAAGGCGGATCCGCATAGATGAAATCGCTCGGCTTCGAGTGGCAGCTTTTCGAAGTCCACGCACATAAACTCCCACTGCGCGAAGGCCGGAGACGTATTCCGTGAAATCTGTTTTGTAGATGAGTTTCTTATAACGCCCGAATGGAACGTTGAACTCACCCTTGCTATTGAACCTGCATAGGCCGTTATAGCAGGTGCGATTAAGATAATAGAAAAGACTTGCCGCCTGCTCGCCGTCCGCCTTACCCTCTCGAATGAGTTGATTGAACAGCGTCCGTTGTTCGTAGAAATAAGTCTCCTCGTTCTGCATCTTGAAACCGATACTTAGACCGCGCTTGAGCCAGCGATAAAAGTTAATTGAATGTGGATTGATGTCACTTATAAGAGCTCGATCGGGGACCAAGCCCAAAGAGACTGCCAAGCCCTCCGCATAGCGGCTCAACCAGGCGACGATGTCTGATGAGGATCCCAGAGTCGAGCCAGGTATGGCACAAGCCATCGCTTGCCACCCGCCCACTTCAAAGGGGGCTTGGGGGCAGAGCGAGACTTTAACGACTCCGCAACCGCTGCCACTGAGCCTGGTTCAGAGACGCTTGCGTTTTGGATAGGAGTCACGAGCATAGCGTGATGCAAAGGCCTTTCTTGAGCCAGCGATAGAAGTTTATCGAATGCGGGTTGATATCGCCTATAAGAGCTCGATCGGGTAAAAGCCCTAGTGAAACGGCAAGGCCACCGCACAGCGGTTCAACCAATCGACGAGCTCGATGAGAATCCAGAGACGGCAGAGAAGAGGCACGAGCTATCGTTTGCCACCCGCCCACTTCAAAGGAGGCTTAGGCGAAGAGCGAGAATCTCGAACGCCTTAACAACCGCAGTCACTTACCGACCTTCAGACACGCTTGCGCTTTTTGGATAGATAGTCGACCAGCATGTATTCGCCGAGATGGTCGGGGCGGGTGAACAGCGCGCGGCCGCGATTGATCTGCGTCATCTTGTCGACGAACGCGCGCAGACTCGGCGAGTCGTCGAGCATGAAGGTGTTGATCGTGATTCCCTTGCGCGTGATGCGCTCGACTTCCTTCAGCGTCTCCTGCGCCGCGCGCATGCTGATGCCGCCGAACGACAGCGGCCATTCGCAGTACAGCCGCTTGTTCAGGAAGTACGCGGTCGGCTGCCCGTCGGTGATCACGATGATGTGCTGATTGCGCGACGGATGCCGTCCCAGCAAATCAGACGCGAGCCGCAAGCCGTCCTGCAGATTGGTGAACGGATCGCCCATGTTCCACGACGCTTCGGGCAGATCCTTGAGCTTCAATTCGACCGCGCGCGTATAAAATCCGACGATCGAAAAATAGTCGCGCGGGAACTTCGAGCGAATCAGCGTCTCCATCGCCATCGCGACTTTCTTCGCCGCCGCAAATCGCCCTTCCCAGCTCATCGACCACGACATGTCGAGGCACAGCACCGTCGACGACGAGCTGGCGTAATCGTTTTCGTAAATCTCGAAATCTTCCGGCCGCAGCTCGAGCGGAACGCCGGCCTTGCGCGCCAGCGCATGCTTCAGCGTCGCGACCAGGTTCAGATTCAGCGGATCGCCGAACGCGTACGGCTTGGTCTGCTCGGGACGCATCTCGGTGACGCCGCGATGGTCGGTCACATGCCCGCCCGATCGATCCTTCAGCAGGTTCTGGTAGATGTCGCGCAGCGCCAGTTGCCCGATTCGACGCACGCCCTTGGGCGAGAGCTGAAAATGGTCGCCCTTCGGCACCATGTAGCCCGACTGCGTCAGCAGCACCATCACCTGCTTGAGATTCTGAAAATCCTTGCTCGCCTGCTGCCCCAGGATCTGCTGCAGGTCTTCCATCGAGATGGTGTCGAAGTTGCCCGACATCAGGTCCTGCTCGAGCTGGCGCATCCGCTCCATCTCGCGCATCAACTCGAGCGCGTCCTCGTAGCCGAGGCTCTTCGGACCGTGGAACATGTGCTGATTGCGATCGCGAAAATTTTCGAGGTCGCGAATATTTTCGTATTCCTCGAGCAGCTCGTCGAAGTCTTCCTTCGCCTGCGCGTCCTCGAACTCGTGGCTCTCGAGCTTGCGCATCGCCTCGGACAGCCGCCGCGGCATCCGCGACAACTCGCGCTGCTTTTCCTCGATGCCCGGCTTCTGCCCCTTGAGCGATTCCAGCGTCGCGCGCTCGCGATTCAAAATGTCCTCGAGCTTCTGCTCCATCTCCGAGAGCGCGTTCTTCAGGTTGAAGTCGCGATAGCGCTGGCGCATCTCCTGGCGCAGCTGCTCGATGAACTCCTCGAGCCCCATCACCTTGACGCCGTCGAAGTCCATCCCCTGCCGCATCATCCAGTCCATCGCCTGGCGCACGTCGTCGGTGTACGACAGGTACTCCGCCAGCTTCTCGAACACCTTGTCGGCGTCGAGCTTGAGCCGCTGGGTGCCGTCCCACTGCGTGTAGCGGGTGACTACGGCGGCCATTTCGCGGCGAGTCATGCGTGATAGGCGAAGCGCCCGCCCTGGCGATCCTTGTTGAGCTTCTGATGCAGATGCAGGCCCTCGAAAATAAATTCGCTCGCGGCCGCCATCAGGCCCGGCGTCTCGAACGGCCCGAGCAGCGTGATCACTTCGCGCAGTCCGGTCACCTCGCGCAGCGGCTCCATATATTCCGACGACGGCGCGCTGTCCGAAACCTCGACGCCCCAGCCCTGCTCGAAGTAGCTCGAGACTTTCTTCAAATCGTCGAGCTTCAAATACTTGTCGAATACTTTCAGCACCGCGCGATTGATCAGCCGCTCGATCAGGTCGTCTTCTTTCTTGTCCTCGCCGACGTACTCGAGCTCGATCTTTCCGGCCGTCGACGCATACAGCGAATGCAAATCCGAAATCCGCGGCACGATCTCGTTCTCCGAGTTGCGCACCGCGCGCTTCTCCGCGTTGGAGATCGCGGATTCGAAATTGTTGATCGTAACGCGCACCGACACGCCCGACGATTGATTGATCTCGTTCGACGCGCGCGCCTCGAACGTAATCTGCGCCAGGATGTCCTTCATGAACTGCGGAATCCGCACATCGACGCCCGAGCGCGGCGGATGCGCCGCTTCCTGCTCCATGATCACAATCTCGTGCTCGATCGTCTTCGGGATAGTGCGTGCGAATCTGGATGTCGAAACGATCCTTGAGCGGCGTGATGATGCGCCCGCGCGAGGTGTAATCCTCGGGATTCGCGCTCGCGACGAACACCACGTCGACCGCCAGCCGAATCTTGTAGCCCTTAATCTGGACGTCCTTCTCTTCCATCAGGTTGAACAGTCCGACTTGCACTTTCTCAGTCAGATCGGGCAGCTCGTTGATCGCGAAGATGCCGCGATTGGTGCGCGGGATCAGTCCGTAATGGATCGTTTCCTCGTCGGCCAGGTAGCGTCCCTCGGCCACCTTGATCGGATCGATTTCGCCGATCAGGTCGGCCACCGAAACGTCCGGGGTCGCGAGCTTTTCCGCGTATCGCGCGTCGCGCCCGATCCATGCAATCTCGAGCGCGTCGCCCTTTTCTTCTTTCAGCTTGACGCATCGGCGGCATATCGGCGCAAACGGATCGTCACTGATTTCGCATCCCGCGACCACCGGCACGTATTCGTCCAGCAGTCCGACCAGCGATCTGATGATTCGCGACTTCGCCTGCCCGCGCTCGCCGAGAAAGATCATATGATGGCCCGCGAGCACGCCGTTCTCGATCTCCGGAACCACAGTCTCCTCGTAGCCCACGATTCCCGGCAGGATTTGCTCTTTGCTGCGCAGCCGCTCGAGCAAATTTTTGCGCATCTCCATCCGCACCGGCATCGTCTGGTAGCCCGCGCTCTTGAGTTCGCCCAGCGTCCGGATCTTCAGCAGTTTTTCATTCATTGCGAATCCCGCAGCTAATCGATTCTTAGGATAATTCAGCGCCGAGGTTTTTGAAAATCGGCCGCAGTTGCTCATAGCTGTCTTCCAAACTTTGTGACAGCACGCGCGTCGAGGCAAGTACCGACATGAAATTGTTGTCGCCGGTCCAGCGCGGCACGATATGCCAATGCATGTGCTCCGCGAATCCCGCGCCGGCGGCGCTGCCCAGGTTGGCGCCGACGTTGAACGCCTGCGGATGCAGGTTCTCGCGCATCAATTTTATAGACGCCGCGACCGCATCGATGAGCACCGCTCGATCCGTCCGGGTCAGCAGCTCCAGCGACGCGACATGGCTTCGCGGCGCCACCATGATGTGCCCGTTGCTGTAGGGATACTTGTTGAGCATGACGAGAACGTCGCGGTTCTCGAACAGGACCAGGCGTTCCCGGCGCTCGGCGTCCGAGAGCTTGCCGAAACAGAAGATGCACGCCTTGGGATCGGAGAGCAGGCTGCGCAAATACGCATATCGCCATGGCGCCCACAGCCGGAGCCCTTCGGCGGGGACATCCGCGTCGTCGCGCCGGTTAACGACCCGCTTCTTCGGCGCCATTTACTTCGATTCGGAGTTCCTTGCCCGCGCGAAAGAATGGAATCTGCTTGGCATCGACGCTGACCAGCTGCCCCGTCTTGGGATTGCGTCCCTGCCGCGCGCGACGCTTCTTCACCGCGAAGCTGCCGAAGCCGCGGATTTCGATCCGCTCGCCGCGCGTCAGAGAGGTGGCCATCGCGTCGAACATCGCGTTCACGATCGTCTCTGACTCGCGATGGGTAAACTTCTGCCGGCGCGCCAGTAGTTCTTCGATGATTTCCCGTTTGGTCATCGATCTCGACGCCGGTCCGCGCCGCGCTATATGCCGGACCGGGCTCCCCGTCTAGCTGGTTTTGCCGCCGCGCGCCGCGCGCCGCTCGCCGTCGTCGCGATCGAGCTTGAGCTCTTCCTTCAGGATATCTTCCATCGAGAATCGCGCCGCCTCATGCTCGCGCTTCAGGTAGGCCTGCATCTCCTCGCGCTCTTCGTGCTGCTTGACCGCCTTGATCGACAGCCCAATTCGGCGCTCCTTCGGATCCAGTTGCACCACCAGCGCGTCCAGCTCGTCATCGACCTTGTACAGCGACGACGGCTTGTCCACGCGCTCGTTGCTGAGCTGCGAGATATGGATCAGGCCTTCGATTCCTTCCTCGATTTCGACGAACACGCCGAAGTCCGCCACCGAGCTGACCTTGCCGTGAATTCGCGTGTTCAACGGATAACGCTCCGCCACCGTATTCCACGGATCGGCCGTGAGCTGCTTGACGCCCAGGCTGACGCGCTCGTTCTCGACGTCGATTCCGAGGACGGTCGCCTCGAGCTCGTCGCCCTTCTTGACCACTTCGCTCGGATGCCGAATTTTCTTGGTCCACGACAAATCCGAAATGTGCACGAGGCCGTCGATGCCCGGCTCGATCTCGACGAACACGCCGAAGTCGGTGATCGACTTGACCTTGCCCTTCACCTGGCTGCCGATCGGATGCTTCAGGCCGAGCTCTTCCCACGGATTCGCTTCGGTCTGCTTGAGCCCGAGCGAGATTCTGCGATTCGCCTCGTCGACCCCGAGCACCTGCACCTCGACCATGTCGCCCGGATTCACGACCTTCGACGGATGCACCGCGCGCTTGCTCCAGCTCATCTCGGAGACGTGGATCAAACCCTCGACGCCTTTTTCGATTTCCACGAACGCGCCGTAGTCGGTCACGCTGACGACCTTGCCCTTGATTCGCGTCCCCGGCGGATAACCTTCCGCCACCTTGGTCCACGGGTCGGGCATGATCTGTTTCATTCCGAGCGATACGCGCTCGCGCTCGGCGTCGTACTTCAGCACGACGACTTTAACTTTGTCGCCGACCTTCAGCACTTCCGACGGATGCTGCAGCCGGCCCCACGCCATATCCGTGATATGCAGCAGGCCGTCGATGCCGCCGAGATCGATGAACGCGCCGTAGTCGGTAATATTCTTGACGGTGCCTTCGAGGATGACGCCCTCTTCGAGCACCTTGAGCGTCTGTTCCTTCAGCGACGAGCGCTCGCGCTCGAGCACGCTGCGCCGCGAGACCACCACGTTGCCACGCGCGCGATTGAACTTCAGGATCTGGAAGCGTCCGCGCTGTCCCACGTACCGGTCCAGATTGCGCGCCGGACGAATATCGACATGCGATCCCGGCAGGAACGCCGGCACTCCGATATCGACTTTGAGCCCGCCTTTGACTTTGCCAAGCACCACGCCTTCGACCGGAGTCTCCGCCTGAAACGCCTTGTCGAGTTCGCGCCAGACTTTGAACTTCTCGGCCTTTGCGTGCGAAAGCATCACCGTACCGTTGTCGGTCTCGGTGCCTTCGAAGTACACGTCAACCTCGTCGCCTTCCTTGACGGTGGGATGCCCCTCGTGGTCAAGAAATTCGGCGAGGGGGACCTGCCCTTCGCACTTGTAGTTGATGTCGATGATGACGCTGTCGCGCGTGATTAGAAGCACTCTTCCAACCAGCACGTCGCCGGGACGGGGAGCCTTCAAACTCTCTTCCATCAACGACTCAAAGTCATTTTCTCCTCCGCTCATTTGCTCTGGCAACACTTTCTCCATTTAGGGGGACCTTCCGGGATTCCGGGACTTCGGGCTGCTGCGATCCTTACAACCGGGCTAGGCTCGTTTCAAGTCCTTGCCGGCGTTGTTTCGATCATTGATCTTCGCTTTCATCGCCGCAACCACTGCGTCGATCGAAAGATTGGTTGAATCTATCACCATCGCATCGTCGGCGCGCTTGAGCGGGGCGAGCTCGCGCCCGCTGTCACGACGGTCGCGCTCAACTAACTGCTCGAGCACTTCATGCTCGGTAATCGACGCGCCTTTTTTCTTGAGCTCTTCATATCTGCGGTGCGCGCGCGTTTTCACGTCGGCGTCGAGAAAGAACTTGAACTCGGCGTCGGGAAAAATCGCCGTACCTATATCGCGTCCTTCCATCACTACTCCGCCATCTGCGCCCGCCGCGCGCTGCAAGTCGCGCATCCGCGCGCGCACCGAGCCAATCGCCGAGAACCGCGACGCGAGCTCGCCGATTTCCGGATCATCTTTCATCGCGGTCACGTCGCGGCCGTTGAGCAATATTTTTTCGCCGTCGAACTTTATCTTAATCCCCTTGAGAATCGACGCTAGCCGCTCTTCGACGTTGGGATCGTCGGGGCTGATACCCGCCTCGCGCGCCGCAATCGCGACCGCGCGATACATCGCGCCCGTGTTCAGGTACGAGTACCCAAGCTCGCGGGCGAGCTCGCGCGCCGCCACGGATTTTCCCGCGCCGACCGGGCCGTCAATCGCGATTATTGGTCTCTTGCGGATCATCTGATCTTTTCCCGCATCTCCCGCCCGCGATTAAAAATCTTCTCGACGCCGTCCATGTCGCCGGCTTCGACTGCGCGCTGAAATTCGGCGAAGGTTCCGCCGTAAAGTTTCAGTGCCGCCGCGATCGCCTCGCGATTGGTCACGAAGATGTCGCGCCACATCTCCCACGACGACGACGCCAGCCGCGTCGTATCGCGAAGTCCGCCCGCGCCGTACTCCGCCGCGAGCTTGTCGCCGATCTTTTCAGTGTTAAGAGCCGCGGCCAGCACACTCGACACCGCCTGCGGCAGATGACTCGAGCGCGCGAGGATCGCGTCGTGCGTGGCGGCGTCCATCATCTCGACGCACGCGCCGGTCTCGTCCCAAAGCTGCTCGATCTTGTTGATCGCCTCAGGCGTGCTCTTCGCCGACGGCGTGAGAATCACGCGCCGGTCCCGAAACAGAGCAGGGTCGGCGGCAGCCGCGCCGGTAGTCTCCTTGCCCGCGACAGGATGCGCCGCGACCAGCGATCGCTTGCCAGTGATCAGCGGCTCGAGCTCGCGAACGACGTATTGCTTCACGCTGCCGACGTCGGTCACGACCGCGTCCGGCGCCGTGTGTTCGATCATTTTTTCCAGGGTCGCACGCATCGTCTGAATCGGCACGGCCAGCACTATCAGGTCCGCACCGCGCGCCGCTTCGACCGGGTCCCGCGTCGCTATGTCGATCATGCCGCGCTCGACGGCTACGTCAAGGTTCGCCTGCGACCGTCCAAGGCCAACAACTTTGCCGACGACGCCCGCGCGCCGCGCGATCAGCGCGAGCGAGCCTCCAATCAGGCCCACTCCGCACACGGTCATCTGTCGAAATAGCTGCGCCATCAGACCTGGATTCCGCCGCCGGGCGGCGCCGTCTTGGCCGATTTGTTGCGGTTCGTATGTATCAGCAGGTTGACGATCGCGATCATCATAAGCGCGAGCAGCGGGAAGATAACGTAATTCATATTGATATTCGCGCCGCGAACGTCGGCCACGATCACGCCGAACACTCCCGCCATCACCAGCACGTATGTGAGCCTGAACCATGACAGCGCATTCATCGCGCGTCCCTGGAATTGTGCGGGCGAGAAAACCGCAGTCAGCCCGATCAGCGTGTATCCGGCCAGCGCGATTATCGGCAGCAGCAACAAGCCCGGTGAATTTCGACCCGTAGGCATCGACCTGCCCCGAGATGTCCCAGTGGATCGGAATCTGCGCCGGCACCGACGACCACGACATTATCGCGACCACGAACATCGCGATGATCAACGCTTGCGCCAGCGTTTCTGCATTTCGATTCTTCACGATTGCGCGCCTATCGCTTCGCCGAGCGCCGCGACCAGCCGCCGATTCTCCTCGGGCAGCCCGACGCTGATTCGCACGTGCCGCGGATATCCGTAACCATGCATCGGGCGCACGATCACGCCCTTGCGCAAAAGCTTGTCGTAAACGGCGCGCCCGTCGCCGACGTCGACCAGGAAAAAATTTGCGTGACTCGGGCACGAACGGCAGCTTGAGCCGCGCGAACTCGCCCTCGAGGTAAGTCATCCCTTCGGCGTTGACTTGCAGCGTCCTCGCGATATGCGCGCGATCGTCCATCCCCGCAATCGCAGCCACCTGCGCCAGCGAGGTCACGTTGAAGGGCTGCCGCACCTTATGCAGCATCTGGATCATGTCGGGCCGCGCGACCGCGTAGCCGACGCGAATGCCGGCCAGCCCGAAAATTTTCGAAAACGTCCTGAGCGTGATTATCAGCCGACGGTCGTCGTGATCTTCCATCGAGTCGGGATAATCGGGATCGCGCACGAATTCGAAGTACGCCTCGTCGGCGACGATCACGACGTTCTCCGGCACGCGCTCGAGGAAGCGCTTCCATTCGGCGCGCCGGTAAATCGTCCCGGTCGGATTGTTCGGATTGCCGAGAAAAACAATTCGCGTGTTCGCGTCGATCAGGCCGCCGCCATCGCGTCGAGGTCGTGCGAGAATCCATCGCTGGTTTTGGCCACACGATGCTCCCCGCCGGCCGCCGCGGTCGCCAGCGGATAAATCGCGAACGAATGCTCCGAGTAAACCGAGTTCAGTCCCGGCCGCAGATAAAGGAACGCGAGCAGGTTGAGCACCTCGACCGAGCCCGACGCCGCGAACACCCGCTCGACTCCGACCTTATGATGCGCCGCGATTTTCGCCCGCAGCTCGTAGCTCGCGCCGTCGGGATAGCGATTCAGCTCAGGCAGCGCCGCCTTGATTGCCTCGATCGCGCGCGGCGACGGCCCGAGAGGATTCTCGTTCGACGCCAGCTTGACCGGCTCGACGACTCCGAGCTCGCGTTGCAACTCCTCGATCGGCTTGCCCGGTTCGTAGGGAGCAAGCGCGGCGACGGATGGGAGTACGAGATCTTGTGCTTTGATCAAAACGAGGTGAACGGCCACTGGAATTTTGGCTGCCCGGCTCAGGCAGCGGCCGACCTTCCTTCAGGATACGATCCTAGGACCTTCAAGAATAGAGCCTTGGTCGACAAGCGACTTGAGCGCGCGCGCCAGCTTGGGGTCCTCGCGATGCCCGATGACGTCGACGAAGAACAGGTATTCCCACGGCCGCGCGCGCAGCGGACGCGATTCGATCTTCGAAATATTGATCGCATTGCGGGCAAACAGGTTGAGCGCCTGGTTGAGCGTGCCGACCCGGTCCGCCACCGCGAACAGCAGCGTGGTCTTGTCCTTGCCCGAACGCTCGACCGGCCGCGGTCCCATCACGAGGAATCGCGTCGTGTTGGTCGCGAGATCCTGCACGTTCGACGCGATCGGTCTTGAGCCCGTACGCCTCGCCCGCCGCCGCCGACGCGATCGCCGCGAGCGACGCGTCCGCGGCCGCCGCTGGGCAGCCAGCGCATTGGACGCGACCGCTTCGGTCTCGCATTGCGGAAAATTCGCGCCGAGGTAGCCGCGGCACTGCGCGAGCACTGCTGATGCGACACGATTCTGCTTGACTTCGCCGCGCCGCCGCTGAGCGACATTATCGAATGCCGAACCGGCAGCAGAACTTCGCCGACAATCACCAGCGGCGTGTCGATCAGCAGGTCGAGCGTCAGCGTCAACCGATCCTTCGGTCGAGTTCTCGACCGGCACCACGCCGAAATCCGCGCGGCCGTTCTCGATTGCCTGAAAGACCGCCGCGAACGACTCCAGCGGCATCAACTCGACGCTCGAGCCGAAGCGCATGCGCGCCGCCTCATGCGAGTACGTATGCTCGGGGCCGAGGAACGCGACGCGCGGCTCGTGCTCGAGCGCGCGGCACGCCGAAATTATCTCGACATAAATCCGCTTGACCTGATCGTCGGTGAGCGGCC
>CAVTEN010000008.1:0-36859 GCA_963733715.1 uncultured delta proteobacterium
ACCCGAAAACTGCTTATTCGCCTCGACGACGGCGAAGAAATCGAGTCGGTGATCATCCCCACCGAAAAACGCGTGACGCTATGCATGTCGAGTCAGGCCGGATGCGCGATGGCGTGCGAGTTCTGCGCGACCGCGCGGATGGGACTGCATCGCAATCTCACCGCTCCGAAATGCTCGCCAGATTTTCGCCGCTCGGCGCGAACTGGATGCCGGCGAGCATCTCACGAACTATGTTTTCATGGGGATGGGCGAGCCGCTGGCGAATTATCCGCGCCTGAAGCGCCGCTCGCCATAATGACTTCCGAATGGGGGATGGGCATCTCGCCGCGGCGTATCACGGTGTCGACCGTCGGCATTGGTGCCGATGATGGAGCGGCTGCTCAGCGAGATGCCGGTGCAACCTGGCGGTCTCGCTGCATGCGACGACCAACGAACTTCGCGATCGCCTCGCGCCGATCAACCAGCGCTATCCGCTGGAAGTGCTGCTCGACGCGTGCCGCAACCTGCCGATCAAGCGGCGCGAGCCGCATCACCTTCGAATACGTGATGCTCGCCGGGGTGAACGATTCGATCGCACGATGCGCAGCGCCTGGTCAAGCTGCTCGCGCCTTTGCGCGCCAAGGTCAATCTGATTTTTTTCAATCCGTTGCGGGGTCGCCGCTTGCGACGCAGCTCGCGCGACGCGGTCGAGGACTTTCAAGCGATCCTCAAGCGGTAACTTGACCGCGACGATTCGCGAAAGCCGGGGGCTCGATATCGCGGCGGCATGCGGCCAGCTTGTACGCCGAACAGCACACCCGGCCTGAAAGCGTCAACCGAAAGAGAAAAATGCCACAAAACGTACTCGGAGTGATCGGCGGCAGCGGCTTCTATCAGATGCACGGCCTGGACAAGGTGGAGCAGATCGAGCTCGAGACGCCGTTCGGCCGCCGTCGGATCCGTTTTACCAGGGACGCATCGGCGACATCGAGGTTGTTTTCCTCGCGCGCCACGGCCACGGCCATCGATTATTGCCGTCAGCGAAATGAATTATCGCGCCAACATTTTCGGGATGAAGCAGCTCGGCGTCGACTCATCTGGTTTCGGTCAGCACGGCGGGCAGCATGAAAGAGGAGATCCACCCGGCGAGCTGGTGGTGCCGAATCAGTTTATCGATCATACATTCAAGCGTCCCGAGACGTTTTTCGGCGACGGCATCGTCGTGCACGTTTCGCTGGCCGATCCCGTGTGCGCGGATCTCGCGACGCGATCTGTCGGCCGCGACCAGCGCGAGCGGTGCGAAGATTCATGACGGCGGCACGTATCTATGTATCGAAGGTCCGCAATTCTCGACCCGCGCCGAGTCGAATCTTTACCGAAGCTGGGGCGCGAGCGTTATCAGCATGACGCGCGATGCAGGAAGCGCGGCTCGCGCGCGAGGCGGAGATGTGTTACGCGGCGCTGGTGCTGGTGACGGACTACGATTGCTGGCACGAATCGGTCGCGGCGGTGGATATCGGCGAAATCCTGCGCGTGATGCGACTCAACGTGGACAAGGCGCAAAGCGCGGTGTCGACGCTGGCGCATACGCTGGGCAATCGACCGCGGACCTGCGCTGCCAGGACGCGCTCAAGAACACGATCATCACCGATCGCGCGGCGATTCCGCAGCGCTGATCGACGACCTGCGGCCGCTGGTCGGCAAGTATCTCTAGGACACTCGAAATCCCGGGACGATGAAGGTGCATATAGATGAGTATTGTTGTGGTCGGGTTCCTCGCCTACGACACGGTCGAAACGCCCAACGGAAAAGTCGAGGAAGTCGCTGGGCGGCGGCGCTAGCTACTTTGCGATTGCGGCGCGATTTTTTTCCCCGGTCAGCATCGTCGCGGTGGTCGGCTCGGATTTCAGGGCCGAGGATATGCGGCTGTTCACGGATCGGAATATCGACGTGCGCGGAGTCGTCAAGCGCGAGGGCAAGACTACGCGATGGCACGGGCGCTATCACGAAGACATGAACATGCGCGACACCGTTTCGCTTTCGCTCAACGTCCTGGAAGATTTCGCGCCCGAATCTGCTGCCCGACCAACGCCGCGCGGACTATCTTTACCTCGCGCCAAACGATCCCGAGCTGCAGGAACACGTGCTGACGCAGGTGCATCAGTCCCAAAGTCGTCGCTGTCTGATCTCTATGACTATTGGATCGAGAACACGCGGCCAGGTCTGACCAAACTGCTCGAGCGAATCCAGATCCTGCTTTGCAGCGACAACGAGGCGCGCATGCTTTCCGGCGAACACAACCTGGTCAAGGCGGGCCGCGCGATCCTGAAGATGGGGCCGGGCACCGTTCTGATCAAGCGCGGCGAGTACGGCGTGCTTCAGTTCAGCAAGGAAGGAATGTTCGCGGTGCCGGCGTATCCGCTGGAGGAGGTCGTCGATCCTACCGGCGCGGGCGACACTTTCGCGGGCGGCATGATGGGATTCCTCGCGCGGCACGGGCGCATCACCGAATCGTCGCTGCGCACCGCGGTCGTGTACGGCAGCGTGATGGCGTCGTTCGTGGTCGAGAGTTTCTCGCTGGAGCGGCTGCTGGATCTGAGCTGGGAAGAAATCGACCATCGCTATCGCGAGTTTATCAATTTGATCGACTCGCATCATTCGAGATGGACTCTCAGTAGTGATTCCGCTCTACAACGAGCGGGATAATCTCGCCCCGCTGCACGTGGAATTGACCCGCGTGATGCAGAGTCTCGGGCGTGCGTACGAATTGATATTCGTGGACGACGGAAGTACCGACGGCAGCATCGAGGCGCTGCGGCAGATCAAATCCGCGGACCAGAACGTGCGCGTGATCTCGCTGGCGCGCAACTCGGGGCAGACGGCTGCGCTGGCATGCGGATTTTCGCATGCGACCGGCGACGTGATTATCGCGATGGACGGCGACGGGCGAGAACGATCCCGCCGACATCCCGCGCCTGCTGGCCAAGCTCGACGAAGGCTACGATCTGGTCAGCGGATGGCGCACCGAGCGATGGCAGGAGGAAAGATTCACCCGCCGGATGCCGTCAATGGCGGCAAATTCGCTGATCTCGCGCGATGACCGGCGTGAGGCTGCACGATTACGGCTGCACTTTCAAGGCGTACCGGCGCGACCTCGCGCGCAGCCTGCAGCTCTACGGCGAGATGCATCGATTTGTGCCCGCGATCGCGGCGGAGCAGGGCGCGCGAATCGCGGAGGTCGAGATTGGATTTCGACCGCGTCGCGCCGGCATCTCGAAGTATGGACTGTGGCGCATCGTGCGCACCTTGCTCGACCTGATCACCGTGAAATTTCTGTCCGGCTATTCCACCGCGCCAATCCAGGTGTTCGGCTTGATCGGGATCATGCTCGGCGGACTCGGTGGCGCTGTGGACCTTCATCCTGGTGATGGAGAAAATATTACTTGGATACGAATTGGGTAATCGACCGGCGCTGTTGTTGGCGGTGTTGTTGGTAGTGGTCGGAGTACAGTTCGTGAGTATTGGACTGCTCGGCGAGATGCTCGCGCGGACCTATCACGAATCGCAGGGAAAGCCGATCTATGTAATCAGGGAAGAATTCTAGGGGACTCGATCGATGAACATCGCAGTCGTGGGGAGCGGATACGTCGGCCTGGTGAGCGGCACCTGCTATGCCGAAAGCGGCAACGAGGTAATTTGCGTCGATATCGACAAGGAGCGAATCGCGCAGCTCTGCGAGGGCAAGATTCCGATCTACGAGCCCGGACTCGAGGAGCTGGTGCGCCGCAATCTGAAGGAAGGCCGGCTTCGTTTCACCACCGATATCGGCAGAAGCGATCAAGCAATTCGATGGTCTCGTTCATCGCGGTCGGCACGCCGATGAGCGCGTACGGCGCGGCGGATTTGACCGCGATTTTCAAGGCGGCCGAAGACATCGCGAAAGCGGTCACCGGCTATCACATCGTTGCGGTCAAGAGCACGGTGCCGGTTGGCACCAACGACCGGGTGCGCGAAATAGTCGGCCGCGTCGCCAAGCATCGCGTGGACGTTTGCTCGGTGCCGGAGTTTCTCAAGGAAGGCTCGGCGATCGAAGACTTCATGCGGCCGGACCGCGTCGTGATCGGAAGTCTGAGCGAGCAGGCGACCGCGATTCTCAAGCGAGATTCACGATCCGTTCGTGCGCACCGACAATCCGATCCTCGTGATGGATCCGCGCTCGGCCGAGCTGACCAAGTATGCCTCCAACGCGATGCTCGCGATGCGCATTTCGTTCATCAACGAGATGGCGAAGCTGTGCGACGCGGTCGGCGCGGAAATCAACGCCGTCCGCCGCGGACTCGGCACCGACAAGCGCATCGGCTCGTCGTTCCTGTTTCCGGGAGTCGGCTACGGCGGTTCATGCTTCCCCAAGGACGTGCAGGCGCTGATTCATAGCGCGAGCGAGCACGATCTCGACTTCACGCTGCTGCAGGCGGCGGAAGCGGTCAACGCCCGGCAGAAGCGGCTGATTCCCGCGCGCGTGAAGCAGCATTTCGGCGAGGATCTGAGCGGCCGCACGTTCGCGATATGGGGGCTGGCGTTCAAGCCGCGCACCGACGACATGCGCGAGGCGCCGTCGCTGGTGGTGGTCGAGGAATTGCTGCAGGCGGGCGCGAAGTGCCGCGTGCACGATCCCGAAGCGCTCGAGAATGCGCGCCAGATTTTCGGCGATCGCATCAGCTATCACAAGACCAACTACGAGGCGCTCAGGGATGCCGACGCGCTGATGATTCTGACCGAGTGGAACGAGTTCCGGCATCCGAATTTCCAGCGCATCAAGACCGAGCTGAAGCAGCCGGTGATATTCGACGGCCGCAACCTGTATGATCCGGATCTGATGAAGGCGCTCGAAATGCGATACTACTCGATCGGGCGTCACCCGGTTTAGGACAAAGGATACTGCTATGAGAATTCTGGTGACCGGCGGCGCCGGCTTTATCGGCTCGCACACGGTGGATGCGCTGGTCGCGTCCGGCGCGGGCGAAGTGTCGGTGCTCGATAATTTTTCCGCCGGCAAGCGCCACCAGGTGAACCCGAGGCGACGCTCTATCAGACCGATCTTCGCGACGCTGCCGCAGTTGCGTCGGTCGTCGAAAAAGCGCGGCCCGAGATTATTTTTCATCTCGCGGCGCAGATGGACGTGCGGCGATCGGTCGCCGATCCCGCGTTCGACGCGCAGGTGAACGTGGTCGGGTTTCTCAATCTGATCGAAGCGGCGCGCAAGCACGGCCTCAAGCGCGTGGTGTTTTCATCGACCGGCGGCGCGATTTACGGCGAGCAGGACGAGTTCCCGTGCACCGAGGATCATCCGAAACGTCCGGTGAGTCCCTACGGCGTCGCGAAGCTGGCGACCGAAGCCTACCTTTTCTTTTACAAGGTCGAGTACGGAATCGATTACCTGGCGCTGCGATTCGGCAATGTGTACGGCCCGCGCCAGGATCCGCATGGCGAAGCGGGCGTGGTCTCGATTTTTTGCGGCAAAATCCTCGACGGAAGCCCGTGACGATTTACGGCGACGGCGACGCAGACGCGCGACTACGTTTACGTCGGCGATGTGGTGCGAGCCGTGGTCGCGGCGTCCAAGTCCAGCGCGTCGGGAATCGCGATGAACATCGGCACCGGCATCGAGACCAACGTGAACGACCTTTATTCGACGCTCGCGAGCATCGCCGATTTCCCGACCAAGGCGAGCACGCGGCAGAGCGTCCGGGCGAACAAAAGCGATCGGTAATCTCGCCGGCGCGCGCGGAAAAGGAACTCGGCTGGCGTCCCGAGAAGAAGCTCGCCGAAGGACTCGAAGAGACTTTCAAATATTTCAAGCAGCAACGCGACCGTTCGAGTTGAAATGACCGAAGCCGCCTCGATTCGCAATTTTTCGATCATCGCGCATATCGATCACGGCAAGTCCACGCTCGCCGATCGGATCCTCGAGCGCACCGGCGCGCTCACGATGCGCGAGTCGAAGGACCAGTTCCTCGACTCGATGGACCTCGAGCGCGAGCGCGGGATCACGATCAAGGCGCGATCGGTGCGCCTCAACTACGCGGCCAAAGATGGCAAGGGCTACGTCCTCAACCTGATCGATACTCCCGGCCACGTCGATTTCGCCTACGAAGTCTCGCGCAGCCTGGCCGCTTGCGAGGGCGCGCTGCTGGTCGTCGACGCGAGCCAGGGCGTCGAGGCGCAGACGCTCGCCAACGTCTATCTGGCGCTCGATCACGGCCTGGAAATCATTCCGGTGATCAACAAGATCGATCTGCCCGGCGCCGACATCGAGCGCACCAAGCAGCAAATCGAGGAGATCATCGGCCTCGACGCCTCCGACGCGATTCTCACCAGCGCCAAGGAAGGCATCGGCATCGACGACGTGCTCGAAGCGATCGTCGCGCGCATCCCGGCGCCCAAAGCCCACCGACGAGGACGCTGTCCGCGCGCTCATCTTCGACAGTTGGTACGACGTGTACGAGGGCGTGATCGGACTGGTGCGCGTGTTCGGCGGCGAGCTGCGCATCGGGATGAAAGTTCGCCTGATGGGGACCGACAAGCTCGGCGAGGTGATGCGCCTGGGGCATTTCACGCCGCACGAACGTCGCGCAGACACGCTCGGCCCCGGCGAGGTCGGATTTATCGTCGCGGGGATCAAGACCGTCGCGGACATGCGCGTCGGCGACACGATTACCGACGCCGACAATCCCGCGGCCGCGCCGCTGCCGGGCTTCAAGGAATTGAAGCCGATGGTGTTCGCGGGCCTGTATCCGACCGAGGCGAATCAGTACGGCGCGCTGCGCGACGCGATCGAAAAGCTGCGTCTCAACGACGCGAGCCTCATCTGCGAGCCGGAAACCTCGCAGGCGCTGGGCTTCGGCTTTCGCGCGGGATTCCTCGGGCTTGCTGCACATGGAAATCGCGCAGGAGCGGCTCGAGCGCGAATTCGGCATCAACCTGATCGTGACCGCGCCGACGGTCGCCTACCAGGTGCGCACCATTTCGGGTCAGCTGACGATGGTCGACAATCCGTCGCTGCTGCCCGACGAGAACACCATCGAGGCGATCGAGGAGCCCTTCATCCTCGCGTCTATCCACATGCCCGAGGAGTATCTCGGCGCCGTGATGAAGCTGTGCGAGGATCGTCGCGGAATCCAGCGCGATCTGCGCTTCCTCGGCGAGAAGCGCGTCATCCTGCATTACGAAATGCCGCTGGCTGAAATCGTCTTCGACTTTTACGATCGCCTGAAATCGGTGAGCCGCGGCTACGCGTCGCTGGACTACGAGTTTCTGGACTTCCGGGCAGGGCATCTGGTTAAATTGGATATTCGGATCAACGGCGAGGTGGTGGACGCGCTTTCGATAATCGTGCATCGCGACAAGGCTTACGAACGGGGCCGGGCGTTGTGCGAAAAGATGCGCGAGCTGATCCCGCGCCAGATGTTCGAAGTCGCGATTCAGGCCGGGATCGGCGCCAAGATTATCGCGCGGGAAAGCGTCAAGGCGCTGCGCAAGAATGTCACCGCCAAGTGTTACGGCGGCGACATCACGCGCAAACGAAAGCTGCTCGAGAAGCAAAAGGAAGGCAAGAAGCGGATGAAACAGGTCGGGCGCGTCGAAATTCCGCAGGAGGCGTTCCTGGCCCTGCTCAAGGTCGGGGAGTAGCGGCAATCGTGGCCGAACCAGCTCGCAACATTTCCAAAGTGCAGCCGCTCAACGCCCGCGAGTCCGATCGCGCGCCCGGCCAAAAATCCGTCGCGCGCGAATATAGCGAGGCGATGTTCATCGCGCTCGTGCTCGCGATCTTCATCCGCACATTCTTCGTCCAGGCGTACAAGATTCCGTCGGGCTCGATGGAGCCGACGCTGCTGGTCGGCGATCACATCCTCGTCAACAAGATCATATACGGGTTGCGGCTGCCCGACTCGTTTTTCGGCCTCGAGATTCCCGGCCTGCCGTGGGGCCAGTACGTTTTTCATCTCGAGCCCGTGCATCGCGGCGACGTGGTCGTGTTCGTATTTCCGCCCGATCGCGACCAAGGATTTCATCAAGCGCGTGATCGGCGTTGCCGGCGACACGATTGCGGTCAAGAACGGCGTCGTATGGCTCAACGGCTCGCCGATGCCCGATCCGCACGCGCATTTCGAGGTAGCTCCGCAGGATCGATCTCCCGTCTCGCCGCGCGACTACTTCGGCCCCGTGACCGTCCCGCAGGGCAAGCTGTTCATGATGGGCGACAATCGCGATCGCAGCTACGACAGCCGCTTCTGGGGCTTCGTCGATCTCAACGACGTCGAAGGCCGCGCCACGATCATTTATCTGCCCTGGAATGAAGAAAAGGCGGACAGCGCCTCGACCCTGAGCGTGATCTTCCTGTGGTTCGAGTACGTCAGGTGGGATCGGCTCGGAATGATCGTGCACTAACCCGAACCCGAAAAAAGGGGGAATCAGGTGGCGGACGAAGCGGTGAACAGGATTGGCGCGATCCTCGAAGAGCTGGGCGCGCGATTCGATCTGGTGGTAGAGGCGGTCTCGGGTTTCGGCGGACGCCTCGACACGCTGCGCGACGAGATCTTCGGGCAGTTCGCGGAAGTCGGCGGTCAGATTCGTTTCCTGTCCGAGCAGATCGCTGAGAACCGGCGAGGTATCGCCGCTACGCATGACGACCTTGGTGCCGAGATGGTGCGGCTGGGCGAGGCGCTCGGCAAGGCGCGGGTCGAGTTCCGCGACGAATTGGTCGCCACCGAGAAGGGACTTCGCGGTGAATTCACCGCACGTGCGAGCGAGTTCCGCGAGGAAGCCGCGCGCGCAGTCGCCTCCACCGGCAAGCAGGCTGCGGACTCGGGCAGCGATACGACGAAGGTCCTCAAGCGCGAGATCGCGGCGTCAGCCGAGATGGCCGCGAAGAAACTCGCTGCCGAACTAAAGCAAACCAGCAAATCGCTCGCGAACCTCGCACACAAGTTCGACCGCTTCGACGATCGGATCACCGTCCAAACCCGCGACCAGGACCAACGCCTGCGAAAGCTGGAACGCAAACGCGGCGCTTCGTGAGCAACGCACTAGGGCGACCTGAAATTAACTGAACGATGTTACTGCGGTAACAGATCGTCTGTGGTCTTTCGCTCCGCGCCGTGTCAGCTTTCTGATCGGAGGATCCTGCCTATCAACGTAGAGCGCCCGCGCCGCCCGGCGCATCGCTTGAGCGCAAGGAGCGTCGATGGCTTCTGTCGCGCCGCTTGACGCGGGCTCGGCCGCCAACTCTGCGGGAGCGTCGCGCGGGCTCGGGGACCAGCAGACTGCGCCGAACCCTCGCCAGCTCGTCACCTCGATCGCGACCGTGTTCTGCTTCCAGGGCTTCGCGATGTCGATCAACGGGATCGGCTCGCCCTGGATTGCGAAAAGCTTTCACCTCGGAGAATCGGGAATCGCGAGCCTGTTCGCGTGGATTTCGTTCTCGGCGATTTTCGCGCTCGGACTCTCGCGGATGATCGATCGGCTGGGACGCCGCCGAATGCTGCTCGTGTGCATGGCTGGCACTTCGGTTAGCGCGCTTGCCGCCGCGCTCTCTACCCACATCGTCGCATTCGCGCTGTGCGAGATCGCGCTCTACGCCTTCATTGGCGCGACGCTCTCCGGCGGTGTCGTTATCCTTGCCGAGGAACTTCCCATCGAGTTGCGCGCGCGAGGACAGAGCTGGGGCGGACTGGGGCTGGGAGCAGGCGGAGGGTTGTGCCTGACCCTGATGCCGATGGTGGCGACTCATCACACATGGCGATGGATGCTGGTGCTGGCGTCGATGATGGGAGTCGTCGCGTTGTGGAGAGCGGGCCGAATCATCCCGGAAAGCGGGCGATGGCAACGCGCCGCCGCGAGCGGCACGACGTCGGCGAGCAGCTTTTACGACGTCTTCGGAAAATTCTATCGACGCCGCGCGATCACGGTCTTGTTCTGCTCGTTGCTGGGTAATATCGCGGGAATAGCAGCCAGCAGTTGGGCGTACTTCCACCTGGTCTCGGTTGTGGGATTGGCGCCGGGAGCAGCCAGCGGACTGATGCTGGTGGGAGGCGGCGTCGGGATGCTCGGCTTTCCGCTCGGCGCGCGGGGGTGCGAGCGTTACGGCCGCATCCCGACAATCTTCGTCGCCGGCGTGATGACCAGTCTCGGCGCGATCGCCTTCTATTGGGGTCCTCCGGCGCACTTGCCCCTTCGCTGGCTATGGATCGAGGTCACGTATTGCTGCTTCACCGCAGGCTTGAGCGCGGGGCAGGTGGGCGGCAACTCGCTCGGGACCGAACTTTTCCCGACCGCAATCCGCGGCGCGATGATGGGATGGTACGCACTGATCGGTGCAGCCGCATCAATCTTGGGCCATACTCTGATCGCCGTTCTAGCAGGGCGCATCGGCGGCCTGTCGATGGTGGTCGGCTACTTGAGCCTCCTGGCGATCCCAAACGCAATAATCGTCGCTCTCTTACTTCCAGAAACCCGCGGCCTCTCGCTGGAAGCCGCCGCAATGGAAGATGAGTTCGAGAAGTCGCGCTAGCGTTCTGAATTTGGTGTCAGCGGCAGAAATCGCAGTCAAGAAACTCGACGCCATTTTCGGCGATGTGCTCTATTACGGCTCGGAATGCGAAAGGTTACGTTGGTCGCTCTCATAGTCTGCCTGACGACGCGCTCGACGCCCGTCTGGGCGCAATCGACTCTCGATAAGATCAAGGCCGACTATACAACCGTTAGCGCGAAGCTTGCGAAGCATCTCGCTGAAGACCAGTGGATTGATGATGACCCCGAATCACCAAGGTTGCTTGCTCGGCAATGGTCGCTTGCCGGTGAGTGGGTTGCCGCGTGGCTGAACGCGCATCCTCATGCGGGCCCGGAAGGCGTGAAAGCCGCTTTAGCCAAGCTCGCGAATTCACCAGCTTCTCAACACTCCTGGATTGAGCCATCCCCTGAATATCTCGAGCTGAACGCCACAACTTTCCTCGTGGTTGCCCCAAATCCCATAGGCAATGTGTTTATCGTCTCCAAATCCGGTGACGACTACCGGGTGGCATGGAGCACTGCGCAGGTGCAGGAAGCCAGCGGCGAATCCGCGGAGGTACTTGCGGCTTGGCGCGCAGAGAACGCGCGTCTTGGTGGTCGTGGACCTTATTGGGCGGGATCGGGAAGTGCGGGATCGGTTCAGCCCGCCAGGTTAGGTATCCTCCCAGCTGACGCAAATGGTCATCCACGCTTTTATATTGAGGGTATCTACGTACAGGGTGCGGGAGGCACTTTTGGAGAGCAGATCAGCCTCTGGGTGTGGAATGGAGTCACTGCGCGTCCGCAACTCACTCGGGACTACGCTGCCTATGTTGATCAAGAGGCTGGTGCTCGAATGGACGGCGACCTCCTCAAGGTCCAGCAGAAGAAATTTTTTCGCACGTTTTCATCGTGCGGGGACTGTGAAGGGCGCCAAACGGACTGGATCGTGCGCATAACGCCCGATGGGATGAAGGAGCTTGGCGAAAAAAGTCTCGTTCCCGAGCTCGACGCTCTGGACGAACTGTTCTATCGGGTGATCAATGGCAAGTCGGCGTTTTACATAGCTGCTCCCGCTGCCATTCAGGCCGCAAAAGGTATCGTAGATTGCGCACGTGCGGGGGAGTCCGAGAAAGATTGGAAGGAGTTTCCAAACCTTGGAATGATTATGGGCTCCTCGATCACTAAGAATAAGGCCGGCGAACTCTTATGCCTCAGCCTCGACAATGGCGGTACGAACAAATTCAAGCTCTCGCCAGCAGGTGCCAGCTTTTTTATTACGGAGATTACGAAGACCAACGATTCTTGCTCGAAGTAGTTAAGGGCCGCCGCTCGCGCACAACTCGCACACCTCTCTTGACCGCGGGGTTGACGCACACCTATTGCGAGCATAAATTCTAGTCACCTTTAAAACGCTACTGAGATAGCGAAAAGGAATGACAATGAAAGTGTATATTTCCCGACCCGGCTGTTCTTGCAGCCGGGATTTTTTTTGGGCGGCGCGATGAACGCCGCATCCAATGTCGCTCTCGACGCCGCGCAGGTCGGGCGCTCCGTCAAGCGCATCGCGATGGAAATCGCAGAGCGCAACGGCGGCGCCGACAATGTCGTGCTGGTCGGAATCGTGCGCCGCGGCGCTACCCTCGCCGAGCGTATCGCCGACGAGCTGCGCACCAACGGCAAGCGCCCGGTCCCGGTCGGCACGCTGGACATCTCGTCCTACCGCGACGACGGCAAGGGCGCGCCCGGCGATCCGCGGCTCATCGGCCGTGACATACCGTTCTCGCTCGACGCCAAGCGCGTCGTGCTCGTCGACGACGTCCTGTATACCGGCCGAACGGTGCGCGCCGCGCTCGACGCCATCTCCGATCTCGGCCGCGCGGAGTCGGTTCAGCTCGCGGTGCTGGTCGATCGAGGCGAGCGCGAGCTGCCGATTCGCGCCGACTACGTCGGCAAGAACATCCAGGCCCCTCGCGGCCAGCGAGTTTATGTGCGGCTTACCGAAATAGACGGCGCAGATGCGGTCGTAATTGGCAACGCAAACGGAAAATGAGGTCGAACGCGCACACTCAATACGCGACGAACGCTAAAGTGTCACGGCTGGCAAAATTTGACGTCGTTTCGATCGAGGATCTCGAGACCTCGGACATCGAACGCATATTTGCGCTCGCTGACGCCTTTGCCGAACAGCTCGAGCGCGGCGAACAGATCACGACCGCGGCCGGACTGATCATGGCGACGCTGTTTTACGAACCCTCGACGCGCACCCGGCTCAGTTTCGAGTCCTCGATGCATCGGCTCGGCGGCGCCGTGATCAGCTCGGCCGATATGCAGGCCAGCTCCGCCGCGAAGGGCGAGAGCCTGGCCGATACCGTGCGCGTCGTCGCCGGCTATGCCGACCTGATCGTGCTGCGGCATCCGCATGACGGTGCGGCGCGCGTCGCCGCCGAGTATGCGCCATGCCCGGTGCTGAACGCGGGCGACGGCAGCCGCGAGCATCCGACGCAGACCCTGTGCGATCTCTACATCCTGCGCAAAAAGAAGGGCCACCTTAAGGGACTCACGGTGGCGCTATGCGGCGATCTGAAATTCGGCCGCACCGTTCATTCGCTGATCTACGCGCTCGCGCGTTTCGGCGCGAATATCGTCGCGGTGCCGACCAGCGGCATGGACGTTCCCGACTACGTCCTCGAGCGGCTCGCAGCCGAGCGCAACTACAGCTTCTCGACCGTCACGATGGACGAGCTGAAGTCGCTGGCCGGTGGGCTCGACGCTCTTTATCTGACGCCGAGCGCGCCGCATCAGATGGCGCTCTTCACGGGAGACGCGGCGCTGCAAAAAATTCCCATGGGCGAGCCTCCCGCCGCTCTCGACGCGTTTTACGTCACGCGCCTGCAAAAGGAGCGCATGTCGGGAAAAGAGGCTGGCGCCGGCGAGTACGTCCGCTTCGACGCGCGCGCGCTTCGCACCAGCAAGACGCACGAAGCCGTCGTGATGCATCCGCTGCCGCGTACTAGCGAGCTGGCGTACGAGCTCGACGCCGATCCGCGCGCAGTTTACTTCGAGCAGGCGGCAGCCGGCGTTCCCGTTCGGATGGCGTTGATCGCTTGGCTGATGGAAAAAGCTGCCGCTGCATCCGCCAATCCGAAGCCGGTCATCGAGCCAATTCGCTTCAAGGCCGAGGCGCCGCCACGATGCTCGAATCTGAACTGCATCACGCGCTTCGAGGGCGCCTACCTGGTGCCGCGATTCACACTCGGGCGCAGCGTGGATAGTACCGTGCTAGCGCTGAAGTGCGGCTTCTGCGAGCGCGATCTGAAAACCGAATACGTCGGTCATGCGCGGTCGCATCGCTACTATCGCTTCGACGACACCCTGCAAGGCTACGTCCAGCAATGGATCGAAGAAGGCTCTCTCGCCGTATTCGACAGCGTGAAGCAGGCCGAGGAAGGCGGATACGAACCGTACAAACGCGGCCCGCAGCGCGAAATTATGAATGAAGCGGAAGTGGTTCGCGCGGTCGAGTCGCTCGCCGACCAGGTGATCGCCGACACCATCGATATGCCGGGAGTGTCGATTGTGGGCGTGGTCAGTCGCGGTGCGATGCTCGCGCTTCGGCTGCGCGAACTGATCGGATCGAAGACGAAAGTTTTTCCGCCTTGCGCCGCGCTCGACGTCTACAAGCCTGACGATGCGTTGCGTCCGATTGATGGCACCGAAAATTTCGTCGTGGAAGACCGCACGATCATTTTGGTCGACGACGTGATTAACAGCGGATGGACCGTGCAGCGCGCGATGGCGACGATTTGGCAGCGCGGGCGTCCTGCGGCGGTAAAATTGGCGGTGCTGATCGATCGCGGACATCGCGCCGTCCCGATTCGGCCAAACTACGTCGGCAAGAATATCCCGACCTCGCGCACCGAGCGCGTGCAAGTGCGCCTCGGCACCGGAGGTAGCGATCCGAAAGCCAAATCGCACGACCACGTAACGATCTATTCAATCGTCGAACCGATGAAGGAACCCGAGGCGGCGCATTGACCTCATTACTGCTCAGAGGAGGACGAGTCATCGATCCCGCCAGCGCGATCGACGGCAATCATGACGTGTTGATCCGCGATGGCGAGATCGAAGCGGTCGAACGGGCCGGCACTCGGATGAATTTGCCGGACGCAACCGTAGTCGATGTGAGCGGATGCTGGATCGTCCCTGGCCTGATTGATCCGCATGTACATTTGCGCGACCCCGGCTTCCCCGAAAAAGAAACAATTCAGACCGGGCTGCGTGCCGCTGCGGCAGGCGGTTTTACAACTGTCGCGGCGATGGCGAACACGTCGCCCGTCAACGACAGTCCCACGACTACGCGCTACATGCTCGAGCGCGCTCGCGAAGCGCATTCGGCGCGGCTGGTTCCGGTCTCCGCGGTCACGCAAGGACTCCGCGGAACTGAGTTGACTGATTTCGCCGCGATGCTGGAAGCGGGTGCGCGATTGTTTTCCGACGACGGAATTCCAATCGATGATGCGATGGTTCTGTCGCGCGCGCTGGACGAGGCCAAGCGGCTCGGATACGCGATCGCGCTGCATGAAGAGGATTGCGCGCTGTCTTGCAATGGAGCGTTGAACGCCGGCGCCGTGTCGAAGCACCTGGGCGTCAGCGGTTATCCGGATTCGGCGGAATCGCAGCGCGTTCGGCGCGATCTCGCGATTGCGATTGGTTCAGGCGCGGCGGTCCATGTGTGCCATGTGTCGACGGCCGAGTCGCTTGATCTCATTCGCGCCGCGCGCCGGCATGGCGCACAGGTCACCTGCGAAGTCACGCCGCATCATTTCACCCTGGACGAAAGTGCGGCGATGATCTGGGGAACCAACGCGAAGATGAATCCTCCGCTGCGAAGTCACGACGACGTCGAAAACCTGATCGCCGCGATTCGCGACGGCACTATCGACATGATCGCCAGCGACCATGCTCCGCACGATCCTGATTCGAAGCGAATGCCGCGGCTCGGCGCCTGGTTCGGTCCGGGGCATACTGTCCCGCAGCTTGACCACGAGAGCGCGGAAGAATTCGCTCATGCGGCGAATGGAGTCGTCGGCCTTGAAACATCGTTAGGACTCGCGCTCCAGCTGGTGCATCGATCGGTGATCGAGCCATCACGATTGATTGAGATGATGTCCGTCAATCCGGCGGCGTTGTTGCGGATGGAGGCTGGGGCGCTTGCGGTTGACGCGATTGCGGATATCACGGTGATCGATCCGAATCTTGAATGGACGGTTGCGCCAGAAAAGTTTCTGTCAAAGAGTCGCAACACTCCGTTCGCGGGGATGCGGCTGAAGGGCAGGGCTGTGCTGACTATCATTGCGGGCGAAATTGTTTACGACGGGAGGAAGGCGTAGCGGCGCGATGAGCAAAGGGCGCGAAGCGATATTGGCGCTGGCCGACGGACGAATTTTCCGTGGGCGCGCATTCGGTGCGGTCGGCGAGGCGGTCGGCGAAGTGGTCTTCAACACCGCGATGACCGGCTACCAGGAAGTGCTGACGGACCCGTCGTACAAGGGCCAGCTGGTCTGCATGACGTATCCGGAAATCGGCAACGTCGGAATCAACGCCGAGGATGCGGAGTCGCGGCGCGTGTACGTCGAGGGGTTCATCGTCAAGGAATATTGGGAGCGGCCGTCGAACTGGCGCTCGGAGATGCCGCTCGGAAAGTACCTCGAAGATGCGAGAGTGATCGGAATCGAGGGAATCGACACGCGCGCGCTGGTGCGTCATCTGCGGACGCGCGGCGCGCAGGAGGCTGTCATCTCGAGCGTCGATCTCGACGCCGACTCGCTGGTACGCAAGGCGAAAGCGTCGCCCGGATTAGTCGGCCGCGATCTCGTGAAAGAAGTCACGTCGGCCGAGGCTTACGACTGGGACTTCGGCGATTGGAAATTGGGGAGCGGTCATGTTCGCGTGAGTCCCGACGCGACGCGCGATGCGCCGATGATCGTGGCGCTCGACTACGGAATCAAGCTGAACATTCTGCGCCGGCTCGTCGCGACCGGATTTCGCGTCAAGGTGATCCCGGCGGTGGTCGACTGCAGAGCAGATACTCGCGCACAATCCCGACGGCGTGTTTCTCTCGAACGGGCCTGGCGACCCTGCTGCGCTGCCGTACGCTTACAGAGCCATCGCGGGCGTTTTGGGCAAGAAACCGGTGTTCGGCATTTGCCTCGGACATCAGTTGTTGGGGCTGGCGCTGGGCGGGAAAACTTACAAGCTCGATTTTGGGCATCATGGCGCGAATCATCCGGTGATGGATCTGCGCACGCGGCGGGTCGAGATCACGTCGCAGAATCATGGCTTCGCGGTCAACGACGAGTCGTTGAAGGGGCGCGCGATACTGTCGCATCTGAATCTGAACGACAACACGGTCGAAGGATTGCAGGGAACCGGGGTGCCGTTTTTTTCCGTGCAGTACCATCCGGAGGCGTCGCCGGGGCCGCATGATTCGAGTTACCTGTTCGCGCGATTTCGAAAACTGGTTGAAACATTTCCGCGATACGGCGCGGAGGCTTTGGAGCGAATCATTGCGGCTGAGGCATCGGCGCAATCTTGAATTTTACAAATCGGGATCATCAAGTTGCCGCTTCGTAAAGATATAAAGTCTGTTTTGCTGATTGGCTCGGGGCCGATCGTTATCGGGCAGGCGTGCGAGTTCGACTACTCAGGCACGCAGGCGGTCAAGGCGCTGCGCGAGGAAGGGCTGCGGCTGATTCTCGTCAACTCGAACCCGGCGACGATTATGACCGACCCGGAACTCGCCGATCGGACTTATATCGAACCGATGACGGTGGCTGTCCTGACGAAGATTATCGAGCGCGAGCGGCCTGACGCACTGCTGCCTACCGTCGGCGGGCAGACTGCGCTGAACCTGGCGATCGAGCTGGCGGAGGCGGGAGTACTCGATCGATACAAGTGCGAACTGATCGGCGCGAAGCTCGAGGCGATCAAGAAGGCCGAGGATCGCGAGCTGTTCAAGAATGCGATGCTGAAAATCGGGCTCGAGGTCCCGCGCTCCGCGATTGCGCGTTCATGGCAAGACGCCGAGCGGGTGCTCGACGAGTTGGGATTGCCGGTGATCATCCGGCCATCGCGCACGCTCGGCGGGACCGGTGGATCGATTGCGCGCGAGCTTGGCGACTGTCGAGCCAAGGTGGCGTACGGCCTCGAACAATCGCCGAATCACGAAGTGCTAATCGAGCAATCGGTCGAGGGGTGGAAGGAATTCGAGCTCGAGGTGATGCGCGATACGGCCGACAACGTCGTGATCATTTGCTCGATCGAGAACCTCGATCCGATGGGTGTGCATACCGGCGATTCGATTACCGTGGCGCCCGCGCAAACGCTGACCGACAAGGAATATCAGCTCATGCGCGACGCCGCGATCCGGATCATTCGCGAAATCGGCGTCGACACTGGAGGTTCGAATATCCAGTTCGCGATCGAGCCGTCGACCGGGCGGATGGTCGTGATCGAGATGAATCCGCGCGTCTCGCGGAGCTCGGCGCTGGCGTCGAAGGCGACCGGCTTTCCGATCGCCAAGATTGCGGCGCGGCTGGCGGTCGGCTACCGGCTCGACGAGATTCCCAACGACATCACGCGCATGACGCCTTCGTGCTTCGAGCCGACGATCGACTACGTGGTGACCAAGATTCCGCGTTTCGCGTTCGAGAAATTTCGCGGCGCGGTCGACGAGTTGGGTCCGCAGATGAAGTCGGTCGGGGAGGCGATGGCGATCGGGCGCACCTTCAAAGAGTCGCTGCAAAAGGCGCTGCGCTCGCTGGAGATCGGATCGCATGGACTCGAGAGTGGGCTCCCAGAGCCATCGAACGCTCATACACTCGCGCAGATTCGGGCTCAGGTCGCGATGCCGAGCAGCCATCGCTTGTACCATTTGGCGGACGCGCTGCGGCTCGGCATCACCCGTGCCGAAGTGTTCGAACTGAGTAAGATCGATCCCTGGTTTATCGACGCGGTCGCGGAACTGGTCGCGGAAGAAAAGCGGGTTGCGCGCGAACCGCTGGGCGCGGCGTACTTCCGGGAGTTCAAGCCGATGGGATTTTCCGATCGGCGAATCGCGGAGCTGCGCGGGATCGATGAAGCGGCCGTGGCGTCGGCGCGTTGTGACGCGGGCGTGATGCCGGTGTACAAATCGGTGGATACCTGCGGCGCCGAGTTCGAGGCGTTCACGCCGTATCTCTATTCGACGTATGAAGGAGAGGACGAGGCGCCGCCGACCGCGCGCAAGAAAGTGATCATCCTTGGCGGCGGCCCCAACCGAATCGGGCAGGGGATCGAGTTCGACTATTGCTGCGTTCACGCGAGCATGGCGCTCAAGGACGCCGGCTTCGAAACGATCATGGTGAACTGCAATCCCGAGACGGTTTCGACCGACTACGATATTTCAGATCGATTGTACTTCGAACCGCTGACGTTCGAAGACGTGATGGCGATTGCGGAGCGCGAGCGTCCGGTTGGTGTGATCGTTCAGTTCGGCGGGCAGACGCCGCTCAAGCTTGCGGTACCACTGGCGCAGGCGGGAGTACCGATTTTAGGGACGACGCCCGATGCGATCGATCGCGCGGAGGATCGCGAGCGCTTCAATGTGATGGTCGCGAAGTTGGGGCTCAAGCAGCCCGAGGGAGTTCTGGCGCGCGGGCTTGACGACGCAATCGCCGGCGCATCCAAGGTCGGGTATCCGGTCCTGATTCGGCCGTCGTACGTGCTCGGCGGGCGCGCGATGGAAGTGATTCCGAACGAGGAGGAACTGCGCCGATACGTGACGCAGGCTCTGCAAGCCTCCGAGCGCCATCCGCTGCTGATCGATCGTTACCTCCAGGGCGCAATCGAAGTGGACGTGGACGCGATCTCTGACGGCGAGATCGTCGTGGTCGGCGGAATTATGGAGCACGTCGAGCACGCGGGGATACATTCTGGCGATAGCGCATGCGCGATCCCGCCAACGACGCTGAGCGCCGCGCTGCAGCAAGAGCTGATCAGGCAGACGAAGATGCTCGCGCGCGAACTCGGCGTGATTGGGCTGATCAATATTCAATATGCGATCTACAGGGGCGAAGTTTATATTCTCGAAGTGAATCCGCGCGCATCGCGGACGATCCCGTTCGTCAGCAAGGCGATTGGCGTGCCATTGGCGAAGTATGCGGCGTTGGTGATGGCTGGCCAGAAGCTCAGCGCGATCGGATTCACCACAGAGCGCGTGCCCGCGCATGTCGCGGTCAAGGAGTCGGTGTTCCCGTTCGGGCGATTTCCCGGCGTCGATACGATCCTCGGACCCGAGATGAAATCGACCGGCGAGGTGATGGGAATCGACACTACCTTCGCGATGGCGTTTGCGAAGGCGTCGCTGGCGGCGTCGTCGAATCTGCCGGATGCGGGGCTGGTGTTTATCAGCGTCCGCGACGAGGACAAAGGGCAGCTCGAGCCGATTGCGCGCGGGCTGGTTGCGATGGGATTCGATCTGATTGCGACGCGCGGTACCGCGACTCACATTCGGAATCTCGGGCTCAAGTGCGAAGGCGTCAACAAGGTGCTCGACGGCAGCCCGCATATAGTGGATGCGATGAAGGAGGGGCGGGTGGCGATGGTCGTCAACACTCCCGACGCGAGCGGCACCAAGGACTCGTTCTCGATTCGGCGCACTGCGCTGGAATTGCGGCTGCCGTATTTCACGACGATGGCGGGTGCGAAGGCAGCGGTCGAGGGCATCTATGCGCTGAAGCATGAGGAGTTCGAGGTCCGCGCGCTGCAGGATTATCATCGCGAGTGAGAGTCGGTTCCTTCCTGGCCTCTCTCTATCAGGGAGAGGCCGACGCGAGACCCTGAGCGGCGGCGGGTGAGGGTCAAAATTCCGAGTTCCTAAGATCGTCTCTTTCTCACAAACTGAATGAATCCAGAACCCTCACCTAACCTCTCCCGTAAATTAACGGGTGAGGGATCAGAAAAAGGGGCGATTTGGATTGATACCGCCGTCGCCTCGATGCCTGGGATCGGGCCCAAGCGCGCGATGGCTCTGGAAGCGCGCGGGATTTCTACTGCTGGCGATCTTATTTTCCATTTGCCGGTTCGTTACCAGGATTGGCGGGAGCGCTCGTCTGCCAAAGATCTGCGCGCGGGGAATACCGTCGTTGTTGAAGGCGAGCTTGGGAAAATTTCCGAGCGGCCGATGCGCGGTTCGCGATGGCGTCGGCTTGCTTCGGGATGGCTCGATGTGGGCGGGCGGAAGATACGGGTCGTGTGGTTCAACCTCCCGGCTTACATGCGCGGTTATTTGCCAGGCGGCGAGCGCGTTCTGGTGCGAGGACGAGTTGGGGAAGATGCGGACGGCGGTATCGAGATCGTGCAGCCGGAGTTGCATCGCCTGTCCGACGGTGAGCCGAAAGGGATCCGACCCGTTTACCGTTTGCCTTCGATTGTCGGCCAGCGGCTCTTCGCCGGGCTTGTCACGCGCGCTCTCGTCGAGGCAGGCGATTCGATCCTAGGAGCGATCCCCGACGAATTGCGCAATGAGGTACCGACTGTTCGCGATGCCCTGAGTTATCTTCACGATCCGCCGCCCGATGCCGACTTCAACGCGTTGTCGAACGGCGACTCGCGCGGGCATCGGGCGCTCGCCTTCGATGAACTGTTCGCCTTCGAGTTGGCACTTTCGATTGAACGGCTCCGCAGCGCACGACGTGTCGGGATTGCTCTCGATGGCTCGCAGAGCCTTGGCGCGAGGATGATTGAGCAACTGCCGTTCAATCTGACCGGATCGCAGTCGCACGCGATCGAGGAAATCGGCGCCGATCTTGCGCGGCCCAATCAGATGAATCGCTTGCTGATGGGCGACGTCGGCAGTGGCAAGACGCTGGTTGCCTTCTGGGCGATGATTCGCGCGATCGAATGTGGGCATCAGGCGGCAATGATGGCGCCGACTGAACTGCTCGCCGAGCAGCATTGGCGAGGATTCGGGCGCGTGTGCGGCTCGCTCGGAGTCAGGCATGCGCTGCTCACGGGAAGCGTGACGGGCACGGCGCGCAACCAGATTCTGCGCGGGCTCGCGAGCGGCGAAATCAGTGCGGTGTTCGGAACCCATGCGCTGATCCAGGAGCGGGTGCGAATACGTGAACTCGCGCTCGGCGTGATCGACGAGCAGCATCGCTTTGGCGTTTTCGATCGCGCAAAGATGAAAGCCTTGGGACCGAAGGCGAACCTGCTGATGATGACGGCGACGCCGATTCCACGAAGCCTCGCGATGAGCCTGTTCGCGAACCTTGACGTCTCGTTTCTCGACGAGCTGCCAGCGGGACGGACGCCGATCGCGACCGAGATTTACACCGAGCACGATATCGAGCGAGTGCACGACAACTTGCGCGCCGAGATCGAAGGCGGTGGACGTGCGTACTACGTCGTGCCCTTTATCGACGGCGACGAAGATGAGGCCAAGTCGGTGTCGGCCACGGCGGCGCGACTCAAGAAGGGTGCGCTTCGCGGGGCGAGAATCGGCACGATGCACGGCAGGATGAGTGCGGCGGAAAAAGATCGCGTGATGCGTGAATTTCGCGACGGTGCGATCGACGTCCTGGTATGCACGACGGTGGTCGAAGTGGGGATCGACGTGCCGGAGGCGACGATTATCGTGATCGTCGCCGCGGAGCGTTACGGCCTGGCGCAGTTACATCAGCTGCGTGGCAGAGTCGGGCGCGGCGAGAAGGCGTCGCGCTGCTGCATCGTGGCGTCGAGTGAGGCGGACGATGCAGCGCTCGAGCGCCTCGCGACAATGCGTGAATGCACGACAGGTGCTGCGGTCGCGGAGGCCGACTTACGGCTGCGAGGCCCGGGCGATCTGCTCGGCGCGCGGCAGACCGGCGCGCTGCCGCTGAAATTCGTGCATCTGATTCGGGACCATCGCACGATCGAACGCGCACGCAAGCTGGCTGACGAATGGATCGCGCATGATCCATCGTTGGCGACTCGGGAATCGGAAGGCGCGCGCGCAGCGGTCAGAAAAATGCTGGCGCTGGGCTTCAGCCTTGGCGACGTGGGGTAGGGCGCAGGTCTATTGGAGCAGTGAGTTTGCCGACGGCTCGATGCGCGCTGTGACGCCGCCGGTTTCGATCGCGCTCGCGTTCCAGATTGCCGGCGCGAGAGTTTCGAAATAGTCAGCGCCATCGCCGATTACGACCAGCACCGCGTTCGAGCGCGTATCGATGCGGTGCGGCGTGGAATCGCCGAGCAAACGATCGAGCAAAGTCGCGTAAACGACGGCGAAATGGCTGGCGGTCTGCGCGTCGATGAACGCGAGCATCCAGATGACGTTCACACCGTGGCTCTCCTGCAAGATGATCATGCGGTCGGCAATCCATCGCGAGGCGAGCCCGATTTCGTTCGACTGCTTGCCGAGGTTGCGTTCGAGGATGATGCGGAGAAGCAACTCGCCATAAGTATCGTCGTCGGCTTTTTTCCATCCGCTCATGATGCGGTCATAGCCGGCGAGCTCGATTCGCGGCGTCGGCGCGTTGCTGTCGAAGTAGAGCGACGGATGTAGAATCTGGTGACTGGACTGCGGTGGGTTGCGGTAGAGCGCGTCGACCGCGGACCATCCGCCGCGCCGATATGCCTCGCCAACGAAACGAACGCCGTCGGAATACTGGAAGAGCAGCGGAGCGCTGAGACCCTCTGGAGTATGAGGCGCGTCCGCTGCCAGAGCCTGCGGCAGCTGTTTGAGATTCATTCGCGAGCGAGTCCGCGACGCTGTCGTCCATGCGGCCCATGGCATAGGCGAAGCCCGAAATGGTTGCGTCACCTTCGGCCACGCACTTGAGCGCGAGGCCACGATCGTCGTCGTTCTTAACTTTGTCCAGACTCGATTCGAGATCGAAATTCTGATCCTGCAGCGCATGCGTCAGTTCATGCGCAAGCAGCATCTCGCCGACGACGTCGCGCTGAATCATAAACTGAGCCGCGCTATTCCAGATGCCAAGATCGGCGCCACCTTCGACGAGCACCATTTCTTTGCCATGCGGATCGTAAAAGCCTGCGACCTGGCTTTTGAGCAGCTTGAGCGACGCGGCCTTGAGATCGAGCCCCGCAGGATATAGGCCGGTGACTTCGCCCGCGACAGCATCGGCCGCGAGTTGGTTGTCGGTGTAGTCGCGCATCATGTCCGCTTCCATCATCGATTCGGCTTCGTCAGGCGTTTTCACGACCAGCGGAACCGGCTGCTTGAATCGAAGCTGCCGAAGATTCTGGATGCCGGCCTCGATCTTTGCAGCATGCTGCGAATTGACCTGGTCACCATTGACCAGCGAGTAGGCGCATCCGCGCAGAAGAAGCAGGGCGGCGACAGCGCAGATTGGCCACCAGAGCCGTCGTGCGAAGCAAATGCCTCGGATCGTCATTCGGTGATAATTACGACTGGAAATCCAGATCTCGCGGTGTCGGACGCGCGCGCCTCGGCCGCCGAACGGGTCGCAAACGCGCCCATGCGTACACGGTAATAGCGGCGATGGTCAGCATCAAGCTGATCAATGTGCACGTCGGAATAGTAAGTGGCCAACTTTCTTCGCAGCTGCTCGGCGTTCTGTTGCTCGGAAAATGAACCGGCCTGGACGACGTAGCGCAGCGGCGCGCCTACATCGCGGGTCCCGGCGGGTTTGCTGATGAGCGAGATGCGCACGCGTGCGGTGCCCGGATCGAGCATCCCGATCACCCGCGCAGCTTTGTGCGAGAGATCGATCTTGCGCCCCTTCATGAACGGTCCGCGGTCGGTGATACTCACTTCGACGGAACGGCCGTTGTCGAGATTCGTGACCATCACGCGGCTGCCCAATGGGAAATCGATCGACGCCGCCGTCAGATCTTCCTGATCGTAATACGCGCCGGCCGAGGTCTTGTGACCGTGGAATCCCGGCCCATACCACGACGCCATCCCGATTACCTGCGGCGTCGGCGTTGGCTGAGGTGCCGCAATTGCGGAAGGCGGCGGTGCGATTTGCTCGGGCCGGGTCGTCGCGCATGCGGCGAAGAGAGTGCTCATCGCAATCAAGAAAAAGATTTGCGGGATCGTTCGCTCGATTCGAATACCACACACGTCTGCTGAACCCTCTCAATTATAGGAACCCAGGCGTCGCGGTATAGGGCTGCGGCATGTTCACCGACCTCGCGCGAGGTACTTCGGGAGCCGTCTGCCGCGTGGTAGCATCTCTGATGTTGAACGCAACCGCTGGATAATGGCTGCGATGCTGCGGACGAGGCAGGAGCTGGAGGAAATCGAGGCGCGCACGCTGGCGCCGTATGCGATGGCGTCGCGGGCCAGTCGCGGGCGCCGCTTTCCCGAACCCGAGCATCCGATGCGCACCGTGTTTGCGCGCGATCGCGATCGCGTCATTCATTCGGCCGCGTTTCGACGGCTCGAATACAAGACCCAGGTTTTCGTAAATCACGAGGGCGACTACTACCGCACGCGGCTGACGCATACGCTCGAGGCCGCGCAAATCGCGCGCACCGTTGCGCGGGCGCTTGGCCTCAACGAGGAACTGGCTGAGGCAGTCGCGCTCGCGCATGACCTGGGGCATACACCGTTCGGCCACGCCGGCGAGAAAGTGCTCAACGAGCTGATGACGCCGCACGGCGGCTTCGATCACAACGCGCAGAGCTTGCGCACCGTCGATTGGATCGAGATTCGCTATCCAAATTTTCGCGGACTCAATCTCAGCTTCGAGGTGCGCGAGGGAATCGTCAAGCATTCGCATTTCCAGGATCGTCCAGCGGCGCAGGAATTCGACGCGAGCACGTATCCATGCCTGGAAGCGCAAATCGTCGATCTGGCGGACGAGATCGCGTACCTGGCGCACGACGTCGACGACGGGTTGAAGGCGCAGATGCTCAGCGTCGAGGAGCTCAATGCTTCTGCGCTTTTCAGGGAGTCCGCGGCGGCGGCGCGCGATGCGTCTCCGGCGGCCGAGATGCGCGTACTTCGTTACCAGACCGTCATCAGGATGATCGACGCGATGTCCACCGACCTGATGAGCAATCTCGCCGGCGAGCTGGAGCGTAACAAAGTCCGCAGCGTCGAGGACGTCCACAAAGCGGGCAGGGTGCTCGCGGCGTTCGGCTCCGCGATGGGCGCGAAGGTCGACGAGATCAAGAACGTGATGCGCGATCGGCTGTATCGGCATTACCGGGTCAGCCGGATGACCGAAAAAGCGGGCAGGGTGCTCGCTGCTCTGTTCGAAACGTACATGACCGAGCCGCGCCAGATGCCGGAGCACGTGGTGGCGCGCGCGGAGCGATACGGCGAGCCGATTTCGCGGGCGGTCGCGGATTACATCGCTGGAATGACGGACCGCTTCGCACTCGACGAGTATCGCAAACTCTTCGATCCCAATGAGCGCGTCTGACAAGCAGGCGCCACCGAGAAGGTCGCGCGCGCGGCGATCGCTCGTGATCCGGCGTGTCGATCACGTCGGCGATCCCGTGGGGCTCGCATTTCTCGAGTCGCCGGAAACCAACGGCGATGCCGTTCTCGATCGCGTCCGCGAATATCTGGGCGATAAGCTGAAGCTGGTCAAGGCCGAAGTCTCGCACCACGAAATAACGGTGGAAATTGAGTTCCGCGGATGGACCGAGGAGGGCACGCGGATGGCCTCGGTGGCGCGCGACTTGTATGAGAAGGGAGCGAGGCGCTCGGCGCTGTCGATGTATCGCGACGCGCTCGACCTCGATCCGCTGAACGCCGAGGCGATGTTGAGACTCGGCCTGGCTTTTGCAGAGCAGCAAAAATTTGCGGACGCACTCACGGCGCTCAAGCATGCTCGGGAATTTGGTGCCGCTGGCGTCGAGCTGCTGGTCGCGATGGGTCAGTGCGCGACAGGCTTGGAGCGAAGCGCGACGGCAATCGCATACTATGAAGAGGCGCTGAAGCTTGAGCCGCGAAATTTCATCGCGCGCAGCGCATTGCGCGCACTCGGCCACAAACCACCGACGCCTCGTAAGCAATCAGGCGCTGTACGGAGCCGTCGCGATTAGCTAGAACTGTTCGGAACTTTGCCGGCTATATTTTCTCTAATCCACGTCGGACAAAATTACTATTGAACTGGGGAGCGTTGGAGCATCAATGATTTCAGGCCTTATTCGGTTTCTACCCACAATTCGTAGTTTACATAATACTTCTTATGCGAACCTATGCAGTAGCAAGAAGATGAACCGTATCATCGGTGCATTTCTTCTTCTCGGCGCGATCATCTTGTCGGGATCCCGTGGCGTGGCGCTCGCGCAGAATGCGTCGGGGCTCTCCCCTCTTGCCGCTCCGATCGCTACCGATCCTGCCAAGGACGCGGCGTTGAAAACTTATCTGCAGAAACACTTTAAGATTCCGAGTCCCGAACTGATCAAGCTCGGTCCCGCATTCAGGACGCCGATTGAAGGACTGTTCGCGCGCCAGCTGATCGTAACCACTGACCAGGGACAGAACGTCTCGACGACGCTGTTCTTCGACAAAAATGAGAGCAAAGCGATCATCGGGCAATATATCGACACCAGCATGGAGGCGTGGGGACGGACCAACATGGGCAGCGTGACCCTGGACGATCGACCGTCGCAAGGACCGGCGAACGCTCCGGTGACCATCGTGGAGTTCGCCGACTTCGAGTGCCCGTTCTGCGCGCAGGCGTTCAGCGTGATCGAGACGCTCGTCAACACGACCTACAAGGGCAAGGTGAAAGTTATTTTTAAAGCCTACCCGTTGAACGCGCATCCGTGGGCGATGAAAGCCGCGGAGGCTGCCGAATGTGCGCGGATGCAGAACCCGGACGCGTTCTGGGATTTCGCGCGCTACTTCTACACCAACCAGGGAACGATCAACACGAAGAATCTTCAAAGCAACGTCGACAAGCTGGCGAAGTCGCAGAAGCTCGACGAGCCTTCACTGAAGGCCTGCATGGACAGTCCGCAGACCGAGGCTCGCATCAAGCAGGATCAGCTCGATGGCAACTCGATTCGCGTCTCGTCGACGCCGACCTTCTTCGTCAATGGAATTCCGGTGGTAGGATTGCAAGACGCGAAAATTATGGACTTCGTGATCGACTCGGAGCTCGCGGGTAAGGGTCCTTCCGCGTCGGCGGCCAATCAATAAGAGCCAGGGCGCGAGCGCCCTCCCCTGACGCCGGCGTTTACCGGAATTGCTCAGCCGCTCTGGCGTCGAGGTGCGCGGGAATGCGCAAACGCCGGCGGCTCCTCCTCTGGTTGCACCCGGAGCCCTTTCTGCAGCAGGCGAAGCGCCGCGGCTGGGTCGTCGGCAAAGCTGAACAGTTTGAGATCCTCGGGACTGATCGTGCCGTGCCGCACCAGCGCGTCGAAGTTGATGATCTCCTTCCAATACTGCGGGCCGTAGAGAAGCACAGTGATCGGGCGATCCAGCTTTTGCGTTTGCTGCAGGGTCAGTATCTCCATCATTTCGTCGAGCGTGCCGAAGCCTCCGGGAAAAACTACCAGCGCCCGTGCCAGATGCGCGAACCACAACTTGCGCATGAAAAAATAGTGAAACTGAAAAGATAGCCCGCGCGTGATGTACGGATTGGGCCGCTGCTCGTGCGGCAATCCGATGTTCAGCCCTATCGTCCTTCCGCCCGCTTCCGACGCGCCGCGATTGGCCGCCTCCATGATGCCCGGGCCGCCTCCCGAGCAGACCACGTAGCGGTGCGCATCCGACCGAAGACCTTTCGACCAGATCGTGATCAGTCGCGCAAGCTCGCGCGCATCCTCGTAGTAGCGTCCGAGCGGGCCGTCCGAAGTAATTCTCGCCGATCCGAAGAACACGATTGTCTCATGTATCTGCATGCGGCAGAAAATCCGAAGCGGCTGGAGATATTCCGCAAGGATCCGTATCGGACGGGCTTCACCGCTATCGAGAAACTTCTCGTCCTTGTAAGCGAGCGGTGGACTGGTCGGCGGCGGATTGCTGGGTGAATCCGATTTGCGCTTCATAACTTTCGGACACCCGCGAAATCAACGAAGCCGCGCTCGACGTCGGTGTCGACCAGCTCGACCGTGACGTGGTCGCCAACATCAAAGCCCTTGTACCCTCGCATAACTCTTCCCTCCGCCGCCGGGTGGTCTATTCGCACCCAGGTCCCTTTCGGCGAAGCTCCCGTGACAATACCGTCAAACCGATCGCCAACGCGCGACTCGAGCAACAGAGCAGCCGCCGACTTCCGCACCTGCCGCTCCACCTTGCTCGCGTTATCTTCCTGATCCGTGCAGTGTCCAGCCAAATCGTTAAGCTCGTCGGAGCTGTAAGGGCTAGGTGTCCCGGAGAGCGCTGCCTTCAACAGTCGCTGCGTGATCAGATCCGGGAAGCGTCGATTCGGCGCCGTTGAATGCGTGTAGTCGTTCACTGCAAGCCCAAAGTGTCCCGCAGCCGGTTGGCCGGGGAAGTCGAGTACGTATTCGCCGCGCCCCAGCAGCTTGACCACTGAAAGGGACAGATCCGGGAAGTGCACCGGATCCGCCTGTCGTCGCTGGTCAAGGAACTCCTGGAGCGCCGTGGAATCGGGATTCGGTGGAAGACGTCCGCCCTCGTCTCTTGCCAACTCTACAATTCTCGCCCAACGCTCGGGCGAGCGCAGAACCCGGCGCAGCGCCGGAAAACCTTTCTGCTCGAGGTATCGCGCCGTCACGCCATTCGCCCCAATCATGAAATCTTCGATCAGCTCAGTCGCGCGATTCTTCTGATCTGCCTGCAAATCCCGAAGCGAATCGCCATCGAACACCGGCCGCGCCTCGATAGTCTCGAGCGACAACGCGCCATTCTGATGCCGCCGCGTTTTCATCGCCTGCGCGACGCGATCCTGGAGCCGAAGATTCTGGTCGAGGCCGGGTACTTTTGTTATCGGCGCGGGTGCGGGCGCAGTTCCATCCAGCCACGCAGCGACGCTGTTGTAAGCGAGCTTCGCGCGATTCACGACCACGGCCCGGTAGATATCCGACTTCCCAACCGCGCCGTCGGCTCCCACCTCAAACTCGATCACGATGGCCAGGCGGTCTTTGCGATCCGCCAGCGACGTCAGATCGGTCGAGAGCTTCTCCGGCAGCATCGGGAAGATTTCTGCCGCGGTATAAACCGAGGTGGTGTTGGTCCGCGCGTGATCGTCGATCGCGGATTGTTTTCGAACGATCGCATCGACATCCGCGATCGCGACGAGAATCTTTACCGCGCCGTTCGGCAGTTGCTCGGCGACTGAAAGCTGATCCAGGTCGAGCGAATCATCGTTGTCGATCGACGCCCACAGCAGGCTCCGAAGGTCTCGCAGCGATGGATCCGTCGCGGCGGCCGCATTCGCGATGGAGCTGGTCTCGGCGATTACGTCGGCAGAGAAGTCCGGCAACAGACCTCGTTGCAGCATCGCTCGTCGCGCAATGCTCTTGAGCTGGTTTCTACAGGGCGCAGTGGCTTGATTCATCGGCGCATCATAGCCCACCGCGCGCCCGAATAGTCAAAAGTTCAAGCTGGATTAATTAATCAGAACCGTCACGGACTACTCTTATACGTGAAAGCGAGCACGCGATGGTTTTCGGTGTCGGCGATATAAACATCACCGCTGGGATCGACTGTCACGCCAATCGGCTGGCACAGAGTCGTGGCGTCCACGATATTCGAGATGTCGTTGCCGTTGCAGACGCCGGAAGTGAAATCGCCTTGCTGGCCGTATACCACGTCGGCGGTGGTATCGCCGGGACTGCCCGGCGTTCCCGGGGTTCCGCCACCTGCGGCAGTGGGATTCAGGTATTCCAATACGCGATTGTAATCGACGGCATACAAATTCTTCTGCGAGTCTACCGAAAGTTGTTCGGGCGCACATAGTTGGTCGGCGGTCGTGCCGCAATTGTTCAGAGTAAAGCTGCCACCGGCATCGAACGCCCGATCCGCGGTAACGTCGCCGGCGCTGCCCGGGACTCCGGGGGTGCCCGGCGTCATCGAGAGCGGATTGTCATACTCCAGGAGCCGACCGTTGCCGGAATCGGATACGTAAACATTTCCGTCTGCGTCGACCGCGACCCCATCCGGGTAACATAGGGTGTCCGCGCTCGGCATCGGATTGGTGGGATCGAAGAGGTTGCATAGTTTCGAGTTGAATTGCGCACCGCTTGGACCCTGTCCAAGGACCAACTGCGCATTGAGCGGAATAATCCGAGTACCCGGTGCCGGCCGGGTTTTAGAAAGGGCGTTCAAACCTTCGACCAGCACGACCCGTGAATTGGAATAGTCGGTTATCCACAGGTTGCCGCTATGGTCTAGCGCAATCTGCTCGGGTTGGCAGAGAGTATTGGCGCTTGGCTTGCGGCAATCGAACGCATCAGTTTTGCCGTCGACTATAAACGTCGGGGGAGCACCGACGCAGGGGAAGTTTCCCGCGCACGCGTCAAAGGGATTTGCGAAGCTCATCACGCGGTTGTTGTCGGTATCAGCGACGAACAGATTTCCTGCGTCGTCAGCGGCGAGGCCTTGGGGCGAACACATCAACGGCGAACTTCGATCCGGTTTCGGGGTATGTCCTTTTTTCACGCAACGGGAGGTTCCGGTACTACATGGCGGAGGTCCCAGGAGATGACAGCTCGTCGAGTAGAAATCGGGCTGTCCCAATACCACGTCTGCCGGCTGGCCGTTGACGAATCCTTGGGCGCTCGCCCATCCCAGCACTCGATTTCGATCGGCGACGTACAGATGTCCGCTGGCGTCAGCAATGGTCGCGGATGGGTAAGAAAAGCTTCGGGGGCCGGGAAAGTTCGCATCGCCATGCGTGAAATCGATCTGCCCTAGTTCGCGATGGGCGACGCTGGAGACTAGCGGAGTGTCATAGCTGAGGAGCCGGTTGTTCCTCCAATCAGGCACGAATAACCGCCCTGCTCCGTCCACCGCAGGGAGCAGAGGGTTGCACAGGGAATCAGTAGTAGGAAGTCCGCAGATGTACGAGGTGAAGTTTTTCTGGCCATATACGCGGTGCGCAATCTGCGGGCCACTCGAACGAAGATGATCGAACTCGAGTACGCGGTTCGCATCTGAGATGTACACGTCACCGATCGCATCGACTGCAAGCCCCTCAGGTTCGCACAACACGCTCGCGCTCTCGCGCCGATTTTTTTTGCATTGCGCCGCCGAGGTGAAACTATTTTGACCGATCACCAGATCAGCGACCGTATCACCTGCGCCAGATTCACCGCTGTTCGGATTCAGCGGCGTATCGTACTTCAGAACTCGCGCGTTAAACACGTCAGCGACAAACAGGTTACCCACGGAATCCACGGCCAGTCCGCCGACCCATCCATCCGGTATGCAGAGATTCGACGCTGTAGTGGGTCGCCGATTCGTCCCACAAGTCAGGAAGCTAGTGAAGCTGTTGTTCTGACCAAAGACCAGATCGGCGGTGGTATCACCTGCAGAACCAGGGACGCCGGGAGTACCGCCACCCGGGGCTTTCGGGTTCAGATACAGCAGAACCCTGTTGTAGCCGGAATCAGTGACGAACAGGTCTCCCTGAGCATCAGAGGCCAGCCCTGTAGGGTCGCAAAGATTGTCGGAGCTTGGCATCGGTTGCCCGCTCGTGCATCCCGTGGAATTGATGTTGGAACTAGTGTTCCCGAAGATGATGCTCGCAGGCTCTCCCGCTGTATATCCACTGGCGAATGGCGCGTCGTATTCGACTACGCGATTATTGCCGAAATCGCTGACGTAAAGATTGCCCTCAGGATCGGTCGCCGCCGCTGCCGGCTGGTTCAACGAACTCGGAGTGATGGTCGGATACGCCGGTCGATTGCTGTAGAAATCCGGCTGGCCGATCACGAGGGCCGCGCTGGCGCCATTTAAAAACGACGCGGCGCTGGCGAAGCCGAGCACCCTGTTGTTTCCCTGGTCAACCACGTAGAGATTGCCCTGGCTGTCCACGGCCGCGCCTGCCGGACCATTGAGCGCGTTGGGGCCGCCGAAATTCAACGTGTTTTGCGAGAAACCGATCTGTCCGAGGACTCGATCCGCAGTTTGATCGGAGGTCGACGCGAACGCGGTTGTAAAGATCGCAACAGTGATTGCAACCACGGCGAACCGCGCGATTGAGCTGTTCACTGAAAGCACCCCCCTAGGACAGACACACTTATAAACGGCCCAGCAGCTATAACACTCCTGTTAACCTCCAGTCAAAAACGCGGCAGCGCGACGCTGACTCCAATCGTCGGACTGGCCGACAGCGAGCTGATCGATTTTGTGATGGATTCCGAGCTAACGAAGAAATCGCCGTCGGCTTTGTCTGCTAGTGAATAAGAACCTGCTGCGGGACTGCACCCTGCCCTGAAGGAATCGGCGACACGTCCGCGGGAGCGCCGAGCAGCGCGAGCGATTCCATTACGTCCTGGCGCTGCTGCGCGAACGGATGGGCGTTGAGGAAGCCGCGATACGCGGCGATTGCGCCCTGCTTGTCGCCCGACTTCGCGAGCATCCGCGCGACGCCGAGCTCCGCCCTCACCTGCTCCGGCCCTGGATCGGCAGCCGCCTGCTGATAAGCTCCTACCGCCTTCTTCCAGTCGGCCATTCGCTCGTACACCACTGCGAGGTTCGTCAGCGCAAGGCTGCGGAACAGCGGATCACGCTCTTCGGCGAGAAACGCAACGAGGGAATCACGGGCGTTCGGCAGATCGCCGTCGGCAATATATGCGCTCGCGACGTAGAAGCGCGCGAGCCGACCAAGCCTGCGGCCCGGCTCTTCATCGGCAAGCTGCTTGAACTGGGTCTCGGCAAGTTTGTTCTGGCCGGCGTTGAGCGCCGTGATCGCATCATAGAAGCGCGCCGACGCGATACTGTCGCGATGCCGTTCGTAGTAGTACACGCCAATCACGATCGCGCCGACCACCACGACGACCGCGGCTGAAACCAGCATCTGGGTAAGATTGTTGACGAAAAAATCGCGCGCGTTGTCGACGAATGTCGTGAACTCGTCGGGTGCCCGGAGTTCTTTCTGAGTTACTTTTCGGCGATGAGTAGTCGGCGGCATCGAATGCTCCAGCGGGCGCCGCCCGGCAGAAGACCAGAAGAGTTAGCGCGCACGCGCCCTACATTTTGTATTTGAAATCCTCGGGCGACATCCGCTCGAGGATCTCCGACCACTTGTCGCGCGAGACACCGGCGAGGTTCTGATCGGAAGTCTGCTGTTCGCCCTGGGATTCATGGAGCTCGCTGGAGGCCTCGAGCACTTTCTTGGAAACGTAAATAGGCGACTTGGTCCGCAGCGCCAGCGCGATCGCATCACTCGGCCGCGAATCGATTTCAAGCGCCTTGCCGTCGCGCGTCTTCACCTGGATTCGCGCGAAGTACGTATTCTCGCGCAGCTCGGTAATCTCGGCCGACTCGACCGTCGCGCCGAATTCCACCATCAAGTTGCGCAGCAGGTCATGCGTCATCGGACGTTGCGGCTTGATCCCTTCGAGCTCGGTGGCCATCGCGGTCGCCTCGAGCGGACCGATCCAGATGTGGAGGTTGAGCTTGTTGTCGGGATCTTTCAGAACAACGATCGGCATCTTGGTGGACGGATCGAGCGTGATCCCGCCCACGATCATCAAAATAAAATCTTCCCTGTGACCAGCCATAGACGGGCTCTTCAACCGTTTCTCTTCAAGCGCGCGCGGATGCGAAAGAATTTTCCGCACATCACCCCGAGAAAATATCTTGGCCCAAAGCTGGCGCGTGGTCAACCAAGCAAGCTGCGCAGGCGCGAGGATCCAGTCCGTCAGCCGGCGACCAAGCGATCGACCACGCGGTATAGCTGGTTGAGATTGCGGCACTCTTCCACCAGATCGCAGTGCGGGGCGTAGCGATCCATCTCGCTGTCGCCGAAGCCCCACGTGTTGCGGCTTTCAGGATTTAACCAGATCACTCTTTTCGCGCGCTGGCGAATTTCACGCAAGCACCAATCGTGCGGAAGATTGTAGTTGTTGCGCGCGTCGCCGAGCACGATCACGGTCGTGCGCTTGTTCACCGCGCCGAGATGATCGGTGACAAAGTTGCGGAACGCGTAGCCGAAATTCGAGTGCGCATACACATTGATGATATCGCCCTTGAGCGCGACGTCGAGCGCTTCCTTGGCGTCGTTGTTGCGGAAGCATTCGGTGACCTCGCCGATGTCGGCGACGAAAATAAAACTGCGCACCCGCGAGTAGAGATCCTGCAGCGAGTACACGAACTGCAGCATGAAGCGCGACGCATTGCGCACGGAGTCGGAAACGTCGCACAGAATCACCACCTGCGGCTTCTCTTTCTTGCGCTTCTCGAAGCGCAGCTTGAACGGGACCCCGCCGTACGTCAGGTTCTGGCGCAGCGTGCGCTTGATATCGAAGCGGCCCTTCTTCGAGCGCTTGCGCCGCACGGTGATCACGTTCTTCAGGCGCTGCGCGAGGCGCGTCACCGCCTCGTTCATTTTCTTGAGCTCGTCTTCGGTCAGGTAATAGAAACTCTTCTCGCCGATTTGGTTGAGGCGCTGATCTTCCTTCTGCTTGATATCGCGCTTCTCGCGCTCCATCCGCACGTAGCGGCGAATAATATCATCGAGCGCCTTGAGCCGGCGCTCGAGGTATTCTTCCATTTTTGCTTTGAGCTCGGAGCCGATATCCATCTTCTCGAGCTGCTCGCGCAGTTCCTTGATCTCGGCCTCGATTTTGTCGAGCCCGAGCTGGCGGGCGAGCGCGCGCGCAAAATAATTCTCTTCGATAGTGCGCTCGATGCCCTGCAGCTTGACCGCGCGCGAGGCCTCGCGGATTTTCCGCTCCATCTCGCCCGAGTTGTTCTGCAAAAGCTGCTTGGCGAGCTCGGAAAGATTCTTGCCCTCTTTCTTGAGCATCTTCTCGACTTCGTCCAGGAACTTCTGAAATTCCTGATCCGACATCGAGAGCGCGTTCTGCACCGCCTGGCTCGCCTGCTTGATGATCTCGCCGAGGCCCGAGAAGTAGATATCGAACAGCTCCTCGAAGACGGGCAACTCGCTGGCCCGCTTGACCATCGTGGCTCGCAGCGCTGCGCGGAACGCATCGCGCTCGTTCAGCCCGGTGACTTCGGAGGCGCTGAACGCGTCGAGCGTCTCTGCCAGCGAGACGCGGACGCCGTTCTCGCGCAGCAGGTTCGCAAATTCTACGAGCTTCTCTTGCATTTTTTCAGTGACCCTACCCTGCTCGTCTAACGAGTAGCAGAATCAATTGAGAAGATCCTTGTCGCTGCCGGCTTCGGTGCCACGACGCGCGCGCACGCGACGCACGTAGTCCTTGAGCTCTTCCTGCGCTTTGCGAACGTCGCCCTCGTACTTGACGATCGTGTCGAGCGTCTCGGTCACCAGTTCCTGATCGAGGCTGTTCACGTTCAGCAGCGTCAGCGCCTTGACCCAATCGAGCGTCTCGCTGATGCCGGGGGTCTTCTTCAGATCCAGTTTGCGCAGCGACTGCACGACGGTAACGACTTCCTCGGCAAGCTTGATTGCGGCCTCGGGCACCTTGAGCTTGACGATCGCAAGTTCCTGCGCGCGATCGGGAAAGTCGATGTACAGATGCAGGCATCGACGCTTCAACGCGTCGGACATTTCGCGTGCGTTGTTCGAGGTCAGCACCACCAGCGGAATGTGCTTGGCCTTGAGCGTGCCGAGCTCGGGCACCGTCACCTGGAAATCGGACAGCAACTCGAGCAGGAAGGCCTCGAACTCGGCGTCGGCCTTGTCGATCTCGTCGATCAGCAGCACAGACGGCTCCGGGCTCGAGATAGCTTTGAGTAGCGGGCGCGGCAGCACGAAGCGTTCGGAGAAAAATACTTCGTCCTGCGCGGCGATTCGATCGACCGCCTCGGTCAGGCCCTTGGCGCCGACCAGCACTTCGCTGATTTTGTCCTTGAGAATTTGCGTATAGAGGAGCTGCTTGGCGTACTCCCATTCGTAGAGCGCCTTGCCCTCGTCGAGGCCCTCGTAACACTGGAGGCGAATCATGTCGAAGCCGAGCGACGCGGCCAGCACCTTGGCCAGGTCGGTCTTGCCGACGCCGGCGGGTCCTTCGACCAGGATTGGCTTGCGCATCTCGCTCGCCAGGTAAATAACGGTCGCGATTCGCCGACTGGCGATATAGTTGTTCTTGGCGAATCGCTCGACTACGTCTTCGATCGATGAAAACATCAAACCTCCTCGATAGCGGAAGCCGAAGGGGCAAGCCCCGCGCGGAATAGATTAAATATCACGCCAACTTAAGGCGAGGAACCCCACGGCAGACCGCCGCCCGT
>CAVTEN010000009.1:0-26674 GCA_963733715.1 uncultured delta proteobacterium
GTCTCAGCCATCGAGCGTGCCCAACGTCCGATCAATCACGTTCCGACGATCAAAGCGATACGGCTTGAAAGTGCAAGTCCCACGATTGCGTGTGGACCGCTGCGCGATTTCAGAAACCGGTGCCGGCGGCGCTTGCGCGCCGCTGTCCGAGATCCTTCCTGCCGCTCGCGTTGCTCGCTTTGTCAGGATGACAGAAGGGGCGCGCGTTGCTCGCTTCGTCAGGATGACATGCGGGAGCGATACGCTACCGGTGTGCTACGTGCGCGACCCGCTTGAATTCGTCGAGATGGGCTGCGTCGCACCACGGCTGCCCCGCTATGCGGCCGAACTCGCGATCTTCGCAATGCATGGTGTCGCCCTCGACGCGGCAGGAAAATTCGTGAGTCTCATCGATCGCGGTGGGGGTCGAGAACACGAAACCGAAAAAGCTGCCGCCTGCTTCCTTGTGATGCAGCAGGAATCGCATCCGCATCGACGCAACGCCGTCGGTCGAAACCAACTCGAGGCGCGACCATTGTTCGGTTTGGGTTCCATACAGGCCCGGCGTCAGGCGCAGCGACGAAAAGCTCGGCACATAATTTCCGTCCGCTCCGCGCTGATAGCAGAAGCGTCCCGAGTCGTGCGTGTACAGGCATCCCTCGGGCGCGCCCGGCTGCAGACGGACGGGGCCGTTCTGCTGATCGTTCACCAGCTCCCAGCATCCGTTGAACACACCCGGCAGCTTGAGCACCGAGTTTTGATTGCCGGGCGGTATCTCGCGTGTCGCAAGGTTGGGTTCGACCTGAATCTGGTTGTCGAGCGCGAGCCGCTGCGTGCCAACCGAAAGAAATTTGAGTGCCTTGCGCTCGGCGTCCTCGCGGCCGAACTCGGTTGCGACCTGCCCTGAGAGCGTCAGAAATGCGGGCGCTCCCGAGGCGTCGCTGAATATCTTCACGGTGACGAAGGGCAGGCGATGCGAATGCAGGTAATCGGTCGCGCCGCGCGATCGGGCCGCATCGAGGATCGATTGCGAAGGGAGAGTCAGCGCGCTCGACGCGGGCGGCGGCTGCTGCGGGATTTGCAATTCATTTTGGTGGGCAGGCGTTTGCGGGGCAGCGGGCTGCATCGGAATTTGCATCGGTGCTTGGCGCGACGGCGGTGATTGAGCCGAGATGGCGTTGGCCACCAGCACATTCGCCAGCAATGCGATCGCCGCGAGCAGCGGTCCGCTCCGCCTCCGTTTGCCGGACTCGCCCATCACCTCAAGATCCCATCAGCCAGGTTCCCAGCATCAGCGCGATACCACCCATCGCGACAATCGCGATATGCGCGCGCACCATACGAGTCATAGCGCCCGGCACCGCGTCGGTTCGTCCGCGGGCAACGACAGCTCTGATCACGGCGCCGATTCTCATCGACCACGTCATCACGACGATCATAATGATGAACAACGTAACCTTGATCGCAAGCACGGTCGTAAACGCGGTGGAGAACATGAAGCGTCGCGCAATTCCTGCGGTCATCAGGTTGATGAATCCCGTGACGAGGAGAACGATCGCAGCAACGTGTCCAAGCAGATCGATCTTGGGGCCGGCGTTGGCGACAAAATTGCGCTGCTCGACGCTGCCGGCTGAAAGCGCGAGTCCGGCGATCACGAAGCATGCGCACGCGCCGATCCAGATCGCGCCGGCGGCAGCATGCGTCCAGAGAATCAGGCTTCCGAACAATCGCAGGGTCTCCGTCTTTCCCCTCTCCCATTCTGGGCTAGGGAAGAGCGCGGGGCGAGGGCACGGAAGGATGTTCATTTGTGCCAAGATGGCCGTTGCTTCGGGCGGGGCAGTTGAGCATCATAGCGGGCCATCGGGGGCGCGGGTTAGCCGAATGCGCTCTTGATAGGGGAGGGTTCCGATGCCGCGTGATGTTGTTGCTGCGCTTGATTCGATGATCGCAGAGCGGTCGCTGCTCAAGCATCCGTTCTACCAGGCCTGGACTGCGGGGACGCTATCGATCGAGCGGCTGCAGAACTATGCAGTCGAGTACTACCCGCATGTCGCGGCGTTTCCACGATATCTGAGCGCGATTCATTCGCGATGCGCCGACATCGCGACCCGGCAGGCGATCCTGGAGAATCTGATCGAGGAAGAGCGCGGCGCGGAGAACCATCCGGAGCTGTGGCTTCGCTTCGCCGAGGCGATTGGAGTCCCGCGCGAACGCGTCGTCGATTCGACCGCGTCGCCCTCGAGCACCGCCTTGGTCGATGAGTTCACGCGGCTTGCCGAAAGTGGGCACGTTCCGACCGGGCTCGCGGCCTTGTACGCGTACGAATCGCAAATTCCGTCCATCGCGACTGCAAAAATCGACGGCCTCAGGCGCTTTTACGGCATCTCCGACGAGCGCGGCCTCGCCTTCTTTGCGGTGCATGAGAAAGCCGACGTCTGGCACGCGCGGACCGGCGCCGACCTGATTGCCATGCATTCTGCTACCGACGGTGACTGCGAGTTGGCAATCGAAGGCGCGGATCGGGCGCTACGCGCGTTGTGGTCGCTGCTCGACGCCTGTTAACCGCTGACACACGGTTAGCATACCATTAGTACGCTTTTGCCAGCTGGAGATTGGTCTCTGGTGCAAATCTTGCTGCTAGGGCGTGATTACGTACGGGTCTCAATTTAAGAAGCGGGGAAAGATGGGGAGTAACGGGGAGAATCTATGACTTTTAAGACGATGGCGGCAACTTTGGTTGCTTGCATGCTTGCGATGGGTGTTGCGTTGACGCCACAAAGGGCGGGTGCCGTTGCGACCCCGACGACTACTGCCACGCCGACTGCCACGCCGACCGCTACGGTTTGCAGTAGCAGCGGCAATCCTCAGCAAACCGCGTTGACCCGCCCGATTCCGCTTGGCATTTCGGGCGGAAATATCCACTCGCTTCTCTTTGACAAAAAGGGAAGGCTGAAGGGTTGTTTCAGCGGGACGCTGGGGTCGATGGTTCAAGACTCGGCCAACAATCAATACATCCTCAGCAATAATCACGTGCTGGCGGACCAAAATATCGCGAAACCCGGCCAGCTCATCGTGCAGCCTGGCTTGGCGGACGTACAGTGCTTGCAGGCGCCGAGCAACGAGGTGGCAACCTTCAGCAGCAAAATCAAAATAAAGTTCGGAAGCGGTAAGAACAACGTCGACGCCGCCATTGCGGCCGTTCAGCCGGGAGACGTGAGCCCCCAAATCCTCTTTATAGGGGACATCGCCAGCTCGGTGGATGCCACGCCGGCGATCGGGATGGGTGTGCAGAAAATGGGGCGTACCACTTGTCTCACGAACGGAGTGATTGCGCTGCTGGACACTAATATCACCGTAAACTACTCGGATACGATGAAGCCGAAATTGGCTAAATTCGTTAACCAGATTGCCATAACTGGCTCAAAAGGCAATTTTGGCGGACCCGGAGACTCTGGGTCGCTAATCGTCACCCAGGCCGAATGCCCGGAAGCGGTCGCTCTACTGTTTGCGGGCTCAGCTGACGGCTCTCTCACATTTGCCAATCCAATTTCGGAAGTGCTGAGCAAGCTGGGCGTTTCGATGGTGGGCAGCTGCACCCCTTCGCTCGCATCCGACGCGCCTGATGCAGATGCTTTGGCGGCGAATATAGGCCTGTCGACAGAGGTCGTTGCGTCGGCCAAGGCGGTTCGCGACCGGCACGAGGATCAGCTGATGAGTATCCCGGGGGCAGTCGGCAGTGGAATCGCGGCAGGCGATCAACCCGGTCAGCCTGCGATCGAAGTCTTGGTCGAGAAGATGACGCCGCAGGTGCAGGCCGCCACGCCGAGAGATGTCGAGGGCACGCCGGTTAAGGCGATAGAAACGGGCGAAATCGTCGCGTACTGAGATCGCGCGCTCGCGTATCGCGGTCGAAGCTCGGCGCGGGTTGACGCGCGCCGGGCGCGGATCAGCACGTCTTCCGGCGTTGAAGGAATTCCACCTCTGGCGCAGGTCGCATGTCCGTGGTGTAATCGGCATCACATCCTATTTCAAAAATGGTGGGGGAGATCAGTACGAAGCATTCAGTAATAGCGGCTGCCGTGGCGGTCTGTGTATTGATCGGCATCGCGTCGATGCCGGCGGGCGCGGCCACCTGCGATCAACAAACGACGCTGCCCCGCCCAATTGAGCTCGGTGTTTCAGGCGGCAACATCAATTCGTTCGGCGGGTCTGGTAAGCACAGATTTTGCTTCGGCGGAACGCTGGGCTCGTTGGTGCAGGATTCGAGCAGCAATCAATTCATCCTGAGCAACAATCATGTGCTTGCGGACGTCAACAAGGCCAAGCACGGCGAATTGATCGTGGAGCCCGGTCTGATCGACACAGCGCCGCCTTGCACGAAGACGCCCGGTGATGCGGTCGCAACGTTCAGCCGCACCGTCAAGATAAAATTTGGCAAAGCGAAAAATACCATCGATGCCGCTATCGCGGCGGTTACGACGGGAGACGTGAGCGCCGACATTCTCAATATCGGGGGAATCGCGAGTTCGGTGGTGAGTACGCCGACGCCCGGGCTGGCCGTACAGAAAATGGGTCGTTCGACTTGCCTGACGAGCGCGACGATATCGGCGGTCGGCGTCAACGGGACTATCAATTATAGCGAGACCGGCGGAAAAAAACTGGCTAAATTCGTCAACCAGATTGTGATTGACGGACCGCTTCCGCCGAACAACTTCGGGGGACCCGGCGATTCCGGATCGCTGATAGTAACCCAGGATATTTGCCCTCAAGCGGTGGGCCTGCTGTTCGCGGGATCGGCGGATCAGACTCAGACGATCGCCAATCCAATTTCGGCGGTGCTCAGCGGGCTGAACGTCACGATGGTTGGCAGTTGTACGGCGGCGGCAGCATCGGAGCCGGCGCCAGCCGACGTGATGGCGGCGAGCCAGGGCATGTCGAAGGAGTCCGTCGCGTCGGCCGCCGCGGTTCGCGACCGGCACGAGGACGAGTTGATGAGCATCCCGGGCGCGGTGGGCACTGGCGTCGGCGCGGGAGATCAACCCGGTCAGCCCGCGATCATTGTGTACGTCAAGAAGATGACGCCGCAGGCGCAAGCCGCCGCGCCGAAAGATGTCGAAGGCGTGCCGGTGAAGATAATCGAGAACGGCGGCTTCGTCGCTTATTGAGTTCGGACGAACCCGTCAGGGGCGCGCTTCGAGGACCAGGTTGAACGGCGTTGCCGTGGCGCGGCGGACTTGGGAGAAGCCGCCCGCCGTCAGGACCTCGCGCAGGCGCGCTTCGCCCGCCTGCGCCCCCAGGCCTTTGCCGACCTCCTGCGACAGCGAGCCCGGCACGCAGATCATCGTCGACGCGGCGTAGAATACGCGGCCGATCGGATTCAAATTGTCTTCGAGGCGGTCGTTGCCGAACGGCTCTACCACCATCCAGGTTCCATCTGCGGCCAGCGAGGATTTCACGTGCGCGGCCGCGCCGACCGGATCGCCCATGTCATGCAAGCAGTCGAAGAACGCGACCAGGTCGAAGGTCCCCGGATAATCCTTGGCCGTGGCGCGCTCGAAGATGGCGCGATCGGCGACGCCCTCTTCGCGCGCTATTTCGCGGGCGCGGTCGATTGACGGCTGATGATAGTCGAAGCCGAAGAATTTCGATTTCGGAAACGCCTTCGCCATCAGGATTACCGAAGCGCCATGGCCGCATCCGACGTCCGCGACGCGCGCGCCGCGCTCGAGCTTTTGCTTGACGCCGTCGAGCGCAGGAATCCATTCGGAGACCAGATGCATCGCGTAGCCGGGGCGGAAGAAGCGCTCGGTGCCGTGGAACAGACACGGGTCGTGCTCATGCCATCCGACGCCGCCGCCGTTGCGAAACGCGTTGGCGACTTTGGGTTCATCGCGGGCGGCCGCGGCTGCTATCTCAAACATCGCGGGAAAAAATGCCGGCCCGTTTTCGTCGGCAAGCACGAGAGCCTGCTCCGGCGAAATCGAAAAGCGGCCTGAGGCGGCGTCGTAGTTGATGTAACCGGCGGCCGCTTGTGCGGCGGCCCATTCGCGTACGTAGCGCTCGACCGTGCCGGTTTTCGACGCGAGTTCGGCCGATGTCAACGGTCCCGCGGCGGCGAGAGTTTTGTAAAATCCAAACTTGTCGCCGAGCATCACCAGCGCCGTGCCCATCGCAGCCCCGACGTCGCCGAACATCTTATTGATCAGGTCCTGTAATTTGTTTCCGTCGATAGCCATCGCATTCCTCCGGGCCCCGCGTTGTCTCTTGTTTAGAATCTGCGCGGGTCTGCGTCAATGCAGAGGTGGAAGAACGTGATTGTAGTGAAACCCCTCCTGGGTTTCACACTTCCTTGGGCAGGGGTAACCCCTGCACCTTAGCGAAACGACCCGGCGCTAGAAGAGAATGCCTAGAGTGTCGCCGACGATGCGAAATGGTGCCTCGACTATCGTCCCGACCGCGTTGCCAGTCGATCCGACGACGCTGTCGGGCTCATCGTTCCTGGTAGTGGTGGTAGTGGTAGTTTCCGAGGGCGGGTAACTATAACCCGGATCGTTCGTAGTAGTGTAGGTGGTGGTTCCCGAGGGCGAGTAACCGTAACCCGGATCGCTGGTCGTCGTGTAGGTTGTGCGGCTACTCGTATCCGAGCAGGACTGAAGTAGCGGGCACGCGAAAAAAATCGCGCTCACTGCTATCGCGGAAATTATCGACTTATTCATGACAGGTCTATCCTTCGCACGCTACGAAACTAATTTCTCGACGCCGCGTGTAAACGTCCTCTCTCTATCTGTTGAGCTAGGCTAACTCTCAGTCTTGCCGGCCTAACGAAACCATCAAACCGCGACCCCATAGGCGCCCGCTGGTTCGTCAAACTACGCCGAGGAGCCAAAGTACTAGAACGATCACTACTAAGCCTCCCAGGGAAATAGGCAGGTACATACCAGCCTCCAAGGGCCTTACTGATTGAAATTGAATTTGGTCGAGCGGAACGCGGTCAAAGGCGAGTGGAAGGACCGCCGTTTGGGCTGGATCAATTCGGACTCGATTCCTATGTCGATCCCGACTCCTTCACCCTACGTTGAGCTAGATGCGATAGCCACCGCAGGGCTCCTCTATTTGGCTACTTGGAGCACCAAAAGTGTCGGTTGGAACAGCGGAGCGCACACGGGCTGATTCAACGAGGAGCGAGGTTGAAGGCCGTGGCGAGAAGCTGATGCGAGCGCAGGCGCGCCTGATGGTCGTGGACGACGGTTACGAGCATCACTTCGTCGAGGTGCAATACGCTTGCGATGTCGACCAGCCTGTCGCGGGCGTGGTCGGGCGTACCGATGATGGCGCGGGGCCATTCGCCCGTCTCGCGCATCATCACGTCGGCGGGTAACGGGCCGGGTCCTAACTCCGCGAGTGCTTCTTCCGGCGTCGGGATCGGGCCGCGATCGCCTTGGCGCGCACGGCGAACGAACAGACGCACGCTCGAGGCCATCCGTTCTGCTTCGGCGTCGGTCGGTGCGGCTATCGCGCCGATGCCGAGAATCGCGACCGGTGCGGATAGTTCATTCGATGGTTTGAAGTGAGCGCGATAGTACTCGATCGCGGCGCGCGTGTGGCTGGGATCGATGAAGTGCGCGAAGGCGTAAGGCAATCCGAGCTGCGCTGCGGCGGCCGCGCTCCACATGCTCGAGCCCAGCAGCCAGACCTCGGGGGCACCGGGCATCGCGGGCGAAAGCTCGATGCGGCTGAAGGCGTGATCGGGGCGGAAGCCGCCGTGCAAGAACGCGATCAGCTCGAGCAGCTGTTTGGGGAAGTCGTCCTCAGTTTGCTGCGAATTGCGATCGCGGCGGAGTGCGAATGAATCGAGCGGGCTGCCGCCGGGCGCGCGACCGATGCCGAGATCGATGCGTCCGGGATACAGCGCGTGCAGCACACGGAAGCTCTCGGCGACTTTCATCGGGCTGTAGTGGGGAAGCATCACGCCTCCAGAGCCGACGCGAATGTGCGAGGTCTCTGCCCCGACGCGCGCGATGAGAACTTCGGGCGCAGGGCTGGCAAATGCGCCGGTCGCATGATGCTCGGCGATCCAGTAGCGCTCGTAGCCGAGGCGGTCGGCGAGTCGCGCAAGCTCGATGGTGTTGCGAAAAGCGTCCGCAGTGGTAAAGCCGGCGGGAACGGGACATTGGTCGATGATCGAAAGTTTCATAGTTATAGGGTCATCTTGCGTTGGTGCGTCGAACGATTCCAGTTCCCTCGCCCCATGTGGGGAGAGGGTTAGGGAGAGGGACAATTGTGCGGCGCGATTGTCTGTTGAGCCGCACATTCTGCTCATCGGAACTTTAGAAAATTTTGTCCCTCACCCGCCGCGCGCGGACGCACGTCGGCGGGGCTTCCCCCTCGTGGGGCGAGGCAATTCAGATGCTCTGGTAAAAACTTCTCGCATTGGCGAGAATCCGCTTGTGAGTCCCAGCCGACTTCTCGGCGGGACAACACTCTACACGGAGGACGAACTATTATGAGTTGGGATTTTGAAACTGAGCCGGAGTTCCAGAAGGAGCTCGACTGGATCGAAAAATTCGTGCGCGAGGAGGTCGAGCCGCTCGAGTTTGTGCTCGAATGCCATCCTTATGACGTGCGTGATCCGAAACGTAACGCGCTCGTGCGGCCGCTTCAGGCCGAAGTGAAAAAGCGCAAGCTGTGGGCGTGCCATCTGGGGCCGGAGCTCGGCGGCCAGGGCTATGGACAGGTCAAGCTCGGACTCATCAACGAAATTTTGGGGCGCGCGACCTATGCTCCGATCGTGTTTGGATGCCAGGCGCCCGATTCGGGCAACGCGGAAATTCTTGCGCATTACGGGACGCCCGAGCAGAAGAAAAAATATCTGCAGCCGCTGCTCGACAACGAAATCGTATCGGCGTTCTCGATGACCGAGCCGCAGGGCGGTGCCGATCCGAAAGTGTTCAAGACCCACGCGGAGCTGAAGGGCGATAGCTGGGTGATCAACGGCGAGAAGTGGTTCTCATCGAATGCGCACCTCGCGTCGTTCCTGATCGTGATGGTGGTGACGGATCCTGACGCGAAGGAATACAACCGCATGTCGATGTTTATCGTGCCGAAGGAAACTCCGGGCGTGAACATTTTGAAGAACCTCGGCGTCGGCACACATGAGCGCGGCGGCAGTCACGCGTATATCAGATACGAAGATGTTCACGTGCCGAAGGACCATATGCTCGGGCCTCGCGGCGGCGCGTTCGTGGTGGCGCAGACGCGCCTGGGCGGCGGCCGCATTCATCATGCGATGCGAACGATCGGGCAGGTGCGCAAGGCGTTCGACATGATGTGCGAGCGGGTGCTGTCGCGCACGACGCAGGGATCGCGGCTCGCGGACAAGCAGATGGTGCAGGAAAAGATCGCGGACTCGTGGATGGAGATCGAGCAATTCAGGCTGCTGGTGCTGCGCACCGCGTGGAAGATCGATCGCTACAAGGACTATCTGATGGTGCGCAAGGATATCGCGGCGGTGAAGGCGCTCATGCCGAAGGTATTCCACGACGTGGCGGCGCGCGCGCTACACTTGCACGGCTCGCTCGGCGCCACCGGCGAGATGCCGTTCGTCGAGCAGGTGATCCAGAGTTTTCACATGGGACTCGCCGACGGGCCGACTGAGGTTCACAAGATAACGCTCGCACGCCAGGTGTTGCGCGATTACAAGGCGACCGACGGCTTGTTCCCGACTCAGCACATTCCGCGGCTGCGCGAGGCGGCGATCAAGAAGTATGCGGACAGGATCGAGCTCGAGGTGGCGAATCAGTAGGCAGATCAGAACCTTCGGCGAGCTGTAAATTCTACAGGTCCCGCGGGACAGGTCTCCTCTAACTCTGTTGGGATTTGTTGGGCACAAAAAATGCTCAATCAATCCTGCAGAGGCAGAGGATTATGGCCAAGATGTTTATGTCCTTGGGATTCTGGATGACGATTTTGCTCTTCGTTGCGCTTGGCTTCGCATACCAGACTGCATGGGGTGCAGAGTGCGCAGGATCAATTAATTGCGGCTATACGCACGTAAAGCGCGCGTCCTCGATTTCACCTGTGTCCTGGATTTCACCGGACGAGAATCAAAATTTTCAGATTGAGAATGATCTCAACGCCAGCGACGACGTTCGTCGCCGTCGATGCGCGCCGAACGCGTCACCGCGTACCGACTATCCCGACTTTCAGCAGATGGCGAATCTGCAAGCCGGAGCTGCGCCGGTTTACGCTCCGGGCTTTTCGCTCAACATAACGCGTCGCCCTCCGGAGGTGACTCTCTGTCCGGGACCGATCGAAATTCCGCGTCATTAGAATCGTTCTGAAAGCCAGCTCGTTACTTTCCACAAAATAATTTTTCCAACATTGCTGCGTCACTCTGCGCATCCCCGCATTTTCTTTTAGTTGCATTTCGAAACCCGAGTCGGGTAGAACCGTGGAAGCCTTCAGGGTTCGGGTTGCAATCCAAAAATAGGAGAGAGGAACGACGATGGAGACGATCAAATTTGACGATATACCGGCGCTCACCAAAAAGATCGGCAAGGAGTTCGGCCCGTGGAGCGAGCCGATTCACGTGACGCAGGAAAAAATCAATCAGTTCGCCGACGTGACCGGCGACCATCAGTGGATTCATATCGATATCGAGCGGTGCAAAAAAGAAAGTCCGTTCGGCGGGCCGGTGGCGCATGGATTTCTGACGCTGAGCTTGCTGCCGGCGTTCAAGAATACCGACGAATACGCGATCACGGGATTTCGCAACGTCGTGAACTACGGAGCGAACAAGCTGCGCTTCGTGTCTCCGGTGCCTGCCGGCGCCAGCGTGCATGCGCGCTCGCGGCTAGTAGCGGTCGATCCGCGGCCGATGGGCACGATGCTCACACGCGAGACCGAGATCCAGGTCGTCGGTCAGCAGAAACCGGCGGTGGTTTACGAAGCGCTGATGCTTTTCGTGAAGTAGGCGGGAGGCCCAGCCGATGGCGTACGAACAAATCATTTATGAGGTCGCGGACAATATCGCGACGATCACGCTGAACCGGCCGGAGAAGCTCAACGCGTTCACCGGCATCATGATGAACGAGATGCTCGACGCGCTCGACAAGGCCGACGCGGACGACAACGTGCGCGCAGTCATCGTGACGGGCGCGGGGCGCGCGTTCTGCGCGGGCGCGGACTTGTCGTCGGGTCCCAGGACGTTCGATGCGTCGCGCGAGGATCGTCCCGACAGGAAGACCGCGATCAGGCCCGACGGCACGGTGGATTGGAGCAACGAAGGTGTTCGCGATGGTGGAGGACGGCTGACGCTGCGCATCTTCGAATGTTTGAAGCCTGTGATCGCGGCGGTGAACGGACCGGCGGTGGGCGTCGGCGTGACGATGCAACTCGCGATGGATGTGCGGCTGGCGTCGGACAACGCGCGTTTCGGTTTCGTATTCGCACGGCGCGGAATCGTGCCGGAGGCGTGCTCGAGCTGGTTTCTGCCGAAGATCGTCGGCATCTCGCAGGCGCTCGAATGGACGTTCACGGGGCGCGTATTTCCCGCCGAGGAGGCGCTGGAAGGCGGGTTGATCAAGAAGATCTACAAACCCGATCAACTTATTCCGGCGGCACGCGCGCTTGCTCGTGAGATCGCTGACAACACGTCGCAAGTGTCGGTCGCACTGATTCGCCAGATGCTCTGGAAGATGGCCGGCGCGGACCATCCGATGGAAGCGCACAAGATCGACAGCCGCGGAATTTTTGCGCGAGGCTCGTCGGCGGACGTCAAAGAGGGCGTCGCGTCGTTCCTGGAAAAGCGTCCAGCGAAATTTCCAGACAAGGTTTCCAAGGACATGCCGTCATATTTTCCGTGGTGGCGGGAACGGAAGTACAGTTAGACCGAGAAGAAAAGCAGAATCTTGAATCGCGCGCGAAACGCGCGCTGTATAAGGACCCTCACCTTCGATCCTCTCCCTTGCAGGGAGAGGGGAAGAAACTCCGTGCCAGGGTTAGCTCTCCGTTCAGGGCTTGCGACAGATTACGACGCGGACTTCGCCGGGCTGATGGACCGTGATAATGACGCGCTGGCTGCCGAGCTCGGCGCCGCCGTCGTCGTTCAACTTCATTATCCCTGCTTCAAGAATTACTTCGATCTCGCATCCGCGTGGATATTGAAGGTTCGGAACGAATATCTCGGTCGCGTCGGTCGCAGCTGGATCGACGTCGAAAGTATAGTCGAACAATCCCGTGACGCGATCGAATTTCATCTTGCGCGGTGTACCCTGCGTCGCCATCGCATAGGGCCTGACGAATCCGGCGAGGGCGCGGCCACCGCTATTGATGTCGGCGGGATTAGTCTGTTGGTCGCGCGAGAAGATACTCAGATCCTCCTGGTTCCATCCGTCGCCAATAGCCAGATCGTTGTGATTTGATGCAGTGTAGTTCCATTGCGTACTGTTGATTAACAGACTATCCAGTGCGTTATACATCAGATCGAGTGCGATGATGTGCGGAGTCCATGGCGTATCGCTGCGATCGCCGGCCTTGAAGGCGCGGTATGCCTCGGCGCCGTTCAAATCGAACGGGATTCCGCATTCGCCGATTAAGGTGGGCGCGCCGCCGTTCACCGACTCTGACATCTTCGCGTATTTGCCGAGCTGACGTTCGTAGCGCGACTGCAATTCGTCGGCGGCTTCCGCAATTTCGCCGGTCATCGTGCCGAGACTGAAATTCGGATTGAAGGTTTTCGTCGCGAGCGTGACCACGTCGTACCAATGACCGGCGTTGACGGTATTCGGCGGAGTGTCGGCGGGGAATCCGGGTCCGAAGAAGCCCGAATGTGGATCGAGCTCGGCAAACAGGATCCAATTGGGATTGATCTCGCGCATGGTCTCGGCGACTTGCGCGAAAAACGGTCCCATGTAGTCTTCGATGAAATTGACTTTGCGGTCGCCGACGCGCTGGAAAAAATCGTCGCGCAAGATATCGAAAGTGCCGTCTTTATTGAGCTTCCACGCACCCGCTTGCTCGAACGGATCGCTTCGATCATCGAGCCAGATCGAGATGCGGTCGGGATTGATCGTGCGATCCAGTTTATGCACGACCGCCTTCGTTTCAGGATCGAAGCTGAGCATCGGTACCGAGCGGGTGACTCCACGCGACACCAGCAGGCCGTCGATCGGTGTCCACGCCAGGCCGGGTGTCGCACGGTTGGGATTGGTTTCGCTCGGGCCGAGATGACGATAGGTGAGCGACTGCCCGATCCATCCGGGAGTGGGTTCGTTCAGCGAGTCGAAGCCCATCACGTTGGGCAGGTCGCGGATGCGGCGTGCGATTTCGCGCATCGATCCGAGGTAATGTTCGAGCATGTAGTCCTGAGCATTGTCGCCGTCGATAGTGAGTCCGGGAGCGAAATCGCGGCCAGCAAAGAACAGGGTCCACATGATGCCGTTGGCGGGACGGCGCGAGTTTGCCGACCAGCTCATGGTCGGGTAGCGGTCTTCCTGACGTCCGCCGCGCGAATAGTCATATAGATGTTGCATCACATGTGCGGAGCCAGACTCGGCAATTCGGCGATAGTCAATTCCAACTTTTTCGAATAGCCAACAGGGCGCGCCGTCGCCGCCCGACATGCGACTCCATACGTCCTGGTGAAAATCGACGAATACATAGAAGCCATAGTCACCTGCGAGTCTGCACAACTCGGCGAAGTAGTCGAGGTATGCGACGTCGTAGTCATTCGGGCCGCGATGCTCGACCGCTTCCCAGGTAGTCAGCATCCGGATGCAGTTGAAGCCCCACGCGCGCAACCGCGAGAAGTGCTCGTCAGCTTCGGCAATCGGGAACGGACGCCCGATGAAGGAGACCTCGCGATGGTTGGAAAAGTCGGAAGGGAAATTGGTGCCGCCGTCAGGGTAGGGGACTTTGCAATCGCCGCCTAGAGTTGACGCCGCGCAAAATGACGCGGCGCCGGTGCTCGTCGACGAGCCATCGTCCTTCGATATGCAGTCGTGGGAGGTTCATTGCGCGAGGTTGACGCAATGTCTGTCAGCCCGTCAAGCTTCACAATCTAATGGCGGCGAGCTGGCAAGAGAGCGAGATAATTCCCGGTCTGTTCGTCGGCGATTTGCAGGACGCGCAAAAGTTTGGCGGGACTATAATCAGCGTGTTGCCCGACCTGCCTGAGAGCGAACCGCCGCAGGCCATTCACATGCCGTTCCTTGCGGAAGGTGTCGTGACGCTCGACCAGACGGCGGAGCTGATTGACGACGAGCTGGAACAGGGGCATCGGGTGTTGGTGCATTGCGAGGAAGGATGCGAGCGCGCGCCGCTGGTCGTGGCGTGGTTTCTGAAAACCAAGCGGGGCAAGACGCTGGATGAAGCGTACGCGCTGTTGCAGAGCCGGCGGCCGATGGTCGTGGATAGGAGGCGCTGGCTGGGTATCCACAATCGATAGCCACATCTAAGCTGTCTGCGACGAATTGACTATTGGCGCAAGACGGCTCACGCTGGCGGCGTCAGGTTCATGGCGGGCTTTTTCAAAAGAGCGGGCGAATCCACAAAAACCGCGCTCGGGCATGTGAGGGGAGCGTTTCATCCGAGCAAGCCGTGGGTGGCGCGCACTCAGGAGTTCGGGCGTTCGCGGCGGGTGCGCAAAATCGGCATCATCGTCGCCTCGGTCATTCTGTTCCTGGGCATCGCAACTTACATCGCGGTTCCGCCGATATTGCGGCACGTGCTGACCGGATCTGTCGCCAGCAGCATCCATCGCCAGGTGAGCGTCGGCAAAATCCGCTTCAATCTTTATCGCCTGAAACTCGATCTCGACCAACTGCACGTTGGCGAACGCGGCGATCCGCAGAAGCCGTTCGTCGATCTTGGGCATCTGGCGGTGAAGGTTTCGTGGACCTCGCTGTTCAGACTTGCGCCGGTGGTCGGTGCGGTTGTGATCGACAAGCCGGCGATCCACGTAGTCCGAGTGTCGCAGCAGAAATTCAACTTTTCCGATTTGCTCGAGAGCGCGCCGGCGCCCGCGAAGCCGAAGCCCGCGGCACCCAGTTCTCCGCAGCGATTTGCGGTTTCCAATATTCAACTGCGCGACGGCGAAGTGACGATCGACGATCAACTGCTCGGCAAGCAGCACAAGGTTGAGAAGATTCAGATCAACGTGCCGTTTATCGCGAACCTGCCCGCGGATGTGGATGTGTTCGTGCAGCCGCTCGTGCAGATGGTGATCGACGGGAGCCCGCTGCGGATTGCCGGCGTCGCCAAGCCATTCCAGGCGACGCGCGACTCGGTAGTTGATTTGAAACTGCATCGGCTCGACCTCCCGCTCTACGTCAGTTACGCGCCGATGAAGCTGCCGGTCAAAATTCCGAGTGGAACGCTGTCCACGGATCTCTATTTGCATTTCGTGCAGGCGGAAGCACAGCCGCTGATTCGTTTGAACGGAACGGTGGCTCTCGATCAGCTGGACGTTCGCGACACTGCCAACGCGCCGCTGGTCGCAATGAGACATGCGGAGGTGAAGCTGAGCGACGTCGAGCCGCTCGGCGCGGTGTTCTACCTGCGGTCGATCTGGATCGACGGGCTGATCGCGAATGTCAGGCTGAACGCCGACGGCACCAACAATCTCTCGTCGCTGGCGGCGAGTGGGAATGCGGCTCCGGCGGCGAGTCCTCCAGCGCAAGTTGCAGCGGCGAGCACTCCATCGGCCGCACCAACGCCGGCGGGCAATGTGACGCAGCAGGCGGTGCCGGTGGCGGGTCCGTCGACGGCGAAACCGCCGATGGATTTTCAGTTGGAATCGTTCGTGCTGACGAAAAGCGGAGTGAACATCCAGGACAACAGCGGTGCGACTCCGGCGACGGCGGCGCTCGATGCGCTCGAGGTGGGAGTAAAGAATCTTCAGACGCTCGGGAAGTCGTCGGCGACATTCTATGTGAACACCAATATTCACAGCGGCGGCGCACTGGCGGTGACGGGCGCGCTGGATCTGTCGCAATCGCAGGTTACGACCGACGTATCGATCGATAAGATCGATCTGCCTGCCTTGCAGCCGTTCGCGCAGAAGGTCCTGGCGGCTACCGTGGCGTCGGGCAAGTTCAGCGCGAAGGCCAACGTACAGACACATTTCGCAAGCGGCCACTTCAATGTGCACTCCGAACCGGCGAGCGTCGCGATCGAGAATTTTGAGGTGGACGCACCGCACGAAAAAGAAAAGCCGGTGCAGTGGAAAAATTTCAGCGTCGCGATCGGGCAGTTCGATTTGGCCTCGCGCCAGGCGACCGTTACCGAAGTGAAAGCCGACGGGATGCATCTGTATGTCCGGCGCGAGCGCGACGGCAAATTGAGTCTCGAATCGCTGATGCGGGGCAACGAAGCTCCGGAACACACTGAGCGCGTGAGGGACGCGACCGCCGAGGCGAATGCCGCGCGAGCGCCGGCGAGCGGAGCGCAAGCCCGTTCCGCCCGCAGCGCCGACGACACCGGCGTCGCCGAGTTTTCAATTCCAGGTCGCTTCCGTTTCGCTCGATCAAACCGACGCCACCTTCGTCGACGAAAGCGCGCCGCAACCTGTGACCGTCGCGGTCGCGCCGCTGAATCTGCATCTCAAGGACGTGACCAGCAACTTCACCAAGCCTTTTGGGGTCGATATCGATGGCACGCTGAATCGCAAAGGCACTTTCAAAGTCACAGGTACGGCAGCGATCGCGCCGCTCAAGGCCGATTTGCGCGTCGCTACGAAACGGTTGGACCTGACGTTCGCGGATCCGTACGTGAGCAGCAGGATGAACGCGAAGATCACAACCGCGAACCTCACGATGGATGGCGCGGTCGGGCTCGAACAACAGCGCAAGGACTTTCTGGTCAGCTACAAAGGCGACGCGACGCTCGGCAGCGTGCGAATGCTCGACAAGCTGACCAACGATCTGTTTTTCCGCATGACCGCGCTCAATGTGAATGGAATCGATTTCGCACTTGGCAAAGGTCCGCCAAAAGTGCACGTCGGATTGATCGCGCTGAACGATTTCTATTCGCGCATCATTCTCAACAAGGACGGCAAGCTGAACCTCAAGGACATCACCGCGAACCCGCAGGAAGCGCCCACCTCGTTGACGCGAGCGGCGGGAGAGCCGGGATCGAAGGGCGCGGTTCCTGTTGCGCCGACCTCGACGCCGACTCCGGCTGCGGCGCCGAGCGTAGCAGCCGCGACCGCTCCTGGAGCCTCCCCGGCGGCAGAGGCGAGTCCGGCACAGCCGTACCAGGGGCAGCCGATGAACGCCGACGTCGAGCTGAAGAAGATCACGCTCAAGGGCGGCAAGGTCGACTACACCGACAACTTCATCAAGCCCAACTACACGGCGAACCTGACCGACATGGAGGGTAGTGTCGGTGCGTTCGGATCGAAGTCGACTGAGCCCGCGCCAGTTGCCCTCGATGGAAAGATCAACGGCAGCTCGCCGATCAATATCGATGGTTCGATAAATCCGCTCGCGCCGACTGCCTTCGTCGATATCAAGGCGAAGGCGGACGCGATCGAGCTGACCGGATTCTCGCCGTACACGACCAAGTACACCGGCTTTCCGATCACAAAAGGTACTCTCACAGTTGACGTTCATTATCTGCTCGACACGGGCAAGCTGACGGCCGACAACCACATCTTCATCGATCAGCTGACGTTCGGCGATCACGTGGACAGTCCGGACGCGACCAATCTGCCGATTCGGCTTGCGGTTTCGCTACTCAAGAATTCGAAGGGACAAATCGACGTGCGCATCCCGATCTCGGGATCGCTGTCGGATCCGCAATTCAGCATCGGCGCGATCGTTCTCGGCGCGTTCATGAATCTGATCGTCAAGGCGGCGACGGCGCCATTCTCGCTGATCGCGGCGGCGTTCGGCGGCAGCGGCGGCGGCGCGCAGCAGGACCTCGGCTACATCGAGTTCAAACCCGGATACTCGACGCTGACGCCGGACAGCCAGCAGAAACTGGACACGGTCGCGAAGGCGCTGGCGGATCGCACTGCGTTGAAACTGAACATCGAGGGGCGCATCGATCCGAAGTTCGACACCGACGGCTACAAGGAAGCGTCGCTGGACCATAGTATCCAGGTGCTCAGGCGTAAGGCCGAGGGCGACACCGGCGATGGGACCGCGAAAAAGGCGCTGTCGACCGAGGACTACAATAAGTACCTGAAGAAGGCGTACAGCGCTGGGGATTTCAAGAAGCCGCGCGACGTGGTCGGATTGGCGAAGACGCAGCCGCCCGACGAAATGAAGAAACTAATCCTCTCCAACACTCCTGTGACTGATCAGGATCTGAAGAATCTTGCGGATGCGCGCGCGAATGCGGTGCGCGCGTACCTGAGCAGCAAGCAGGTCGATTCGGGGCGGATGTTTATTGTTGCGCCCAAGATGGACGCCAGTGGAATCAAGGATCAGGGCAAGACCACCCGCGTTGATCTGTCACTGCAGTGACGCGCACGTAGCGGCCAGCCGCCGACGGCAAAGCCAACGCGGTGATTGAAGCGGGGAACCTAACCCCTAACCCTTCCCTTGAGAGAAGGGGGACAATCGCATTCAAAATATATCGGCCGCCTAAAGCGAACCGAAGATTTTATCGGGGACACCGTCCCAGGCGCGGCGTTCTTCGTCGCGGGGGGCTTCTTCGAGCTTGGTGTTTGCGCCGAAGATCATTGTTGCGCGATGCGCCTCGTTGTAAGGCTTCCACAGGCCGGTGCTCTCATTGCTCGGATCGCCTGATCTTGCGAATGCCAGCCATGCGTCTTGCATCTGGGTTGCGAGCTTTTCGGCCGCGGGGCCGGTGCCGGCGAATGCGGTCATGCCGGGGATGTTATTGGTGCCGAAGACGAAGCCGAGCTCGAGGGCGTGGCATGAGCCGAGCGCACCGCCCATCGCGGGCGACGGCCATGTGAAGAGATAACTGTAGACGCGCGCATCGTGGCGGGGCTGGACTTGCGCGAGGCGCACGCCCGGGATGCGGAAAACGCGGTCGGTCTCGATTGCGGTGAACAGTTCGGCGGGCGTGACCGCCTCGCCACGCTGCGCGCGCGCCTTCGCGTAAGAATCGATGACGGCGTCGGCCGCTTCTGCCGTGAGTCGCCGGCTCATGCGCGCACCGAGGCCGGCGCGGTCGAGTTTGTGCAGCGAAGGATCCATCAGCGAGAACAATTTCCATTCTTCGAGCGTCGATCCGACCATCACGGCCACGCCCGACGCCGAGCCGTCCGCGACCATCTCGATCGCGGCGCGCGGCACCAACGTGCCGTCAATTACCGGCTGATACGCCATCCCGAGTTCGGGATCGGGCGTTACGCCGTCGTCGAGCATCGTGCCCTTCAGCAATTGCGCAGGAGTCAGCGCGCGGATCGCGGCCGCATCGCCGGGCTGGATATGCAACCTCGACAAGACTCGCTCCGCCGTGCGATTTGCGCGCGCGACGGGAGCGCCGGTGTGACAGGCGCCGCTTTGCGGTATCGCTTTGTGGAAGAGGCCGCGCGCCGTGGGCATCGCGAGCAAAGTTCCGACGCTCATGCCGCCGGCAGACTCGCCGAAGATGGTGACGTTGCCGGGGTCGCCGCCGAACTCGGCGATATTGTCGCGCACCCATTCGAGCGCCGCGACTTGATCGAGCATCCCCTCGTTGCCGCTCGCCGGGATCTTGCCGCCGGTCACCTCGGCGAGACGGATGAATCCCAGTGGACCGAGACGATAGTTAACTGTGACGAGGACGACATTGCCGCGGCGTGCGAGAACCGAACCGTCGTAGAGCGACTGCGAGCCCGATCCGATCGTGAAGGCGCCGCCGTGAATCCAGACCATCACCGGGCGGCGTTTGCCGTCGAGCGCGGGAGTCCAAACGTTGAGAGTGAGGCAATCTTCGGACTGTTCGCCGTCAACCACCATCGCGGAGAGCGCGGTGAGCATCATCTTGTTCTGAGGGGCGACTGCGCCAAACCGGCGTGCGTCGCGGATTCCCGTCCACGATGCGGGCTTCTCGGGCGGAAGCCATCGACGCGCACCGACGGGCGGAGCGGCAAAGGGTATTCCTTTAAAAACGAACAGTCCGTTCTGCTCGTCACTTTCGAGTTTGCCCTGACGGATCGAAACGGTCGCGCTCATGTGGATGAACCTCGCAACGAAGAATTCCGCGGATTGTCGCAGAATTCATATGCGGTTAACAAACGCCTTGGGCGCGTATGCTCAGCCAAATCCCAAATTGGGACACTTGGCATCGAATCGCTTCGCGCGTTGAGAAATTGATGAGCAATCGGTCTGTTCTTTCCAGATCTGCGACAGATTCTCGGGCATTGGACTTGCTGTGATCAGTGGATCCCTGCGCCAGCCAGGGACGGGAAGGATAGCGGATGGGCGAAACGCCCGAGCAGCATGACATCGCCTCGCCCGAGAGGAACCCCGAGCACGACCAGTTGAGCCCCGAAGCTCTTGGCTCCAGGTGAGCCGATGCATGCGCGGTCGCGCAGCACTTTGTCCAGTGCGCAAGTCGTGAACGAAAACATCGTGCGTTTGTGGAGGACGGGCGCGATACTGGTGGTCTTCTTCGAGCTGATCTATGCAGCCGAGCACCATTACCATTCCGCATCGACGTTCGACGCGACGCTCAGACTTCATCTAGTCAACATCGCGATCGGGGTGTTGTTCTTCCTGTCGAGCTTCACCGCTGCGATGCCGCGTTATTGGCGTCAGCTGGCCCTGTCAGTCTGCACCGCGTTGCTCGTATCGACGACTGCGATCTGCACCACGTCGACGCGCGTCGAAGCGCTGTTCGTGTCGGTGCTGGTCATCGTGGTGGGAGCTGGGACGATGGCGCCGTGGGGTTGGGGCTGGCAGGCGGCGATTAGTACCGTTGGGATGATCTGCTTTTACTTGCTCGGGCGCACGCAAGGGATCGTTGATGCCGATCCGTCCATGTATTGGCTGGGACTGATGACTGTCGTCGGGCTGGGGCAGTCAAACGTTTATCTGCAAACGAGGAATCGGCGCGCAATCGCGCAAAATCTCGAGGACCGGCTGAGCAGCGATCAGAAACTTCAGGACAGTGAAGAAAAGTTCCGGCAGATCTTCCAGCAGAGCGGCGACATTGTGGTCGTCATCAACCTCGACACCGACGCGATTCTCGAGGTCAACAACCAATTTGTCGTGCGCACCCGCGTGCCGCGCGAGTTGGTGGTAGGCCGGAAAGATTCTGACTTCAATTTCTTTACCGAACCCGCCGCCCGCGTGCAGTTCATGAAGGAACTCCACGAGAGCGGCGTGGTGAAAAACCTCGAGGTCAAGCTCACCGGCCTCGGCTACGACCGTCCGATGCCCGCGCTGATCTCCGCGGTCGTGGTCCGGCTGAACAATCAGAAATGCGCGATCATCGTGGTCCGTGAAATCTCGGACGTCAGAGAAGCCGAGCGGAAAATGCGCAACAGCGAGACCACGCTGCGCAAAATCTTCGACGCGAATCTCGATTCGGTGACGACCACCGAGGCGTTGACGCGGCGTTTCACCGACATCAATCAGGAATTCACGCGCGCGACCGGCTTCAGCCGGGAAGAGGTGCTGGGCAAGACCTATTGGGAGGTGGGAGTCTGGCCGAGCCGCGAGGAATCGGACAACTTCTCGGCGTTGATGATCCGCAACGGCGAAGTCCGCAACATGCGAGCGAACTTTTACGCCAAGGATGGAACCCTCATTCCGTGCCTTATGTCCGGCGCAATGGTTGAGTTGGACGGCAAGCTGAGCTGCCTCACAATCACGCGCAACATCGGCGATCTGCTGGCGGCGGAACAGCGACTCAAGGAGAGCGAGGCCAGCCTGCGCAAAATTTTCGACTCGATCCTTGACCCGCTGTCGATCACCGACCTCGACGGCCGCTTTGTCGATGTCAATGACGAGTTTATGCGGCTCAGTGAATTTTCGCGCGCCGAGATCATCGGAACGATCTCGCCGAGAGTGGCCGACGACCGCTATGAACGCGAGTATCGAGAGCCGCTCCGGACGACCGGCCAGGCGCGGAATTTCGAAGTGACAATTCCGACCAAGAGCGGCGCCGAGATTCCGGTACTGCTTTCGTCGGTGGTGGTGGAGCTGGGCGGCGAACCGCGGATCGTGACGATCGCCCGCGACATTACCAAGCTCAAGGAACAAGAGCGAAAACTACAAAGCAGCGAAGCGATGCTGCGGGAGATATTCGACTCGAGCGTCGACAACATCACGCTGACCGACCTGAGCGACGGCATCATTATCGATGTGAACAAGGAGATGGTGCGGTCGCTTGGGTTGGCAAAAAACGAAATCGTCGGCAAGCGGTTCGACGAGGTCAAAGTCTGGGAGAGCCCCGAGCGGCTCGTTCTCTTCACCGAAACCCTGCTGAAGAATCGCGAGGTGCGGAATTTCGAGACTACTTTCCGCACTGCCAGCGGCAGTACTTTTCCGGCGCTGATCTCGGCGGTCGTGCTCGAGCTCGGCGGACGCGAGTGCGCGCTTTCGATCGCGCGCGATATCACCGACCTCGAGGCGGCGCGTCAGAAGGCGCTGGCGGCGTCGAAGGCGAAGACCGAATTCCTGTCCAGCATGTCGCACGAAATTCGCACCCCGATGAATGCGATCCTCGGGATGGCCGACCTGATCGGCGAGAGCGATCTCAATTCGGAGCAGCGGCGCTACCTCGACACCATCATCAGCAACGGCAACGCGCTGCTCGAGCTTATTAACAGCATCCTGGATCTCGCGCGGGTCGAGAGTGGACGTATGAACCTCGAGTCTGTGGCTTTCGACGTGGTCGAGCTGACCGAAAAGGTCGCCGACACTCTCGCGGTGCGCGCGCACGAAAAGGGAATCGAACTCGCGGTGCGATTCAGCAGCGATCTGCCGCCCGCGCTGATCGGCGATTCGCTCCGGCTGCGCCAGGTGCTGACCAATCTGATCGGCAACGCGATCAAATTTACCGAGCGCGGCGAAGTCGTGGTCGACGTCGCGCATAATCCGGACCAGGCCAATCCGGGCAGCCTGCTGTTCTCGGTGCGCGACAGCGGTATCGGAATGCCTCGCGAGATGCTGCCGAACATTTTCTCCGCCTTCACCCAGGCGGACTCCTCGACCACGCGAAAATATGGCGGCAGCGGGCTCGGTCTGACAATCGTCGAGCGCCTGGTCGCGCTGATGGGGGGCAGGGTCTGGGTTGAAAGCGAGCTCGGAACGGGAAGCACCTTCCATTTTACGGTGGAGCTCGGCTTGCCACCTGCGGTCGTCAACCAAGGCGAAAAGCTGGAGCTTGGCAGGCTCGCGCTCTCTTCAGTCCGCGTGCTGGTAGTCGACGACAACGCGGCCAGCCGATCGATCGTCAGCGAGATGCTGAACGCCATCGGAGCTATCGTCACGGAAGCGAGCTCATCGGCCGAAGGTCTCGCCGCGATCGCTGCGACTCGTAACCATGCGCCTTTCGGCCTGCTGCTGATTGATCTGCAGATGCCCACGATGGACGGTTTCGAAATGATCCGGCAGATGCGGCTGGGGCCGAATGGAAATGCGCCGATTGTCATGCTGGTAACTTCAAACGGTCTGACCACGCGCCTGAATGCGATGAGAGAGCTGGGCGTGAATCATTACGTGGTGAAGCCGGTCAAGCGCCGCGAATTGTACGCCGCGATTGCCGACGCGATGGCGGAAGTCGCCGCGCCTGCGGATGCGGCCGTCAAGCCTGGCAATGACGTTGCGGTGAACGGTTCAGCGACGCATTTGGTGGACCGTCCGCTCAGTATCCTGCTGGCGGACGACTCACCGGACAATCGCCTGCTGATTGCGGCCTATCTGAAGAAGAGCGGCTACCTGCTCGACGAAGTGGAAGACGGCCAGGCTGCGGTCGATCATTTCATGACGCGCGCCTACGACGCGGTTCTGATGGACATCCAGATGCCGGTGCTCGACGGTTACAGCGCCGTGCGCAAGATTCGCCAATGGGAGGCGGCGAACGAACGCGGCAGAACGCCAATCATCGCGCTGACAGCCTCGGCACTCGAAGGCGATGTGCGCCGCGCGAGCGAAGTTGGCTGCGATATGCACGTCAGCAAGCCGGTGAAGAAATCGACGCTGCTGAAGGCAATCGCGGACGTGGTCGAAAATTGCCAGCACGACGACGCGGCGGCAAAGCCGAGTTCGAGCGGCGGGCCAGATAGCACAAGCGTCCAGGAATAGTACGACTCGAACGCCGCTCCGAGCTCCTTCACTCCGATCAAGGCGTAACAGACACCTGTAGCCCTCTCCATCGAGGAGCAAAATTCGTCATTTTGGCGGGTTATGGCGCGGCTTGCCTACGAACAGCTAGTCTAGACGAGGCGATTCGCTCTGAATGGCGCGAGTTGCCGGGGAGGGATCTCGAGAAATGAATTTCCTACTCTACTGTGGTGCCGCCACTCAGATCATATTCGTGATCGTGGTGTTCGGCGGTGGCAGTATCGCCGGTCTGTGCCTCGTAAGATGGTTGGTTCCCCTCGACCGCCTGCAAAAGAACCACGAAGTCGCGGGAGTGACTTTCGGAGTGCTGGGTGCCTTTTACGGCCTGGTCCTTGCCTTCGTTATTGTGGCTGCCTGGGAGCGCTTCAACGACGCCAACGCCTATGCGCTTACGGAAGCGACGGCGCTCGAGAGCCTCTACAAACTGGGTGCGGCTTTCTCCGAACCGATGCGCTCGCAGCTCGATTCGGCCGTCCTCGAATACTCACACCGCGTGGTCGAAAAAGAATGGCCGCAGATGGCCGACAACACCTTTGAAGGTGGCAAAGTGGGTGCCCATCAACTCTGGGCCACGGTGCTTGCATATCACCCGGTGGACAGCCGCGAGCAAATGTTGATGGACAAGTCGATCGACCAGCTCAACCTCGTCAGCCAGGCGCGCGGCGAGCGGTTTAACTTTTACGAAGAAGATCTCCCATCCGTCGTGTGGACGGTGATCTACCTTGGATGCCTGATGACGATCGGTTTCAGCTATTTCTTCGGCAGTAATGTCTTTCGCGCCCAGGTGTTGATGTGCGGGTTCTTTTCGGTTCTGCTCGGCATGACGATTCTCGCGATTCTGGAACTCGCACATCCGTACCAGGGTGTCGTCACAATCTCGGACGAGCCATTCCGCTATGCGCTCGCGCGAATGGAAGCGGCCGACAGCTACAAGATGGCGGCGGCGAAGGCATTGTCGCAAGCGGTCGTTCGGACTTCAGGTCCGTAAAGATGCGAGAACCTGCGTTCCGCGCCCGGTTCGTAAAGTTACCTTTGATTGTGGCGGAGTATCGAGGTAATTAGTTCCGTTAGCCAGTCTTCTTGTGAACGGTCCGAAGAGGGGGAACCAACTGTGAACCAAGCGAGGACGCTCGCGATCGTTATCTGTGCGAGCCTGCTGTTGGCGGGCGTGATCGGTTCGGCGCGTCATGCCTATGCGCAGGACGCCGAAGAAGTCGGTCCAGACGCAGGGGCGTGGAACCCGGGCGGTACTGGCAGCGCGGATACCGAAGGTGCGGACGAATCGCGTCCCGACGCCCAACATCCTCCGCTCGACATCCAAGGCTGCTGGGAAGAAGGCAACGGCGCCGTCGAGTTCGAATTCGATCAAAATGTGAGCGGGACGAAACTCGAGAGCTTGAGTACTTATCGGCTCGGGTTAGACGGCGGAAGGAACATCGGCGCTGGCGGCAAATTGAAGGGCTCAGTAAGCTCGACGGGATTGAAATTCTGGGGCCACGGGATCTGGTCGGACGGCCTCTTTGTCTTCCTTCATTCAAAATGTTCGATCAGCGGGAGCGGGACCGGTGATGCTTCACAGTTGATGATAAAGTTCGAGTACCGCGGAGCTTGCGCGCGATTTTTCGGACGCGGGCCTTTTTCCATTGCGCTAACGCGTTGCCCGTAGCCGGCTCGGTCGCTTCAATCCAAAACAGGAGACTAGCGATGGCAGAAGAACGCCCAATCCGGTTTGGAATTCTTGGAGCGGCGCGAATTGCGCCGGACGCATTGATCAAAGCGGCGCAGAATGTGCCGGAGGCTGAAGTGGTCGCGGTCGCCGCGCGCGATTCGAAGCGAGCGCGGGAATTCGCTGCCGCTAACAATATCCCGCGAGTGATCGCGACCTACGACGATCTCGTCAATGATCCCGAGCTCGACGCAATTTATAATCCGCTGCCTAATTCCCTCCATTGCGAATGGACGATCGCAGCGCTGCGCGCGGGCAAGCACGTCCTGTGCGAGAAACCGCTCGCTTCCAACGCGGCGGAGGCGGAGCGGATGGCGCAAGCTGCGAATGAGAGCGGGAACGTTCTCGGCGAGGCGTTTCACTATCGCTATCACCCGCTCGCGGATCGCGTGCGCGCTCTCATCAGCGGCGGGACGCTTGGCCGGCTGGTGCATGTCGAGGGGCATTTTTCGGTACCGATTCCGGAGACGAACATCCGCTTCGATTGGAGCCTCGCCGGCGGCGCGACGATGGACCTGGGATGCTACCCGCTCCACATGATCCACTATTTTTCCGGCCTGACGCCGCGCGTGATCAGCGCCAAGGCGGAGACCGGGCCGAAGAATATCGACATCGCGATGGAGGTTGCGCTCGAGCTCGCAGACGGCGTGACCGCCAGGATGAGCTGCGCGATGAAGAAAGACTCTGTAATCAGCGCGTCGTTCATGGCGCGTGG
>CAVTEN010000010.1:0-107823 GCA_963733715.1 uncultured delta proteobacterium
CCTTGATTTTTTCGAGGTCGTAGTGATCCTCGTCGAGCACCTGGCGCGCGTGGCGAATGTCGAGATTGTCCTCGGTCGAGACGCCCCACGGCAGGCTCACCAGCCAGTCGAGATAGGTGCGCACGACGGTGTGCTCTGCCGACTCCGGCGGGATCATCTTGAGGCGCTCGAGTTCCTTGTCGGCGACCTTGCGCGCCTCGGGCGACATCTTCGCCTCTTCGATCTTCTTCTCGATTTCTTCGACTTCGGACGAGCGCGCGTCGCCCTCGCCCAGTTCTTTCTGAATCGCCTTGAGCTGCTGACGCAGATAATACTCGCGCTGATTTTTATTGAGCTCGGTCTGCACCTGCGATTGGATCTTGTGCCCGAGTTCGAGCATCTCGATTTCGCGGCCCAATATCGCGATCAGCTTTTCCAGCCGCCCGCGAACGTCGAGCGTCGCCAGCAAATCCTGCGCTTCTTCGATCGGTATCTTCAGGTACGAGGCGACCATGTCGGCGAGCCGACTGGCCTCCTTCACCTGCATCGCCATCACCTGCAATTCATCGGGCAGGTACGGCACGAGAGAAACAAACTTTGAAAACTGGCTCACCAGATGCGCGTGCAGCGCGTCGATTTCCTTGTCGGACGAAACCGGCTCGACCAGCCGCGTCACATGCGCAAGGAAATACGGCTCGCGCTGCGTGAATTCGCCCAGATTGATGCGCGCGAGTCCCTGCACCAGCACCCGCACGCTCTGATCGGGATAGCGCAGCATCTTGAGGATGCGCACCGCGGTGCCGCTCTGGAACAATCCCTCGGGAGCAGGCTGCTCGTCTTCCGGATTTTTCTGTGCTGCGAGCGCGATGACCTTGTTGGTCTGCCCGCATTCTTCGATAAGCTTGAGTGAGGATGGGCGCGAAACCAGGAACGGATGTATCTGACTCGGAAAAATCACGATGCCGCGCAACGGCAGCACCGGCAGGATATCAGGTATCTCGGCCTTGCTCAGGTCCTCTTCTATCTCGAAACGTTTTTCCCCTTTCGGTTTATCTGCCATAGATCAATCGAACCTCGTGAGGGAGGGACCCCGCCGCGACTACCCCGCTTCCACGCAACCCGAATTTCACCGTAATATACGGTTGTGACGCTGACAAGGTTACCTCTTGGATAAGAAGCTAATCACGGTCATCAGATTGCGCTACCAACGGGAAAACGTTGCCTAATATTGGATTTGATAGGTTATTCAGCGAGGAAGAAGCCAACGAGCTGATTCCGAGGCTGGAAATTCTGATGCGCCAGCTCCAGATGCAGGCGACGTCGTTGCGGGCGCGAATCGAGGAATTGTCGGTCGACGATCCTTCGATTCTGCACTCCGCGATGAGCGAAATTGTGGGGCGCTATCCCGAGCTGCGGTCGTTCGCGACCAACATGGCCGAGGCTGCCGAGCAGATCGAATCCTTCGGATGCATCCTCAAGGACATCGATCTCGGCCTGATCGATTTCCCCTACGACGCCGGCGACGACATCGTTTTCCTCTGCTGGCAGTTCGGCGAGTCGAGGGTCGTCGCATGGCACAGCGTCGACAGCGGATTCTCCGAGCGCCAGCCGCTGCCCGGCGCGCCCAACAGATATCTCAACTGATCGCCCACGCCGATCGCTATTACTAAAAAAGAAAAGAGATGATCATAGTTTTGACGATTTACCTTGCAGCGCTCGGATGCTGGGTCGGGGGAATTGTCTTCTTCTCGTTTTTCACCGCGCCCGCCGTCTTCACGGTGCTGCCGCGACCGGAGGCCGGCCAACTGATCAGCACAATCTTCCCGCGCTACTACATGCTCGGGTACATCGTGGGGACGATCAGCCTGGTGCTTGCGATCTATTTCACCGCAGTGCGCGGGCCGCGGATATGGTGGGGCAGCACGACGGTCGCGCTCGCGATTGCGCTCGGAATCACCTTCTATGCGGGCACTGTCATCCTCCCGCGGGCCGACGCGCTCCGCACCGTCAACGAAGATCCCAACCCCGACCTCGTCAAAAAAGCGGAGTTCGACAAGCTGCATCACATGTCGGTGATTCTCAACGGCACCGTGCTGCTGTTGAACCTCGCCGCTATCGTCGGCACTTCGGGAGCGTTAACTCCGCGTGGCTGAGCATCATCGTTACAAAGCGGTCGTGATCGACCTTTTCGACACGCTCGTCACCTGGAATCCGGAAGGGCTGCCGCTGATGCAATTTCGCGGGCGCGAAATTCGCAGCACGACGCCACTGCTCTACTCGACACTGGAAGCCGCGTTGGGCAAGCATTTCGACCGCGAGAAGTTCTCGGAGGCGCACGCTTCCGTTTACAGCGATATATTCTCTGAGCGAGCGAAGGCCGACGCGCTGGAGATCACTTGCCTGGAGCGCTTCGCGCGCACGCTCAAAATCCTCAACGTCGACGAAAGCATCACGGCGCCGCTGGCTGAAGATTTGCGGCGAATCCACATGGCTCGCGTCCGCGAGGTCACCAAGGCGCCGCCCGCGCGAATCGATGCGATGAAGAAAATCGCTAATAGTCATCGCCTTGGCCTCATCTCCAATTTCGACGATTCCGAAGCAGGTCATCAGATCATGCACGATACCGGCATCCGCGAACTCTTCACCGCTGTGATTATCTCGGCCGACACGGGATATCGAAAACCCAATCCGCTGATTTTCAAAAAACTTCTCGACGCGATGCGCCTCGAGCCCGCCGACATCCTGTTCGTCGGCGACACTCCGCTCGACGACGTGCTCGGCAGCAAGGGCGTCGGGATGCATTCCGCGTGGATCCGCACGCGCAATCGCGAGTTGCCCGAGGGAATCCCGGCGCCCGACATCATCATCTCGGACCTCGCGGAACTCCCCGCTGCGCTGGGCCTGTAGAGTAATTCCGCCAGTGGCGGTTTCATTGAAAACGTGAAAAGACGGCAACCAGTGGTCGCCGTCATCGGCGCGGGGGATGACGCTCCTGCCGCTGTCTGTAAGCTCGCGTTCGCTGTCGGGCGCGAAATTGCACGGCGCGGCGCCGTCTTGCTCAACGGCGGGCGCACGGGCGTGATGGAATCGTCAGCGGCCGGCGCACGCAAACTCGGTGGGCATACGATTGGAATACTGCCGGGCTACGATCGACGGGCTGCGAACCGGCATGTGGAATTCGTGATTGCCACCGGCATCGGCGAGGCGCGCAATGCCGTGATCGTCGCCAGCGCAGACGCGGTAATCGCGCTGGCCGGCGAGGGCGGCACGCTGGCCGAGATCGGCTTCGCGAAAAAATTCAGCAAACCGATCGTCGCGCTCGATTCGTGGTCCGAAATCGAAGGGCTGAGCCGCGCCGACACGCCGGCAGACGCCGTCGCCCTGGCACTCAAGCTGGCGACCTCGAAATCAAGACGGAGAAATTGAATGCCCGATCAGGATCGAAGCCACTTCATCAAGATGCTTGAACGAGCGCCGTTCGCTGCGATGCTCGGGCTGAAGATCGAATCGGCTGCGGGAGGCTCCGCGACAGTGCGGATGCCGTTCGATTTGCGCATTCTCAACGAGGGCGGTCCCGATGCGCCGATTCATGGCGGCGCGATCGCCGCGCTCGCTGACGTGGCGGCATGCGCCGCGGTATGGAGCCTCGCCGCGACGACGCGCACCGCAACAGTCTCACTCACGGTTAACTACACGGGTTTCGCCGTGAATTCCGATCTGATCGCCCGCGCGCGGGTAAAGCGCGCCGGCAAGCGCATCGCAAGCCTTGCGGTGGAGATAACAGACGCGTCAGGCGCTCTGATCGCCGACGCGCTGGTAACTTACAAAATCGCCTGACACCGACCGCATCGATTAATTCAGTCCACTCACTTACAATGAGCCCCGACCAATTGTCGACAAGGCACGGGAAGGGGAGAAATATGTTTGTTCGGATTCGATTCGACGGTAAATTCATCCTGGCTGCGATTGCGGTGCTCGGTGCGGCGCTATTGCTCACGATGCCTCCTGGGGCTATCGCCCAGAACGCTGTCCCCGACGCCATGCCGACCGGGACCGAGACCGTGATTCATTCCTTCGGCGAGGGACCCACGGCAGGCAAATGCAAAGTCAATGACGGCGCCGACCCCAAGGGCTCGCTGACGTTCGTCACCGGCACCGGGCTGCTCTTCGGCGCCACTTCGACGACCACGTCGGGGGGCAACGGATTCGGCACGGTTTTCCAGATCATGCCCAGCGGGACAGGCTACGCGGTCGATCATTCCTTCACCGGCACGAAATCCGACGGCAGCGACCCGCAGAACAGTGCGATGACCCTGGTGGGGACCGTCCTGTACGGCACGACGCTCACCGGCGGTCAGCATGACACCGGATCGATTTTCAGCATCAACGATGACGGCACCAGTTACTCGTCGCCACTGCTGTTCGACTTCCCCGCCAGCGCCGCGAACAACCTGGGCGATATGCCGTTCAGCAATTTCGTCGCGGTCGGCAGCGTGCTCTATGGCATGGCCTCGCAGGGCGGCCACAGAGGCGGCTTGACGGGAGATGGCGACATATTCTCCTTCGATACCACGACCAGCAGCTACACGCGCCTCCATTCCTTCGCCGGCGGGAATGGCTTCGATCCGCATGGCCAGCTCATTCTCGATCCCAATGGCACCACGTTCTACGGCATGACTCCGGTCGGCGGTACCGCGAATGTCGGGGTCGTGTTTTCTTTCAACATGGCCAAGAATAAATACAAAGTGCTGCATGATTTCGCTTGCCCCAATAACGGCTCTCCGATGTGCGTCGATTCCAACAACGGCGCGACACCCGATCACGGAACCTTGGTGCAGAACGGCACGATGTTGTTCGGCATGACGACCGCCGGCGGCAAATACGGCGCCGGCACGCTTTTTTCGATTCACACAGACGGCTCGCATTTCAAAATCGTGCAGCAATTCGGCAAACCGGGCACCAATGACGGGATAAATCCGTACGGCTCGCTGCTTCTGAACGGCACCATGCTCTACGGCACGACCAGATTGGGCGGCAGCAAAGGCGACGGCACCGTTTTTCAAATCAATACCGACGGCACCAACTACGATCGAATTTGGGAATTCCAGGGTGCGCCCGACGCCTCCAAGCCGATCGACAACGTCATCCTGGTGGACAACACGCTCTACGGGATGACCGAAGCAGGCGGGCAATGCGGCAATGGCACGATTTTCTCCCTCGTGCCTCCTCCCTGAGTGCGTGTCCTCGACGCTGGACATAATCCGCCGCGCCGCTGAGCCGCACGGACTTAACCTGGTCGCGGCCACTCCGGTTGCGCGCTACGACGACACGGTCACGGAGATTTCGCGCGCATCCGCGATAGATCCGCTCGCAAGCTCGATCGTCGTAATCGGCAACGGCGGCGGCGCGCTATGGAACGCGCTCCAACTGCATGCATCGCGCAACCCCGGATGGTGGGATCGCGAGAATCCGCTCGACGATTTCACCCGCGACGTGGTCGAGCGCGACGTCGCCGCCCCACTGCGCGCATCGGGCCTGCGATGCACCACGGTTTACCCCTTCATGAGCAGCGGCCGCACTCTCAGCTTTATCGAGCTGGGCAAAGTCGCGGGCATCGCGGGTCCAAGCATCCTCGGCGTCACCGTGCACCCTGTATATGGACCGTGGATCGCATTTCGCGCCGCGCTCCTGATCGACGAAGAACTCGATTCGCCGGGCGACGCGCTCGGCTTCGACCCATGCCCGCGATGCACCGCGCGCAGCTGCATCCCCGCCTGCCCGGCCGGAGCAGTGAGCGTCGAATCCGGATGGGACATCCCGAAATGTCTGACCCATCGTGTCGAAGTAGAGCCGGATTGCACTCCGCGATGCCACGCGCGCGCTGGATGCGTCATCGGCCCCGAACACCGCTATCCGGACGACGAACTCGCATACCATCAGATGCGTGCGCTGCGCTCGATGCGCCCGTACTACGAGGCGCACATCAAACCGAAAGCGTCCTAACTTTTCCCGAGGATCCTGATCAATTTCTCGGTGTATCCGACCAGGTCATTGCAGCTCTCGCACTTGATGCGCTGAACTCCGTTCTCTTCGATATAAATCAACATTCTGTTCGCGCCGCATTTCGAACAAGTCAAAACGTCATCGTGAGGGTCTACCGGCCTTCGCCGTATCCATCGAGAGATCCGATTTCCGAATTTGCGCAACTGGCGAGATTCTAGCACAGCCAATATATTCCGAACGGCATAAGGCATAGATTGGTTGGACGGGCACGGTAAAATTGACAAACTTGAAAATTACGTCAGTAACCGCTCATGGCGCCGCATTGACAGTTGCGCGAGTGTGCCCTAGCCTTCCCAGTTTGCTATATTATAAAAGTCGGCTGGCTAGGCTGAATCCGCTTTTCCTCTACCCGCTATACCCGAGTTTTTAAGCATGTTTGATACGCTTAGCGATCGCCTCGAAGGAGTTTTCAAAAAACTCAAGGGGCAGGGCCGCATCACCGAGCGCAATATCGAGGATGCGCTCCGCGAAGTCCGGCTCGCACTGCTCGAAGCCGACGTCAATATCAAGGTCGTCCGCGACTTTATCGAGCACGTCAAGAACAAGGCGCTCGGCGCCGAGGTTCTCCGATCGCTCTCGCCCGAGCAGCATCTGATCAAGTTCGTCGCTACTGAGTTGCAGAACGCGATGGGCGGCACGGCGCGCGAGCTCGATCTGAAGGTCAAGCCGCCGGTCAAAATCATGGTGGTCGGCCTGCAGGGCTCGGGCAAAACGACCTCGATAGCGAAGCTCGCGCTATGGCTCAAATCTGAGCGCAAGCGCCATCCGATTCTGGCCTCTACCGACGTTTATCGTCCGGCCGCGATGGAGCAACTTCGCGTGCTCGGCGCGCAGGCGCAAATCCCGGTCCTCGACAGCAACGAGCAGCAGGATCCAATCGAGATTGCCTCGCGCGCGATGGCCCGCGCCGAGACCGGTGGGCATGACGCGATCTTGATCGATACCGCCGGCCGCCTGCAGATCGACGAAGAGCTGATGGACGAGCTGGCGCGCCTGAAGGCCGCGCTGAACCCGCATCACATCATATTTGTCGCCGACGCGATGACCGGCCAGGAAGCCGCGAACGTTGCCGCAGGATTCCATGAGCGGCTGGGAATTTCGGGCGTCATTCTGACCAAGCTCGACTCCGACGCACGCGGCGGCGCGGCGCTTTCGGTTCGCACTATTACCGGCGCGCCGATTCTGTTCGCAGCGACGGGCGAGAAGCTCGATGCGTTCGAGATCTTCTACCCCGACCGGCTGACGTCGCGAATCCTCGGGATGGGCGACGTGCTGACGCTGATCGAAAAGGCGCAGCAGAATTACGATCAGACCAAGGCCAAGGAGCTCGAGCGCAAGTTCAAGAAGAACGAGTTCACCATCACCGATTTCGCCGAGCAGATTAAAGCGATCAAAAAGATGGGATCGCTGGGCGAGCTGATGGGCATGATTCCCGGACTCAAGAAATTCGCGGGCGCGGCCGATTCCGAAGATGCCAAGCTCGAGCTCGGGCGTATCCAGGCGATAATCGACTCGATGACCTTGCAGGAGCGCGGCAATCATCTGATTATCAATGGGCGGCGGCGCGCGCGAATCGCAGGCGGCAGCGGGACGTCGGTCCAGGATGTGAATCGTTTCCTCAAACAGTTCGAGCAGACGCGCAAAATGATGAAGAAAATCACCCGCATGGGTGCGGGAAAGATGATGATGCGCGGACTGGGGCTCGGCAGCTAGAATAAGATCAGGTAATAGGAGAACTGCAGAACCGCATGGGACTTGTAATTCGCTTGCGCCGGCATGGAGCGCGAAAGAAACCTTTTTACCGTATCGTGGTGGCGGATTCGCGATCGCCCCGCGACGGTCGCTTCGTCGCCCAGGTCGGGACCTACGATCCGGCTTTCGATCCACCGCGTGTCACGATCAAAAAAGACGTGGCCGACCAGTGGCTCAAGGCTGGCGCAAAGCCCAGTGACACGGTAAGAAAGCTCATTAAACGGGCCGAAACAGCAACGGTCTCCGCCTGATGCGATCCGCTGCAACGGAGCCAGCCTATGAAGGAGCTCGTCGTATTCCTCGCGCAACAGCTGGTGAACGACGCTAGCGCGGTCGACGTGAAGGAGACGCAGGGCGATACCGCCTCTGTGCTTGAACTGCGGGTCGCGAAGGAAGATTTGGGGCGCGTGATCGGCAAGCAGGGGCGGACCGCAAAGTCGATCCGCACGATCCTGAACGCGGTCGCGTCGCGCACCAACCGCAAGGTCGTCCTCGAGATCGTCGAGGACCGGTGATCGCGCGGGAGTCCGCCTGCGCGATGATACGATTCACGTAACAGCGTCGATGCTGCGCGTCGGCCGCATAAGCGGCGCCCACGGATTGAAGGGCGCGCTGCGATTTCGTCCCGACAACCCCGATTCCGACATATTGCAACACGTCAAGCGTATTTTCCTGGAGCGCCCCGGGCGAATCCCGCGAGTTCCGCGTAACGGGAGTGACGCCGCTCAACCCGACGACCGATCGAATCACGCTCGACGGCATCGCGGACATCGACGCGGCCGAGGCGCTCAGGGGCGCGGTCGTGATGCTCGCGACGGAGGACGTCCCGCCCGCGAAGCCGGGCGAGTTCTACTATTACGAAGCGATCGGATGCGAGGTTTTTCTGACCGACGGCACCCGCCTCGGTGCGATCGAGGAAGTTTTCTCGAACGGCGCGCAGGACATCTGGGTGGTGCGCGACAGCGAGCGCGAAGTGCTGGTCCCTGTTATCGAGGACGTCGTCAAGTCGATGGACCTCGCGGGCCGGCGCGTCACCATCGAGGCAATTCCCGGCCTGCTCGACTGACCATCTGGCTCCAGGCGACTCACCCGGATAGATTTGGATTCGCCCGATGGAATTTCACGTAATCACCCTGTTCCCCGAGATGTTCGAGTCGCCGTTTCGCGGCGGCATGATCGGACGCGCCGTCGAGCAGGGAATAATCGCAATCAAGGCGCATCCGCTGCGCGAGCACGGCCTCGGCAACTATCGGCAAGTCGATGACGCTCCGTACGGCGGCGGCAGCGGGATGGTGATGCGACCGGAGCCGATTGCCGCGGCGATCGACGCGGTCGACGCGCAGCGGCCGGGCCTGTGGCGCATCCTGATGACGCCGCAGGGCGAAGTGTTCGACAACTCGATGGCGCGCGATCTCGCCAAGCGCGCGCCCGGCCTGATGATCGTCGCGGGACGCTACGAAGGAATCGACGAGCGGGTGCGCTCGCTGGTCGACCAGGAAATTTCGATCGGCGACTACGTGCTGAGCGGCGGCGAAATCCCCGCGATGGCGGTGATCGAGGCGGTCGGCAGGATGCTTCCGGGCGTGCTCGGCAATCCCGAGTCGCTCGACGAGGAATCGTTCGCCGCCGGGATGCTCGAGTATCCGCAATACACGCGGCCCGAGGAGTTTCGCGGCATGACGGTGCCGGAAATCCTGCTGAGCGGCGACCACGGCAAGATTCGCGCGTGGCGCGAGGCCGAAGCAAAACGGCGCACCGCGCGGCGGCGTCCCGACCTGCTCGAACGCCGCAAGTTCTGAATGTGCAAATTCTGAAGACGTGAATGACCTTTTCGTAGCGCTGATTCATCATCCGGTCGTCAATCGCAACGCGGAGATCGTAACGTCGGCGATCACCAGCCTCGACATTCACGACATCGCGCGCGCGTCGCGAACCTACGACGTGCGCGGCGTGTTCATCGTGCATCCGATTCCCGAGCAGCGGAAATTCGCCGCGAGCGTGATCGATCACTGGCGCTTCGACTTCGGCCGCGCGCACGATTCGCGCCGTCGCGAGGCGCTCGAGCGCGTGCAAATCGTCGCGGAGCTCGACGACGCAATCGCGGAGGCATCGCGAATCTCCGGCGCGCGCCCGCTCATCGTGCACACCTCCGCCCGCACCGAAGGCGGCACCAGCTACGCCGATTTGCGCGCGCGGCTGGAAGCTCCAGACGCACCGCCAATGATGATCCTGCTAGGCACAGGCTTCGGAATGTCGCCCGAGGTCGCCAAACGCGCCGACATCATACTCGCGCCGATAATCGGCCCCGGCGACTACAATCACCTGTCAGTGCGCTCCGCCGCAGGAATCATTCTGGATCGCCTCCGCGGCAAGTAAGGCGCGCACGTTTGCGCTCCTGGCGCCGGCCGCAGGAGCGTCCGTCGAGATCTCTTCGTTCCTGACAGCAGCTTTCGCTCAGAATGACACGTTAGGCGACTCGTTTTTTGAGTCATCCTGAGCGCAGCGAAGGATCTCGCGCTTCCGGCGCATATCTCTCCATCACTGCTCACGAAGTGAACGCGCGCATCTTAGCTACAAAGCGGCGCATATGCGGATCGGATCGCTCGAACGGAATCTCGTCGAATCCAAACCATCGCACGCCATGAAACTCGCCGCGATCGAAATCAATCGCGCGCGAGCTGTCGCCGCGCAGCAAATACCAGAGCGACACGTCGGTATGGTCACCATCTCCCAAGGTCCGCGTCACCGTGATGAACAACGGGTTCGGCTACGATGAAATCCGCCGCGAGGTTCAGCTCCTCCGCTATCTCTCTGATCACGGTCGCACGCGGGTCTTCGTCGGGCTCGACATGGCCTCCGCTCGGCAGCCATAAGCCGGCGAGCTTGTGATCGACGAGCAGCAACTTTCCGCGCCGCTCATCGACGAGAGCGAAATAACTAACCAGATGCTTGGGCGGAACGTCGGGCTTCAGTCGTCCTGAAAATCGGCGCACCCGACCGAATCCATTCGAGCGTCGAGTCGCGATGCTCCCGCTCGAGGTCGTCGAGCGGCTCGATTGCCGCAACTATTTTGATGATTTTGTCGCGCATTGGATTCGCCATCTGCGCTTACTCGCTAACGAGCTCTGACGCTGAGAACAAGAACTGCGAACGCTACAATCAGCCCGGCACGTTCTCAGCCAATGGTACTGATCCCAGCGATGCTCCTGCGCTTGCCAGTCTTCCGGAAGGGATTCCGGCGTCCATTTGGCGATCCTGTTGTTGATGGGCACCGGACCGACGAGCGAAAACACGACCGCGAAGACCTGGATTGTGAAAGCGACTGCGGCGAAGCGCCATGCGGACTCGTTCAAGTGCTCGAAGGGCAGCAACAATAGAAGATTCAGCAGCGTAGAGCCTGCCATCCAAAACGGCATCACACGACCAAACAATGCAGCCAACGATGCGCGCATCGGTACGTGTACTTCGAGTGGTTGCCGGTTGAGCATGGGATGCGCGAAAGCCGCCACGTTTAGTTCACTGCCACACATCAGGCCAAGCACTAGTACGGCGAGGAGCTGAAGCGTCATGGAGAATAAGCCTCCCAGGGGGTTGGATGTTCTGCTGAATAGCCAGCCGCATCAGACTCCAACTGACTCTCGACCGATCGACAGGCACCCATTGAGTGCGCGCGCGCATTTGGGTAGGTTAATTGGCTCGACTCGAGGTCTTTTTTTCCATGAATACCGTTATCCAGAAGCTCGAAGAGCGGGGCCTGCGCAAGGACCTGCCTGAATTCCGCGTCGGCGACTCGGTTCGCGTTCACGTCAAAGTCGTCGAAGGCGAAAAAGAGCGCATCCAGTCTTTCGAAGGCATCGTGATCAAAATGAATCGCGGCGCCAACCGCGCGACCTTCACCGTGCGCAAGGTTTCGTACGGCGTCGGCGTCGAGCGAATATTCCCGATGCATTCGCCGCGAATCGACAAGCTGCAGGTGCTGACGCGAAACCGCGTGCGCCGCGCCCGCCTCTACTATCTGCGCGGACTGTCGGGCAAAGCGGCCAGGCTCGACGTCGCGACCTGACAGGGCAGTCGTTCAATTATCTGTCGATAGCGTCCGGGGTCAGATCGACGAGTTGCGACATGCGTACGTTGCCGTCCAGGTAGGCGCCTTCGGCCACCGTCAGGCTGCGCGCCTCGATATTGCCGAAGACCTTGGCGCGCGGCCCGAGCACCACGCGATCGCATCCGACGAGGTCCCCGCGCAATTCACCCATTATCAGCAGTCGTGGCGCAGAGACCTTGCCCTCGATCATTCCTTCTTCGCCGACCACGACCAACTCGACCGAGCGAACCTCACCGCGGAAGCGGCCCTCGATTCTGACCGCTTCGTGAAAGATCAGTTTGCCCGAGACGTTGACGTTGCGGCCGACTGCGACGCGCGTCCGCGACTCGGCCCACGCTGCGCCTGCATCCTGCGGTATTTCTCTTGATTCCATGCACTACTACGGGGCCGGGAATACGTGGCACGACACCGCGTGGCCACCGCGCCCGGTCTCCAATTTGGGTTCGACGTTTGCACAGACATCTTTCGCATAAGGACATCGTGGATGGAAGGCGCAGCCGGGTGGCGGATTCATCGGACTGGGCATTTCGCCGGGCAATTTGATGCGCTCGGGCTTGTGCGCGGTGTCGATCGTCGGAATCGCCGAGAGCAGCGCGCGCGTATAAGGATGCCGCGGGTTCAGATAAATTTCGTCGCGCGACGCGATTTCGACAATCTTGCCGAGGTACATGATGGCTACGCGATTGCTGATGTGCTCTACCACCCGCAGGTCGTGCGCGATGAACAGGTAGGTCAGCTTCAGCTTCTCCTGCAGGTCCTGCAGCAGGTTGATTATTTGCGCCTGGATCGAGACGTCGAGCGCCGAGACCGGCTCGTCGAGCACCAGGAAGCGCGGATTCACCGCGAGCGCCCGCGCGATTCCGATTCGCTGGCGCTGCCCGCCGGAGAACTCGTGGGGCAAACGATCCATCGCGTCGGCGCTCATCCCGACCATCGCGAGCAGCTCGGCGATTCGCCGCTCCTTTTCCGCGCCGCGCGCGAGTTTGTGAATCTCGATTCCTTCGCCGACGATCGAGCGTACGCGCATGCGCGGATTCAACGATGCATACGGGTCCTGAAATACCAGCTGCATCTGCTGGCGCAGCGTGCGAAGTTCGGCGCGGCCAAGCGTCGAGAGATCGCGGCCGTCGAAATAGACGGCGCCCTGGGTCGGCTCGAGCAGTTTCAGAATCAGCCGCCCCAGCGTCGATTTGCCTGAGCCCGACTCTCCCACCAATCCGAGAGTCTCGCCCGGCTGAATCTCCAGGTTGACGCCCGCCACCGCTTTTATCGAAAGTTTTGTTCCGCCGATAATCCCGGTCGATCCCGCGGGAAACTCCTTGCTGAGATTCACGACGCGAACCAGCGCCGGAGACAGCATTTCCGGCGGAGGCGATGGGACTAGGCGCGGATGCAGGCGACATAGTGGTCGGGAGCCTTGTTTTCCAGCGGTGGATCAACCTCGGAGCATTTGGGAATTGCGCGCGGGCATCGCGGATGGAATCTGCAACCGGCCGGTGGATTCAGCGAGCTCGGAATCGAGCCGGGAATCGCCTGCAAGCGATGGTGCCGGCTGCCGTCGATGCCGGGAATCGATTCGAGCAATCCGCGCGTGTACGGGTTGAGCGGATTTCGAAACAGCTCCGCACTCGGCGCCTGCTCCATCACGCGCGCCGCGTAGAGAATCGTCACGTCATCGGCATACTCGGAGACGATTCCGAGATCGTGCGTGACGAGAATCACGGCGAGCCCGAGCCGCACCTGCAACTCGCGGATCAGATCGAGAATCTGCGCCTGGATCGTCACGTCGAGCGCTGTGGTCGGCTCGTCCGCGATCAGCAGCCGCGGATTGCACGACAGCGCCATCGCGATCATCACGCGCTGGCGCATCCCGCCGGACAGTTGATGCGGATAGTCGTCGATACGCCGCTCGGGGTCGGCAATCCCGACCATCCGGAGCGCCTCGATAGTGCGATTGCGCGTCTCGGCGCGATTGGTGTGCTGATGCAGCCGGACGGCCTCGCCAATCTGGCTGCCGATGGTGAAGACCGGGTTCAGCGACGTCATCGGCTCCTGGAAGATCATCGCAATCCGCGCGCCGCGGACGTGGCGCATCTCGGGTTCGCTGAGCTTCAGAAGATCCTGGTCCTCGAAAATAACTTCGCCGCCGACGATTCGCGCCGACTCGGGCAGCAGCCGCATGATCGAGAGCACGCTCGCGGTCTTACCCGAGCCCGACTCGCCGACGATCCCCAACAGCTTCCCCGGCGCGACGGAAAAACTGACGCCATCCACCGCGCGCACCTCTCCCGCATCGGTGAAGAACGAAGTGCGCAGCGATTTAACTTCGAGCAGAGGCTTCACGTGATACTCAGCGTATCAGATCAACCAGCGTTGGCGGGATCGAGGCGGTCGCGCAGGTGGTCGCCTAGAAAATTGAAGGACATCACGGCCAGGAAAATGAATATGCCGGGGATCAGAATCCACGGATAGCGCGCGAGGTTCTGGACGTCCTGCGCCTGCGCGAGCAGGTTGCCCCAGCTTGCGGCTGGTTCCTGGATGCCGAGACCCAGAAGCGAGAGCGCGCTTTCGCCGAGGATGAAGCCGGGGATCGAGAGCGTGGCGGCGACGATCGCGTAGCCCATCACCGACGGGATGATGTGGCGCGTGATGATGCGCCATCGCGACGCGCCCAGCGCGCGGGCCGCCTCGACGTACGGACGCGAGCGCACGGAAGACGCCATCCCGCGGATGATTCGTGCAAAGCCGGCCCAGCTAATGAAGCTCATGATCGCGACGATCATGAAAAACGTCGTGACCGCGCTCAGCCCCGACGGAATCACCGCCGCCAGCGCGAGCAGGAAATAAAATGACGGCAGCGACATCTCGATCTCCGACCATCGCATGATCAGGAAATCGACCGTCCCGCCGATGTAGCCGGAGAGCGCGCCAACCGTGATGCCGAGTGAAAAACTGATCAGCACGCCGATCAGGCCGACGCACATGCTGACGCGCGAGCCGTAAACGATTCGCGAGTAGAGGTCGCGGCCGAGGCCGTCGCTGCCGAGCATGAAGTACGGCTCGCTCTCGCTGTCAGTGGTGAACAGGTGCCCGTGCGAGAACAGATGGATGTCGAGGCGCTGGGAATTGTCGGCGGCGAAGGTGCGCGCACTCTTGTCCAGCATGTGCATCGGATGCGTGTAGAAGAGACTGCGCGACCATTCGGACGGCGCACTCACGTGAAGCGACATGGGCGGACAATCGGGCATCTCGCGGTTCTGATAAGCCGGATCGTAACTCGCAAAAAATGGCGACGCGGCTGCGAGCAGGTAGAAGAGCGTCAGGCAGATCGCGGAAAAGCGGACCGTCCGCGACGCGAGATGCCATTCGCGCGCGAGACTCGAAGGCTTGCGCGCGGATACCTCGGCGCCCTGGAGATTCACCTGCAAGCTTGGGACTGCGTTCATGCTACTCGGCCGTCACCGATGAAAAATCGACGCGCGGATCGACCGCGACCAGTAAGATGTCGGCGAGCAGGTTGCCGACCAGCAGCAGGATCGTGCCCATCAGCACCGAGCCCATCACCAGGTAGATGTCGAGCGAGCGCACTGCGTCGAGCATCAGCAGCCCGAGCCCTTGCAGGTTCATCACGGCCTCGACCAGCGCGGCGCCTCCGAGCAGGTCGCCGAGCGAATATCCCGCCATCGTGACGAATGGGTTCATCGCGTTGCGCAGCACGTGCTTGTAGATCACCACGCGCTCGGAAAGTCCCTTGGCGCGCGCGGTGCGCACAAATTCCGAGTTTTTAATTTCGAGAATCTGCGATCGCATCAGGCGCATCAGCCCCGCGGTCCCCGAGATGCCGAGCACGAGGACCGGCAGGATGAGATGGTTGACGCGATCGGCAACCTGGCTCATCGGATCGAGCGTCGCGTAGTCGGGCGAGTAGGTGCCGCCAATCGGAAACCATCCGGTCCTCAGTGCGAAGTACATCGCGAGGAACGCGAGAAAAAAGCTCGGCACCGACATCCCGAAGAACGCGAGGAACGAAAGGAAGCGGTCCCAGATCGAGTTCTGATTCACCGCAACAATAATTCCGATCGGTATCGCGATCAGCCACGACAAAAGCATGCTGCTCGCCGCCAGGATGATCGTGTTGAAGGCGCGAGTCGCGATCAGTCCGGTGACGCTCACGCGGTACTGGAGCGAGAAGCCGAAGTTAAGATGCAGCACGCCCCACAGCCACTTGAAGTATCGGACCATCAGCGGCTGATCGAGGCCGAACTGCGCCTCGAGCTGGTGAATCACTTCGGGCGTGATAGTCGGGTTGAGCTTGAGATTGGAGACGAAGTCGCCCGGCACCAACGACATCGCGAGAAACGAGATGAACGTGATCCCGAGGATCAGCGGGATCATGTTGAGCAGGCGACGGATCAGGAAGCGGGTCATCGTGTGATGGTGCCTGTTATTTCGACGTGCGCGCGGCGCCGGATGTTCAGTCGGCTTTGAATTCCATCCATTCGGGATGGTAGGTGCCCCACACCTTCGGCTGGTAGTTAATCAGAGAGTTTTTCCACGACGCGTAACGCTGCCCGCGCACCGTTTCGATTATCGGCAACTGGTCGTGAAGGATTTGCTGAATTTTCCAGTAGTACGGCGCGCGCTTGTTGGGATCCATCTCGGAGGCGCCCTGGTCAAGCAGCGTGTCGATCTCTGCCTCCCACGGCGTGGCGGGCGTCGGCTGATTCGGATCCCAGATATGCAGGTTGCCGGATGAGCGATAGAAATTCGCGCCATCGTTCGGCTCGGGCCCGCCGGTGAATCCCATCAGGATGCAATCCCAATCGAAAGACGAATCGAGCTTGTCCACCAGCGTGGTGAACTCGAGCGGCCGGTAGTTCACCTTGATGCCGAGGCGTTCGAGGTCCTGCTTGAAGATGGTGCACATCTCGTTGCGCTCGGGGTTGCCGGTGTTGGTAGTGAGATCGAATTCGAGACGATTGCCCTTCGGATCGGTCCGCACGCCGGGCTTTGCGAGATGATAGCCGGCTGACTCGAGCATGTCGGCGGCGAGTTTTGGATCGTAGTCGTAGTCCTTGAGATTGGGATTGGAAAAAACTTTGTTCTCGGGCGAGATATCCGCTACGGCCGACTCCCCGAGACCATGAAAGACAAGATCGATCATCGATTTCTTGTCGACCATGTGCGCCATCGCCTGCAGGAACTTCAGATCGGTGAACCAATTGAGCTTCGGATTGGTGATCCCGCCTTTTGTGAAGTGTCGCGGATTGCGATTGAAGCTGAAGAACAGCGAACCCGTGTCCACTCCGATTTTTTGCACGGTGATGTCGAGTTCGTGGTTCTTCACCTTCTGCTCGAGCGGGAAAACTTCCTCCGCGCGCGGACTATAGGTGTCGATTTGCCCCGACAGGTAGCGCAGATACTCCGCGTTCTGGTCGGGCACGATCGTGACGGTCTGTCCATGCAGTCGCGGCAGCTGACCGCCGTGCTCGTCCTTCATCCAATAGTTTTCGTTGCGATCGTAGCGAACGACCTGGCCCTGCGTGTAATGCGTCATGTGATACGGGCCGTTACCGACCAGCTTATCCGGCGAAGTGTCGATGCCCCAGGTATGGTTGTAATTTCCCGCCTTCCACACCGGCTCCAGGATGTGCGCCGGCATGACGGGAATGCCGATTGAATAGAGCAGCGGAGCAAACGGCTTCGGCAGATGCATCACGACGGTGTAATCGTCGGGCGCCTCGGCGGCGATGCGCTGATGGTCGATCGTAATCGCGGGCCGGATGCTGTTGGGCACCTTCGGATCGTAAATGACGTCGAGCGTGAACAGCACGTCGTGCGCAGTGAAGGGCTGGCCGTCAAACCATTTCACGTCGTGTCGGAGATGAAACGTGATCGACTTGCTGTCGGGCGCGATGTCCCATTTCTCGGCCAGACCCGCCTCGGGCAGGGTGGTGACGTGGGTTCAGCCGGAGCAGGCTCTCGAACAGATCACCTGTGAGCGCGCTCGAGCTGGCATCGGTGATCAGAATCGGATTGAAGGTGCGCGGATCGCTGCCGATAACGGTGTAGAGAATTTGACTCTTTTCGTGATCGTTGCCGGGCCGGTTGACGCGGCATCCAGCGAAAAATCGCAAGCGATGCGAGCGCAATCGCGCAGGTTACTACCTGCAAAATCAGGTTGCGCCGGCTTTCAGCTTTCATTTGAAAACGCGCTGCCATGGTAGAGGCTCAGGTTCATCAGAGTGGCTCCTGGAGCCGGTGTTAGCACGAATGTCGAATCGGGGATGACTCCATTGACGATCGGCCGGAGATAGCGAAACGTGACGTGGCTGCCGGCCGCCGGAAAAGTCGCGTCGACGACGTACGGGAACATCACTCCGCCGATATCATGATAGTCGCTGTAACGCACTTCGTAGTTGACGCGGCTGTCGGCTCCCGTCTCCCGCACCATCGCGAGATTGCCGTCGGAAAATCCAAGCTGATGCGTCCCCGACGCCGTGTTGCCAAACGTCGCGACGATCATCGCGCCGTCCTTCGACACCGAATCGGGGCTGTTGCCGAGCTCGAACGCGGGCGGCGCGAGTCCCATCAGCAGACCGACCGCGTCCGTCGGCGCCATCGGGATTCGCACGTACTTGTAAAGGGTGTCGGAGTCCGCATGACCGCGCATGAAGCGATTCTTACCCGGCTCGAAGATTGTGAGGTCCGGGCCCTGCGCCGCGAGCAGCAATGCGACGCCGAACGGCGACATCGCCTCGACGCGCAGACTGTCGGGCCGCTTGGCGACGATTTCCTCTTTCGCCTTCACGTGCTGATCGCCGGCGGTATATTCCATCACGGCCGGACTCTGCACGGATGCGAGCCTTCGGTCGCGCTCCACCAGCGCCCCGATCATCTTTTGAGCCTGAAATTTCAGTTCGTCCTGGCCCGAGATTGGCGTCGGAACCTGGGGGACGGGCGGGGTACGGACGACTATGCATCCGGACGTTTCGACCATCGCCATCAGGAGTATCGATGCGAGCGCCGCGAACGAAACTGTTTTTCGTTTTCGTGGCCGCGCCCGTTCAGTGGCCCGCGCTGGCGGCATTCTGCAGGACCTGGATTTTATCCTTGAGGCGAGCGACCTGATCGGTTTCCTGCGCCTTCTTCAGCGCGTCGGTGTATTCGTGGCCGGCTTCCTTGGTTTTGCCCATCTTGCGATACGCGTCGCCAAGATGCTCGGTGATCGTGGGATCGCTGCCGGTCAGATTGACCGCGCGCTCCAACTCCTCGACGGCCTTCTTGTAGTCGCCCTTCTGATAGTAAACCCATCCGAGGCTGTCGACGTAAAATCCATCTTCGGGCTCGATATCGAGCGCGCGCTTGATTAGCTTTTCGGCCTCGACCAGGTTGGTTCCCTGCTCGGCGTAACTGTAGCCGAGGTAGTTCAGCGCCTGCGCGTTGGCCGGATTCAGATCGATCGCTTTCTTCATCTCGGCCATGCCTTCGTCGCGCTGCTTGTTCTGATCGAGCGCGGCGCCGAGCGTGAAGTGGAACTTGTCACTCTTGGGATCGGCCGCCACCATCTTGCGCGCCAGCTCGATCGCCGCCGGGTAATCTTTCTTTTCCTGGTAAACGCCGACCATGAAGCCGATGATCTCGGGGTCGTTGGGCTTCTTGGCGAGCGCGTCCTTCAACGCGGCCAGGGCGTCGTCGTACTTGTTCTGCTTGTCGTACAGGTAGGCAAGCTGCAGGCGCGACTCGACGTAATGCTCGTTGTCGGTGGGAATCTTGTTGAACTCGGCGATCGCCTTGTCGTTCTCGGAAAGCTCGGTGTAGACCGTGCCGAGGTAGTAATGGACGCGGTAGTTCTTGGGCTCGGAGCCGAGCACGAGGTTGAACTCGGTCGCGGCGTCGTCGAAATTTCCCTGCTCGACGTACAGCAGGCCGATTTTCGTGCGCGTGTCCGCGGGATTGGTCTCGACCTGTTCGGCGCGCTTCAGCTCGTCCAGCGCCTCATTGTATTTCTTCTGGCCGACCAGGATTTCGGCCTTGCGCTTGCGAACCAGCTCGTTGTTCGGATTGATTTGCGTGATCTTGTTGTAGTAGACGAGCGCATCCTGCGTGCGCTCCTCCCGTTCGCGCAGTAGCGCGAAATCAAGCAGCACCAGCTCCGACTGAGGATTGAGGTCGAGCGCCTTCTGATAATATTTTTCGGCGGACGCGTAATTCTTCGAGGCCACCATCACCTTGCCGGCGTAGTAGTAGCCAAGGAACGAATTCGGATCGAGCTTGATCAGCTCCTCGAAAGTCTTCTCGGCCTCGCCGTAGTCGCCGCGCTTGGCGTACAGCGTGCCGAGATACAGATATGCTTCCTGGTTCTTCGGATTGAGCCGCAGTACCTCGCGGTAGTCTTTTTCCGCGGTATTGTCGTCGCCGAGTGCCGAGCTGATTCCCGCGCCGAGCAGACGCGCGTCGGCAGAGTCGGGATTGATCGCGAGCGCCTGGTTCACCTGCTCGAGCGCTTCCTTCAGCCGCCCGTCGCGGACGTAAAGCGTAGCCAGCCGAACCTTCAGCGCGGCGTTGGTGGGATCGTACTGAACCGCCTCCGCGTAGTTCGTGAGCGCAACTTCGCGGTCGTTGTCGTTCATCGCGACCTCGGCCCTCAGGAACGCGCTCATCGCGCGCGCATCCGAGGGCACATCCACGGCAGGCGCGCCGCCGAAGGGATTGTCCCCGCCGACGCTGGCGCTGCGGACAAGTTCGGGCTTCGAATTTGTGATTGAGGTGCAACCCAGAAAGGCGATCGACGCGACGCCGAGCGCGATCATCGCGCGTTTAGTGAAACAAATCATCGCTAAAAAAGATTCCCGGGGGAGCTTTTCAATTGGGACTCGCAAAACACTATATCGATTGTGAGCGCAGAGGTGTACCGCTCCCTTCAACCCGATCGCGGACCCTGGCGCCTGACCTTCCATTATAAGGATTCCGCCACCAGATGCGAACTTGCAACCCTCTTTTGAATTTTATGGCTGCTTGCCACTGCGCATCGCCTCGGCTAGGCAGGGGAGCCGGAGCCGCCTCTCAATTGCCGCATCTCACCACTGAAAACCCGCATCCCGCAATACCCCAAGGCGCGGCACCGCACACACCTGCGCAACAACGAAACTCGCCGCGCAAGCTCGGCCTGATCCCGCTGGTATGCGTGATGTACCTGGTCGTGAGCGGTGGCGCGTACGGGCTCGAGGATGCGGTCCGGATGGCGGGGCCGCGCCTGACGCTCCTGCTATGCCTGGTCGTGCCGCTCACGCTCAGCCTGCCGACGGCTCTGATGGCGGCCGAGCTGACGGCGCTGATGCCGGTGGAAGGCGGATTCTACTTCTGGGTCAAGGAAGCGCTCGGACCTTTCGCCGGCTTCGCCGAGGCCTACCTGACAATTTTATACACCGCCTTCGACATGGCGATTTATCCGGTACTCTTCGCCAGCTACCTTTCGTTCATCGTGCCACTTGGACCGGCAGGCCAGATCGCTATCGGCATCGCGCTGGTCTGGCTCGCGGGCGGACTCAATTTTCTGGGCGTCAGGCCGGTCGGGATGGCGTCGATAGTACTCGCGGCGATCCTGGTCTCGCCGTTCGCGATACTGGTGATCGTCGGCCTCCCGCATCTGATCCATTTCAAAATGCCAACGCCGCCGCTGTTCGGCGCAGACCCATGGGCCGCGCTTGCTGCAGGGTTGACGGTGGTCATCTGGAATTTCAGCGGATGGGAAAACCTGAGCGTCGTGTCCGCGGAAATTGAAAATCCGCGGCGCAACTATCTGCGCGCGATTCTGATCGCGATGCCGATAATCGTCGCCGGCTACGTGCTTCCGCTCGCCGTCTCGGTCTCCGGCGCGACCACCGCGGCCGACTGGGGCACAGGATCGTTCTCGCACGTCGGCTACGCCATCGGCGGACGCGCTCTCGGCGGCGCGCTGGCGCTCGGCGGCGCCGTGATGTCGTTCGCGGTATTCGAAGCCGCGATGCTCTGGGTATCGCGCATGCCGTTCGTCCTCGCGCGCGAGCGCTACCTGTCGCCGCCGCTCGCACAGCTCTGGTCGACGACCGCAACGCCGGGCAAATCGATCCTGCTCTGCTGCATCGTCTTCACGCTTCTGGTGCCGGTCGGATTCGTCGCGCTGGTAGTGCTCGACGTCTTCTTCTACATGGCGGCGCTATCGTTGGAGCTGTTCGCACTGATGCGCCTGCGCAAACTGATGCCCGATCGCGCCGGCCATGTTCACCATCGGCGGCGGCCGCATCGGCCTCGCATTGATCGTAACGCTTCCTATTCTGACCTGGGCCGCAACTTTCGGATTGGCCATCTCAGCCGGCGTCGCCAAAACAGATTTCATCCTGGCCATCGTGCTCGGCGCTTTCGTCTGGCCAGCCTACACAATCTGCCGCCGCCTTTACGGCGGCCCGCCCGCAATCGACCCCCCGCCCACCAGCATCGTCTGAAACACTAAGGTGCAGGGGTTACCCCTGCCCAAGGAAGTATGAAACCCACGGCGGGTTTCATGTTTAATTAAGTTCCCCTTCCCAGTCCTACGGCTGATGCGGATGCTGCCGCCACAATCCCAGGCGCCGACGCGCTTCGCGCCGCTGCTCGGGCGTCATCTGCTGCCATCGATGCCAGTTAGCCATCATTCGTTCGCGCTGCGCCGGCGGCAATTGCTCGAATTGCTGATATCGCTTCATCATCTTGTCGCGCTGGTCCGGCGGCAGACCGCGGTATCGCGCGTAGTCATGCTGCAATTCATCGCGACGCGCCTCGGGAAGCTGGCGCCACCTGCGCAATCCTTCGAGCACACGCTTGCGCTCTTCGGGCGGCAGATTGCGGAACGTCTGGAAGTTCTGCTGCACCTTCTGCCGTTCCTCGGGCCGCATCGATTGCCATCGGCGATAGTTCTCGAGCACACGCTCGCGCTGATCCGGCGTGAGGTTTGCCCATTCCCTCGGATGCTGCGCCGCGAGTGCGCGTTCGGCATCGCTCGACGGCATTGACGCGCCGGGCGGTGGTGAAGATTGCGCATGAGCGGGAGTTGCCGGCGCAAATCCGCAGAGGATCAACGCAGCGACGATGAATGCGCTCGCGATATGCCTGCGTCGCGTCATTGCTGCGGCCCCTCGACGTCGTAGCTCGGCTGGCTCGACGGTATCCGCGGAGGCGCCTTGGAAGGCGCGACGTCTTCTGCACCCTGCCCCGCGCTCGCCGCGGCTCGCGGGAGCCGGCAAATCACCTGCGTCCGCATCATCGTGACTTCCCAGGTAACCCATCGCGTCGAGCGTGCGGATCTGATCGAGCATCGAGTCGTCGCCTGGCGACGCAGCAGGCGCGGGCGCAGCTTGCGCGTTATTATGACGCGGCTCGAACAGGTCCAGGTTCATCAACATTCTCAAATCCGGTGGCGCGTCGTGCGTAGCGTTTTGCGCCGACGCCCGCCGCGTTTCGCCGCACACAACCATCGTCCCGATCAGCACAATCGCAGCCACTCTACGACGGAGTTTCATGGTTCTGGCGGTCTCCGGGCCCCAGCTCGTCCAGATGCTCGATCACGTCATAGTTCTCGAGCAGATCGAGATGCTCGACGACGTGATAGTTGGCGAGCAGGCCCACGTCCGCGCTGCTCAGCTCCTGCTGCAGCTCGAGCTGGTCGACGCCGGGCGCATTCGAACTTCCCGCCCCGCGATGCATCACGATTGCGATCGCGAGCACCGCGACCGCCGCCGCACCCAGCGCCGCCGACGGCCAGCCGAAGACCGGCAACGGCAACCGAAGATCCTCTCGCCGCCATCGCCACCGGCCGCGAACGCTCGCGCTCTCTGCTTGTCTCGCGCGCAACTTGCGCTTTAGTCCAGCGCGGTACTCCGCCCAATCCGGCTCGCCGACGTCATCAACCACTCGCGCGAGATTCGACAGTATCGCCGCCGACGCGTCAGCCGACTCGCGGCATTGCGCGCATCCCTCGAGATGCGCCCCGACGCGCGCCCGCTCGTCCGCGCTCAACTCTCCGCGCAGGTACGGAACGATTTCTGTATCGCGGCGTGATTCAGTTTTTAGTAGCCATCGATAGTCAGTCGTTCGCCATCAATTTGCGGAGCTGCGCGATCCCGCGATGCACATGCACGCGCGCCGTCGCTTCCGAGCACTTGAGCACCTCGCCGATTTCGCGGCTGGTGAAACCCTCCTGCGTCTGCAGTAGCACAGCGGCGCGCTGCTGCGGCGACAGCTTCGCGAGCGCAGGACGAAGCCGGCGTATCGATTGAGTCAGCATCGCCTCGTCCTCGGGACCGGCCTCGCTTGACGGCGGATCGAACGCGCGTTCGTCGGGATCGTCGCCGCCGGGAGTAGCGAGCGGCGCCAGCCGCTTCCACCATCGATTCTTCCGCTGATGGTCGATGCACAGGTTGACCAATATCCGATAGAACCAGGTCGAAAAGCGCGAACGGCCGTCGAAACGGCCGGCCGATTCGTACAGCCGGATAAACGCGTCCTGCGAGACGTCGCGCGCGTCGGCCTCGTTGCCGAGAACTGACGCGGCGAGCCGGTACGCGCGCCCCTGATGGCGGTCCACCATGAGCTCGAATGCGTCCGCATCGCGCTCGGCGATTCTCCTGCACAGCTCCTCATCGGAAGGCTCCACCGTAATCAGTCCCGGGACGCGTCAAACCCACAAAAAAATCGGCCCGCGACCGATATTACAAATTCCCGACCCATTTGACGAAACAACCTTAATGTTCGTTTACACGAATCCGACTAAATTTTCCGCTGATGCTCCGTAAACGAATCCGCGATACACGCCGTCCAACTCTCATCTCAGAAACAACCAGCGGCGCAAAACGCGCGTTGATGAACAGGAGATCAATCATGAAAAAATCAATCACAGCTCTGGCGGCGATAGCCTTCGTCGGCGCGATCAGCTCGACCGCATTCGCAGGTCCCGTCGGCCGCTTCGATAACGGCTATCTCGACGAGCATCCCGAAGTCGCGGAGCAACTCGGCCACGATCCTCGGCTGGTGGACAACCCGCGGTTCCTCGCCACTCATCCCGGCCTCGACGAGTACTTCAAGAACCATCCTGAAGTGCGTTCAGACCTGCAGAACCATCCCGACCGCTTCATGGCGCGCGAGCGTTACCACGATAACCACGAGGGATGGAACGGCGGGCATCCGCTAGCGACGACCGATCACTACATGGACTCGCATCCCGAGGTGTCGAGGCAGCTGGAGAAGGACCCGGCGCTGGTCGACAATCGCGGATACGTCGACAGTCACCCGGGCCTGCACGAGTACCTGCACAATCATCCAATAGCGCGCCACGACTGGAAGTCGCATCCGTACCGCTACATGGCATCCGAGCGCCACTACGATCAGAAGCACTAGGCCCGTAGATCGCCAAAAAGGGGAAGGCGCCGAGCGATCGAAAAGATCGCTCGGCGCCTTGCTTGATACTAAGGTGCAGGGGTTACCCCTGCCCAGGGAAGTGCGAAACCCAGGAGGGGTTTCGCGTACAATCACGTCGGCCCCGGCGCCTCATACGCCATGTAGCGCGATATTTTCCAGCTCCCATCCGCTTGCCGCCGGAAAATATCCATGCCGGGTTCACGCGTAGTTTGTTCGGCGCCGGCGTCCTTCGGGCGCACCTTCAGAGTCCACACGAGCCTTACGACGGCGAGGTCGCCCGAGACCAGGATTTCCTTGATTTCCAGGTCGTAGTGATAAGTCTTGGCCGGGTCCGTCAAGGCCGCCTGCATATTGGCGCACAGAGAATTGTAGGTGTCTTCCGGCTGCCCGCGAAAATTTGAAATCAAATCCGGCGCGAACAGCGCGCAGACCTGCGACGTATCGCCGGCGTTGAAGTCGAGCTTCCATTTCTCCAGCGCGACGCGGATCTGATTCTGCACTGCCGCCGAATCGTCATCCGCCGCGGGCACATAAGTCGCCAACAAGAGCATCGAGAGAATCCCTGCCGCGATCGATCCAACCTGTCTCGTCATTCTCATCCCTCGGAGTTCTACTCGCATCCCGAATCAGCAAGCATATTCGCATATCTTTGAGATGCTTTTCCGCCCTGCCATACCCCTCTTGACGACTGCGCAGTATTTCGGTAGCTGATTTATCGGATAAGGTTTGGTAATGTCCGCAGCTGCGGAAAGCCAGCCTTTCAGGGGCTTTCCGCCAGGAGAGTCAGCGATGAGCAGCATGGCACGTATGGCAGTATTCGTTGTCATGGGGTCGGCATTGACGGTCGGGGCCCTGATGTTAGCCAGCTACCTGTCCACCGCCGCCGGTTAGTTCCCCGCCCGTAGCCTGACGGGCGAGCCCGGTTCCGGATATTCTCTTTTTCAGCGACTCCTCAAGCCGCAGGCATTAGTTTTGCGCACTGACGATTTCGCGTGCGCGTGCTCTTGTCTATCCTCAATTGCGTGATGAATCGGCGGCGACCATCGTGAGCGAAGCGCCGCCAGAATTCGTCGCGCAGCATGCTCGCGCATTAACGCGGCTGTGCAAACGCGCTGGCGCTGCGCGATGGAACGTCAGCGATGAATCCCTTCGCGATGCCGCATATCGCGGCGCGCACTCGGCTGGCGTACTCGACCGCGGCGGGGTCGAATCGTTCATCGATGCACTTCACGCCGAAGACTTGAGCCTCGCAATCGCATGCCAGGCGGGCGAATCCGCGCCGTGGGAGCACTTCATCACGAGCTTCAGGCCGGCGCTCTATGCGGCAGCGCGCGCGATCGCCGGCGACGAGGCGCGCGGCCGCGAGCTGGCGGATTCGATTTGGGCCGAGATGTACGGGATGGAAGTTCGCGACGGCCGCCGCCGTTCGATCCTCAGCTACTTTCACGGCCGCAGTTCGCTTCTTACCTGGATGCGGGCGGTGCTGGCGCAGCGCCACGTCGATTACATTCGCTCTCAGAGCCGCCTCGCGCCGCTGGACGATCATGTTGAGCAAGCGGGAACCATCGGTGACGATCATGCCGACGCGCCCGATTCCGATCGCGCACGTTATGTGGCGATGCTGGGTAGCGCGCTCGACGCCGCGCTGAAGTCGCTCGCGCCGCGGGACCGGATGCGGATGGCGTACTACTACCGGCATGATATGTCGCTCAAGGAGATTGGGCGCGTGATGGATGAGCATGAGTCCACGGTGTCGCGCCGGCTCGCACGCACGCGCGACCAACTCAAACTCGCGATCGAGCGCACACTGCACGAGGGCGACAAGCTGAGCCAGGACCAGATTCGGCTATGTTATGATTGGGCTGCGGGCGATTTGCAGATCGATTTGTCGCGCGCGCTCCCGGACCTCAAATGAAACGACGCGCCCAGTGCAATTTTCCGGCGGCGGCTCGTTCAAAGAGTAAGGAATCGTGACGACGTGACGCCGGAGAACAGAAATAACGAGCCGCTCGACGCGATTCTGCGCCGCGCGATGCGCGCCCAGCCTGGTCCGGCGACGCCCGAATGCGCTGACGCTGAGTCGCTCGCCGCTTACAGCGAGCGTTCGTTGGCGGCGCCGGAGCGTGAGCGTCTCGAAGCTCATTTTGCCGATTGCATGCGATGCCAGCTGATGTTGGCGGATATCGCTCGCGCCGACGAGAGCGCGCGCGACGCGAAGGCAGCATCTGAAGTCCCATGGTATCGAAGATGGCGAATCGCGATTCCCGCTCTTGCAGCAGTCGCCGCGGTTCTCGTTTTCATTGCGATAAAGCGTCCCGCGAACGAAGAATCGCAGCGCGATCAGCTCGTCGCGATGGCGAAGAATGAAGCTCCGCGCATCGAGGTCGCGGAACAGGCGGCGCCTCCCGCGCCTGCGGCAGCACCGCAAGCGGCCGCGCCCGCGGCGCAAGTCGCAACGCTCGCATCGAGACCTGCCGCGTCCGTCCCGAACGAGCTCGCGAGAAATGAAGTCCGGCCCGAGGTGACGGCGAAGCGTGAAGCTCTGCGCATGCATCACGCAGCACCGGCGGCAGCGCCAGCCGCAGCTCCTGCGCCGCCCCCGGTCGCCGCGGGGCGAGTGGTTGCGATTGCTCCGGCAGCGCCGGTCGTTGAATCGAGTTCCGCGGCGGTTGGACGGCCTACTGCATCCGTATCGAGCGAGCTTGCGATGAATCAACCACAGTCGGCGCCCCAGCGTGCGGAATCGAGTGGCTACGCGGCGCGCGATGAGTCAAGTGCGGCCGCGGCTCCCGGTATCGGAGCGATGGTCGCCGCTCCGGCAGCTGGTGCTCCGGCGATTGCGGGCGCGGCAGTCGGGCACAGCGGCACTGCCATCGGCGGCACCGCGCCGGGCGCCGGGTCCGGTGCAATAGCCGGCGGCGTGGCTGTTGGCGCCGCGGCTGGCGCGCTCGTTGGCAGCTCCAGCGGCGCGGTGAGCGTACGCTCCGCTCCAGTGTCGGGGGCGGCGATCGGTGGTGCGCAAACACAAATGGCAGAGACCGGGAGCTACGCGGCGCGCTCGGTTGGCGGAGCGTCAGGAGGAGCAGAAGTGCTCGAGACGACGATGTCGCCCGACCGATCTGTAACTTGGACCTTTGGTCAGAATGGAATGTTGCGACGACACGACGCGGACATCCCCGGGTTGAGGATGCAGCAAAGTGGCGTCACCACCGACCTGGTTGCCGGCTCGGCGCCGTCGGCGACCGTATGCTGGATCGTCGGCCGCAGCGGAACGATCATCCGCACGACTGACGGCGAGCATTGGGAGCTCATCGCGGCGCCCAGCGCAGACAATCTGAGGGGGGTTTCGGCCAGCAGCGCGCGGGACGCAACCATCACGACTGCTCGCGGGCAGAGTTTCGCGACGTCCGACGGCGGCGCGAGCTGGCATCTGCGGTAGTGCGCGCTGGCGCCGGATGCCGGAGCATCCGTCGAGATTCTTCGCTACAGCAGCTTTCGCTCAGAATGACGCGAGGGGTCGCCTTAGATTTGTGTCATCCTGAGCGCAGCGAAGGATCTCGCGCGAAGCGCGTCTTGTTCCAACCACGGCAAAAGATTTGCACGGCAGTCAAGTAAAATAGCTACGGCGTTGGCGGTGCGGTTGGCGCGGGGGCTCGGGTCCATAGCGTGAAATGATCCGTTGTCAGTGTCGGGCGGAAGCCGTTGCTCGACAGAAAATCTTCGGGGACCAGCACCAGCGGGACTAGTTGAATCGGTGAGTCGTTGATGACGGCGGAGACTTTTCCGCTGGCGATCGCTTCGCGCATCTGGTCGGTCCAGTAGTGACGCGTGTCCGAGATCAGCTGGAAGAAATCGGCCGTGCCCATGCGGCGGCGCGCGGCGAAAAAACCGTCGCGTTCGTACTCCGCTTTTGCTTCGCGATACACGCCGTAGGTTTCGGGATAGCGGATCAGTTCACGGCGGTTGGCCTCGAAGCAGATGAATGACGGCGCGATCACTTCGTCGTCCGGCTTGCTGGCGGCGCGCAACGCGTCGGCGACCTGCGAGATTTCCGCGCGCGGCACGAAGCCGAATCCGTAGACGGCGCCATGCAGCCAGCTCTCGTTGATAATCGGCGAGATCCCGAGCAGACAAATCGCGAGCAGCGCCGCGCCGCCCGCAATGAACTGCCATCGATGGGGCGTCGCCCTGCCTGCTTGCGCGAGAGCAATCGCGCCGATCCCCGCAATGATCGCGATGAACGGCAGCGGCTCGAGGTAGTTGTGGGCCCACGCGGTCGGGCTCAGCACGCCATAAAATGCGTACTCGGCGGCGACGATTGCGAGCACGAGGATCACACCGCGATTGAAAATGCGATTGGCGAAGATCTGCCAGCATCCGAGGACGGACAGCGGCACGAGCACGTCGAGAATCATGCGCGGGAAGAGCGCGGTGTTGAGGCCAAGGTCGCGACCTTTCAGAAAGTGAAACACGAACGTCTGGAAGATGAACTCACTGCCGTAGAGCCGGTAGAGAATCGCGCCGAACGCGGCGAGTGCGAGCGCGAAGATTGCGCCAGAGACGACGAGCGCCCGCGATTCGGCGGTACGCGACGGCGATGAAAATCAGCATCACGGGGAATGCGATCACGGCGGTCAACTTGATTGCGCACGCGACGAAGAAGATGAGCGCAACGAAAACGGCCTGACGAATCGCGGGCATCGCTTCGTCGAGCGTGACGATTGCGCCGAGCAGAATAAGCGGCGCAACGAAGCTCTCACGCTCGTAGGCGTGATAGCGAAAGACCAGCGAGCTGTAGGCGTACAGTATCGACGCGGCGATCGCAGTCCGACGGCCGGCGATCCGGCGCGCGAGGGCGTAGGTCAGGATGCTGGTCGCGAAAATCGCGGCCTCGTTCAGAATTTCGATCGACAGATAGCTTGCGCCGAACAACTTGAGGTAACCTGCCGCGATCCATTCGAGCAGCGGCATATGCGGTTGAACGAAATCGAGGTACGGGCGCATCCCAACGCTCACGAGCCACGCGCTCTCGAGGTAGAAATCGTCCTCGACCCATATTTCAGGATAGAGCATGCGCAAGATGCGCGGGACGGCCAGCGCGACGATGAGCCACGCGCCGATGCGGGCGGCGTTGACGCTGTCGGCGTCGCGGAGACGCGGCTCGATGAATTACCCGCGGTCATCGAAGCAGTCCGCGTCCGCCGTGTACGGGTACCTTCTGCCCGGCCACTTTGATTGGATAATCGTCGCGGCGATCTTGATTCTGACATTCGTGATGGCCACGTCCGCGGGCGTGCGACGCGGGGTCGAATTGATGCCGTGGCCGGATGGACTCGAGTACGCCGCTTCCGGCATGAATCTCGCGAATGGTCGCGGTGCGGTGCTGCATTTCGGTGGATATACTTACCCGTCGCGCTATACCGCCGGCTACCCACTGATCCTGGCCTTCTTCCATCACCTTTATGGCGCAGAGTTTCGCCCACTCAACACCGCGCTGATCCTCGGGATGCTCTCGGTCTTCGGCGTTTTCATGCTGGCGCGCGGCCAGTTCTGGCGCCTGGCCGCGACAGTTGCGGCGCTCTTGCTCGCGCTCTCCCCGGTTTTCATCACGTATTCGTCGCTCGTGATGAGCGACGTGCCCACTTTGTTCGTGACGATTTGCGCGGCGGTGGTGCTGAGGGTCGCGACATCGGACTACATGAACCAATCGCCGAGCTGGACACGAATGTCAGCATGGTTGGCATTCGGCCTCCTCGCCGGTTTCTCGACGATCATCCGTCCGACCAACGCAACGATTCTTGTCGGCTTCGCCTTGTGCGTCGTGATGGTACCGCTTGAACATCGAGATCGCCCCAGCCTTCTCAAAACGGCAATCGCAGTGGCAATAGGGTTCGCGATTCCGGTCGCGTGGCAGTTGCATCAGAACTCGATCAATCTCGGGAGCCCGTTTGCGAGCGGCTACGCGTGGTGGGTGCCCGAGGTTTATGGCGCTGGCGGGAAGACGTTCAGCATCGCATACTTGTTCGGTCCCACGATGCCGCGAAATCCGCACGGCAACGTGATCGTCTATGTCACGACGCTGCTCGGCCTCGATGGAATGCTCGGCGATCCCGGCGACTCGCGCTATTTCTTGTACCCGTTCGCGGCGGCGGTGTTCGCAATCGTCGGATTCATCGCAATCTTTCGCACGCCCGGCAGATCCGCTGCGCGGCGCCTGATGTGGTTCGGGCTCGGCTACCTCGGCGCGTTGACCGGACTCTACTGCTTCTATTTGTTCACCGACATCGCCTTCATCCTGCCGGGCGCGTTTGTACTTTTCATTGCGGCGGGCGCGGGAGCGGCGGCGGCAAATCGATATGTTCCCGCCGTGCTCCGCAACCGAAATCGAAGCGCCATCAAGATAGCGGCAGCGGCGAGCGTGATCGTGCTCGACTTGCTGCTGGTCGTGTCGCTGGCTTCGGAAGCGGCCGTGCGGTTGAGCGCCCAGCCCGCATCCTCCGCGATGGTTGAGGCGTTGGAGTCATTGGATTCCACGATGCCGCGCGATTCGACCGTGGTTAGCAATGTCTCGCTGCAGTTTCTCGATTTGTACCTCGGAGAAGATCGGCGCTACGTCGGTCTCAACTCGCTCGACCCGGGCGAGCGCTTCACCGACTACCATCTGCATCGCCTGTACGAAAAGCGCGCGACCGGATGGAACGGTCCGGTGCCAACGGTAGTGTTCGACGGCGCGCAGATGGCGCCGGCGGCGACCAAGTCGCTCGCATCGGCGATTGATGCGAAGGCGCCGGTCTTTCTTCTGATCGCCCCGCCCGAGTCGCAAGGATACGCCGACGTGCTCAAGTCTGAACTCGATCAGTTGCAGGAAAAGTTCACCGTCGAGCCGGTCTCGCAGAACGAGGCGATCGCGGTCTATCGGCTGACTGGCCGGAAGTAGGGCCGCGGACGCACGCCATCGAGTCACCGCCCCTGAGAGCAAAGTAGCGCGCCGCGCGCAACTTTGCGCTTCTCACTTTCTCACTGGGTGCAGGGGTCACCCCCTGCCGCCCGCCGCGCAGGCTTTTATTTGAGTCGCCGTGTAAACGACGTCACCGCCCGATTCGTCTTACACTTCGATCGCAAATTTTTTCCCTTTTTCACTCGACTGCTGGGGCAGTCGACGTACAGGCAGGAGGAGAATCTGTATGTTTCAATCACCACGAAAATGGCCGGCGGCTTTGCTCGCCGCGCCGGTGGCGCTTTGCCTGGTATCAGGACTGGCGCGCGCGGACACGTTCGACGCACCGCTTATTCAGTGCAAATCGGTGGCGACGCCCGCCGCGCTCACCACCTGCGCGTCGGCGCAGGATCTGCTCAAGCGGGGCGGCGCAACGATTAACGATCAAGGCGACGTGACGGTGATCGTCATCGGGGCTGCCACCAATACTACGTATACCGTCAGTCTCGTTTCGAACGACGGCACTCAAACCACTTCGATCGGTAGTCTCAAGACCGGAGTCGCGGGAGACGGAGCGTTTCGCAAGGACGCATTTTTCAAATTCGGGACGGTCGGCGCTGGCAACGTGGTTCTGAGCAGTGGCGCCGGTGAGCAGTTCGTCACCGGGCTGTTGATCTCGAGCAACGGTCTCGAGTCGGCGCGTGACTTTCAGCCGGCCCTCGTGCGATGCACCGACGTGACAGTGCCGGGGACTCTCTCAAATTGTGGCAGCGACTCTCTGACCCGCGGCCGCGTCGATATTGAAAACGCCGACGGCGCGCTGTCGATTCACGTGACCGGCGCGCGGCCGAGCACCAGCTACACGGCGATTCTGCGATCTCCCGGCGGCACAACGACCTCGCTCGGAACCGTTGGGCCTACGGACAAAGCCGGTAACGGTATGCTGATCGTACCGGCTGCGTTCGCTCCGAATACTATCGGTTCGGGAGAAATCGTGTTGCAGAGCGGCAGCACGGATGAATTCGTGTCGGGATTCCGGGTGGATCAGAAATTCGTGCGTCCGGCGGTTTCGGCCTCGAACCTGGTGCCATGCGGGAGTGTGACCGATCCGGTCCTCGCAAACTGTGGCAGCGATCCGCTGGATCGCGGCGCTTATGAGGTGAACGCGGCCGGCGACGTCACCGTAAGGCTCGCGGGCGCGACTCCGAGCACCAACTATGAGTTGTTCTTCCGGCCGCTCGACAACTCGGGCGACGTCGATACGGGTATTGCGGTACCGACCAACGCGTTGGGCAACGCTGAGACGGGCCTGAAGAAGTTCTTCATGCCGAACACCGTCGCCTCGGGCACGTTCGTGGTGAAGTCCGGGACCCTCGACGAGTTCGTGGCCGGCTACGAACTGCACTAAACCTGGAAAATCGCGGAGACTAGAAGTGGGCGGCTCGAGCAATCGAGTCGCCCGCTTCGTTCCTAGGGCGTAGCTCGGTCGAGCGAGCGATACTGTATCGCCTCGCTCACATGATGCGCGGCGATCGCGGCGGAGCCGTCGAGATCGGCGATCGTGCGCGAGACTTTCAGGATGCGGGTATAAGCGCGCGCGCTCAGGCCGAGGCGGTTGATTGCCAACTCGAGCAGACGCTCGCCGCCAGCCTCGATCTGACAATGAAGCCGAAGGTCGCTCGCACGCATCTGCGCGTTGCAGAAAAACGGCATCCCCTTGAAGCGCGCGAGCTGCGCCTCACGCGCGCGGTTCACGCGCTCGCGAATCGCGACCGACGGCTCTCGCGCGACGCGATCGGTCAGGTCCTTGTACTTCACCGCCGGCACTTCGATATGGATGTCGATACGGTCGAGCAGCGGGCCTGAGATCCGCGAGCGATACCGTTGAATCGCGATCGGCGAGCATGAGCATTCGTGCTGCGGGTCAGTATAGAAGCCGCACGGGCACGGGTTCATCGCGGCGACGAGCATCACCGAGGCCGGGAACGTAAGCGTCCCCATCACGCGCGAAATTGTGATGCGCGCGTCCTCGAGCGGCTGGCGCAGGACCTCGAGCACGTTCTTGCGGAACTCGGGCAACTCGTCGAGGAACAGCACCCCGTGATGCGCCAGGCTGACCTCGCCGGGGCGCGGAATCGATCCGCCGCCGATAAGGCCCGCGTCTGAGATAGTGTGATGCGGGCTGCGGAAGGGCCGCGTCGTGATCAGCGCGCGGCCGTTGAGCAAGCCCATCACGGAATGCACCTTGGTGGTCTCGATCGCTTCCTCGAAGGTCATCGTCGGCAGAATCGAGGGCAGCCGCTTCGCGAGCATCGTCTTGCCCGATCCGGGCGGCCCGATCATCAGGACGTTGTGACCGCCGGCTGCAGCGACCTCGAGCGCGCGCTTGGCCTGCTCCTGTCCTTTGACCTCGCTGAAATCGACGTCGTAAACGTTGGCCTCACCGAACGCGGTGGTGAGATCGACTGGAATCGATTGGAGAGGACGCAGACCCTCGAAGAATTCGAAAGCCTCGCGCAGGCTCTCGACGCCGAGCACCGCGGTGCCCTCGCCGACCACCGCAGCCTCGGAGGCATTCTCGCGCGGCAACATCACGCCCGCGAACTTGGCCGATCGCGCGAGCAACGCGGTCGGCAGCGCTCCCTTGATACCCTTGATACGGCCGTCGAGCGCGAGTTCGCCGAGAATCAGGTAGCCGCGCAGGCGCGCGCGATCCTTGAGCACGTTTTGCGCCGCGAGAATCCCAAGCGCCAGCGGCAGATCGAACGCCGAGCCCTCCTTGCGCGTGTCCGCGGGCGCGAGGTTGATAGTCATCTTGCGCGTGGGGAATTCAAAGCCGGAATTTTTGATCGCCGACTTGACCCGATCGAGCGCCTCCTTGACCGCGCCCTCGGCGAGGCCGACCAGACGATGCGGCGGTACGCCGGCGCCGATGTCGATTTCCACTTCGACCGGAAACGCGTCAACCCCAACCAGTGCGCTCGATATTACGCTTGCGTGCAAAAATAACCTTCGTTGCTAACAGCCAGTTGACACTAGCGCAACTCACGGCTGCGAGCGATCATGTTACCTTAGGTACATTGTTACTTCGGTGACACTCCGTCTTTGCACAGTGGCACAGGCTTTAGCCTGTGATCCTCAGCCTGGATTTGCATAGACCAGAAAATCACAGGCTAAAGCCTGTGCCACCAACTACTCGCGCGGGGCGTGCGCGCGCATAAAGCGCCGCCAGATCTGCCGCGCATTCTGATCGTAATCGGACATCACCCGGATCAGATTAATCAGCGCCCGCTGCGGCATCAGCTCTTCGGGCAGCACCGGATCCAGATTGATATGCCGAATGACGTCGCGCCCCAATACCATCGACTCTGCCGCCGCCGTGTCGAGCGGCAAACGCTCGAGCTTGCTCTTGCTCGCGAGTAATTCGTCTGCCAGCGCGCGATATGTCGCGAGCATCGCAGCCGTGTCCCACAGGCTGTTAGCCTTCGCGCCCGCATCGTCGTCAAGATCCTGCAGGCCGACCACCAGCGCCGCGGGATAAAGACCGAGCGCGCGCAGATGCTCGCGCAACTCGGCCACCGAGTCGCGCAGGTTGGCGGGACGAATCCATAAGCCACTTTGAAGTTCACGAAATCCCCGCAGGCGCATCGCGCGTTCGTGACGTCGGAGCGCGGCGCGATCGCTGCGCGGGACGCTCGCGTCGAACACTCCTATCCACGCGCCCGACCATGGCCTGGCGAGGTCGTCGAGATGCCGCCACTTGCGAACTTCGTCACGCATCGCCTCGCCCGACGGACTCAACCGATAGCGGCCGCGACCGATATTTCTAGCAACGGATTGCTCGACCAGCCGCGTCAGCGCCATCCGCAAACTCTGCTCGGTGAATCCCAGCGCGATCCCGACGCCCGCAATTTCCTGCACCGACATCTCGCGTGGATAGCGATTCGACAGAAAATCGATCACCAGCTCGCGGGCGGTGAGGTGTCGCGGCACATAACGAGGATTTGCAATCGTTGCCATTCTCTGTTACATACAGATTCGTGATGCAAAGAATAAACGCCCCGATACTTCGACGGAAGATTGGAGGATATCATGTTCCAGGCGCGTAGCATTTTCTCCGACGACGAACTGCTGATGCTCAAGCGCAAATCGCAGTGGCGCGCGGCGTGGATGATCTTTCACGCGTGGGCCGTGATCTTCGGCGCGATGGCGCTGTTCGTATGGTGGCCGAATCCGCTGACCTTCATCGCCGCGACCTTGATAATCGGCGCGCGACAACTCGGGCTCGCCATCCTCTCGCATGACGCGTCGCACGGCCTGCTGTTCCGCAACATGAAGCTGAACGACTTCGCGGGTACCTGGCTGACGGACTATGCGCTGTTCGGCGACATGTACGCCTACCGCCCCTATCATGTCGCGGGGCACCATCGATTTACGCAGCAGAAAAACGATCCGGATCTCGGCCTGACGGCGCCCTTCCCGATCACGCGCAGCAGCATGCGGCGCAAGGTCATTCGCGATCTTACCGGGCAGACGGCCTACAAGCAGAAGGCGGCGCTGATCCGCCGTGCCTTCGGAAGCCCCGACATGCCGGCATCGCAGCGGCTCGCGATGGGATGGCAGCGGCTCCACGGCGCAATCGTCACCAACGCGATTATTTTCGCGATACTCGCGGCAACGGGCCACTGGTGGCTGTTCCCCGCGCTGTGGGTGTTCCCGTACATGACGTTCCACGAGCTGGTCGTGCGCATTCGAAGTATCGCCGAGCATTCGATGGCGCCCGACAACGACGATCCGATGCGCAACACGCGCACGACGCACGCAAACTGGCTGATGCGCGCCCTGGTCGCCCCGTACTTCGTCAACTACCACCTCGAACACCACCTGCTGATAGCAGTCCCGTGCTACAACCTCCCGCGCGCCCACGAAATCCTGCTAGCAAAAGGCTACGCCCCCCGAATGGAACTCCAACCCGGCTACAAGGCGATGCTAGCGTTGGCAACCTCGAAGCCAGAGCTATCGCAAATCCAAGCCGCCGCGTAATATACGCCGCGGGGCAACAGGGGGGATGAGAGTTGTAAGAGCCGCGGCACTCGCTGCTATTCTGCTTGGCGTCATCGGGTCTGTCCGTAGCGCAGTCGCCGGAACTACTCCGCCGACAGCGTCCAACTCTGCAATCTTTGTTGCCAATAGCTTCAATGTAACCGCCTACCCCATCGCCAGTAGTGGCGATGTTGCGCCGATCGCGCTGATGACCGATATGGCCGGTACGAGCGGCTTAGCCAGGGACACGAGCGGCAGAACCTACGTTGCAAATCGCGGTACCAACACGGTCACGGTCTATGCCGCGAACGCCAACGGCAATGTCCCGCCGCTCGCTGTAATCGGAGGTTCCAATTCCGGGCTCGACCAACCCAGCGCGATCGCATTGGATGCGACCGGAAAGATCTACGTGCTGAATACTGCGGCGAATTTCTTTGGCATCAACGTCTATCCGCCTTTGGCGAACAGCGCCGGTATTCTTAACGAGGCGCCTATTGCGTCGATCGCGGGCTCTCAGACCTTGCTTGATGAGCCCGACGCAATCGCGTTGGACTCCCACGGGAACATCTATGTCGCAAACCTACTAGGAGGACACGCCGAATTTTTCGACTCCGGCAGGCTTACCGTTTATCCTGCCGGGAGCAACGGCAATGTAGCGCCTACCTTGACCATCAGCGGCGACAAAACGGGACTTGCTCTCCCGCTCAATATAGCTGTGGATTCGAGCGGTAACATCTATTCGGTCAACGCCAATGCCGATGTCGGCGGCAAGCGAAAAAGGTTTACCAGCATCACTGTCTATTCAGCCGGCAGCAAAGGTAACGCACCGCCCCTAGCCACAATCGCCGGCGACAATACAAACCTCTCCGGCCCAAGTGCCATCGCGCTGGATTCCAGCCGAAATATCTATGTGACCGCTGCTTCCTCTATCGAAATGTTTGCCGCAGGGAGCAACGGCAACGTGTCTCCTGCCCTGACCATAACCGGCGCCGATACCGGGTTGTCTTTCCCCGAAGCTATCGCGCTGGATTCTGGCGGCAGCATTTACGTGTTGAACGGCAGCCTTCAGATAAGCGGCATCCCCAGCGTAACCACCTACCCGGCTGGCAGCAGCGGCGACGCGGTACCAATCGCAACGATCACCAGCAATTTCACCGGGATCAATGGCGCGTATGGCGTCGCGCTGGATTCCGTCGGGAACATCTATGTGATTAACGCCAACGTGCAATCTGGTGGCAGTGTCGCCATCTATCCCGCCGGCAGCTATGCCACCGGTGGTCCCCCTGTCAACACGATTACCGGAAACAACACAGGACTCGAGGAGCCTTACGGGATTGCGCTGGATTCCAGCGACAACATCTTCGTTCTGAATTATCTCGCCGGCATCACAATGTATCCGGCGGGTAGTTCCGGCAATGTTCCACCGGCCGCCACCATCAACGTCGACGGCACCGGAAAAACCTTTCCGACCGCAATCGCAGTCGGACCTGGCGACAATCTCTACGTAACGAGTATCCCCAACATTAAATGTCGCGGGCGTCGCGGGCGTTCCTGCCACCCGATCGGCGTTGCCAGCGTCGCCGCCTATCCAGCCGGCAGCAATGGTTTCGTAAATCCCAGCGCCATCATCAAAGGATCCCATACCAAACTTGGCACCCCCTTGGCAGTCGCTGTCGATCACGACGGAAAGATCTATGTGGCGAACGAAGGCCCCACGAAATGCACCAGCAATTTTTGTCGTCCGACTGGCCCCAGCAGCGTTTACGTCTATGCCGCCGGCAGCAGCGGCGACGTCAAGCCAATCGCCACGATTAGCGGTGCGGCGACAGGACTCGTGTCTCCCGTTGGAATCACCCTCGATTCCAACGGGAACATTTATGTGTTGAACGTGAATGCACTCGGTTACGGGTGTCCAGCAGCATGCGACCAGAATTCCATTCTAGTATTTGCGGCGGGCAGCGACGGTAATGTCGCGCCAATGGCTACCATCGCCGGTCCTTCCGCGGGCCTCACTCTCCCGCGCGAAATCGCTATCGGTCCCACTGGTCCCTAGGGCCAGACCGCGCCTTCCGCGACCAACTCGTCGCGCGCCGCTTTGCCGAGGCCTAGTAGCTCGCCGAGGACGTAGTCGAAATCCTCGCCGACTTCGGGCGCGATGGTGCGAACTTCTCCCGACCCACCAGAAAGCTTGAACGGGATGCCTGTGACGTGAGTCGCCACGCCCTTCTTCGTCGATACCTCGGGCCAGAAGCCGCGCTCTTTCAATTGAGGATCTCGCGCGCACAGGTCGACGCCGTTCTCGACGACGCCGGCTGCGATTCCCGCGCGCTGGAGTATCGCCATCGCGTCTTCGGCGCTGTGCTCCGCCGTCCATCGCGAGACGTTTGCGTCCAACTCGGCGCTGTTTTGCATCCGCAGATAGAGCGTGCGGAATTTTGTGTCGCTGGCCCACTCCGGAGAGCCGATCGCGGTGACGAATCGACGCCATTCGGGTCCGGTGCGGACGCTTACCGCCACCCATCGATCGTCGTCGCCGTCGAGCGGGCGGCATTTGTAGACGCCGTGCGGTGCGGCGGGCCCTTCCTGTGAATTGTAGCCAGGAGCAAACTGCGTGCGGCCGTTAACCGAGATGTCGAGCAGCGCGGGACCGATCACGCTCGCGACGGCCTCGAACTGCGACAGATCGACGAACTGCCCGCGGCCCGTCCGGCGTCGATGCCACAGCGCGACCAGCGCCGCGAGCGCGCCCGAGTATCCCCCGCACATGTCGGCGTACGAATAGCCATAGCCGGCCGGCGTGCCGTCGGGCTCAGCCATCAACTGCGTGTATCCCGTGAGCGCCTGCAGCGTCGGCCCGTAGCTGACGTAGCTCGAGCGCGGGCCGGTGTGACCGAGGCCCGACATACTTATGCAGATGATATCGGGCTTCACGGCCTTGAGACTTTCGTAATCCATCCCCCAGGTGCGCATCACGCGCGCGGAAAAATTATCCATCACGATGTCGCTCATCGCGGCGAGCCGCCGCGCGAGTTCTATCCCGCGCGGATGCTGCATGTTGAGCGCGACCGAAAGTTTGCTGCGATGCAGGTCGCATTGCAGGCCGAGCTTGCGATTGCCCATCGGCGGAGGATCCTTGCGCTCGACCTTGACGACTTGCGCGCCGTGGTCGCCGAGAATCCGGGTCGCGACCGGCCCGGCCACGACCCAGGTGAAGTCGAGGATGCGCACGCCATCCAGCGGCATCGCGCACATGATCAGATCACTCCTTCCGCCGCGAGCACCGCGATCGCTTCAGGAGCCATCGCGAGCTCGTTGCGCAAAATCTCGCCGGTGTGCTCTCCCACCAGCGGCGGGCGTCGCGACACGCGCCACGGCGTGCCGTTGAAAAGATACGGCGCGCCCGGGTAGCGGAACTTGCGGCCGAGCTCGGGATGCTCGACCTCGACGAAGTAGCCGCGCTCGATAAGCTGCTCGTCGTCGAACAGCGCCTCGGGCGGCCGAACGGTCGCGTACGGCTGGCGCAATAAGCTGCGCACGCTCGAGCAGTTCGTCGCGCGGATAATCTTTCACCCAATCGTCGAGCACTTCGAACACATGCTCGGCCATCAGGTAGCGATACATCGGCTGCTGATAATTTGGATCGTCGAGGTCGGCCGCCTTGCCGTCGGACTTGACCCATTCGATGAGCGAGGTCCAGTCGCCGAGCGTGCAATGCATGATGTAACCGTCGCGGCATTTGCCGACGCGAAAGAAACGGCTCCAATGCAAAGTGCCGCGGCGCGGCTCCGCTTCGTTGCGCTCGAAGTATCCACCGGCAACGTGCTCGACGGCCGCAGCAGTGGCCTCCTGCATGCTGAGATCGATCCACTGACCCTCGGCGGTTTTGTCGCGAGCGAGCAATGCGAGCATCACGGCGATCGCGCCGAAGTACGCCGACGAATGATAGGCCTGCAGACCGAGCGGACGCACCGGCGCGTGATTCGGGAAAGCCGTTGACGTAGAGCATCCCGCCAAGCGCAGTCAGCACGGTATCGTCGGCGATATAGTCGCGATACGGCCCGGTCTGTCCGAACGGCGCAATCGAGCACAGCACCAGCGCTGGATTCTCGCGATGGAGAATGTCCCAGCCAAGCCCGAGCTGGTCGAGCGTTCCCGGCGCGAAGCTCTCGATCACGACATCGGCAGAGCGAACAAGCTGAAGCAGGATGTCGGCGCCGCGCGAATGCTTGAGGTCAAGCGTCAGCGATCGCTTATTGAGATTGTAGAACCAGAAAAACAGGCTGCGATCGCGATGCGGCAAATCGTCGAGGAACGGGCCGATGCGGCGCGCGTCGTCGCCGGCGGGCGGCTCGACCTTGATAACGTCGGCGCCCATGTCGGCCAGCAGCCGCGCGCAAAGTTGTGCGCGATGCCCGGTCAGGTCGAGGACGCGCAGGCCCGCGAGCGCGCCGGGTCCCGGCTCGGTCACGATTTCTCCGTCGATTTCGGCGCGGCGGGCGCCTCGATCTCCTTAAGCTCTTCCTTGACCTTCGGCGGCGGCAAATCCTCGATTGCGAACGCGCTGGTGTCGAGAGTCGGCGGAACTTCCATCAGCACTTCGTTCTTCGGCCCGGTGCGTTTGCCGCCGACCACGCGAATCGTTTCGAACGTGTCGGGATTGACCCATCGCACGCCCATCACCGCCGGTTTCGCCTGACCATCCTCGTCCACCGGCACAAGCGTGGTCCCTTCCTTATCGAAAAAAGTAACTTTTCTAAGTCCCATAATTTCTTTCCATGATAGTGCGACGAGCGAAAAATGATATGGAGCCGAGCGTTCGGATTCAAACGAACCAGGGGCACCCATTTTCTCCAACTCCGGTTCCCCTTCCCACTATGGGAAGGGGTTAGGGGTTAGGTTGCTGGCATCCCTCGCGAACAACGCGGCTTCAACGATTTTCTTGCGTTGCCTCCGTAACCAAACTACGATTTCCCTTGGCCGTCAGGCGGCCACCTGTCCGCGGAGAGGGCCAAGCCCACCCTGCTTGCTCGATTAACATAAACCTTTTCCTGCCCGTTAGCGGACGCCGGGCATAAGGAAGGGGTTTGTCTATGACCACGTCGCACGGGCCGCGCAAGCGGCTGCCGAACCATCCGTCCGAGGAAAATCTCCGCAAACAGGCCAAGCGACTCGCCACGCAGGAGGATCTGCAACTGGCCGCCGCGCAGCGCCGGCTAGCAATCGAGTACGATTACAAGAACTGGGCCGAGCTCATGCGGGCCGTCGCTTCCCGCTTCGTACCGATGGTGCCGCTCCGTGGACTGATCGCTTTTCCTCACGAGGTCTACCCAATTTTCATCGGGCGCCCTCGGTCGTTAAAGGCGATCGAGGCTGTAGCAGATCCGAAAACTCAGATCCCGCTCGCCGCACACTCGCCGATTTTGCTGGTGGCTCAGCGGGACGCGATGGTCGCGGCGCCCTCTCCTGCCGATATGTACCAAGTCGGCACGCTAGGCGTGATCGTTCAGCGGGAACGGTTTTCCGACGGCACCGTGAAAATCATGGTCGAAGGCAGGAAGCGGGCGAAAGTCGCTCGCTTTGTGTTCGGTCAGAAGTTCTTCAAGGCGCAAGCCGAGGAGATCACGGAGTCGGCCGGCGGCTCCGCGGGGCTCGAAAAACTTAAGCGTTCGGTGCTCACCGCCTTCGACAGCTATGCGCATCGTCATACAAAACTTTCGCCAGAGCTTGCGAGTTCGATCGAAGGAATCGACGATCCTTCAATTCTTTCAGACAAGATGGTCGGCCACTTGAAGATCCAGCTCGAGGAAAAGCAGGCGCTGCTCGAATCTGCAAATCCGATCGAACGACTCGAGAAGATCCTCGGGTACCTGGAAGCAGCGAAAGCGAATTGAGACTCGATGCTCGCGAAGGAACGCGACGTGCGTTAATCTGATCAGACACTAGATTCTTTATTAGAAAGTGGCAGGAGTTCCCGCCGAGTGGCTGAGACCGACTACAAATCTACCCTGAAACTTCCCAAAACCGACTTTCCCATGAAGGCGAATCTGCCCAAGCGGGAGCCGGAAATGCTCAAGCATTGGGACGATCTCGACCTCTACGCGCGCCTGATGGAAGCTCGCAAGGGCGCAGAGTCGTGGGTGCTGCACGACGGACCGCCGTATGCCAACGGCCGCGTGCATCTCGGCACTGCGCTCAACAAAATTCTGAAGGACTTCGTCGTGCGCTCGCGCTCGATGCTCGGATATCGCACGCCGTTCGTCCCCGGATGGGACTGTCACGGGATGCCGATCGAGTACAAGGTCTCGCGCGACCTCGGCGGCGACAAGGCGCGCACCACGCCCAAGCTCGAGCTGCGCAAGCTATGCCGCGCCGAAGCCGAGAAGTGGGTCGATTTGCAGCGCTCGGACTTTCGCCGCCTGGGATGTATCGGCGACTGGTTCAATCCGTATCTCACGATGGCGCCCGAGTACGACGCCGCGGAAATCCGCGTGCTGCGCAACATGGTCGAGCAAGGCTACGTCTATCGCGGCCTGCGTCCGGTGCATTGGTGCTTCGACTGCCGCTCGGCGCTGGCGGAGGCTGAAGTCGAGTATCGGGATCACGTTTCGCCGTCGATCTACGTCGCGTTCGCGTTCAACTCGAATCTCAAAGATGCGGGCGCGCTGGCTGCAGAAGCCAACGACCGCGCCGAGCTCGCCGCTGCGCACAAGGCCGGCAAACTGTCCGCCGTTATCTGGACGACGACGCCGTGGACGCTGCCGGCAAATCTCGGAATCTCGCTGAACGAGACTTTCGACTACGTCGCGCTGAAAGTCGGTGATCACTATTACGTCGTCGCGTCGCGATTGGCGGACAGCGTCGCGAAAGAATGCGGGCTCGCAGTTGAAAAACGAATCCCGCTCAGCCGCGAGGCGATCAAGGCGCACGACGGCCAGGATATTTTTCGGCATCCGTTTCTCCCGCGCGACGTGAAGCTGATGTACGCGGAGCACGTCACCGCCGACACTGGCACCGGCCTCGTGCATACCGCGCCCGGTCACGGCTACGAGGATTTCGTCGTCGGCAAGGCGTACGGGCTGGCACCCTTCACTCCCGTCGACGGCAGCGGAGTGTTCACGCGGGACGGCGGCGAGTGGGAAGGGCAGAACGTCTTCAAGGCGAACAATTCGATCGTCGAGAAGCTGCGCACAGTCGGCGCGTTGCTGCATGCGCAAAATTTCTCGCACAGCTATCCGCATTGCTGGCGATGCCACAATCCGCTGATTTTTCTTGCGACCGAGCAATGGTTCGTCGGCGTCGATCACAACGGGCTGCGCGCCAAGGTGATCGACGCAATCGATAGCGTGAAGTGGTACCCCGCATGGTCGCGCGATCGAATCCGCAACATGACCGAGACGCGCCCCGACTGGACTATCTCGCGCCAGCGCGCGTGGGGCGTCCCGATTCCCGCGGTGAGATGCGCCGAATGCGACGAGGTCGCGCCACTGCTCGTGACGATGGATCGGGTCGAGGAAATTTTCGCGCGCGAAGGTTCCGACGCGTGGTACATCCGGCCCGCAGCCGACTTCGTGGCGCCGGGCGTCAAGTGCGCGAAGTGCGGCGGCGCGGTCTTCATCAAGGAAGAAGACATCCTCGACGTGTGGTTCGATTCGGGCTCGTCGCAAGCCGCGGTGCTTGCCGTGCGGCCCGAATTGAAATGGCCGGCGGACGCGTACCTCGAAGCGGTCGAGCAGGCGCGCGGATGGTTCAGCTCGTCGCTCTTTTGCGCGGTGTCGGAGCGCGGCGCGGCACCGTTCAAGAGCGTCATTAACCACGGGCTGACCGTCGACGAGAAGGGGCGCAAGATGTCCAAGTCGCTCGGCAACTCCGAGGACGCCGTCGATGCGGCCGGACGCATGGGCGCCGACGTTTTGCGACTGGTGTACGCGTCGCTCGACTACACCGCCGACATCACGCTCAGTCAGACGATCTTCAGCGCGGTGTCGGAGTCGTATCGAAAGATCCGCAACACCTGCCGCTTCGTGCTCGGCAATCTCGCTGATTTCGATCCCGAGCGCGACGCCGTTCAGTTGAAGGACATGCTCGAGTTCGATCGCTTCATCCTGGCGCGCACCGAGAAACTCAAGACCGAAGTGCGCCGCGCTTACGAAGCATTCGAATTCCAGACCGCGTTCCAGGTGATGCAGAATTTCATCGTGGTCGATCTGAGCTCGCTGTATATCGACGTCGCGCGCGATCGTCTCTACTGCGCGGCGGAGAATTCGCGCGAGCGCCGCTCGGCGCAGACCGCGCTGTTCAATATTCTCGACGTGCTCGTCAGGATGCTCGCGCCGCTGATCCCGTTCACCGCCGAAGAGGTTTACTCGTACCTCCCGGGCAAGCGGCTCGACAGCGTGCATCTGACTACGATGCATCCAGCGAATCCGTCGTGGCGCGATGACGAACTGGAAGCGCGATGGGAGCGGCTGCTCAAGGTTCGCGACGAGGCGCTCAAGCTGCTCGAGGCGATGCGCAAGTCGGGGACGATCGGCGCGCCGCTCGATGCTGCAGATCAGTCTCGGCGCTGACGGTGGCTCTGACAGCGGACTTGCCGAGACGCTCGAAGCGGTATCGCGACGAGTTGAAAGACTTGTTCATCGTCTCCGACGTTGCGATTTTGGGCGATGCGGAAGCGGCCGAGATCAGGCATCAAGCCAACGGCCGCGAGGATTTCGCTCTCGACGGCACCTTCGCGCGCGCCGCCGCGAATCCCGCAATCACGCTGGTCGGGCGTCACGCGTCGGGCGCGAAGTGCGCGCGATGCTGGAAATACTTCGATGACGCCGGCGGCGAAACGTTGGACGCGCGATGCCGCGCGGTCGTGGGAGCGTAGCCGATGGCCGAGCAATCAAGCGCCAAGCCTTTGCCCCGCGTGCTCGCCGGCCGCGAAGCCGGGAGCGAATCGACCAGCGTCGGCGCCGCCGCGCAGGCCGTTTCTGTTTTTGCTCGGCGCGATCACGATTCCCGTCATCCTGCTCGACCAGGCGACCAAGCTGTTCGTGCAGGCGCACATGGCGCTGTACGAGAGTATCGCGATCATCCCGAACTACCTCGACATCACCTACACGCAGAATCCGGGCGCGGCGTTCAGCATGCTGGCGGACGCGCCGCCGTGGGTCCGCAAAGCGTTTCTGCTGACGATGGCGTGCGCGGCGATAGTCGTGCTGACTGGTCATAATTGTGCGGGCGGAGAGCGTATCGCTTAATTCGGTCGCATGCGCGCTGATCCTCGGCGGCGCGATGGGCAATCTGATCGATCGAGCGATTCGCGGCCGCGTGATCGACTTCATGCGCGCGCATTACTACGACCTGAACTACCCGATCTTCAATGTCGCGGACAGCGCGATCACGATTGGCGTCGCGCTGATCCTGCTCGTGACGTTCTTCGGCCGTGAACCACGAACCCAAGCCCGAACCTTCCAGTTAGCTGCTGAAATCGCGGCGCGACGCATTTGACGACAGCGGCGCCGCGGGTCTAGCTTCGCAAAATCGAAGTCTCGATCGACGCCGGGCGTGAACTCGCGCCGGGAATGGAGCGTATCGCGATGAAAGCAATCAACACCGTCACTGGAACCGCGAGTCCGGAGCAGCTCGGCACGACGCTCATGCATGAGCATCTGCTGATCGGCTGGGCCGGATGGGAGCTCGATTGCGCCGCGCCGAAATTCGAGCGCAAGGCCGCGCTCAAGAATTGCGTCGAGCGCCTGAAAGAGGTGCGCGACCTCGGACTCGAGACCTTCGTCGATCCGTGCCCGATGGACATCGGCCGCGACGTGAACTTCATGGCGGAGGCTGGCTTCGGCGTCAGGCGTGCGAATAATCTGCGCGACCGGCCTCTACAAGGAAGACCTCGGCAACACCGCGTACTTCAAGCAGCGGACCGTCGACGATATCGCGTCGGTCTATATCAGCGAGATCAACAAAGGTGTCGGCGACACCGGCATCAAGGCGGGCATCATCAAGTGCGCGACCGGCAAGGGCCAGGTCACGAAGTACGAGGAGATGTGCCTGCGGGCGGCGGCGCGCGCGCATAAGGCGACCGGCGCTCCGATCACGACGCATACCGAGGACGGCACGATGGGCCGCGAGCAGCTGGAGATTTTCGCGTCGGAGGGCGTGGACTTAAGCCGCGTGATCATCGGGCATAGCTGCGGCTCGTCGGACCTCAGCTATCACGCCGCGATGCTCGATCGCGGATGTATCCTCGGGTTCGATCGCTTCGGCCTGGATTTCCTGCATCCCGACAAACTGCGATTGGCGGCGCTGATTGGACTACTGGGCGTCGGCTACGAAAATCAACTCGTGCTCTCCCACGACACCGTCGCATGCTGGCTCGGACGCGGGCTCGACATGACTCCCGAGACTGCCAAGCTGGTCGCGAACTGGACGCCGACGCACGTCTTCAAGAATATCGTGCCGGCGCTGAAGCGGGCAGGCGTCGGAGAGGCCAAGATCCGTACGATGCTGGTAGAAAATCCGCGCCGGTATTTCCAGAATTAGCGGACCGGCGCGATTCTCGTCCAGCCGCGTCTATTCGCGCGCGTCAGCCTCGGCCGACTCAGCCTGTTGTCGCCGCACGAGTGCGAACACCCGACTCCACCGAGGCGCGCCATTTGTCGATTGCCTCGACCGTGAAGCGCCAGTCGCTGCCGACGCGGAAAGCGGGCAGCAGATTTTTTTTGAGCATTCGGTAGATGGTGGACGGATGCACTCGCAGGTATGCAGACACCTCCTGCACCGTCAGGACCTTGTCCTTCATTTCATCGAATCGATCCATGTGACTCCTCCGCGTTACGCGCGTTTACCCCGTCCTTCTCAGTCCTTTGGCGATGTACGGGTTGAAACAGTCATGCGTGCGCTACTAACGTACATACTAAACACATTGTAGGTACGCCAAGCAGACACGCGGAATTTTCGTGACAATTTGTCACCTGTAGAACACTTCGAGTCGTAACTGTCAGAAATTCGAGCAGGCGATCAACTTAAAGATGACACGATGTCATCAATTGATAGACTTTGTGTCAAGGAGTGACCGAGGCGATCGAGCAGCACGAATTCGATCGCGCCTGCGGCGCGCTTCTTGTCGAGACCGAGCGCGCGGAGAAAGTCGTCGCTGTGCCATCCTGCCGGCATCGCAGTCGGCAGACCGGCGCGCTCGATCAGGCGCTGCAGCCGCGATGCTTCATCAGCCGAGAAGCCGGCATATTTGCTGGACAGCCGCGCCGCCGCGACCATCCCGATAGCAACCGCCTCGCCGTGAAAGTAGCTGCCGTAACCTGCGCTCGCTTCGATCGCGTGGCCGATGGTGTGGCCGAAGTTCAAGCTTTTGCGAAGGCCGCTTTCGCGCTCGTCGGCGGATACGACTGCGGCTTTATGCGCCAGCGATCGCGCGACGACTTGCTCGAGCAGATCGGAACGTCGCGCAAGAATCGAATCGAGGTCGCGTTCCAGATCGGCGATCATCGGCGCGTCCATGATCGCGCCATACTTGATGACCTCGGCCAGGCCCTCGCGAAACTCACGGTCGGGCAGCGTCGCGAGCGTCGCCACGTCGGCGACAATCAGCCGCGGCTGGTAAAACGCACCGATCAGATTTTTGGCGTGACGATGGTTGATCGCGGTCTTGCCGCCGAGCGCTGAGTCGACCTGCGCGACGACGGTCGTCGGCACTTGCACCAGACGGGACGCCGCGCAAAAAAGTCGCGGCCGCAAATCCCGCGAGGTCGCCAACGACGCCGCCGCCAACCGCGAATACCACGCTGTTGCGATCAAGCCCGATCGCGGTCATGCGATCATACAAAAGCTCCAGCGTTGGCAGCGACTTCGATGCTTCGCCGGGCGGCACCGAAATTACGGCGGGCGCGAAGCCGCCTTTGCGAAGCGAATCCTCGACCCGCGCCGCGTACAACTTTTCCACCGTCGCGTCAGTGACGACCGCGCATGAACCCGGTTTCAGTCCGGCGCCGCGCGCGAGTTCGCCAAGACGATCGAGGATGTTCGCGCCGACGTGAGCGTCATGGGACGCGTGCCCGAGTTCTACGCGGATAGTTTGCATCGCTATGCGGGCGGCAGGATTCGTCGCGCGGCGCGTTGGCCGAAAGCGCCGATTACATGGTCGGCGAGTTGCTCGACGGTGAGATCGGAGCTGTCGATTTGCACGTCGGCGCGAGCGTAAGCGTCAGCTCGTTCGTCCATCAGTTCTTTGACTCGCGCCAACGTGGGTTTTCCGCCCTCGGTCAGTTTCGGGCGCTTGGCTTTCGATCGTTCGACGCGCGCCGCGATGACTTCGGGCCTCCCCGTCAGGCATACGATCACGCCGACCCGCTTGAGCGCCACGCAATTCGATTCGTCAACCAGTACGCCGCCTCCCGTCGAAATCACTTCGGGAAACGGCCCGTGGCAGTGCGGGCATCGCCGTTGATCGCTTGTGAGTTGCGCGACCGCTTCGCGTTCGAGCTGCCGGAAATGCGCCTCGCCGTGGTCGGCGAAGATTTGCGCGATTGGTTTTCCGGCGCGCGCGATGACGATCGTGTCGACGTCCACGAATTCCCATCCGAGCCGGCGCGCGACGATTGGCCCAACCGAGCTTTTCCCGGTGGCCATGAATCCGGTGAGGATCAGTTTGGGCGTCATTTGCGTTGTCGCGCGAATCCAGCCGCGCGCTCGCTTCAGTAGTTGCGGACCTGTTCGAGGAAGCCTTTGAAGTTGCGAGTAATCTCGATCAGCGAATCGCCGCCGAACTTTTCCAGGAAAGCCGCCGCGAGTTCGAACGCGACCACCGCTTCCGCGATAACGGCCGCGGCAGGAATCGCGCATACGTCGGATCGCTCGATCGCGCCGACCGCTTCCGCCTTGGTTTTGATATCGACCGATCGCAGCGGACGCATCAGCGTCGACAGCGGCTTGAACGCGACGCGCACCCGCAGCGGCTCGCCCGTGCTCATGCCGCCCTCGGTGCCGCCGGAATTATTCGAATGGCGCGTGAAGCGATGGTGCGCGGCGTCGTAGCCGATTTCATCGTGCAGCTCGGATCCGCGAATCCGTCCCGCCGTGAATCCCAGGCCAAGCTCGACGCCCTTCGCCGCCTGCAGGCTGAGCAGCGCGAACGCGAGACGTCCGTCGAGTTTGCGATCCCATTGCACGTGACTGCCGAGCCCGACCGGCAAACCGGTCGCGACCACCTCGACGATACCGCCGAGCGTGTCGCCGGTCTTTTTGCACGCATCGATCTCGGCGATGATTTTGCTTTCCGCGTCGGGGTCAGCCACCCGCACTTGCGACGCTTCAGTGATGCGGCGCAGCTCCTCGACACTCATCTCGGGATGAGTCTTCGCCTCGGTTGCGCCGATGCTCGCGACATAGCCGAGCACGTCGATTCCGAACGGCAGCAGAATCTGCTTTGCGAGCCCGCCAATCGCCACGCGCGCAGTGGTTTCGCGCGCCGACGCCCGTTCGAGCACGTCGCGAATATCTTCGAGATTGTATTTCAGCACGCCCGCAAGGTCGGCATGGCCGGGCCGCGCGCGCGTGACAACGTCAGCCGCGCCGCGGTCGCCGGGATCGGCGGACATCTTCTTGACCCAGTTCTTGAAGTCGCGGTTCTCGATGATGAAGGTGATGGGACTGCCGAGCGATTTGCCGAAGCGGATGCCGGAAACCGGACGCACCTCGTCCTTCTCGATCAGCATCCTGCCGCCGCGGCCGTAGCCCTTTTGTCGGCGCGCGAGGTCGCCGTTGATCGCGGCAATGTCGATGTCGAAGCCGGCCGGCACGCCTTCGACCGTCGCGACCAGCTCGGGCCCGTGCGATTCACCGGCAGTCAGAAATCGGAGCGTCATGACCAGATTCAACCAGACTGGACGCGTCCGCGAAAGCGGTCTGCCGAACGTCAAAGTCGCGCCTCGGCGCAGTGGCGACTCGCCGCACCGCTCGCATGGGGTATAAGTTGCATGCGCAGAGATAGTCGAGATGCAGGCCAATATTGTGATCGTCGGAGCGACGCGCGGATTCGAGACGCTGACGTATTCGATTCCGCCGACGCTCGACGGTCGTGTCCGACCGGGGCATCGCGTGCTCGCGCCGCTGCGCTCGCGCAAGGTGACGGGAGTGGTCACCGAGGTCGGCGAACGACTCTCGACGAGCGAGCTGAAGACCGATCCTCGAAGTGCTCGAGCCGCGACCGCTGTTCGATCGCGCGCATCTGCAACTGATGGAGTTCCTCGCGACTTACTACATGGTCTCGATTGCCGACGCGTACCGCAGCGTGATTCCCGCGGTCGCGCGCGTCGAGTCCAGGACGGCGTACAGCCTTGCGACTCCTCCCGACGCTCTGGCACGTGCAGCGTTCACGCGAGTCGAGCGCACGATTATCGAAAAGATCGCGAAGGGTGCCGCGACTGACGCGCCAGCTCGAGAAAGCCGGCCCGCCGAGCGAAGTGCGCGCAACGATCGCGCGCTTCATCGCCGACGGCATCCTCGAGCGCCGCGACGCCACCACGGGACGGCATCGCGAGACTGCGGATCTGGTCGCGCGACTCGTCGCAGGCGCAAGCGTCGAGGGTGTTCGCGGCACGAAGCAACGCGAAGTGCTGGGTGCGATCGCGAACGCCGGCGCGACCGGGCTGCGGGTCGAAAATCTGAAGACGGAAATCGACGGCGCGAGCGCTGCGTTGAAGAGTCTCGCGAGTCGCGGGCTGATCGCGATCGAGGCGGCGCCGACGACAACTCATGAGCGTTTCGGCGGCGGAGTACGATCTCACCGACGAGCAGCAAGTCGCGCTGGATGCGATTTCACCGGCGATCGAGCATCGCCGCTACGAAGCGTTTCTGCTGTGGGGCGTCACCGCCAGCGGCAAGACCGAAATTTATCTGAACCTCGCCGCGCGAGCGCTCGCGGCTGGGCGCAACGTTCTGATCATGGTGCCCGAGATCGCGCTGGCCGACGAAATCGTGCGCTCGTTTCGCGCGCGCTTCGGCTCGCTGGTCGGCATCGCGCACAGCGCGCAGAGCGTGACCGAGCGATGGGCGAGCTGGATGGCGGCGATTGGCGGGCAGGCGCGCGTGATGATCGGTCCGCGCTCGGTGATTTTCGCGCCGATGCACGACATCGGGTTGATCGTCGTCGACGAGGAGCACGACGCGTCGTACAAAAGCGAGGAAGGCATCTACTATCACGCACGCGATCTCGCGGTCGCGCTCGCGGGATTTTCGCAGTGTCCCGTCGTGCTCGGCTCGGCGACGCCGTCGAGCGAGTCGTACGCAAATGCGCGGCGCGGACGGTACCGCCTGCTGCGTCTTTTACGCCGCGTGAACGATCGCGCGATGGCATCGGTCGAAATCGTCGATATGCGCCGCGAAGTCGCCGAGGCCCGCAAGCTGGCGGCGGCAAAGCCTACGAATGGAACCGGGCCGGGCGAAAAGAAGCCTCGCGAGCGGAAGTTCCGGACACGGTACCGCTCTCGACGACGTTGGTCGCGGCGCTGCGCGAAAATCTCGCGTCGGGCGGCCAGAGCATGGTGTTTCTCAATCGCCGCGGATTCCACAATTTTCTGCAATGCCACATTTGCGGCAACGTGATCGCGTGCCCGAACTGCAGCGTCAGCATGACGTTTCATATGCGCGACCGCTCGCTCCGATGCCACTACTGCGGCAATCACACCGCGGCGCCCGACACCTGCCCCGAATGCAAAGGCTACGGGCTCAAGGGGCAGGGCTTCGGCACCGAGAGGCTCACGCAAACGCTGGCGGAGCTGATGCCGGACGCGCGCATCGAGAGGATGGACTCCGACACCAGCAGTGTGCGCGGCGCGCGGGCGCGGATGCTGGCCGAGCTTCGCGCCGGCGAAATAGATATTCTCGTCGGCACGCAGATGATCACCAAGGGTTTCGATTTTCCCGGCGTCACGCTGGCCGCGGTCGTCAACGCCGACATGGCGCTGAACATGCCCGACTTCCGTTCCGCCGAGCGCACGTTCCAGTTGCTGACGCAGATCGCGGGACGCGCGGGCCGCGGCGAGCGTCCGGGCCGCGTGATCATCCAGACCTACGCGCCGCATCACTACAGCATCCGCGCCGCCAAGGATCAGGACTACGCCCGGTTCATGCGCCGCGAGCTGGAACTGCGCCGCGACCTTATGTATCCGCCGTTCGCGCGGCTCGCGATGGTGCGAATCGAAGGCGCGGAGCCGCAAATTGTCAGGCGCATGGCCGAGGCGGTCGCGAAATCGCTGTCGAAGGACTCGACGCCGGAAGGACTCCGCGTGCTTGGTCCCGCGCCGGCGCCGATCGAACGGATCAAGCAGCGCTACCGCTGGCAGGTGATGATAAAATCGCGCGAATTAAAACCGATGCGCGCCGCAATTTCCGCGATGCGCGCCGAAGTCGGCCCGTCGGCAGAGCGCGACGATATATTTCTTGCGATCGATATCGATCCGGTAAGGATGCTGTGAGCGGTAAAGCAAAATGAACGAGACGAACGAACATCACCCGATTCATCATGTGCCGCGCGCGCGTCACGCCTTCGACGTGAAGATGCACGACGGCGCGACGATTCACGTTCGCCAGCACGGTATCCCCGGCGCGCCGCGCCTCGTGCTCAGTCATGGCAACGGGCTCGCGATCGACGGCTACTTTCCATTCTGGGGACCGCTGCGCGCGCGCTACGAAGTGATCGTCTTCGACTTCCGCAATCATGGGCACAATCCGCTGCACGGCGCCGAAGGGCACACCTGGCAGAACTTCATCGCGGATATGGATGTGGTCTGGCATGCGATCAATCGCGAGCTTGGTGCGAAGCCTGCCGCCGGCCTGTTCCATTCGCTGTCGGGCGTCACCGCTGCGATGCATGCGCTCAAGTACGGGCGGCGATTCGACGCGCTGGTGCTGTTCGATCCGCCGGTCTATCCGCGCGCCGGTCATCCGATTCAGTACCTGCAGCAATCCGACAAGGAGTCGCTCGCCTCGCGCGCGGCGCGGCGTCCCGAGCGCTACAAGGATCCGCTGGATCTCGCGAAGCAGTTTGCCAGGCGCTTCAAGAGTTGGGTGCCTGACGCATACGAGCTGATGGCGCGCGCGACCCTGCGGCACGATCGCGCGAGCGGCGACTGGATCCTCGCGTGTCCGCGCGAGTACGAGGCGCACGTTTTTTCCAGCGGCGCGAATCCCGATCTGTGGCCGCAGATGGCGCATTGCCCGGTGCCGGTGAAACTCGTGTGCGGAGATCCTACGATCGACGAAGCGATGCCGCCGGCGCTGATCGGACAAGCGATGGCCGAAGAGCTCGGGCTGCCGTACGAAGCGATTCCGGGCACGACGCATTTTCTACAAATCGAGCGCCCCGACGAGTGTATCCGCGCCGTCGAATCGTTTCTCGCGCCGCTCGGACTCGCCGCGCCAGCTACCCTTTGATAGATTTCTAAATACAGATGGCGCTGCTGAAAATTCGCAAGTTTCCCGACGATACGCTCAAGGAGCCGGCCGCGCCGGTCAAGAATATCAACGGCAACGTCGAGGGGCTGATCGACAGCATGGTGCAGACCATGTACGCCGCGCCGGGCGTGGGTCTCGCGGCGCCGCAGGTTGGAGAGTCGAAGCGGATCATAGTGCTCGACACCGATCACGAAAATCCGGGCAAGCATCTGCTGAAACTGATCAACCCGCAGGTGGTCGAGGCCGAGGGCAAGATCGTTTGGGAAGAAGGATGCCTGTCGGTGATCGATTACACCGCCGACGTGGAACGCGCGGCGCACGTGCTGGTGCGCGCGTGGACGCCCGATGAAAAAGAAATCGAAATCGAAGCCGACGAATTGCTCGCGGTCGCGCTGCAGCATGAGATCGATCACCTGGACGGCAAGCTCTTCATCGATCGCATCAGCCGAATCAAGCGTGAACTCTACAAGCGCAAACTCAAGAAGCTAATCAAGGAGGGAAAAGCCGACGACGTGCGTCCCTCCACGGTGCGAATCTAAAATCGCTGAACCACTAAAGATTGTTTTCATGGGCACTCCCGCCTTGGCGGCCCATATCTTGGAGCGGCTCGTGACGGCTTCAGGAGCCAACTTCAGAGTCGTCGGAGTTGTCACGCGTCCCGACCAGCCGCGCGGCCGCGGACTCGGCATGGAGCCGAGCGAAGTCGGCGCAGTCGCGGCGAAGCATGGAATCCCGACATTGAAGCCGATCAAAATTCGAACGCCGGAATTTCTGGGCGAGCTGAAAGCATTCGAGCCTGATCTCCTGGTGGTGGCGGCCTACGGACGAATTCTGCCGAACTCGATTCTCGACGTTCCGAAGATCGCGCCGATGAACGTGCACGCATCGCTGTTGCCGCGTCATCGCGGCGCCGCTCCGGTCGAAGGCGCGATCCTCGCGGGCGACGCCGAGACGGGAGTCACGATCATGCGGATCATCGAGCAGATGGACGCCGGCCCGATGTACTTCCAGCGCAAGATTCCGATCGAGCCGAACGACACCCAGGGAACGCTGAAAGAAAAACTCGCGGAGTTAGGCGCGTCCGCGATGCTCGAGGCGATCGATCTCGCCGCGCGCGGCGCGCTGGTCGAAACGCCGCAGGACGAATCGCTCGCCACCTACACCGCGCAAGTCGAAAAGAAGGACGCGGTGATCGATTGGACTTCGAGCGCCGCGCAGATCGAGCGGATGACGCGCGCGTACGATCCCTGGCCCGTCGCGCGCACGCGTCTGGGCGGTGACGAAGTTCTCATCTGGCGCGCCGCGGTCGAGGATGAATCTCAGTGGGGCGGGCCGCCGTGCCCGCCATCCGCTCCCGGCACGATCGTCAGCGTCAAGCCGAATCCCGTGGTCCAGTGCGGCGTCGGAAAACTCAGGCTGGTCGAGGTGCAAGCGCCAGGGCGAAAGAGAATGTCCGCGGCTGATTTCCTTCGCGGCAAACGCGTGGAAGCCGGCGCGCGATTCGGCTGATGAGCGAAGACCAGACGAAAGCGAAAGTCGCGCTCGCGCGAACTGACGAAGGGCTCGCGTCGCGGATGGCGGCGGTCGAGATTCTCTATCCGCGTCGATCAGGAGTCCGCCTATGCCGACGTTCTGCTCGGCGGGCGGCTTCCCGATTTCGCGCCGGCTGACAGAAGGCTGATCACGCGGCTGGTGTTGGGAACGCTCGCGTGGCAGGGACGCCTCGACTTCGAGCTGCCGCATCTCACCGGGCGCAAGCTCGCCGGGATTCAGCCTGAGGCGTTGGCAATCATGCGGATGGGGCTTTTTCAGCTTCGATTTCTCGATCGGATTCCGCAGCACGCTGTGGTCGATACCGCGGTCAGTCTCGCCAAACGAATTCCCGCGGCGCGCAAAGCGTCGGGCTTCGTCAACGCCGTGATGCGTCGCGCGACCCGCGAGACCGCGCCGATGCCTGCGCGCGAAAGCAATGAAAAAAGTTATCTCGCGGTTGCGTATTCGCATCCGCGCTGGATGGTCGAGCGATTCGTCGATTGGTTCGGCGTCGAGAATGCCGAGCGCCTGATGACGGCGAACAACGACGCCGCGCCCAACGTGATCAGGCTGAATCTCGCGCGCGGGTCTCGTGCCGAAATAATCGAGAAGCTGACCGAGGACGGTTTCGAGATTGGCACGCCCGGCCGCGCAGCCCGAGACCATCGTGCTGAGCGGCGCGCCGCATTTCGAGTCGCGTGCGTATCGCGAGGGCCTGTTCCACGCGCAATCCGAGGCGTCGCAGATGGTCGTGCGGATGCTGGCTCCCAGAGCCGGCGCGACCGTCGTGGATTGTGCCGCTGCGCCGGGAGGCAAGGCGACTCATCTCGCGGAGATGGTCGGCGAACGCGGACGAGTGATCGCCGTCGACCTCAATTTCAACGGACTCAAGAACGCGCGCGACCTGGCGCGCCGCCTGCGTCATCGCAATCTCGAGTTCGTTTGCGCCGATCTGGCTGTATCGCTGCCGCTTGCGCCGTCGAGCGTCGAGTACGTGCTCCTCGACGCGCCGTGCACTGGACTCGGGACACTTCGAGAGCATCCTGAAATAAAGTGGCGCCTCAAACCGACCGACTCGGCGCGCATGGCTGCGATTCAATCGCAGATGCTCGACCACGCGGCGGCGCTCGTGCGTCCCGGCGGCGCGATCGTGTATTCGGTTTGCAGTATCGCGCCCGAAGAGGGCGAAAACGTGGTCGATGGATTTCTGGCGCGCCACGCCGATTTCGCTATCGATCACGGCTTGGTGGGTCGAGACGAGTTTATAGACGTCATCGATGCGCGAGGTTTCATGAAGACCCGGCCCGACCTCGGCGGGCTCGACGGATTCTTTGCCGCGCGATTGATTCGGCGCTAGAATTTTAATTAACTACGGCGCACGCACGTGGACCATCACTTCATACCCTTCGGGCCGGGCGGCGACTGATGATCGCGGGGGCTGCCAGAGCCGGTAGCGATTCGAATCCGAATCACTTGGGTCCGATTACCTGGACGCTCGCGTTCACGTTGGGCGTGCTCACGCTCATACTCGCCGGCTGTTCCTCGCAGAATTACACGCCCGCGTCGCTGCCTGCCACGAGCTATCACTACGCGCCGTCGGTGCAGAGTTATGGAACGTCGCGCACCGAGGTCGCTTCATGGTACGGCCCCGGCTTCGCGGGACGGCGCACCAGCAGCGGCGAGACTTACAATCCCGAGGGCCTGACTGCCGCGTCCAAAACTCTGCCGCTGGGATCGCACGTGAGAGTGACCAACCCCGACACTGGCAGGTCGGTGGTAGTCCGAATCAACGATCGCGGACCGTTCGTTCGCGGCCGCTCGCTCGACCTGTCGCATGGCGCCGCGCAACGAAATCGGGCTGACCGGCAAGGGAGTAGGCAGGGTGCAGGTGACGCCTACCGCGACCAGCACGCCGGCCCTGAGTTCCGACACGTCGACGTATGCCGAAAGCTCCGTCACCACCACGTCACGCCATGTGAGTTACGTCTCGTACTCGCGGCCGACACACGTCGCAGTCAGACGCCGTCACTATCGCTACGCTTCGTCGCACCGAAGTGTCTCAAATCCCATCGGCGCCTGGCTCTCCAGCGCACTCCCGCGATTCTGAAGCGCCGCCCGATTCGATTCGCAATTGAGCCGGTTGCGATGGACCTGATTACTCAGTTCAGGACGATGGCGCAGTACAACACGCTGATGAACCGTAGCATCTATGACACCTGCGGCGCGCTCAGCGACGTGGAGCGCAAGCGCGATGTGCACGCGTTTTTCGGTTCGATTCATCGAACGCTGGATCATCTGCTGCTAACCGATCGCGTGCAGATGGGGCGGTTTGTCGGCGCGGATCGCATGCGATCGCTCGACGATAGCGGGCGCGAGATCGAGATTCGCTCTCTCGATCAGGAACTGTACGCGGATTTTGCGACACTGCGGCGCGAGCGGGAAAAGACCGACAGCTGCGATCGAAGCATGGACAGCATCAAACGAAATCACGGCCGAATTCCTTGCGCGCGAGATGTCGTATGACGCGATGTCAGCGTCAGGCCGGTACTCGTGTGCCGATGTGGATCGCAGTGACGCATTTTTTCAATCATCAGACACACCATCGCGGACAAATCACGACTCTGCTGAGCTCAACTCGGACACGATCCGCGGAGTGACCGATCTGATGGCGTTGCACCGCGATAAAGATCGCATAGGCGCTTTGTCGCTCGGCGGCAATGCGCTGCTAGTCTGACGCAATGAGCAAATCTCCACATCCAGATCCCGCCGACAAAATTGCGCCGTCGATTCTGTCCGCTGACTTCGCGCGGCTCGGCGAGGAAATTCGCGCGGTCGAAAAGGCCGGCGCCGACATGATTCATTTCGACGTGATGGACGGGCACTTCGTGCCTAACATCTCGATTGGAATCCCGGTGATGGAGTCGGTGCGCAAGGTGACCAAGCTGCCGCTCGACGCGCACCTGATGATTTCCGAGCCGGCGCGCTACGTCGAGGCATTCGTGAAGGCGGGCGCCAATTCAATTTCGGTGCATTGCGAGGTCTGCCCCGACATCCCCGCGATGGCGAAGCGAATCCACGACCTCGGCGCGCGCGCGTCAATCGGAATCAATCCCGAGACCGACGCCGACAAGGTGCTGCCCTTCGCCGAGCATCTCGACATGATCCTCGTGATGAGCGTGCATCCGGGCTTCGGCGGCCAGGAGTTCATCCCGGCCGCACTCGACAAGCTGCGCTACATCCGGCGCGAGCTGAAACGTCGCGGACTCAGCATCGACGTCGAGATCGACGGCGGCGTGAAGCTCGACAATATCGCGGACGTGAAGGCCGCCGGCGCCAACGTCTTCGTCTCCGGCTCAGGAATCTTCGGCAAGCCCGACTACACAAAAATCATGGCCGAGATGCGCGACCTGGTCGCGCACACGCACGCGCCATGAAGCCCCGCCACGCGGCCGCGCTCGCGCTTGTGGGCTGGTATCTGATGGGTGCCGACGCACGCGACCGAGCCTCACGCCTATTCCGCTGACCGATAGGCCGCTAGTGGAATGGCAAATTCTGAAGCTCATGGGAAACGCAGAAAGACTGCGACGGCGCTTTGAAGGCATGCGATTCACACGCTCGCAACATCTTACATAAATACTCGGAGTCAAACGGCGAGTACGAAAGAAGAATTCGTACGCGTTAGGACCGAGGCTGAACAGGCTCGGCATTCAATCTGTGTCGCCTCGGACGATCTCCGCCTCAAACCGAAATAAGACACTCACAGTGCTGAAATTCAGACACTCAGCCCCGAATTAAAACGGCGCCCGACAGTTCGCCGGACTCGCGCGCTATCCCCTCGGATGCTATAACCACTCGTCTGTATCTTTCCCGATCACGCTCAACCGGAGACGGGGTGTAGCTCAGCCTGGCCAGAGCACTGCGTTCGGGACGCAGGAGTCGCTGGTTCAAATCCAGTCACCCCGATTTTTCAGTGAATTGCCCTCCGGGGGCCAGTCAGCACAACCGTGATCACTGAGATCCTTCTGATACTCGGCGCCTACCTGATCGGGTCGATTCCGACCGGCGTGATCGTCGGACGGATGCGCGGCTTCGATCCGCGCGCTGTCGGCTCCGGCAATATCGGGACGTCCAACGTGGTGCGCGCGGGCGGCATGAGTGCGGCGGTGATGACTCTCGTTGGCGACGCGCTCAAGGGCGCGATTCCGGTGATTGTCGCGCGCGCCGCGGGCTTTCCTGCCTGCGACAATCGCGTGGGTCGGCCTGGCCGCGTTCATCGGCGCGATTTGCTCTGTCTTCCTCGGCTTTCAGCGGCGGCAAGGGCATCGCTTGCCGGGCTGGGAATCTGGCTGGCGATCTCGCCGATGGTGATTCTGTTCGCGCTCGCGGCCTTCGCCGTGGTCCTCGCGATAAGCCGAATCATGTCGCTGGCCTCGATGGCTGCGGCGATCGTGCTGCCGCCGGCGGTCGCCGTCCTCGGCTTGCCGCATCACTATTTGCTGCTCGCGATCCTGATGACGGCGCTGGCCCTGTTTCGCCATCGCGAGAATATCCAGCGCCTGTCGCGTGGCGAGGAGCCGAAGTTCCAGCCCAAGCGCAGCGGCAGCGCCGCGTCCTGAAAAGTGCCCGCCGATTAATCGGACGCCCGCCAGTTAAGCATCCTGCAGAGCTCCCGAGCAAGCCTGAGAACAATTGTGATGCTGCCGTGCGTATCGCAACGGCCAGTGCCGCGTTGGCATCGCGCTTGCGTTGCCCTTGCGCCGGATGTTGCCGCGATCCCGCCGGATGGACTAGGTATCTGTCTGCAGCAATCGAGGAGATAGGCCTATGACATCAGCGGAAAAAAAGGAATTAGCCACGGAATTTCTCAGCGAGTTCGAAGATCCCGATCCGGTCCGGCTCGCCACGATGGTCGCCAACGACTTCGAGTGGAAGGTCATGACCAGGATGGCGGGCATGCCTCCGGTGAAGGGCCACGAAGGGCTCAAGAATCTCGCGAAGAGGATCAAGACGATGATGCCGGGCGGACTCGGCCTGAAAATCGAGACCATCATTTGCGAAGGCGACCGCTGCGCGGTGCAGGCGGAATCGAACACCACCGCGGCTAACGGCAAGAAATACAACAATCGCTACCACTTCGACATCCGCTTCGACGGCGACAAGATTGCCGAGGTGCGCGAGTATTGCGATACCAATCACGCCCGGGAGGTTTTCTTCAGCGAGTAACGCGCCCCGCGGAACCGCCCTGGTGCGCGCGCGGAAATGAGGGTCTTGAACCAACTCCTCCGAAGAGAATGGTTATTGGGGATGGGGCGGGGGCCGGCATATGTCTCGCGCGGCCAGTCTGAGAAGGGACCGAGAGGAGACTTATGAAGAAGGTTGAGGCGATCATCAAACCGTTCAAGCTCGACGAGGTCAAAGAGGCCCTGTCGAGTATCGGTGTGCAGGGTCTCACGGTCAGCGAGGTGAAAGGATTCGGCCGTCAGAAGGGGCATACCGAGCTGTACCGCGGCGCCGAGTACGTCGTGGATTTTCTGCCCAAGGTCAAGCTCGAAATAATTGTCTCGGACGAGTTGGCGGCGCAGGTGGTCGAGACTATCGAGCGCGCGGCGCGAACCGGCAGAATCGGCGACGGCAAAATCTTCGTCATGCCGATGGAAGAGGTGGTGCGTATCCGCACCGGCGAGCGCGGCGTCAACGCGCTGTAATAATTCTGTCGCTATACCCTTTCGCGAAAGACGCGCTGCGCGGATTTCGCGTCTTCTCTTTCACTGGGTGCAGGGGTCACCCCCGCGACGGTGTCGATGCCGCCCACCGCGCAGGTGATTATTATCTTCCGTTCCTCGTATGCCGCGGCCGAAGTCCCACTTGCGGCCCTTCTTGAACTCGCTCACGATTCGTCGCGATACCACCATCCGATGCACTTCGTCGGGTCCGTCGTAAATTCGAGCGAAGCGCGCATGACGGTACATCCGGGCCAGCGGCGTGTCCTCCGACACGCCCATCGCGCCATGCACCTGGATCGCGCGATCGATCACGTCGTGCAGCACCTTCGCGCCGAAGAATTTGATCAGTGATATCTCGACCCGCGCCTCGTCGCCGGCGTCGATCTTCGCCGCCGCGTTGAGCGTGAGCAATCGCGCGGCCTGAATCTCGGCGGCCGAGTCGGCAATCCAGTTCTGAATCGTCTGCTTGTCGGACAGCGGACCGCCGAACGCCTGTCGATTGATCGCCCGATCCACCATCAGCTCGAACGCCCGCTGCGCCTGCCCCAGCCATCGCATGCAATGGTAGATGCGCCCGGGGCCGAGCCGCTTCTGCGCAATCTTGAACGCCTGCCCGCGCGGGCCGAGCAGGTTCGTCAGCGGCACGCGCACGTCGGTGTATTTGATCTCGCAATGCCCGCCCGACGTCTCGCCCATCACCGGCACGATGCGCACGATCTGATAGCCCTTGGTGTCTGTGGGCACGACGATCATGCTGAAGCGTTCGTGCGCGGGCGCGTCGGGCTCCGTCACGCACATCACGGTCGAGAACGCTGCGACGTTGGCGCCGCTGGTGAACCACTTGTGCCCGTTGATTACCCATTCGTCGCCGTCCTGCACCGCGCGCGTGCGCAACCCGGTCGGATCGGCGCCCGAGACTTCCGGTTCCGTCATCGAGAAGCTCGGATAGATGTCGCCGTTGACCAGCGGCGCGAGCCAGCGCTTTTTCTGTTCGGGATTTCCGTACAGGTGCAGCATGGTGGCGTCCTGCGCGGAATGCGTGCCGAGGCCGGCGATCGCGTACTCGCTGCGCCCGACGATTTCATTGACGAAGACATAGGGCATGAACTCGAGTCCGCCGCCGCCGATTTCCTTGGGCAGTCCGAGCGCCCACAGCCCGCGCTTTTTCGCCTCGGCCTGTATTGCCTTGAACGTGCGCGACGATTCCTCGCCGCCGCGCTCGAGAATTTTCTCGTTGGGATAGATGAGCTCGTCAAGAAATCCGGAAACCCGATTGCGCAGATCCTGTACTTCGGGACTAGCTTCAATTTCAGCAACACTTTGCATGGCAGTTCTCCTCGTGAGCGCAGTCGCGAACTGATCGTTATCGCGCATCACATCGCCGTGATCAAGCGCTCTGCTCCCTCTCCTGTGCAGGGAGAGGATGAACGCGTGAGGGCATTCCATCGATACTGCGACAGTCGCAAGTTTCGCGCGTAATCGATATTCGACTGATTCTGCATCATCTGCTCTCGTATACTCGATGCGCACGCACGATCGAGCGCAGTATCGGTGGAGCTGCGAAATCACGCGCATGTTCGACGTGCGAACAATCATTGCGTCAGACGGAGACGATGCGAACCATCGAGAGTTATGCCGATGACCTACCACGCTTGACGCGTAGCCGTCTACGCTTGAGATGGCTCGGACCTAGTCGCTATACATGTGGATCGCATAGCCGACAACCGACGGATCAATGACAATGATCCGACAGTGACCGTCTATGAAGCCCGACGCGCGATTCGCTGGCGAGCCGGGCGCGTCGGGAAGGCGCGAGTGCGCGTGAAACGCCGCGACGGCCAGGTCTTTATCATTCAGCCGGACCGCTCGCGTGCATTCCCCGCTCGACGTGGCAGGGATCGACACCAATCTCTCAGCCGAGGAAATCGTCGATATGATTCGTGAGATGCGCCAGCGGGAAAGCGCGTCCCATCCAAGGGGTTCCGGTAGAACCGTTCGGAGGGCGGTGACGAAGAAGCCACAGTAGCGAATCCAAAAGTAGAATTCGCGATGGGCTGGCTTCGGGCGCTGTGATACGAACCGATAATCACCTCTTAAAAAGGAAATATACATATGATCGATCTTTACACCTGGACGACGCCCAATGGCCGCAAGCCCGCAATCATGCTCGAGGAGTGCGGGCTCGAGTACTCGGTTCATCCGGTGAACATTCGCGAACGGCGAGCAGTTCAAGCCGGAGTTCGTGAAGATTTGTCCGAACAGCAAGATTCCCGCGATCGTCGATCATGATGCGGGCGTCTCGATCTTCGAGTCGGGCGCGATACTCGTGCATCTGGCGGAAAAGACCGGCAAGTTCCTGCCCGCGAAAGATCCGGGGCGCGCGAAAGTGCTCGAATGGCTGTTCTGGCAGATGGCGAATATCGGCCCGATGCTCGGCCAGGCAAATCACTTCATCAACGCGGCGCCCGAGAAGATTCCCTACGCCATCGACCGGTACGTCACCGAATGCGCGCGCCTGATCAAATTGCTCGACAATCAGTTGGCGCAGACCGAATATATGGCGGGCGACTACTCGATCGCGGACATCGCGACCTACCCGTGGGTTGTGGTCGGGTTTCCTGCGATCAAAGCGGCGAAGGCCGACGTGGTTGGCGAAGGCGCGAACGTCGCGCGATGGCTCGCCGCGGTCGGCGCGCGTCCCGCCGTGAAGAAGGGCATGGAAGTGCCGAAGGTCTAGCTTCGAGCCGCGCTAGCGATTGAGCGAACCCATCATCGCGGCGGGATAGCGACCTCCCGCTGCGACGTCTTTCGGTGCGACCTCGTCGATTCGCTTGAGGTCGTCGGCGGTGAGGACGACGTCGAGCGCGCCCACGTTCTCTTCGAGATACTTGCGCCGCTTGGTACCTGGTATCGGCACGATGTCGTCGCCTTGCGCCAGCACCCACGCCAGCGCGAGCTGCCCGGGCGTGCAGTGCTTGTCTTTGGCGATCGCTTCGATACGCGCGACGAGCTGCAGATTCTTGTCGAAGTTCTCGCCCTGGAAGCGCGGCGAGAAGCGCCGGAAATCGTCGGGCGCCAGGTCGTCGAATTTGCGAATCTGGCCGGTTAGAAATCCGCGCCCGAGCGGGCTGTACGCGACAAGCCCGACTCCCAGCTCGCGGCAGGTCGCGAGCGTTCCGTCTTCGGGCTCGCGGCTCCACAGCGAGTATTCGTTCTGCAGCGCCGCGATCGGATGCACCTTGCATGCGCGCCGAATCGTCTCGGGCGCCGCTTCGGACAGGCCGAGGTAACGCACTTTGCCGTCTTTCACCAGCTGCGCCATCGCGCCGACCGTATCTTCAATCGGCGTGTTGGGGTCGACGCGATGCTGATAGTAAAGATCGATCGTGTCGATGCCGAGGCGCTTGAGGCTCGCGTCGCAAGCGGAGCGCACGTACTCCGGGCGGCCGTTGATTTCGCGAAAAGTGGGATCAGAAGGTTTGCGCACGATTCCGAACTTGGTCGCGATGACGAACTTTGTCGCGCCGTCCGCGAATCGCTCTGCCGACCAGCTCCTCGTTGCGATGCGGCCCGTAGGCGTCCGAGGTGTCCCAGAAGGTGACGCCCAGCTCGAGCGCGCGCTCGAGAGTGTCCATCGACTGCGCATCGTCGCGCGGCCCGTAAAAATCCGACATGCCCATGCATCCGAGGCCGATCGCCGACACGGTCAATCCGCTTCTTCCAAGTTGTCTGGTTTTCATTTTTTCAGTTTGCGTCGACTCGCTCGTGCTGAGTACAGCGGCGCGAATTCATTTGACAGCGCGCGCCTCGATGCGCTGAATTCGACCGATGGCGGAACCTGCGCCGTCGGTTCCCAAACCCGATCTTCACGGATCGATCAATCACGTCTCGATCACCGTCAGCGATCTGCCGGAGGCGATGAAATTTTTCGGGCCGATGCTGAAATTCCTCGGCTACACCGTCGGCGGAATTTTTGACGACACGCGCACCGGCGGCCGGCTCACCTTCAATATCAACGAGTCCAACGGCACCGCGTTCAATGTCTGGCAGGCGAAGACTGGAGCATCCGTTCGAGGTTTACGAACCGGGCCTGCATCACGTGGCGTTCAACGTCCAGCGGCACGAGCAGGTCGATGAACTGATGCGAGCTGGTGCGCTCGCTCGGCGCGGAAATTCTCGACGGTCCGGGCGAGTTCCCGTTCGGTCCCGGCGGCTACTACGCCTTCTACTTTCTCGGACCCGACCGCCTGAAATTCGAAATCGTGCACATGCCGCTGGCGGAGCGGAACTACCGCGCAAATGATCGACGCGCTCGAACGCGGGTCGCGCTGACGATGCGATACCGCGCGCTCAGCGACGTTCGCGTCGTCGATCTCACTCACTTCATCGCGGGTCCCTACGCGACGAAGTTGCTGGCGGACATGGGCGCCGACGTCGTCAAGGTCGAGCCGCCATGGGGCGACGGCGGACGCAAGCTGGGGCCGCATCGCGCGGCCGATGAGGATCGCGGCGGCCTGTTCGCATTTCTAAATCTCAACAAGCGCGGCGTCACGCTGAACCTGAAGCATGATCGCGGCCGCGAACTTCTCGCAGGTCTGCTCGACGGCGCCGATCTACTGATCGAAAATTTCGCGCCCGGCACTCTCGCCGCGCTTGGTCTCGCACCTGACGAGTTGATCGCGAAGTTCCCGAAGCTGTCGGTCGTTTCAATTTCGAATTTCGGGCAGGACGGGCCGGAACGCGACGGCAAGTTGAACGACCTGGTGCTGTTCGCGCGCGGCGGATGGACGTTTCCGGTCGGCGAGCCCGATCGCGAGCCGCTGACGCCGCCGGGCTCGCTCGCGCAATACGTCGCGGCGCTGTACGGAGCGATTGCCGCGATGCAGGCGCTGGCGGCGCGCGATTTGGGACTTGGGCATGGGCAGCATATCGACGTGTCGATTCTCGAGGCGACGGTCGCCACGATGATCTACGAGACCGTCACGTTTCAGTACACCGGGATCGTGCGCAGCCGCGCGGGCAAGCGCTTCGCGGTCGGCCCGTTTTTGATCGTGACGCTGAAATGCAAGGACGGATACGCGGGACTGCATTGCGTGACCGACAAGCAGTTCGAAGGGCTTGTGCGATCTGATGGGGCGGCGCGAGCTTGCTTCCGATCCGCGGTTCAACACCGCGCTGAACCGGATGCTCAACAACGACGCGCTGCTTGAAATCGTCGAAGCGTTTTTCATCGGGCGCGAACGCAAGTGGCTCTACCGCGAGGGGCAGCGTCGCGCGATTCCGCTCGTGCCGATTCCGAGCGTGGCCGAAGTGCTCGAGTGGGAGCAGACGCGGGCGCGCAATTATTTCGAGACGATCGACGATCCGATGCTCGGCAAGATTCGCGTGCCGGGGACGCCGCTGCGGCTCACTTCGCATCGCGCGGAAGCGTCGCGGCCGGCGCCGCGACTCGGCGAGCACAATCGCGAAATTTTCGGCGAGCGATTGGGACTCAGCGACAGTGAGATCGAGACGCTGAAAAGAGCGGGCACGATATGAACTCGATCTTCGACGGCAAGGTTCGCGTGCTCGACATCTCGATGGGATGGGCGGGGCCGCTGGTCGGCCAGATGTTCGCCGAGATGGGCGCCGACGTGATCAAGGTCGAGGATACGCATCACTTCGACTGGTGGCGCGGTTCGCTCTCGATGGGGCCGCCGGAGATGCAGCCGATCGAGCGCGCCGCGGTTTTCAACACCGCAAATCGCGGCAAGCGGGGCATCACGCTCGATCTCGCGAGCGCGCGCGGAATTGAAATCCTGAAACGGCTGATCGAGGTCTCCGACATCCTGGTCGAGAATTTCAGTCCCGGCGTGATGGATCGGCTCGGGCTCGGCTACGAATCGGTGAGCGCGATCAATCCGCGGCTCATCATGATCTCGATGCCGTCGTTCGGGAGCGACGGTCCTGAATGCAACGCGCGCGGCTACGGCAACACGGTCGAGGCGATGGCGGGAGTGACGGGGCTCACGGGATATCACGACGGCGACGGGCAGCGTTACACGCTCAGCAACGCGCTGGGCGATCCGGTCGGAGGATTGCACGGCGTATTCGCGCTGATGGTCGCGATGCGCGAGCGCGAACGCACCGGGCGCGGGCAGTTGATCGAGCTGGCGCAGGTCGAGTCGCTGATTCCGTTCGTCGCCGACGCGATTGTCGATTTTCAATTCACTGAAAAAGTGCCGGCAGCGCGCGGCAACCGGCATCGCGAGCACGCGCCGCACGGAATTTACCGGTGCGCGGGAGACGACAACTGGATCGCGCTTGCCTGCGAGACCGACGATCAGTGGCGAAGCCTCGCGGACGCGCTGGGGATTGATGACACACGCTTCGCCAGCGCGTCGGATCGCAAAGACCAACGAGGATGCGCTCGACGCGGAACTGTCGCGCGCGATTGCACAACTCAGCGCCGACGATTGCATCGCGCGTCTTCGCGAGGCGGGAGTGCTCGCTGCGCCGGTGAATCCGGCGTCGGCGGTGATGGCCGATCCGCAAATCCAGAGCCGCGAATATTTCGTCGCGATCGATCGCGCCGTCGTCGGGACGCATCTCTATCCCGGCGCCGTCGCGCGCATCCCGGATACTCCGCTGCGCGCCGATACTCCCGCGCCGCTGCTGGGCGAGCATAACCGGCAGGTCTTCGCGGAGACGCTCGGGATGACCGACGACGAGATCTCGGAGCTCGAGCGCAGCGGCGTGATTGGATCGAGTCCGCGGCAGTATCGCGTGGCGTAAAAGTTTCGCCAAATTTTCGGAAAACGCCGCTTAGCTGTTGTGCTTAAAAGCGAAAGTGTTTCACGTGAAACACTTTTTGTTCAGGAGAACGAAACGCGAATTGTTTTGGTGCTGCGGATGATGCCGAAGAACCTAACCCCTAACCCCTTCCCGCGCGGGAAGGGGGACCGGATATTGGGGACCGGATTTGGAGGCTGACGGATTCTGAGATTAGTGGATGGTTTTTATAGTTCAATTCACGTTGTCTTTTGGGACGAAGCCTTGCAGGCCTTTGAACGCGCCGTCCATGACTTCGACCTGCGAGCCTTTGTCGTCGCTGCGGATGATTCGCACCGGAGTATTGTTATCGACCTGCTTGGCGGCGAGGCCTTCGCCGAGGCCTCCGATCATGCCGCCGACGCCGCCCTGCTTTTTCAAATCGACCAGTTTGGTGAACGTATCTTCGTCGGGATAGACGGCTACCGTGCTCTCGCCGTTGTGCGCGACCAGCTTATGACCGCATCCCGCGAGAGCGAGCGCGCCTCCAATCACAAATGCGCAGATGACGAGCGTCGAAATTCGCATCGAGAGTTCTCCTCTATCGCGGGTTCTAGCATGAGCTTCAGGAAAACGGCCATATCTTTCTGTGGATAGATTGCAGGCGGCTGTAGAAGATGATGCGTCCGTCGGAATCGAATCCTGGCGCGGTCTGACGGAATGAATTCCGTCCTACGGGTGAAAATTGCTAGGGATTCCGGGCCGTGATAGGCTTCTCGATTCGCCTCTGCGGGCATTGAGCGCCCGGAGCTAATCGTAATGCGTATCGGCCTGATCTCTGACACTCATATTCCCGAAGCCTGCGAGCATCTGCCGGAAAAGGTGTTCGAGGTCTTTGCGGGGATCGACCTCGTGATGCACGCGGGCGATGTGTATGTGAATCGCGTGCTCGACGAGCTGTCTGCTATAGCACCGGTGATCGCGGCGCTCGGGAATGGCGATGAAGGCCTCGATGGGCATCGCTATCGGCTCGAGGCCGACGAGCGCGTGCGCGAGGCGCATCTGGTCGAAATCGCGGGCGTGCGAATCGGGCTGGTGCATGCGATCCCGACGCCGGACGAGACCTCGGAGGAAGTGTTCGCGCGCGCGATGAACACGCAATTCGGCGGGCCGGTGGACGTGGTCGTGCAAGGGCATAGTCACGTCGAGGGCGTGACGCGGTTCGGCGCGACGCTTGTCGTCAATCCGGGCAGCGCGACGCTGCCGCGCAATCTGGTCGGAGTGCCGGGAACGGTCGCGATACTGGAAATTTCAAACGGCGGCGAAGTGTCCGCCGAAATAATCAGCCTGGGCTAGCCCGGCTGTCACGAGCGATCCAGGAGGAATTGTTGTCTGCGGAAAACGCAGTGCCCGCGACCAAACGCGCGGTCACGATGGAAAAAATTGTGAACCTGTGCAAGCGCCGTGGAATTGTTTTTCCGACGAGCGATATCTACGGGGGACTCGGATCCACTTTCGACTACGGCCCGCTCGGCGTCGAGCTGAAGCGCAACGTCAAGGAAGCGTGGTGGCGCGAGATGGTCCAGTACCGCAGCGACGTGCTGGGGTTGGACTCGGCGATTTTTCAGCATCCGCGGACGTGGGAAGCTTCCGGGCATCTGAAAAATTTCACCGACCCGCTGGTCGATTGCAAAGAGTGCAAGCAGCGTTTTCGCGCTGACCATATCACCGGTGACAAATGCCCGAATTGCGGCGGAGAGCTGACGCCCGCGCGCAATTTCAACCTGATGTTCAAGACGTTCATGGGTCCGGTCGAAGACACGGCGGCAGTGGTCTATCTGCGGCCGGAAACTGCGCAGGGAATTTTCTCGAACTTCGAGAACATAGTAGATACGCAGCGGGTCAAGCTGCCGTTCGGCGTCGCGCAGCAGGGCAAATCGTTCCGCAACGAAATCACCACCGAGAATTTTATTTTTCGCACGCGCGAGTTCGAGCAGATGGAGATGGAGTTTTTCGTCCGGCCCGATCGCGAGGAAGAAGAGAAGTGGTATCGCTACTGGGTCGATTTCCGATTCAACTGGCACGTCAAATTCGGAATCAAGGGCGACCATCTGCGCAAGCGCGAGCATGCGACCGATGAGTTGTCGCATTATTCGAGCGGCACTACCGATATCGAGTTTCTGTATCCGTTCGGATGGGGCGAGCTCGAAGGCGTCGCCAAGCGCGGCAGCTTCGACCTCGATCAGCACGCGAAGTTCAGCGGCAGGGACCTTACTTACTTCGACGAGGATACCAAGACGCGCTTTCGGCCCTGGGTGATCGAGCCGGCGCTCGGCGTCGATCGCGCGATGCTGGCGTTCATGCTCGACGCGTATGATGAGGACGTGGTCGATAACGAGGAGCGAATCGTGCTGCGGCTCGATCCGCGACTCGCGCCGATCAAGGTTGCGGTGTATCCGCTGTTGCGCAAGGCGGGGCAGCCTGAAAAAGCGATTGCGATTCGCGACGCGCTCAAGCGTCATTTCACGGTCGCGTACGATCAAGCGGGCTCGATTGGCCGGCGCTATCGGCGTCAGGATGAAGTCGGGACACCTTACGGCGTGACGATCGATCATCAGACAATGGAAGACGACACGGTAACGATCCGCGATCGCGATGCGATGACACAGGAGCGCGTGCCAGCCGCGCGGCTGGTCGAAGTGATCACAGATCGAATCGGCTGGACCCGTTAAAAACTAAAAATTTAAAATTGTCGCCGCACGGTTTTGATGCGGTGAGGGGAGCAACGAATTTCACATGGGTCGCATTCATCCTGAGATCTACTTTTTCGGTGCGGGCGTGGCGGAAGGACGCGCCGAGATGCGCAATCTGCTGGGCGGCAAGGGCGCGAATCTCGCCGAGATGGCGCGGCTCAAGCTGCCGGTGCCGCCGGGTTTCACGATCTCGACGAACGTCTGCAACTACTTTTACGATCACGGGCACAAGTATCCGAAGGGGCTGACCGAGGGCGTGGCGAAGAGTGTCGCGCGGGTCGAGAAGGCGCTCGGGCGTAAGTTCGGCGACGCGAAGAATCCGCTGCTGGTGTCGGTGCGATCAGGCGCGCGCGTTTCGATGCCGGGAATGATGGACACGGTGCTCAATCTCGGGCTCACCGACGAGACGGTGAAGGGGCTCGCGGAAATCAGCGGCAATCCGCGCTTTGCGTGGGACTCGTATCGGCGGTTCTGCCAGATGTTCGGGGACGTCGTGCTCAAGCTGAAGCCGGAGAACAAGAACGATCCCGATCCGTTCGAGGAAATTATCGATCACAAAAAGGCGACGCGCGGGGTGAAGAACGACACCGACCTGAACGTCGACGACTTGCAGGAACTGGTCAGTGAGTTTCGCGCGCTGATTCGATCGCGAGTCGGGCGGGACATCCCGCAGGATCCGCGCGAGCAACTGTGGATGGCGATCGGCGCGGTGTTCGATTCGTGGCATAACGATCGTGCGATCACGTATCGGAAAATCAACAACATTCCCGGCGACTGGGGCACCGCAGTGACGGTGCAATCGATGGTGTTCGGCAATCTCGGCGACGATTGCGCGACCGGCGTCGCGTTCACGCGCGATCCGGGCACCGGTGAAAAAGGAATCTACGGCGAGTATCTGCCCAACGCGCAGGGCGAGGACGTCGTCGCTGGCATCCGCACCGGGCGTCAGATCAGCGTTAAGGCTGGGCGCGAGTGGGCCAAGCGCGCGGGAATCGATGAGGCGGAGCGCGCGGCGCAATATCCGACGCTCGAGGAAAGCTTTCCCGACGTCTACAAACAACTGCTGCAAATCTCGGCGCGATTGGAAAAACATTTTCGCGATACGCAGGACATGGAATTTACGATCGAGCGCAATCGCCTGTTCATGCTGCAGACGCGCAACGGCAAGCGGACAGCGCAGGCCGCGGTGCGAATCGCGGTGGATATGGCCGACGAGAAGCTGATCGATCGCAAGACCGCGCTGAAGCGCGTTGAGCCCGAACAGCTCGAGCAGTTTTTGCATCCGCGACTGGACCCGTCGAGCAAGAAGCACGTGATCGCGCGCGGGCTGCCGGCGTCGCCGGGCGCGGTCAACGGCGAAGTGGTGTTCTCGGCGGACGAAGCTGTCGCCGTCGCGGAAGCCGGGCGCAAAGTAATTTTGGTGCGGCTGGAGACCTCGCCGGAAGACATCCACGGGATGCAGGTGGCCGAGGGAATCCTCACGGCGCGCGGCGGCATGACCAGTCACGCGGCTGTTGTCGCGCGCGGGATGGGCAAGTCGTGCGTGGCGGGCGTGTCGGCGCTGGAGATCGATTACGGCGCGGGGACGCTGTCGGCTAACGGCGCGGTGATTCGTCGCGGCGAGTACATCACGCTCGACGGATCGGCGGGCGAAGTGATCGAGGGGCGCGTGCCGACGGTCGAGCCCGAGATGCCGGCGTACTTCAAAAAATTTCTGTCGTGGGCGGACGCGGTGCGCAAGCTGGGAGTGCGCGCGAACGCCGACACTCCCGACGACGCGAAGATCGCGCGTGACTTTGGCGCCGAAGGAATCGGGCTTACGCGTACCGAGCACATGTTCTTCGACCCCGAGCGAATCTCGGCGGTGCGCGAAATGATAATGGCGGAGAACGCGCAGCAGCGCGGGCGCGCGCTGGCGAAAATCCTGCCGATGCAGCGCGAAGACTTCGTCGGAATCCTGAAGGCGATGGCCGGGCTGCCGGTCACGATCCGCTTGCTCGATCCGCCGCTGCATGAATTTCTGCCGCATGCGGACAACGAGTTGCGCGACCTCGCGGCGAAAATCGGCACCACGCTTGAGCATTTGAAGCAGGTGCGCGCGAGCCTGTTCGAGGTGAACCCCATGCTGGGGCATCGCGGGTCGCGGCTCGGGATCAGCTTCCCCGAGATTTACCAGGCGCAGGCGCGCGCGATTATCGAGGCGGCGTGCGAGCTGCGCAAGCAGGGCGTCAAGGCGATGCCGGAAATCATGCTGCCGCTGATCGGCGAGCGTCGCGAATTCGACATCCTGGCGGCGCAGATTCGCGAAGTGGCGGACGCGGTGTTCAAGGAGCGCGGGATGAAGGTGGCGTACACGATCGGCACGATGATCGAAGTGCCGCGCGCGTGCGTGGTTGCGGATCAAATCGGGGAGGTGGCGGAATTCTTTTCATTCGGCACCAACGATTTGACTCAGATGACGTATGGAATCTCGCGCGACGACTCGGGGAAATTTCTGCCGGACTACATTCGCACCGGGGTTTATAAGAAAGATCCGTTTGCGGAGCTCGACCCGGTGGGCGTCGGCGAGTTGATGCGAATCGGAATCGAGCGCGGGCGCAAGGCGAACAAGAAATTGAAGATCGGGATTTGCGGCGAGCATGGCGGCGATCCCGCGAGCGTCAAGCTGTGTCATCGCCTCGGACTGGACTACGTGTCGTGCTCGCCGTATCGGATTCCGGTCGCGCGGCTCGCAGCAGCGCAGGCGGCTATCGAAGCATCGCAGAAGAAGGCGGCGTTCAAAGATGTGTAGCTCCCTGGCTGTGTCGGAAATTTCCTAACCTCCCCTTGTCCGAGGGGAGGTCGCCGCGCGCCGAAGGAGCGCGGCGGGTGGGGTGCAACGCCGGCATCGCACATAGCGAATCGGTTAACCGCCACTCAAGCCACGGGTCCTCGACTAAGAGCCTGCTCGATTCTCTTCAACACGCCGGCTATGCCCGTAAGTACTTCGCTATCCCAGAAGCGAATCACTTTGTAGCCACGCTGCTCGATCAGCTTTGTTCGCCAGCCATCTTGCGCGGTGCGGTCGAGGTGCTGGGCGCCGTCGAGCTCGATTATCAGTCGCGCCTTTGGGCAAGCGAAGTCCGCGATGAAGTTGCCGATAGGGAATTGTCTGCGGAAACGAAGATCAGAAAATCTTCCCGATCGAAGATGCGCCCAGAGTTTCTTTTCGGGTTCGGTCTGGTTGCGACGCAGTTCGCGACCGCGATGGTGGGTTAGCGAGATGGTTTTCAATTTGGGTTCAGCCTATGCGGGGCGGAATGTGTGTCACGGGGTGTCGGTTAAACGAGTTAGCTTTGGTGAGTTGGCGTGCGTTGCACTCCACCCTCCGCGCTCCTTCGGGGCGCGTCGACCTCCCCTCGGACAAGGGGAGGTTAGGAAAACAGATTTGCGCACCGCTCTCCTGGAATCAGGCGAAGTAATCTTCGGCGCGGATGGCGGGGATGTCGAGCTGGTAGACGCGGTTGTTGCGCAGAACCTTGAGATTGACGTTTTCGCCGGGGCGATGATTGCGGAGCGCCTCGTAGAGCACGCGGCGGTCGTTCACGTCGGTGTCGTCGATGGAGATTACGAGGTCGCCCTGCTGGAGTCCCGCTTTTTCGCCGGGACCGCCGGGCATTACACCTGCGATCACGACGTGCTCGCGCAGCGTGTACGAGAGCACGCCCAGCCATGCGCGCGGCGCTGCGGTGGTGCGATGGCCGTGGTTGATCAGCTCGTCACGCACGGCGAGAAAGCTCTCGCCGGGGACGCCAAGGATCGCGCGGCTCAAGTCGGCGAAGTTCAAGTACGAGATGCCGACGACCTGCGCCTGAAGATTACAGATCGGCCCGCCGCTCATCCCGATGTTCAGCGACGAGGCGGTGACGCAGACGCATTTGTCGAGCACGAATTCCCACACTGCGTCGAAGGGGCCGAGATACGTGATGATGCCGCAATCGGCGCATCGTTTTTCGCCGCCAAGACTCGAGACGGTGAACGCCTCCTGCCCGGCGACGCATTTTTCCGACGAGACGACTTCGACGCTCGGGAGTTTATCGCGATCGATCTTCAGCAGGCCGATGCCGGTGCTGTAATCCTTGCCGACGATTTTCGCTTCGAGCTGCTCGCCGCCGGGCATCGTGACGATCACGTTTTTCGCGCCGAGCAGCAGGTAGTGCACCGTGAGGATCAAGCCGTCGGGGCTGACGACGGTGCCGGTGCCGCGGCGGTCGGTGCCGAGGCCGATCGCGGTCGAGACGTGCGTCGGCGGGATATGCGAGTGAACACCGACGGTGGCGCGCAGAACTTTCTCGAGCAGGAATGGAGGTGCGTTCACGGTGATATCCTGCGAATTAGGCTAGGACCGCGCAACTGTGGTTTCAAGCGCGAGCGTGATCGGAAAAAAAGAGGCGATCCCTCACGGGACCGCCTCAGATAATAACAATCAGTGTGTTCTACTTCGCGCTCGGCGCCGGCGCATCGGGCATCGCGGTTTCATTCGCGCGAATCGAAAGCGTCTGCAGCGCCTCGCCGAGGTCGAGCTCGCTGTAATTCTGATTCGAATACAACTCGTCGAGGCGCTTGACGGCCTGGTTCGCGCTCACGTCGCCCATCGAGAGCTGTCCCGAGAGCTGATGGATAATGCGGCGGGCGCCCTTCCAATGGAAAAGGTCAGCGGCGGAATTGAGCACGTCGAGCTTACCGACGCTAACGCGCATCGCGTCGGAATAGCCGTTGACGTAGCCGTCTTTGGCGGCTGTGTTGAGGCGGTTCCAGAAACTGCCATTGTGGCTCACGTTGGGGGACGCAAAAGCAACAGCCCAACTAGCCACAAAGCCAAGCATCACGCCGGCGGCGAATTTCTTCATTACGCGATGATTCTCCCAGATCCGATGGCAACCTGTTTAGCAAAGTTACGTAAGTGTCGCAAAATGGTTACATCCCAAATTGGGGGTGAATAGGACGGCAATGCTTACGTAATATCGCTGTAATTCTGCCGAAAGCCCCGCTCGCCCGGTCCTCTGACCACCACCGAGGCATCCCCGCCACCCATCAACCAAGGCGGAGTGTAGAACATTTTACGAGCAAGGTAAATATGACGATTTAGCGCCAAAAATGGTGCTTTCAGGGACCGACAGGATTGAATGGGCGCGCGCGGCGGTGCCATGATCGTGCCCGTCCCACCCGTGGCGAAAAGCCGATGTCCATCTACAATCAGGTCCTCACGTTTATCCACAGGCCGGAGCCTGAATCGTTCCACCGGCTCGCAATGGAGGTCTTTCGTCATCAATTTGAAACAATCGGCGCGTATAGGAGCTACTGCGTGGCGCGAGGCGTCGCGCCTGATGCGGTTCGCATCATCGATGATATCCCGGCGGTGAGCAATGTCGCGTTTAAGTACGCCAACCTTGCGATTGAGGGCGCGGAGCGATCGCCTGATGCGGCCGTTTTTCTCACCAGCGGGACCACGCAGGGGCGGGAGCGGCGCGGGCGTCATATCGTGGCGCGGCCCGAGATTTATCGCGCGTCGGCGATCGCGCATCTGCGCAGGATGCTGTTTCCGGACGCTAGCAGAATGGCGATTCTCGCGATGCATCCGACGGCGGACCTGATGCCGGAGTCTTCGCTGTCGGCGATGATCAGTTGGAGTATCGAGGAGTTCGGGACGGGCAGGATTTTGGCGGCTGCGTCGCGTGAACGGGTCGATGTTCCGGCGGCGATCGCGTTTCTTGGCGATTGCGAGGCGCGTCGAGAGCCGGTCTGCATCATGGGAACGACGGCTGCCTTTGCGGCGCTTTTTTCAGGACTAAAGAGCGACAACCGCGAGCTTAGGCTGGCGGCGGGTTCGCGGGTGATGGATACCGGCGGGGCGAAGGGGCAGCTCGTGCCGATGCAAGCCTCGGAGCTGATCGCCCAGGCGGAAGAACTGTTAGAAGTCGCGCCTGCGATGGTCATTAACGAATACGGGATGACGGAATTGTGCTCGCAGCTTTACGACGCGACGTCGTTCAATTGTCCCGGCGTGTCGAATACGCAAGAGCGATACAAGATTGCGCCGCCGTGGCTGCGCGTGACGGCGCGGGATCCGGTCACACTGCTCCCTGTGCCGGACGGGGAGATCGGGATGCTGACTTTTTTCGATCTCGCCAATGTCGGCTCGGTGTCCGCCGTCATGACGGAAGACCTGGGCTTCGTCGAGCGTGGGCGGGTTCGCGTGCTTGGCAGAGCAGCCGGAGAAGCGCGAGGGTGCGCGCTGGGAATCGGGCAATTCTCGGCGGCTGAAGCGCGCGAGGCTATCCGATGAGCGCGACGACGGCGTCCAGCGCGATGCATCTGCCGGCAGCGGAAAATGTCGGCTTTGGCGCCGATCGAATGGCCGATGCGCTGGCGCGCGTGTTCGAGCTCTGGCGCGACCGCAATTATGCGCGGCGCCGCGACGCGATCGCTGTAATCGCAGACTCGGCAGGATATTCGATCGCGATGCTCGAGAATTCGATCGACGCACTACTGAAACCGTTCACAAGCGATGCGTTGAAGGCGATGGCGGCGCGGGTTTCGGCAGATAGCAGGAACAGTAAACCAAAGACGGTCGGATTTATCGTGGCGGGCAATGTTGCGGGCGCGGGAATCCATGAGATTGCGATCGCGCTGATTGCAGGCGCGCTAGTGCTGATCAAAACGGCGTCGGCTGAGCCGATATTGTTCGCGGAGTTTGCGCGGACGCTGGCTGAAGTCGATCGAGATGCCGGCGAACGTATCGAAGTTTTCAACTGGAGCCGCGCGCGCATCGACCTTACTGAGGAGCTGATTGCCAAATGCGAGTGCGTCGTTGCGTACGGTGACGATGCGACGATCGAGTCACTTCGCAAGCGGTCCAATGTGATCGGATTCGGCAGCCGTGTCAGCGCGGCGTTGATCGATGCGTCGCGGATTGATGGCATCGCGGATTCGCTGGCGCGCGACGTCGCGTTGTTCGAACAACTCGGCTGCTTGTCGCTCCATCACGTGTTCGTCGTGAGCCCTGATGGTCGTGGGGCGCGCGACCTCGCAATCGGAATGGCACAGGCGCTCGAACGCCTCGCGGTCTCGATGCCGCCGGCGCGCATCCCGGTGCGTGACGCTGCCGGAAATAAGCGGAGTGCGTGAGCGTGCGCGCTGGCGTGCGATTGCGGGCGAGCCGGTCGAGCTGTTCGAGGGGCGTGCGCTCGAATGGACGGTGGTTTTCGAGGCCAGGCCAGATTCATTCAGAGTCTCGCCGGGATTCAGAACGGTGCACGTGACAGCGTTGCGCGATCTCGCAGAATTTCGCAATTGCATCGGGAATATGTCGGGACGGATCGAAGCGATGGCAGTCGCCGGCAACGGTTGCGAAATCGAAGCGCGGGCGATGCGAATACCGTACATATGCGCGCCAGGTGAGATGCAATCGCCGCCGCTTGATTGGCGACACGGTGGCGGTGGGTTCCTCGACACGATGGTGGGATCGCGATGACTCAGCTGGGCGACTACTTCCGCCAGAACCTGGCGCAGACGTCAGACTCCCCGATTGGGCTCGAGATTTCGCGCGCCGAGGGTTCGTGGCTGGTCGCGTCGGACGGTCGGCGCTATCTCGATTTTATTGCGGGGATCGGAGTGTCCGCGCTCGGCCATGGAAATCCCGAAGTGCTAGAAGCAATCGCGGCGCAGGCGCGACGTCATCTGCACGTCATGGTGTACGGCGAGTACGTGATCGAGAGCCAGGTGACGCTGGCGCGACGCCTGGTCGAGCTGCTGCCGCGGCCGCTCGAGCGCGTGTATTTCACCAACAGCGGTGCGGAGGCGATTGAATGTGCGCTGAAGGTGGCGCGCAAGTTCACCGGACGCGCGGGCTTCGTCGCGTTTGACGGTGCGTATCACGGCGACACGATGGGCGCGCTCGCGCTGGCTGGAAATCGTGCGATGCGCGAGCCGTTCGGCGCGCTGCCCGGACCGGTGCGGCATCTGCCATTCGATGACGAAGGCGCGCTCGATCAGATCGATTCGACGATCGCAGCTGTGGTCGTCGAGCCAATTCAGGCTGAGGGCGGCGTCCTCATTCCGGAGATCGGATTCATTCGCGCGATCCGTGAGCGATGCGATCGCGCGGGCGCGATGCTCATCTTCGACGAAGTTCTGACGGGCTTTGGCCGCAGTGGCAAGATGTTCGCGCTAGAGCACTTCGGTGTCGTGCCCGACATTATCGTGATGGCCAAAGCGCTCGGTGGCGGCCTGCCGCTGGGCGCGTTATGCAGCCGCGACGAGGTTCTTCGCACGCTCTCGCACGATCCGCCGCTGGGACATATCACGACATTCGGGGGGCATCCGCTTTCGTGCGCGGCTGGATTAGCTAGTCTGAACGTGATCGTTCGCGATCGCCTGCCCGAGCGCGCCGCGACCATCGGCAAGGAAATCGTGCGACGTTTGCTGGCGATGCGCGCGCCGGAAATCGCCGAAGTGCGCGGGCTCGGCATGATCATTGGTATCGAGTTTCGCGATGCGGCGCTGGCGCATCGGTTTGTCGCGGAAACTTTAGCGCGCGAGGTAATCGTGAATTGGACGCTCAATGCGGACAACGTTGTCCGACTGGCGCCGATGCTGACGATCACGGAGGACGAGGTAAATTTTGCAATCAGCGCCATGACCAAAGCGCTTGATGCAATCCGGCGCTGAAGTCACGATGAGAGGTTGGGGACCGGCTCGGCAAATTGCTGGGGGAGCCTTGGTGGCGGAAGGCAGCAAATACAACGGCTCATCGGAGCCAACACTTTCCGGGGCGGGCCGCGTCACTTCGCCGTTTGTGTGGACCGAAGATGACGAGGAATCGCTGCGGGTCCTCAAGCTCGGCGGCGCGCTCGGAATCTTCATGCTGCTGGCGTACCTGGCGTACGATCAGCAGGCATTGGGAAAGTATGCACCCGGGACAGACCCACACTGGTTTATCCTGGCCGCGACCTGCCTGCTGTTCGGTTTGTCGTGGACGCAATCGTTCAAGCGCCACTGGAAATTCTGGATCTTGCTCTACAACCTGATTTTGATCGCGACCTTCATGCTGATCAGCCGAGAGACGGGAGATCCCGAGTCGCGCTTTGTCGCGATCATGTTGTGTCCACTGGCAACCGCGGCTTTCGTGAGCTGGGGCGCGCGATGGCAGTTTGCGATGGCTGTGACAGCCGTCCTGGGTTACGCGGCGGGCGAACATTTCGTGCCGATCGGAACCCCGTACAGGATGTACCGCTGGACCGGCCTCATCGCCGCGGTGATCTTCGCTCAATACACCTCGATCTTTATCGAGCGCTACCGCCGGCGTCTCAGGAAACAGGTGCAGGACCTCGAGGAAGCGGCGCGGTTTCGGCAGACGCAAATCGCGACGATGGCGCATGACATCCGAAGTCCGGTCGCTGCGCTGAGCGGCTACGTCAACCTGCTCGAGGACACCGATACCAGTCCAAAGGAGCGGACCGACCTGCTCGGACGAATCGGTTCGACCGCGTGGAACATGGACCTGGTGGTCAGCAACGTGCTGGACTACTACGAGGCGCAGGACAAGGAAATCGTCGCGTCGCCGGTGGAGCTGGATCCGAATCAACTGCTCAGCGAGATCGCGGACGATTGCGGGTTGCAGGCGCGTCGGCGGCGCCTGAATCTACGCGTCGAGGTAACCAGGCTGCCGGCGTGCATGCTCGATAGCCGCCACTTCCAGCGGATAGTGAGAAACCTGCTCGCGTATTCGCTCGGAAGAACAGCGACCGGAGACGTCTCGCTGCGGGCGGGAGTGCGAAATGACGCGATCGCGATCGAGGTCACCGACAGCGGCCCTACTCTTTCGCAGGAACAACTCGAGGCGCTGTTCCAGCGGCCGAACAGAAACGGGGATCGTAGCGCTGCGCGCGGACTCGGACTTTATCTCGCGCGCGCGATGGCGGAAGCTGCCGGAGGACGGACCCACGCCCGCTTCGCGGACGGCAGGCGGGGACTGACTTTGGTCGTGGAATTTCCAATTGTGGTGCAACCAACCAAAGCGCGCACGCCGTGAGGAAACTGTCCGTCGGGTCCGGCAAACTCACCAGTGAATTCGAACTGATCGCGCGACTCAGCGCAGGAATCCATCTCAGCCGTCGCACGATACTAGGTGTCGGCGACGATTGCGCGATTATCTCGCGGCCGCGCGGGGATACGCTGTTTACGGTCGACAGCCTGGTCGAGAATGTTCATTTCGATCTGCGATGGTGCGCGCCGCAACCGCTTGGCGCGCGCGCTCTCGCGGTCAACCTGAGCGACATCGCGGCGATGGGCGGACGGCCGACGGCCTGCGTCGTGAACCTCGGTGTGCGCGAAGGAATTACGTCGCGGACGCTCGAGCGAATTTACTCGGGGCTACGCGATGCTGCGCGCGAGGCCTCTATCGATATAGTAGGCGGCAATGTTACGCGCGCGCGTGAGCTGTCGATCACGATCGCGCTCCTCGGCGAGATCGGACGCGGTGTGATGCGTCGAGATGCAGCGCGCCCCGCCGACGAAATCTTCGTGACCGGCACGCTCGGGGATGCGGCACTCGGTTGGCGTATCCTGGCGGGCAAGCTGAAGGGTCGAAGTGATGCGAGAACAGATCGCGCGGCAAGAAAATATCTGGTCGAGCGATTCATTCGTCCACATGCGCGGCTGTATGCGGGGCAACGTCTTGCGGCGCTCCGGCCTGCGCCGGCCGCGATCGACGTCAGCGACGGACTGATGCAGGACCTGGGTCACATCCTCGAGCGAAGCGGTGTCGGCGCCGAAATCGACGCGTCGCGAATACCGGTGTCGCAGGCGTACCGCGCGCTGATGGGCGACGACCTCGTGCATGCGCTGACCGGCGGCGAGGACTACGAACTGATCTTCTGCGTAAGGCCCGGGCATAGCGAATCCGAGCTGTCACGTCGCTTGCGCGTGGGGGTACGGCGAATCGGCACGATCGTTCGGGGCAAGCGGCTGAAGCTGATTGGTTATAGCTCGCCGATTGTCGCAGGATGGGATCAGTTGCGGTCACGCGGCTAAATGGAACTGATGATCTCCATCCTGCCCCTGGCGGTCCTGATCCTCATCGTGCTTAGCGCCATGCTGGCCGCGTCCGAGACTGCGCTGTTCTCGATGGCGCGGCTGGAGCACACGCGCGAGCAGATGAGCCTCTCGGTGCAGCGCGCGCTCGACCGCTTGATGCGGCGGCCGCTCGAGTCGTTGATCGTCATCATCGGGCTGAACGAGGCGTGCAACATTTTCGCCGACTGCCTCGCGACGATCATTCTGCTGGCGTGGCTCGGCGACAAATGGGGACCGATTGTCGCGGCGCCCACCATGCTCGTGGTCGTACTTTTGTTCTGCGACATTACGCCGAAGACTTTCGCACTCGGATTCCCATCGGCGGTGGCCTGGATCACGGCGCGGCCGCTGGCGGTGCTCGCCGATCTGGTTCATCCGTTCGCAAAGTTTTTTGCGCCGATTCAAGAAGCGCCGCGTCCCGACCCGGTTTCCGAAGAAGAGTTCAAGACGCTGCTCAGACTTGGCGAAAACCAGGGGCAGGTGGAACCCGCCGAGCGCGCGATGATTCATCGCGTGTTCGACTTTGGTGCGCGGCGCGCGTCTGAAGTGATGACGCCGCGCGATCGCATCTTCTCGCTCGACATCGAGATGCCGGTGGCGCAGCTGGTGGCGGAAATCGCGCACGAAAGTTTCTCGCGCGTGCCGGTCTATCGCCGCAGCCAGGACAATATCGTCGGGATTCTGCACGCCAAGGATCTCGCGGCGCGGCGCCTGGAGCCATCGCCGCCGCGGGTCGAGCGCCTGGTGCGGCCGGCCTATTTTGTTCCGCCCGGCAAGCGGCTTGCGGATCTGTTTGACGAGATGCGGCGCGGACGCTTCCAGATAGCGTTGGTCGTCAACGAGTACGGCCGCCTGCTTGGCCTGGTGACGCTCGAAGATCTGCTCGAGGAATTATTTGGCGAGATTCGCGATGAGTTCGACAGTGAAGTTCCCGATCTCACCAGAATATCCGAAGACGAATGGGCGGCGTCGGGCGCGGTCGGGCTGGGCAAACTGGCCGACGCGCTAGCTCCCTCACGCGTTATCGAAGTCTATGGGGGCGGCAAGACGCTGAGCAGCCTGATCCTTCGGCGGCTCGGCCGCGTGCCGCGTTCCGGAGAAAAGCTGAGGCTCGGTGAATTCGAAGCCACCGTCGAGCGCGTGCGCGGCGCCGCCGTCGAGCTCGTGAGGCTGCATCGATGACCGCAGTGTGGCTGATCATCGCGCTCCTCGGATGCCTTCTGGTGCAGGCGTTTTTCGCCGCCGCGGAGATCGCACTGGTATCGGCCGACGACTTGAAAGTTCGCGCCAGTAGCGAAGGCGGGCACACCCGCTCGCAGGTGCTCGGCGGATTGCTGGCGAATCGCGATCGTCTGCTGGCGCTCACTCTAACCGGCACCAACGTCGCAACTGTTGTTGCGGCTGTAGTGCTCACCAGCTTCCTGCATCAACTGAGGCCGCATCTCGTTTATCTCGCGCCGTTTATTCTGACACCGATCACGCTGGTACTGGGCGAGTCGATACCGAAGCTGCTGACTCTGACGAATCCGCTTTCGTTCGCACTGTTCGCCGCGCGGCCGCTGCGCTTGCTGGCGATAGTCCTCGCGCCCCTGCTCTACGTCGAGACTCTGATCAGCAGATTGCTGCGGCGCCTTGCGGGTGTGCCGGCGGACGCCGAGAGCGTGTTCCTGAGCCGCGAGGATTTGGCGCGATTGATGCGACGCCGGCCGACTGACGCGTCCGAGCTGTCGCACGATGCGATCCTGCCCGCCGAGCAGCAGATGATCAGCCGCATCTTTCGCTTCTCGCGAGCCGAGGCGCGCAAGGCGATGGTGCCGTTGGTGGGAGTCGATGCGATCCCCGAGGAGACTTCGCTTGCCGCGGCGATCGAGACCGTCCGCCGCGAAGGATTCAGCCGAATCCCGGTGTTCCGGCGCCGAATCACTGACATCGTCGGCGTCGTTCACGTCTTCGATCTTTTGCAGGCGCCCGATCTCAGCCGCCCGGTCAGCGACATCATGCGCCCGGTCAGCTATTTTCCCGAATCGATGCCGCTCGACGAGGCACTGGTCGCGATGCAGCGCACCGGAGAAAATCTGGCCGTGGTCGTCGATGAGTACGGCGGCTCGGCCGGAATTTTGACGCTGGAAGATTTGATCGAGGAGATCGTCGGCGATATCGAGGACGAACACGATCTCGGCGAGGAGCTGGCCAAAGTTATCAGTCCGCGCGTGCTGTCGGTCGTGGGACGCGCTCCCATTACGGAACTAAATGACCGATTCGGCCTCAAGCTTTCGGAGGCGGATGAGTATGCTACGATCGGTGGCTTGGTGGTCGAACGACTCGGGCATATTCCCAAACCCGGCGAAAAACTGATCGAGGACGAGTTGACGATCACCGTCACGCGTAGCGACGCACGCGCAGTGCGGGAATTGATGCTGACACTTGCACGTCCGATCCGCCCGGAACTTCTCAAGCGGCGATGACCGAAAAACGAATTCGTGAAATCCTCGACGGTGTAGCCGCGGGCAGGATGACTCCCGGCGCGGCGTTCAAGCATATCCGCGAGCTGCCATTCGAGGATCTTGGATTCGCCAAGCTAGACAATCACCGGAGCATCCGGCGCGGAATTCCCGAAGTGATCTTCGGCGAGGGCAAGACCGCGGATCAGCTCGCGACGATCGGCGAGCGCGTTCTCGCGTCGGGAACGAATCTCATCATCACTCGGCTCGACGCCGACAAGGCGCGCATCGTGAAACGCAAAATTCGCGCGCTCGCGTATCATGCCGATGCGCGCATCGGTGTAGTTGTTAAGGAACCCGTGAAGCCGTTGGGACAAGGCGTCGTGATGGTGATGAGCGCCGGCACTTCCGATATTCCCGTCGCCGAGGAAGCTGCTCTGTGCGCCGAGCTGTTCGGGAATCGCGTGGCGCGAGTCTACGACGTCGGCGTCGCAGGAATTCATCGGCTGACCGCGAACCTCGATACGATTCGCGAGGCGAGCGTGCTGATCGTCGTCGCTGGAATGGAGGGCGCGCTGCCGTCGGTCGTGGCGGGCCTGGTCGACAAGCCTGTGATCGCCGTGCCGACCAGCGTCGGCTACGGCGCGTCGATGGGTGGGCTGGCCGCGCTGCTCGGGATGCTGAATTCGTGCGCAAGCGGTGTCACCGTCGTCAATATCGACAACGGTTTCGGCGCGGCGCTCGCGGCTACGCTGATCAACCGCGTTGGAATCGAGCGCGACGGACGCTGATGGCGAAACGCACGTCAATCACCAGCGGACGCGCGCGGCGCGCGATAAAGATGGGCGAGCTCGCGTCGCAAGTCGGCTCCAGCTATCTGTGGAATCAATTGCGGCGGCCGTTCCAGAGTGTGCCCGCGCGCGAGCGCGATCTCCTCGAGACTCACATCCGCAACGCGCAGCGAATCGTCGAGAGCTCGACGCAGCTTCGCGGCGCGTTCATGAAGCTCATCCAGATGCTCTCGATTCGCAAGGACCTGCTGCCGGGCGAGGCGCTCGACGTGCTGCGCGCGACGCAATCGAACGTGCCGCCGATGAATTACGCGACTATCTCGGAACAGATTCGCAAGGAGATCGGCAAGCGTCCCGAAGCGATCTTCAGGAGTTTCGATCAGACCGCGTTTGCCGCCGCGTCGCTCGGCCAGGTGCATCGTGCGGTCACGCGCGATGGCGTCGATGTCGCCGTCAAGATTCAGTATCCGGGTGTCGAGGATACCGTCGAGCAGGATTTGCAGAATCTCAAGCTGCTGCTGCGGACGCTGCAGGCGCTCGGCCATGACGTGATGCGCCAGCAAATCGACACTGGCGCGGTGTACAAGGAACTCGAGCAGCGCCTGCGCGAGGAGCTCGACTACGTCAACGAGGCGCGCAACATGACGGAGTTCGGCCGGCGTCTCGGCGCGGATTCCGAAATCATGATTCCACGCGTCATCAAGGATCTAAGTTCGCGCCGCGTCCTCACGATGACGTACGTCGATGGCTATCCGCTGGCGGACGTGATGGGACCCGCGGTCGATGCTGAGCTGCGCGAATGGGTCGCTACCAAGATTCACGAGTTCGCGTGGCGGCAGATTCTCGAATTCGGAATGCTGCACACCGATTTTCATCCGGGCAATTACCTGGTGAGCCATCATCCGCGCCTGGGCGTGCTCGACTTCGGTTCGATTCGGCGCTTCCCCGAACCGGTGCGCAAAGCCAACGTGCAAGTAGCGCGCGCGATTCTGAGCGGCGACGACAAATCGCTCGCGGCCGCGATGGTCAAACTGGGTTACCTCGATCGCGATCAAGACGCGGCGCCGATGGTGCGGATCATCCATATCCTGTTCGAGCCGATGCGAGTCGATCGCGCCGTCGATCCGCTCGAATACGATACTGTCGGCAAAGCGGCGATGGTCGGCGAACTCGCGCTGGTGAATCGGCTCTACAAATCGCCCGCGCACAGCGTATTTCTGATTCGCGCTCTGGTCGGACTGGAAGGAATTACGCGCGGACTCGCGGTGAAGACCAACTACCGCAGGATCTTTGCGGACTGCGTCGAGGGAATTCCAAAAGAGATCAGGACCGCTGCGCGCGGGGCGGCAGGGGTGACCCCTGCACCCAGTGAAAAAGTGTCAAGCGCAGAGTTGCGAGGACGCTACTTTGCTCTCGGTCCTTCGTGCCGATGATGGTTGCGAATTACACGAGGACGGTCAGCGTCGTCGAAATGGCAACGGACCGCGTCTTGAACCATCGCGCGTAGCTCTTCGGCGGTGTCGGCCTCCGTGAAAATCGAATGGCCCAAGGCGTGCGCTTCGAAACCACCTTCAGGCGATTCCTCAACGGAGAAAATTATTTCTGCCGCGGGTTGTTTCTTATTCTGCTTTGTCTTCATTCCTGATCGCCGCTTCCTCAAGCATAGCTTGTTTTGTAACGATCATCACGCCGCACGATGATGGTTTACCATACCTCGTCGCGAGCGGTACCATCGCCGCCGATGACCAATATTCTCGACGCGCTTGAGCGTCATCGTGACCATCACTTCAGGCGCGTCGCGTCGCGGCGCGTGACTGGCGAGAAGAGCGCGCTCAAGTTCATCGAAGAGGTCGGATTTTGCACCGGGTTTACAGCCGGGATGGGCGTGCCGTGCCTGCGCGAGGCGATCGCAGGAACGCGCGAACCGTCGATGCCTGAGCATATCCAGCACGACTACGCGATTGGGATGACGTGGCGGATAAAGGACTCGCTGCCGCAGCGCCGCGCGGTTTACTACGGCAAAGTGATTGCGCGACGTCCGAGTTTTATCGCGCGCGAGATGCTCGGTGCGTTTCTTCGGCTTCGGATCGAGCCGGGCGGTTATCGCAAGCTGTACATGCGCGGCGGATTGTCGAATTGCGGCAAGCTGGTGATGGACGCGCTGTCGAAACGCGGCGCCGCCGAGACTCGGGTGTTGAAGCTATCGAGCGGGCACGCACAACCCTCGCGGCGCGCGGTTTTCGACCGTGCGATGGCGGAGCTGCAGGAAAAATTTCTCGCCCTCAAAGTGGACGAGCGCGCCGACCCGTTCAGCTACGTGTGGGACACGATGGAGCATCGATGGCCCGACGCGATTGCACAGGCCCGCAAGCTCACACGCAAGGAGGCTGCATATGCGATCGTCGCCAAATATTTCGAGACCGCGGCCTTCGGCAACGAGCGTGCGATCTCACGGCTGCTCGGAATCGATCCGGCACTGGTCGAAGGCGCCGCGCGCCGACTCGAGCGCGAGGGCGCGATTGCGCGCGGCGTGCGAATCGATGGGCATCCAGGCGCGATCTGCCTGCTGTCGGCGTTCACGCCATAGCGCGAGGCGCTTGTAGCCGAAGACCGTTCCGGTCTAAGAGAGAAATCATAGCCGCGAATACTCGCGACGACTTCATTCGGAGGGAAATCTATGCCGCTCGACCCGCAAGCAAAAGCCCTGATGGATCAACTCGCCGCTGCTAACGGACCCAAGTTGAATTCGCTCGAACCGGCTGACGCGCGTCGTTTGACCGCCGGCATGTTCCGAGTGCCGCCGGAGCGAGCCGAAAAAGTCGCCAAGGTTGAGGATCGCAAAATTCCCGGCCCGGCCGGCGAGATTCCGATTCGAGTCTATACACCAACAGGGACGGGTCCGTTTCCGGTGCTGGTATTTTTCCACGGCGGCGGATGGGTCATTTGCGGACTCGATACGCACGACGGTCCATGCCGCGCACTCACCAACAAGGCCGGATGCGTGACGGTGTCGGTCGATTACCGGCTCGCGCCCGAGAATAAATTTCCCGCCGGCGTCGAAGATTGCTTTGCCGCGACCAAGTGGGTCGCCGCGCACGCCAAAGAATTAAATGCGGATGCAAACCGGCTCGCGGTCGGCGGCGACAGCGCGGGCGGAAATCTGTCCGCAGTGATTTCACAGCTTGCGCGCGATGCGGGCGGCCCGAAGATCGCGTTCCAGTTGCTGATCTATCCCGCGACCGAGGCCGAGCTCGACACCTATTCGCACAAACATTTCACCGACTACTTTCTGACCAAGGACGACATCGTTTATTTCTGGAAGCATTACCTGCGCAGCGCTGACGACCGCAAAGATCCTCGCGTCGCGCCCGCGCTGGCGAAGAGCTTCAAGGGACTGCCGCCCGCGCTGATCATCACGGCGGAATTCGATCCGCTGCGCGATGAGGGCGAGAGCTACGGCGAGAAGCTGCGCGCCGCCGGCGTTCCGGTGACAGTCACGCGCTACGAAGGAATGATTCACGGATTTTTTTCGATGTACGAGGCGCTCGACAAGGGCAAGCTCGCGATTGACGAGTCCGCCGAGGCGCTCAGGAAGGCATTCGCGAAGTAACGAAGAGCGTCACCACTGCTCGTAGTGCACAGCGCGGCGCTCGTAGCCTGCGCCGCGGAGCAGGTCGCGGAGTCGAATCACGCCCTTGCCGACGCCGCAGATATAGAGGTGGCGAGCGCGATCGGCGTCGCCAATGACCCATCGCGCCTGCGCCAACTCGAACAGCCGATCGTAAATCTTCTCTGCTGGTGCGATCACCGGCTCGTACGAAAAATTCGGCGCCGTCTTCGCAAACCCGTCGAGGTCGGTGGCGTACAGGATGTGATCGCGATCCGGCGCCGCATAAATCAAATGGATCTTCTGGCGTTGACGATGACGCCAGTGCCCGCTTCAGCATCGGGCGTATCGGCGCGATCGCTGTGCCTTCGGCAATAAAGCCCAACTCCGCCTCGGGCGCGCGGTCGATCGTGAAAGCGCCGAACGGTCCGCTGAAATCGATCGTGTCGCCGACGCGCCGCTCGAACAGCCAATTCACCCCGCGCCCGCCTTCGACCCGATTGAAGCAAATCTCGAACGGGCCGCGATCTTCAGGGTCCGACGCGATCGAGTACGGACGCGATCGCGTCTCATCGCCAAGTGGAATTGTTATCGAAATGAACTGCCCGGGGATAAATCGCAGATGCTTGCCGCTGGTGAGCGAGAGAAAAAGCGACCGCGTGTCCGACGCGTGATCGAAAATCCTCTCGACGCGCGCATTCAGCGTCGAACGCTTCGCGGCCGGAGCTGGCGGATCGGGCGTCATTCCTCAGCCGCCTCGCTGACCTGGTTGATCGTGTAGCGCGGGACCACGACGACGATTTCCGCGTTCGGATCCTCGATGACGGCCTGGCATCCCAGTCGTGACGTCGGCGTGAGCCCCGGCGCTTTGTCGAGCAGGTCCTCTTCCTGCTCGCTCGCCTCGCCGAGCTTGTTGAATCCCTGCTTGACGATCACGTGGCAGGTGGTGCACGCGCAATTACCGCCGCACGCATGCTCGAGATGGATTCCGTGTCCCAGCATCAGGTCGAGAATCGAGCCCGGCTTGCCGTCATGATGAAACGGCGCCTTGGCGGGATCGAACTCGATGACTTTTTCGGGGTCACCGTTTTCGAATTGGATTCGCAGTTTCGCCATCGGACTAAGTCGTCTTCGAGATTATGCGCTGCGTCGAGACGGGGAAACCGCTGCCTCAACCTTGAAGCTTCGGCCCTTGCATCTTCGCCTGATTTTCGCCATCATCTAGCCCCGTCAGGAATAGCGAGGGGAGAAGCGAATGGCGACGCTGACCAAGCGGCAGAAGCAACTGATCGACTACTTGAACGACTATATCAGCGAACACGGCTACGCACCCACGCTTGCCGAGGTCGGCCAATACTTCGGACTGTCGTCGCTCGCCACCGTGCATAAGCATCTGCACAACCTCGAGCAAAAAGGTTTCATCAAGCGGCAACACAATCATAGCAGAGCGCTCGAAGTCGCGGTGTCGGAAAAGCGCGAAGCGCCCACAACGATCCGGTTGCTCGGCACCGTCGCGGCGGGCGCGCCGATCGAGGCGGTCGAGAACGACGAAACGATCAGCGTGCCAGATGACTTCGTCCGTCGCGACAATACATTTTGCCTGCGCGTGAAGGGCGATTCGATGATCGAAGACGGCATCCGCGACGGCGATTACATAATCGTCGAAGGGCGCGACAGTGCCGACAATGGCGAGACAGTCGTTGCGCTGATTGGCAACGAGGCGACCGTCAAGAAGTTCTACCGGGAATCAGGCGGACAGATCCGATTGCAGCCGGCGAACTCCGCGATGCAACCGATCATGGTCGGCGAAGGCGACCTGGCGATTCGCGGCGTCGTGGTTGGCCTGATGCGTCATTACCGCTGAGCGAGGCCGCGACTTCGCGCTACCTGATTGAATGTGAAACCCACCGTGGATTTCACGCTTCCTCGGCAGGGGTAACCCCTGCACCTTAGGGTTTCGCTCAGGTAGGTTTCGGAAGAGCGTTCGCTACTGATTCGCGATTGGAACGATGACGAGGAAGGACGAGCCCTGCTGGAGTTCGCTCTTGACGATAATCTTTGCGCCGATTGCTTCCGCGTTGCGCTGAACGACGGCGAGGCCCAAGCCCATTCCACGGTGAGTGCGGATACTGGTGTGCGAGAGCTGGGCGCATCGCGTGAACGCCTGCGCCACCATCGCGGAATCGATACCGGGTCCCGTGTCACGCACTTCCAGTTCGACTGCGGAGCCGAGTTGCGCCGATCCAACTAGGCGAATCGCGATGGTGACGCTGCCTTGATCGGTGAACTTGATTGCGTTGATCGCCAGGTTCAGCAGGATCGCGTTGATCGGCCGCCGCCGTGCCCTGAACATCGCGGGTGCGCGTTCCAGATCGAATCTGATGTTCAAGCCCTTGGAGCCATTGGCAGCCTGGAGCGCCGGTGCGAGGTCTTCAATCAGATCCTGCGGACGGACTTCCTCTTCATAGGGAGGCTCCGCCAGCGCGTCCGCGACTGAAAAGTCCATGACGTTTTCGACCGTCTGCGCCAGGTCGTACGCATTGGCATTCATGCGATCGATAATCTGCTTGTGACGACCGGCCAATTCTTCGCTCAACTCATCGCGCAGGATGTCGAGGTAGCCGAGGATCGCCTGCACCGGCGAGCGAAGTTCGTGCGCGAGATTGGCCAGCGCCTCCATGTGAAGACCCTGCTCCCATGGCGCCGCCGGCATTCTCGGACCGATTCCGTCTCCGGCGTCCGACCGAACGGATGGGACTCGCGTGTGACCATTATTTGCCGGATTCAACAAGCGCTTTTTTCCGATGCCTGGCAGGCTTCGCTGCGCAACCAATTTTCTCTGCGAGCTATGCGCGCCAACTGCCATCTCACGTTGCATCAAAGGCGAGCGAAGGTGAATCGGAAAATCACCTAGATCGATCGGGAAAAGTACCTAGAAGCGGCGGAAAGATTACCTAGAGAAAATCAGCAGCAGCGCGAGCTGTTACGATGATGCGCCGCGAGCGCCGCCTTTACCGCCTTGCGCCTTTCGCGCGGTTGCATGCTCGCGAGCGCGGCTGAATCTATCCGCGCGCGGTTGAGCCGCCCAAGTTCAATCGCGATCGCGCCTGCTACATGCGCGAGCGTCGAGACCGCACGTCGAACGCGCGATGCAATTCGCGACGCAGTTGAATTTACTATCATGCTGCCGCCTGCTGCGCGTTGCGCGCGCCGCCGCCCGATCCGATCGTCAACCTGATCCAGACGCGCGTGGAATCCACCAGCACGATAGCCACCACCGCAATGAAGAATGCGGTCATCGCGGCATCGATCCGATCGTTCCAGATGAGCCTGCCGATTTCCGCCACGCGCGCATCGCTGACGCCCGGGGCTGCAGCCTCGACTGCGAGCATCGCTGCGTGCGAGAGGAAGCCGACATTCGGCATCGCGGAGAAGATTTTCTCGATTCCCGCCGTCATCGTGACTGCCACCAGCCATACCAGCGGAATCAGCGTGACGAACGCGTAGCGACTCTTGCCGCCTCGAATCATCGCGCTGGTCGCGACGCATAGCGCGATCGTCGCGAGCATCTGGTTGGCGATTCCAAACAGCGGCCACAGCGAATTGATGCCGCCGAACGGATCGATCGTCCCGAAGTATAGAAAGTAGCCCCATGCCGAAACGATCAGCGCCGAGGTCGCCACGATATTCACGTACGACGCGCTGTTGCCGAACGGGGCGTAGATGTGGCCGAGCAAGTCCTGCAGCATGAACCGCGCGACGCGCGTGCCGGCGTCGAGCGTGCTCAGGATAAACAGCGCCTCGAACATGATCGCGAAATGGTACCACAGCGCCATCACCGCCTTGCCGCCGAGCGAGCTCGCGAAAATGTGCGCCATGCCAACAGCCAGCGAGGGCGCGCCTCCCGTGCGCGCATACAAGGAAGTCTCGCCGACGTCGGCGGCAAGCTCCTGCATGTGTGCGTCGGTGACCGCGTATCCCCACGAGCTGATTTTTTCGGCCGCGGCCGGACCGGTGCCGACCACACCGGCCGGGCTGTTGATGGCAAAATACACGCCCGGCTGGAGCATCACGGCCGCAATCATCGCCATCACGGCGACGAAGGATTCCATCAGCATCGCGCCGTACCCGATCAACCGCGCATCGCGTTCGTGCTCGAGCATCTTAGGCGTCGTGCCGGACGCGATTAGCGAATGGAAGCCCGAGATGGCTCCACAAGCCACCGTGATGAACGCGAACGGGAACACCTTGCCGCCGAAGACCGGGCCGAGGCCGTTGGTGAATTGCGTCAGCGGCGGCATCAGCGCGGGCGGATGCATCGCGACAATGCCAAGCGCGAGCGCGACGATCGTTCCAATCTTGATGAACGCGGAAAGATAGTCGCGCGGCGCGAGCAATAGCCAGATGGGTAGTACCGACGCGAGAAATCCATAGCCGATGATCCAGACTGACAGTGCCGGCGCCTCCATGACGAAGTAGTGACCGAAACTCCAGCCTCCGACGTAGCGGCCGCCGAACACCGCGAGCATCACGAGGCCGACGCCAAGGACAGAGCCCTCGACCAGGCGTCCCGGGCGAAGATGCGTCATGTAGACGCCGACGAGCATCGCGATCGGAATCGTCGCGGCAACCGTCGAAGTCGCCCACGCGCTGTGCTTCATCGCATTGACGACGACCAGGCCGAGCACTGCGATCAGGATCACCATGATCATCAGCACGCCGACCATCGCGGTGAAACCGGCGACGGGTCCGATTTCGTCGGAGGCCATGCGGCCGAGCGAACGGCCGTCGCGCTTGAGCGAGTAGCCGAGGATTACGAAATCCTGGACGCATCCGCCGAGCACGGCGCCGATGATGATCCACAGCGTCGAGGGCAGGTAGCCGAACTGCGCGGCAAGGACCGGGCCGACGAGTGGGCCGGGGCCGGCGATGGCGGCGAAGTGATGGCCGAAGGTGATCCACTTTTGGGTGGGCACGTAGTCGCGGCCGTTGTTGAGGCGGATTGCCGGCGTGACGTGTGAATCGTCGAGTTCGAGCACGCGATCGGCGATGAAGCGCGAGTAGAACCTGTACCCGAGCGAGTAGACGCAGACCGCGGCGACGACGAACCACAGCACGCTGGGTTCCTCGCCGCGCGAGAGCGCGAGCACGCCAAGCGCGGACGCGCCGAGGGCGGCGACGGCAATCCAGAGAACGATGCGCACGGGTCTCACGTCAGGCGCAATTCTGACGCATCGAGTTCAGGCAAAAAAGCCAATTCCATACCATGTGTTGGGGTTCCGCGAGGGTCAGGCTGAATCGTTCATCCCTGAACGCGGGCGCGGTATCCAATCTGAAATCCAAGATGTAGTCTGGAGAACCAAAGGCGGGATCGTGGCGGAACAAAAAAGAAACTCGGGAATTCCAACGGGCGTCGTGGGGTTCCTGCCGTGGATCGTCTTCGGCTTTGCTTCCGGCTTCAATCATTGGCGCGTGGCGACGGGCGGCGGGCTGATTCTTTGCCTGGTGTATCTGGCGGTCCTTGTCCGGCGCGGCATCTCGATTAAACTGATCGACTGGACCACGCTGGCGATTTTCGTGATCGGCGCATTCCTGATGGTTGGCATGCGCTCGACGATGTTCCCGATTTACAGCGCGGTCGTCATCTGGTCATGCTTCGCGCTCACCGCGTGGAGCTCGGTCCTCGTCGGCCGTCCGTTCACAACGGCGTACGCCCGCGAAAATGCGCCGCGCGAATTCTGGGAGCATCCGGTTTTCATCCGGCTCAATCTGCTGATGACGCTGGTCTGGTGCGGATTGATGACCGTCAATATCGGCTTCGCCGTGATAGGTGTGATAGTCGGCGGCAACCTGGCGAAGCCGTTACTAAGTTTTGCGGTGCCAACGGCATTGCTGGTTTTGGGATTCGTTTTCAACGGGCGATTCCCTGCCCGCTATCTCGCGCGATCAGGTTTTCAGATCCCTGCAGCAAACGCGCCCGCCGCCTAGCTATGAAGTAGCCAGGACATGGCGCCTTATTTGCTCGACTCGAGCCGCCAGATCTGAAGGCGCGATTCTTATGCATTCGTAGCCGAAGGAGCGGTAGCTTTCCTCGTGAACTTTTTCAAATTTTAAGGAGTCTTCGAAGGTGATTTTTCTTGCCGCGGAAGGCTCGCAGAATCCCAGGTTCTCGATGAAGAAAACCTGCTTTTGATAGATCTGCTCGTTCCTTATTCGTTCCATTTCATTGGCGAGAGTTATCGAGATGGGAAAGCCGAGCCAGACGCTGAGCGCATAGGTGCATAGCGGGGAGCGGTCATAGAACTGCACTCCTGCCATTTCAGCGATGCGCATCTGACGAAGCTTCTGCAGATTGACAATGTCGTCGATGAAAGATGGATGCGTCCATGGTTCAGCGATGCGTTGCGCTTGGCGTAAAGCGATCACGTCGGTGGCAGCTTCCTCGACGACCACGTAACCCTCGACTTCCAGCGATCGGATGATCGAGGTTTTCCCGCATCCGGGCGTGCCGGTGAGGATGTATCGTTTCATCGTTTGTCCGCGGGGTTCGAGGCTATTTGCTGGTTAACCCGGGATCGTCGTTCGCGATGCATCGCGACTGATTGACTTCCAGGGCGAGAACCCATTTTCCCGCCGTCTCGGTCTTCTCCAGCGGCCGTTTGGCGAGATCGGACGGAGCGCCTACGAGCAAGTCTTTTGTTTTCAGTTTCATGTTTGACCGAGCATTTTCGCAGGCGCTCTTTGAGTCGAAGGTCGTCCCCTTCTCCAGTTCCATCGGTCGCCATTCGGGGAGCGGAGCGGCGACGTTCGGCTCCATGTAAATCACTCCCGAGCGAACTACCAGCGGCGGGAACATGATGGACCACTCGACTTCCTTCGGCAGCGATGCCGACTGCGAGCTGGATGTTGCTCGCCCGGCGAAATAGTTCACCACGAAGAGCGAGATTCCGGCTGCTGTCGCGAGTCCGGCTATTCTGCGCAGATTGCGGTACCTGAGTTTGCGGCGTCCTATCTCGATGCGTGCTCGATGCCAGAACGTCATTCCGCACAGGAGTCCCGCGATCAGGGCGAGTACGCCGGCAGTCAGAGCGAACGCGCGCACCGGGCGCACGGTTGGCAAGAAATAAACTGCAGCGAGACCTAACCCATATAGCAGCAGGAGCTTGCTTCCAGGGCTGAGGGAGCCAAGCGCAGTCGCGATTCGTTTGAGAGCTGTCCGCATGCCCGAAGCTGTGCGGACCTATCCTGAAATTCGGCGGATCGAAGGCGGGTCAGGAAATTTTGTCGGGCTTTGTGATTTCGGTGGTCGCTTTGGCTTCGTCGGGCTTTGCTACAGTCTTGGCCACGTCGTCGGGCTCGTTCATCGCGCGTTTGAAGTCGCGAATCGCTTTGCCCATCGCGCCGCCGACATCGCCGAGCTTGCTGGGCCCGAAAATTACCAGAATGATCAGCAAAATGATCAGCAGATGAGTTGGCGCAAAGAGGTCCATATTTTTCTCCCGGCCAGCCGCAGGCGGCCGTTGCTGCATTCAGTGTATATCCTTGACCGGCGGATTGGAACGGTTATTCCCTGGGTCCCGCGGGCCCTCTTGCAGCGCTCGGAACCAGAATCTTGAATCGCGCGCGAAAAGAGTCGCGCGCTGGACAAGGACCCTCACCTTCGATCCTCTCCCTAGCAGGGAGAGGGGAAGACGCAGCGCGGGAAGGGGTACCGGATAAGAGAAGAGCGGCGGCGGAGAAAAAGAGGCGCGCCCTCACGCCGAGCGTGCGGGTTCCTGATGCACCGGGGCGCCGTCGTCCAGATGGTAGCGCTGGACCTTTCGATAGAGCGTCGAGAGATGAATCCCGAGCACTTGCGCCGCTTTGACCTTGTCGTTTTCGACCTTGTCCAGCACGCGCTTGATATGCTCGCGCTCGAGCTCCTCGAGCGTCATCCCGGTGTTCTCGATACTCGCCATCACGGGCGACGTGCTGCGCAGCTTGTCGGGTAAATCGTGCGAATGGATTACGTCGGTCTCCGCCAGAATCGCGGCGCGCTCGACAGTGTTCTCGAGCTCGCGGACATTGCCCGGCCACGCATAATTGAGCATCAGGCGCATCGCGCCTTTTGAAAAGCGCATCGCGGTCCGCGACAGCGCCTTCTCATACTTGCGCAGGAAATGATTCGCGAGGAGTGGGATGTCGTCCTGGCGCTCGCGCAGTGCGGGCAGATTGATGTTGATGACGTTGATTCGATAGAGCAGTTCCTCGCGGAAGCGGCCGGCTTTGACCTCGGCCTCGAGATTTTTATTGGTGGCGCAGAGCACGCGGACGTCGAACGCCACCGGATCGTTGGCGCCGAGCGGGTAGGCCTCGCGCTCCTGCAACGCGCGCAGCAGCTTGACCTGCAGCGCGAGCGGCAGCTCACCAATCTCGTCGAGCAGGATAGTGCCCTTGTCTGCAGCCTTGAGCAGTCCGACTTTATCTTGCCCGGCGCCCGTGAACGCTCCGCGTTTGTAGCCGAACAGTTCGCTCTCGAGCAGATTTTCGGGCAGCGCGCCGCAATTGATCGGCAGGAAGCGGTTGTTGGCGCGCTCTGAGCTGAAATGAATCGCGCGCGCGACCAGCTCCTTGCCGGTGCCTGACTCGCCGGTGATCAACACGCTCGAGTCGGTGCGCGCGACTTTTTCCATCACGCGGAAGGTGCTTTCGATCGCGTCGCTTTTGCCGATGATACTCTCGAAGCGATATTTCTCACGCAGTTCCTGGCGCAGAAAACGGTTCTCGCGGAACAGCGCTTTGCCCTCGAGCGCATTGCGCATCACTTTTTTCAGATGATCGTTCGCGAACGGCTTGGTGATGTAATCGTAAGCGCCCTGGTGCAGCGCCTCGACCGCCGACTCGACGCTGGCGTAGGCGGTAACGATTATGCCCATCACCTCGGGATCGAGCTCGCGCATCTTGCGCAGCAGATCGAGTCCGCTGCCGCCGCTGGTCAGGTTAAGGTCGAGAATGGCGAGATCGATTTTTTCTTTTTCGAAGATATGCAGCGCGACTTCCGCCGCTGGCGCTTCCATGACCTCGTAGCCCTCGCTGCGTGCGAGCTGCACGATAATCGAGCGCATCAACGGTTCGTCTTCGACGATCAGCAGCCGGTACGGTCCACGATCCTGTGCGGTCCATGAAGCGTCGTTGTTCATAGAAGCGTCGTTGCTCATAGAACGCTCTTCAGGATGCTGCCATTTCCGCGGCCTGCTGCGCGCGCGCTGTTTCCTCGGCCGCTGCTCCCAACGTGATGGTGACCGCGGTGCCGCGGCCGACCTCGCTGTCGACGCGAATCGTGCCCTGGTTGGACAGGATCATGCGCTGGCAAAGCGAGAGTCCCAGTCCGACACCGGCGCCCGCGGGCTTGGTGGTAAAAAATGGATCGAAGACGCGCTCGAGATGCTCGCGCGGAATACCGATGCCGTTGTCTACGACCTTGATAAACACCCGGCGCGTTTTGTCCGCGCCCTGCCCCGGCCGCTGGTTCTCGGTGATCACTTTAATGACGGCGCCTTCGGCCGGAGCCGCATCAGCCGCGTTGAAGAGCAGGTTGAGCAGGACCTGTTGAATTTCGTTGTCGTCGGCAAATGCGCGCCGGAGATCGGGCGCGAGAATCGGTTCAACCCGAATCCCGCTGAAGCGCTTGTTGTAGGTGATGAGCCGCAGCGTCTCGGCGATGAGCCCGTTGACGTCGACCGGCTTGCGTTGCGCAGTAGTGGGCCGCGCGAAATTCACAAGATCCTTGAGCGTGCTCGAGATGCGCGTGATCTGCGACAGGATGGTGTGCATCGTGGTACGCCGCTCGGGATCGTTCTCGCCGGTCAGGATCGATTGAACCAGCGACGAGATCGACGCGAGCGGATTGTTCACCTCGTGCGCTACACCCGCCGCGAAGGTGCCGGCCGCGGCCAGTCGCTCGGCCTTGAGCAGCGAATCGAGCATCTCGCGCCGCTGGGTAACGTCGCGAAGGATCATCTGGATGAATTGCTTCTTGCCGTAGGTGATGAGCGCGGAGTTCACGTCGAAGAAAAGCGGGCCGATCGGGAATTCCTGGGTCTGCGCGGAGCCATCGCGCAAAACCTGCTCGAGGCTATCGACAACGCTTTGCCTCAGCTCCGGCGGTACCAAATCCGGGACCGGACGACCGATAACTTCCTTGTGGGTGTCGACGTTTTCCCAGCGATACTGCGGATCGGTTTCCATTTGATGGAGCCGTATGGCGGCCGCATTCAGCCCGAGCACGACCCACGTGTGAGGCTCGATCTCGTACATCGGGTCGGGCGCGTGATCGATCGTGTTGCGATACTTTTCTTCGGATTCACGCATCAACCGTTCGCGCGACTCGATGTAGAACTGCGAGACCATCAGGCGCCGCTCGTCGATGGCGGCGACCATCAGATCGCGCACCCGCTCCATCAAGGGACCGGTCATCGTGGATTTTACGTGATTGAGAATGATTTGCTTGAGAGCGATGTGGATGACGTTGAACTGGGAGGGCTTGGCCCGCGCGAGCATCCCCTCCTGGCAATGCCGGCGCAGGTAAACGTAGGTGCAGACGTCGTCGGGGTCGCGCAGATGGTCGACGAAGCGGATAAGAGAATTGACCATGTTGTCTTTGCGGCCATCCTGGTCGTACTTCGAGTGACCGTGGATGATGTAGGCGATCGATTCTCCCCACTGAGCGACGATACCGTCGAAGTGGCGGTCGATCAGGTCGGCTGCCTCAGCGCGAATCTGGATGCACTCGGGCGTGCGGCTCCAGATCGTCTCGCCCCAGAGACGCGATAGCGACTGTTCAATTTCAGCGAGCTGTAGCCTTATCGCCTGCAACTCTTCGGGGGTAACTTCGATAGGCGGGTCGTTCGTTTCGCGGTGCATCTTGGACTTTGATGGTCTGCAGCATCCACAAGCGAGCGATAGTTTCATTTCGATTAAAACCCAGCGGGAAGATTTCAGAGTATTTATTTCAATTGAACGTATAACATTCGCAAAATAACCAATCTAGCGTGTCCATTAGTAGAGCATACGCCTGATTTTGCACCGTGCGAATTTCACTCCTCGCCGCCGCGAGGGCGACGCGAGGCGCAAATCGTACAGCGCTCATCCCAATTGGTTGGCGCAAGTCGGGCGTGGGCCGAAAAAGCCCCACAACTGTTGGAGTTTTCACATGGCATGGCTCTGGCAATTGAGGTCCTCATCAAGAGGAACCCACTTCGATGCTCACCAACTCCGAATCTACTCAACACGTCACCTCACACGGTAAGTTCCTCTCTCGGGCAGGACAGAAATTCTTTTTCAAAGCGATGCGCCTCACCGACGTGAGCGGATCGCTCGACTTCAGCCAGAAACTCAAACTACGAAAGAGGCTCGACGATCTAAAGACGTCGCACACGACCGGCCTGGTGCTGACGGAGGCGCAGTCGCAGCCGTGCCTCGATATCGCGGCGCAGTCGGGACTGGTCGCGATGATCGAGCTGAGAATCACGACGGATGAGCTGACGAGCCGGCGCGGATGGAAGTCGGTCGTCTCGCGAGTTGCGCATACGGCAAATATTTTCGGCAGGCATCCGGCGCTGGTCGGCTACGTTCTCGATTGCGAGATCAGCCAGGACGCATTGCGTGCGGGCGGACTCGAAAATGTGCGGCGGCGGGTTCGCAGCGTCGTGAAGACTATCAAGGGCCGCGCGCCGGAGGCGATGGTCGGAATAAAGGTGCGCCCGGAAACGCGTGCACTTTCGATATTGGAAGAAGATTTTCTCTACGCGGAAATTCCTGCGCTCGCGCCGCTCGAGATTCGTGATTTCGTCGTCGCGTTGCACAACGTCGCGGAAGCGCGGCCGGTGATGATCGAATTCAGGGACGCATCGCCGGGGCAGGACGAGGCTGTAGCAGTGGCGTTTGGCACGGGTGCCGCTGGCGTAGTTGCTCCGCCCGTCCCTGCTCCGGTGTCTCACGATTGGCTCGGCGTGCGGATGATGCGTGCGTCGGATGTGATGCCGTTCGTGACGCTCAACGGTACCTGCCCGCCGCCGGCGGCGAGGATGCCGATGGTGTCGGTCGTGATCTGCGCATACAACGCGGAACGCACGATGCGTCCGTGTCTCGAGTCACTGCGGCGCCTGGACTATCCGAATTTCGAGGTCGTCATTGTCGATGACGGCTCGCGCGACAGCACCGCCGATATCTCGATGGACTTTCCGGAGTTCCGGCTCATCCGCCAGCCCAACAAGGGGTTGAGCGTAGCGCGCAACGTCGGAATGCATGCGGCGCGCGGCGAATTTATCGCATACACAGATTCAGATTGCGTCGTCGATCCGCATTGGCTGACGCTGATGATGCGCTCGATTGTCGAGAACAACTTCGACGGATGCGGCGGACCGAACTACGCGCCGCACGAAGACGGATGGATCGAAGCGAGTTGCGCCGCATCGCCGGGCGCGCCGTGCCACGTGCTGGTCGCCGAGGATCGCGCGGAGCATCTGGCGGGCTGCAACATGGTCTTCTCGAAGGCGGCGCTCGCAAGCATTGGCGGCTTCGATTCGCAGTTCACGGCAGCGGGTGACGACGTTGATATTTGCTGGCGCATGATCGACGCCGGCTTCAAGCTGGGATTCTCGCCGGCAGCGTTCGTGTGGCACTTCCGCCGCAACACGGTGAAGGCTTACTACGGACAGCAGCGCGGCTACGGACGCGCCGAGGCGATGCTGTATCCGAAGTATCCTGAGCGCTTCAACATCATGGGACAGATTGCATGGCGCGGCACGATTCCAGGTCTGGCGCGCACTATTCCCGGCGGCAATCGCAAACGCGTGCTGTGGAAGACGGCGACTGCGGGTGCGCAGACGCTGTTCGATCCCGGCCTGACGCTGCTCAAGGTTCTGCCGCAGACGGTCGAGTGGACCGTGCTCTCGGCAATCGCGATGGTCGCGTCGATCGTGCTTGGCGTGTCTGTAATTCCGGCGGCGGCGATGCTGGCGCTGGGACCGATTTGGGCGCTCTACTATGCGTTCCATGCGCCGCTCGGAAAATCTCACGAGAGTTTCACCGCGCGACTTCTGATCGCGTATCTCGCTTACACGGGGCCGATGGTGCGAACGATGACGCGCTACAAAACACGGGCGAAAGCCCTGACCGGACGCGAGGGTGCAGACGTCGTACGTCAGCGCGCGACGATCAACTGGCTCCGGCGTACAATCCGGCTGGACTACTGGAACAACGAGAGCATCGCGCGTGACCGCCTGATGGACAAGATGCTGAAGCTGTTCGCGCGCAGCGGGCATGGCGCAGTGGTCGACACCGGCTGGAACGACTACGACCTGGAAGTGCGGCCGAATCCGTGGACGCGAATCGAGCTGAAGACGGCCGACGAAGAGCACGAGGCCGGCAAAGTTACCAATCACGTGCTCGCGCGAATAAAGTTCACGCGAATCTCGACGATGGCGCTGGCGGCGGGCGGATTGAGCGCGGCGGTTGCGGCAATCGCAGGACTACCTGAAATTGCGCTCGGCCTGGGCGCGCTCACAATGGCCGGCGGCGTCTGCATCGCAGTGAAGATGGTCGAGGCAGGACGCATCGCGCATCGCGCGACCGAGGAATGCGCCACCGAATTGAACCTGGCGCCACTCGGCGTGCTGATCCGCCAGCCTTCGACAGTGGGAGTCGCGGCAGCATCAAGCAAGCCCGCGCGCGCGCAGTTGGCCTCGCAGGAACGCGCCGCCGACTAGTTTTTCGATTCTGTTCGCGCGCGTCGAGACGTAGCGGCACGCGAAGCATCGTCCTTTTCTTTGTGTCATCCCGAGCGTAGCCGAGGGACCCCGGATCTTTTACGATTCAAGGAACATCGACTTCATCCGGGGCACGCGGAGCCTAGTCGCTCCGAATCCAATATAGTCAGCGAGTAGAATGCGGCCACCAGGCTCCTCCTATTTCGTGTACATCGTCGCGAGTCCCTCGCGCACGATCTACATTGGGGTTACGAACGACTTGGCTCGGCGCATGAGCGAACATCGTCTGAAGGAGATTCCTGGGTTCACAGCTACATATCGTGTTAATCAGCTGGTGTGGTTCGAAGAATTTGGGGATCCTGCCGCGGCTATCTCACGCGAAAAGCAACTGAAGAATTGGACGCGCGCCAAGAAAATTAAGCTGATCGAGTCGATGAATCCAGCGTGGAATGATTTGAGTTCTGAGTGATGCGAGGAACTCGGGGCAGCTCGGCTCCGCGTGCCCCAGGTAAGTCGACGTTCCTTGCACCGTAAAAGATCCGGGGTCCCTCGGCTACGCTCGGGATGACACAAAAAAAAGAAAGTCGGAGGAGCATCACATTACGCTTACTGCGGTTGCTTCAATCTCGATCATGATGCTCGGGTCGAAGAGGCGGGTGACGCCCAGGAGCGTGCTTACCGGTTTGCATCCTGCCTCTGCAAAGATCGGCACCATCTCGCCGGCTTTCGCCATGAAGCCATCGACATCCGTGGTGTAGAAGTTTAGCCGCACGATGTTCCCGGGGTTCATGTTCGCGGCGGCGAGCACCTCGATCAGATTTTTCCAGGCGAGCTTGAATTGCGCGACCAGATCGCCCGGATGCATCGGGGCGCCGTTTGCGTCGTTCGAGGTCTGACCGGACACGTAAAGCACCCGCTGGCCGGCCGTCACCTCAATTGCCTGATTGATGTTAAAGGCGCCGAGCCACGTCTGGGGATTGATAGGACGAACCTGCATGAAAACGACCTCCTTTCGCGCCAGCGAACTGAGTTTAGTCTTCCAGAATTTTGTGGATTGATTCGAGGTCGCGGCGGACCTCATTTAGTACGCGGCGGGCTTGGCCGTCGATTCCTGGAGACTGCGACGACGCGCGCTCTGCTGACGCCGTCGGCGCGGGCTTCGCGACCGGCTTGCCGGTCATCAGGGTGTCGATGCCGAATTCCTTGATGTGCTTGTTGGCGCCGACAATGGTGAATCCCTCGTCGTGCAACAGGCGCTTGATGAGGCGCAGAACGTCGAGGTCTTTTTCCTGGTAGAAGCGATGCTTGGTGCGGGTGTGCCTGGGTTTCAGGAAAGGGAACTGGGTTTCCCAGAAGCGCAGCACGTAGGTCTCGACGCCGAGCGCTCGCGCCGCTTCGCCGATCTTCAGACCGCGCTCGGGAATCGCGGAAATTGTTGCAGGCTTTTGCGGGGCAGGTTTTCGCCGCCGAACTGATGGCGGGCGCTGGCGCGGCATCGGCGTCATTCCCCCGGCTTGGAGCCGTTGTTGACCCGCTCCTTCAACACCTGGCTCGGCTTGAAGGACAGCACTCGGCGCGAGTCGATAGTGATCGGCTCTCCGGTCTGCGGATTGCGCCCGCGGCGCGCATGTTTCTGATTGACGAGAAAAGTGCCAAAGCCGGAAATTTTCACTTTCTGACCTTGGCGCAACGAATCCCTGATGATCGCGAAAACCGCTTCGACCACGTCACAGGCTTCCTTCTTCGAGGAGCCTACCCGCTCGTAGATCAGATCTACAAGATCGGCTTTAGTCATGCCCTGCGGCGTAACGATCCCCACCCACTCGCGTTAGGCACGCTGTTACTGCCGCAACTCCGCCCCTAATCGCATCCGCGCCTGCTCGACCAGCACTGCGTGAATGCGGTTCACCTCCTCATCAGTCAGCGTGCGATCCTTTGCCCGGTAACGACAAGCCAGAGCCACACTCTTCTTTCCGGCCGCCACCGCTGTCCCCTCGTACACGTCGAACACCTCGACGCTTTCCAGCAGCGACGCGCCGCATTCGCGAACAGTCTTGATTACCATATCCGCCGGGAAATTCCGATCCAGCACCAACGCCAAATCGCGCCTGATAGCGGGAAATTTTGGCGGCGGCTGGAAAGTTTTGCGCGGCGAGAAACCATAAGAAATGAGACTACTCAAGTCAAGTTCGTAGACCGCGCATGCTTCGTTCAAATCAAGCCGCATCGCTTCGGCCGGATGCAGCTCGCCGATCAAACCGATTGGCGCATTATCCAACGTAATGATAGCGCTGCGCCCGGGATGCAGGAATGGGGCGTCGGCCGGCTCGATCGCCTTGAACGCGACGCGCGGCGAAATTCCGATCGCGTCGAAGTACGTCTCGAGGATTCCCTTGATCGTAAAGAATCCTGCCGCGACGCTGTGCTCGCCGATCGCGGACAACGCGTAAGGCCCGTAGCTGACGGCGGCGAGATGATTGTGCTCGGTCGCGATGTCGCCGTCCATGCGGAACGCCTTGCCGATTTCGAATGCGTGGAAGGCGCGCGCCTCGCGGTTCAGATTGAACCTGAGCGCGGTGACGAGCCCCGGCATCAGGCTGACGCGCAGCTCGCTGAGTTCCGCCGACAACGGGTTCGTCACTTTGACGGGACGCGTCGCGGTCCGGATTCCTGAAAAGCGCTGGTTGTCGGCAGGCGCGATGAACGCGATGGTCGCGGCCTCGGTCAGGCCGCATCCGAGCATCACCTCGCGCGTGCCCCTGATAAACTCGCGCTCGCGATTCACCGGAGCAAGTGCACTCACGCGCTCCGGCAACCGAGCTGGAATGTCTTCGAGACCGCCCAGACGTGCGACTTCCTCGACAAGGTCGGCCTGCTCGACCAGGTCGGAGCGGAACGATGGCGGCACTACTGCGAGCACGCCCTTGCCGCGAGTACTCACTTGGGCGCCGAGCGATTTGAGGCGGCTCCGCGCGACGCCCGGCGGGATCGAAGCGCCGAGCAGCGATTCCATCGCGCCGAGGTCGAGCGCAATCTCGCGCGGTTCGGCCTTGCGCGGCTCGAAGTCCGCGATTGGCGACGCCTCGCGGCCGCGCGCGATTTTGCGGATCAGTTCCGCGGCTCGAATCAGCGCACCGACCTGGCCTGCGCGATCGATGCCGCGTTCGAAGCGGTAACTGGCCTCGCTGCGAAGACCGAGGCGCCGAGCCGTGCGCGCGACGGTCATAGGCTCGAAGTACGCACTCTCGAGCAGAATCGTCGTGGTCGAATCGCTGACTTCGGAGTTGAGACCGCCCATCACGCCCGCGATTGCGAGCGGCTTGTTATTGTCGGCGATCAGCAGATCGTTCGGATCGAGCGTGCGGGTAATGTTGTCGAGCGTGACGAACTCACGCGTCTCGCCCGCACGTCGCACGACGATCTTGCCCTCCGCGATTTTTCCGTAGTCGAATGCATGCAACGGCTGTCCGAGCTCGAGCATGACGTAGTTGGTCGCGTCGACGACGTTGTTCAGCGCGCGCATCCCGCATAGCTCGAGCCGGCGCTTCAGCCATGCTGGCGAAGGTCCGATTTTGATTCCGGTCATCGCGAGCGCGGCGTATCTCGGGCACAGATCGGGCGCGTCGATCGCAACCGAAATAGAAAACTGCGCGCTGTCGGAAGATCCGGCCGAATGCGCCGCGCGCAACCGAGGCGCGCGCAATCTTCCGCCGAACAGTGCGGCGACCTCGCGCGCGAGGCCGAGAATCGACAGGCAATCTCCACGATTCGGCGTTATTTCGACGTCGAGCACGACGTCGTCGAGGTGCAAATACGCGGCCACTTCGCCGCCGAGTGGCGCGTCAGTGCCGAGCGCGAGAATTCCCGCGTGATCCTGCGAGAGGCCGAGCTCGCGCTCCGAACAGAGCATGCCCTCCGACTGCACGCCGCGAATTACGGCTGCCTCCAGCGGCGGCTCCTTGCCAAGCTGCGCGCCAACGAGCGCGAGCGGTGCGATCATGCCAGCCTTCACGTTGGGCGCGCCGCACACTACTTTGAACTGGCCTTTAGTGCCCGCATCCACCTCGACCAGATTCAGCCGGTCCGCGTTGGGATGCTTCTCGACGTTGACGACGCGCGCCGCGAACACGCCCGCGAATCCTGGAGTGAGCTTCTCGACGTTCTCGACCACCAATCCCGCGAAACTTAGGCGCCGCGAAATCTCCTCGACCGGCGCGTCGATGCTGACGAAGTCGCGCATCCAACTGAGCGGCAGCTTCATCTCACACCTCCGCTCAGCGCCGGGAACTGGCTCAGGAAGCGAAGGTCGTTCTCGAAGAACAGGCGCATGTCGTCGACGCCGAGCTTCAGCAGGCCGGTGCGCTCGACGCCCATGCCGAATGCGAAGCCCTGGAATTCGTCGGGATCGTACTCGACCGCGCGCATCACGTTCGGATGGATCATTCCGCAGCCGAGCACTTCGGTCCATCCGGAATACTTGCAGACCGGGCATCCCGCGCCGTCGCATAGCAGGCAATGCATGTCGAGCTCGGCGCTCGGCTCGGTGAATGGAAAATAGCTGGAGCGAAAGCGCACCGCGGTCGTGC
>CAVTEN010000011.1:0-20335 GCA_963733715.1 uncultured delta proteobacterium
CCCCGTCTTGCCTCGCCCCCAGTGGGGAGAGCGACTGTGTTGGCAGTCAAGGTAAGCGGGTTGCCCACAGGGTCCACAGGCTGTGGGGTCCAGGGAAGGACCCCGCCTGTGGACTTGTGGACAACCGGTTAGCTAGACGGTGATTGCGCATGGAGGCCTCCAGGGCGAGTTGGTTTTGAGCATCGCGTTGAGGATGACCAGCAGTTTGCGCATGGCTGCGATGATGGCGACCTTGGCCGGTTTACCTGCCGCCCGCAGCCGGCGATAAAAGCTGCGCAACACCGGGTTACAGCGAATCGCGGACAGGGTGGCCATATACAGGGCGCTGCGCACCTCGGCGCGGCCGCCGAAGATCGAGCTGCGCCCGCGCCACTCACCGCTTTGATGGTCATACGGTGCGACTCCGACCAGCGCCGCGATCTGCTTGGGCCCGAGCAGACCCAGCTCGGGCAACCGGCTGACCAGGATCGCGCCGGTCACCGGCCCCAGTCCCGGCACCTGTTCGAGTTGCGCGCAGCGGTGCGCCAGGCGCGGATTGTCCCGCAGGCGTTGTTCGATCTGATGGTCGACCGCACCGAGCTCGCGCTCCAGCGCCCGGACGATGCGCTTGACGCTGGACCGCACTGAGCGCGGCGCCTGCTGCACCCGGGTGCGCTCCGCCGCCAGCATCTTGACTACTTGGCGCCGGCGCACGGCCAGGGCTTTGAGTTCTTCATCCGCCGCCTCCGGCGGAGGCAACGGTTCGGGCTGCATGCGCAAGCCAAACTCACATAACCCGCGCGCATCGAGCTGATCGGTTTTAGCCAATTGCCGATTGGCTTGGGCGAAGTGATAGGCATCGGCGGATTGATTAGCGCGGTCGGCACCCCGGCCTCCCACAGCGCCAGATAGGCTGGGCTCTCATATCCACCCGAGGCTTCCAGCACTACCAGCGCGGCGCCGCTTTGCCGCAGCCGCACCAGCAGCTCGCCGATCCCGTCTTCGTTGTTCGCAACGCTGAAGCCGCCGCCACTGGACAACGCTACTTCCAGCGTGCGCTTGCTCACATCGATTCCAACCACCACCGCTGCTTCCATCCTACCGCCTCCACTGGTTCCGGCGCCGCCCATCCTTGCGCGATTCGGGCTCTGCGCCGTGCGCCGCCCCAGCGACTGTTCGGGCTCCTGGCCGGAGTTATGGGCGCGGCGACCACGCTCTCCCACGGTCTCTATCGACCCAGGCCGAATCGGCCTGCCGCGCCCTCGTCCTACTCCATCTTCGGACTCTGACCGCAACATACAAGGCCGACGCTCGTCTTCGAGGGGCGGGTGAGGGACCAAAATTCTTCAGTTCTGCGCGAGATTCAGAATGTTCGGCGCAACGGACAATCGCGCCGCACAAGTGTCCCTCACCCTCACCCTCTCCCCACGTGGGGCGAGGGAATAAGAAAGTTACGACACCAGCGTCGCGACTTTGGCCAGGGCTTCGTCCAGCTTCGAGGCGTCGCGGCCGCCGGCTTGGGCGAGGTCGGGGCGGCCGCCGCCGGTGCCGCCGACGATTGGCGCGATATTTTTGATGATGTCGCCGGCTTTGATTTTCGATGTCAGGTCCGGCGTCACCGCGACCAGCAGCGCGACCTTGCCATCGCCGAGGTCGGAGCCTAGCGCGACAACGGCGGAGCCGTGCTTTTGACGCATCCGATCGGCGATTTCGCGCATCGTGCGCGGATCAACGCCGTCGAGCTTGCGCGTCACGATCTTGATGCCGCCGACTTCGCGCACGGTTTCCTCGTCGGCTGCGCCGCCGGCTCCTGAAGCCAGTTTCTGCTCCATCGCGCGTAGTTTTTTCTCGAGATCTTTTTCGCGCGCGAGGAGTTTTTCGAGACGCTCGACTGCTGCGCCATCGCGCGCGCCGAGCTGAGCGCCGATCTCTTCGAGAATTTTTTCGCGCTTTCGGATTGTTTCGAGCGCGCCCTGACCTGTCACTGCTTCGATTCGACGCACTCCTGCCGCGACTCCCGATTCGGCTTCGAGTTTGAACATCCCGACGTCGCCGGTGCGCGAGATGTGCGTTCCGCCGCATAGCTCGACCGAAAAATCGCCCATCCTCACTACGCGCACGCGGTCACCGTACTTGTCGCCGAAGAATGCGAGCGCGCCGGCTTTGATTGCGTCGTCGTACGCCATCTCCTCGACCGTCACTTCGGCGTTCTCGCGGATGCGCGCGTTGATTTCTTCCTCGATGGTCGCGAGCGCGTCGTCTTTGACGGGACCTTGATGAGCGAAGTCGAAGCGCAGCTTGTCGGGATCGACGAGCGAGCCCGCCTGATGCACCGAACTGCCGAGGACATCGCGCAGCGCGTAATGCAGGATGTGAGTCGCGGAATGATTGAGCATCGCGGCATCGCGCCGGAGGCGATCGACCTTGAGCTTGACGCGCGCGCCGCGTGCGAAGTCGCCGGCGTCGCCGCGCAGAATGCGTCCGAGGTGAACGATCGAACCTTCAGCCTTGCGCGTGTCCGATACTTCGAGCAATGCGCCAGACGCGGTTTCGATTACGCCGCGATCTCCGATTTGCCCGCCGCCCTCGGGATAGAAGGGCGTCTCTGCGACGACGACCGCAACCTGATCGCCGTCCTTGCCTCCCGCCGCGAGCACCTCGGACTCGCCTTCGTAAGTGTGGTAGCCGACGAAGCGCGACGCAGTGCCCGCGCCGAGACTGATTTCTGGCGCGACCGCGTCGTCTTTGCGCGCGGCGCGTCCGCGTTCCTTCTGCTCGTCCATCAGGCGGTTGAAGCCCGCGACGTCGACCTCAATCGAATGATTGCGCAGGACGTCCTCTGTCAGATCGAGGGGAAATCCATACGTGTCGTAGAGCTTGAACGCGACCTCGCCCGGCAGCGTGCGCTCGCCGCTCTTCTCGATGCGTGCGAGCTCGGTGTCGATCAGTTCGAGTCCGCGATCGAGAGTCTCGCCGAAGCGGGATTCTTCCTGCGTAATCACTTCGGCAGTCTTTGCTGCTGCCTCTTTTATCTCCGGATACGCGTCGCCCATCGCCTCGACGACGCCCGCATGCGCCATCGCGAGGAACGGGCGATGGATTCCAAGATAGCGTCCGTGACGCGCGGCGCGCCGAATGATTCGCCGCAGTACGTACTCGCGATCGGTGTTGCCGGGCGTCACGCCGTCGGCGATGAGGAAGGTCATCGTGCGCGCATGATCCGCAATCGCGCGATAAGAGATGTCGCTCTCGACGCTTTTGCCGTACGGGCAGCCATCGCCGAGTTCCTTTGCGGCGATCTCAATTTTTTTGATGATCGTCTGGAATAGATCGGTCTCGTAGTTCCCAAGAATCCTGCCCGTCTCGATACTCTGCATCGCCGCCGCGATACGCTCGAGCCCCGACCCGGTATCGACGTGCTTTTTCGCCAGCGGATTCAGCTTGCCTGAAGCGTCGCGGTTGTACTGGATGAAAACCAGGTTGCCCATCTCGATGAATCGTTCGCATCCGTCGACGTTCACGAAGCATTTCTGGCCTGGGTGATTTTTTTCAGGATTACAGGCAGCTTCGCCGCGGTCGATGCTGATTTCCGAGCATGGACCGCATGGCCCGGTCTCGCCCATCTCCCAGAAATTATCCTTGTCGCCGAATTGCAGAATCCGTTCTGGTGGAAGGACTCCGAGCTTCAGCCAGATGTCCTCGGACTCTTTGTCGTCCTTATGAACGGTCGCGTAGAGCAGCTTCGGATCGATTTCCCAGACCTTGGTGATGAGCTCCCAATGCCATCGAATCGCTTCTTCCTTGTAATAGTCGCCGAACGACCAGTTGCCGAGCATCTCGAAAAAAGTGTGATGGTAAGTGTCGCGGCCGACCGCTTCGAGATCGTTATGCTTGCCCGAAATGCGCAGGCACTTCTGAACGTCTACGACGCGCAGGTGCTGTGGCGTGCGCACTCCCAGAAAATAATCCTTGAATTGCACCATCCCGGCGTTGGTGAAGAGCAGGGTGGGGTCGCCCTTGGGAATCAGCGAGGCAGACGGCACGATCGTATGACCGCGCGCGGCGAAGAAATCGAGAAACGATTGGCGAATTTTTGCAGTGGTCCAGCGCATGTGTGATTCAGATTGTATCTGGGGAAGGGCAAATCACTCAATTGAATGCGGAACCCACCGTGGGTTCCGCACCTCCCTGGGCAGGGGTGACCCCTGCACCCAGTGTTAAGAAATAGAAGCAGGGTTTCGACTGCGGTGACCAGTTGGCCCGACGCGATGCGTCGGACAGACTGGATCTTATGGACATCAGTATCGACGCGTCGACGCGCACCCGCGAGCCTTTCTCCTTCACCAATTTTTTTCTCATGCACAAGGGCGATTTGACCCTGGCGTTTTCGTTCTTCATCTACCTCGTCAGCCTCGCAGCCCTTATGTTCACGCATTTCAAGACCGCGTCCGGGATTGCGGTCTCGATGGCGGAGGCGGCCCTGATAGGCGGGCTCTGCGATTATATCGCGCTCAAAATGATCTTCGAGCGGCGATGGTACTTGCCAAACTCGGGCGTGCTGCCGCGTAATCGCGAGAAGCTGGTCGACGGAATCGCAGCGACGATTGAAAACGAATGGCTCACGCCGCAAATGATCGGGCGCAAGCTGAGCGACATGGATCTCGTGCGGCGGCTCGGCACCTATCTGCAGGAGCTGAAGCTCAACGACATCCTGGGGCAGGCGGGGCTCGAGCGGTTAATCAGCAATGCGATCGACTACCTCGAATCGCCCGAGAAACGCGATCGCCTGGAGAAAGTTCTGAAGCGGATGCTGCCCAAGACGGTCACGCGAATCTACGCCGTGATGGGCCGGTTCGGCGCGGAGTCGATCGGTTCGCGTATCGCGGCGAATCTGCGCAAACGCCTGCCCGAGCTGCAGAACGATCCTGAGCTGCGCGACACGATCGAAAGCGCGATTCACGAGCTGGGGGCTCAGCTTCACGAACGCGACAGCTATGCGAATCAATTTGCGCAAAAGCTGATCGACAACCTGGTGCGCAGGACGGTAGAAGCAAGCCGCGGGCAGATTACGCATATGGTGCGCGAGAACCTGGCGCGGCTGTCTGACGATCAGATCAGGATTCAGATCGAGTCGAAGACACGGACGCATCTGGACTGGATTCGCGTCAACGGCGGGCTGTTCGGCGCGTTCTTCGGGCTGCTGTTCGCGCTATCGCGAATCCTGTCGCAGAACGGGCCGGCGATCCTCGCGCACTTTCATATTGGGATGTGAGGATCACTGACAACCTCTTCCAAAGGGGTGGGTTAGGAAAGAGCCGGGATTCTTCGCTTCGCTCTGAATGACACAAGAACTGAATGACACAGGAAAAGAACCTGAGAGCGAAGTGGCGTCCTCGCCATTTCGCGACTATCACTGGGTGCAGGGGTCACCCCTGCCGAAGGAAGCGTGAAACCCACCGCGGGTTTCGCATACGATTAGTTACCCTTTTTTCTTTGGCGATTGTGCGGGTGCGGGTGCTTCTTCCGGCTCCTCGACGGCGGCCTCTGGGGGGAGTGCGACTGGCTTGGCTGCGAGCTTCTCGCGCACCTTGGCTTCGATTTCCTCGGCTAGCTTTGGATTTGCCTTGAGCAGGTCGCGCGCGTTCTCGCGGCCCTGGCCGATTCGTTCGCCGCCGTACGAGTACCACGCGCCGAGCTTCTCGATGATGTTGTGCTCGCTGGCCATGTCGACCAGCTCGCCTTCCTTTGAAATGCCGGTGCCGTAGAGGATGTCGAACTCGGCCTCGCGAAAGGGCGGCGCGACCTTGTTCTTCACCACTTTGACCTTGGTGCGCGAGCCGATCACTTCGGTCGCATTCTTGATCGTGCCGATTCGCCGGATGTCGATTCGAACCGACGAATAAAACTTGAGCGCGTTGCCGCCGGTGGTAGTTTCCGGGTTACCGAACATCACGCCAATCTTCATTCGGATCTGGTTGATAAAAATGACGATGGTGCGCGAGCGCGATATGATCGAGGTGAGCTTGCGCAGCGCCTGCGACATCAGGCGGGCCTGGAGACCCATCTGCGGCTCGCCCATCTCGCCTTCGATTTCCGCGCGCGGCACGAGCGCCGCCACCGAATCGATCACCAGCACGTCGATCGCTCCCGATTGCACGAGAGTCTCGGTGATTTCGAGCGCCTGCTCGCCGTTGTCGGGCTGCGAGATAAGCAGGTCCTCGACCTTGACCCCGAGCTTGCGCGCGTAGGCGGCGTCGAGCGCGTGTTCGGCGTCGATAAACGCGCACGTCCCGCCCATCTTCTGCGCTTCCGCGATACATTCCAGCGCCAGGGTGGTCTTGCCCGAGGATTCCGGGCCGTAGATTTCGACCACGCGTCCGCGCGGCAATCCGCCGACGCCCAGCGCGACATCAAGTCCGAGCGATCCGGTCGGCACCACCGCGATATCGGCGGAAATCGCCTGCTCGCCGAGCTTCATGATCGAACCCTTGCCGAATTGTTTCTCGATTTGGCTGAGCGCCAGGTCGAGCGCTTTACTTTTGATCTCTATCGCCATCGCTTTTGCTCACGTGTGTGATTTATTAATTGCGCTGCGAATCTTGCCACAAACTCACGTCGATAGCTCTATCTGTGCCGCGGTCCCTGTCAACAGGGGTGTGGACAACCGACGTTGGTGTTACGAAAGGAACAAATATTGACAATTTGTCACCGCATTCCAAAAGCTCAGGCAACTTTGACCACGGGACGCGCTCTCACCTTGGACCGCACGCTGATCTTCACATCCTGATCCAGCGAGATCAGGAATCGAACCAACCGATCCATCGAAAACCCTTCGAGCCGACCATGCAGCAGAGCCGAGATCTTGGGTTGGCTGATCCCGAGCACGTCTGCCGCCTGTATCTGCGTCAGCCCACGCTTGCCGATAACGACCGAGATGCGGTGCACGAGATCAGCCTTTGCCTGAAGGAGGTCCGCATCGGGAAGTCCGAGGTCTCGAAAAACATTGCCGCTGCCCTTGGTCATACGCATCAAGGTACTCCCTCATTATCTCGCGGTTGTCGATGCCTTATGCGCCGCTTCTGCGAACTTGTAGCGCCGCCGTATCAGATCGATCTCGTTCTTTGGCGTTTCGATTCGCTTTCGAGATTTCTTCTGGAAAGCATGAAGGACATAAACGACGTTGGCGAACTTCACCGTATAGACGGCCCGATATGTCTCCCCGTCGAAATCGTCGACGATCTCCAAAACCCCCGCGCCACCAAAACCCTTCAACGGCTTCGCCGCTGGATGCTTTCCGCCAAGTTGTGCCGAGTTCAGAGCTGTTCCCATCACGATCCTGACTTCTTTTGGAAACTTTCGCAGGTCATCGCGCGAACTCCCGACGAAATCCAGGGGTTTGTGTCTAACAGGATCCGCGCTCATGCTATCCCATATTTGGGATAATCGATCAAGGTCCTGCCGCAGCTAGCGCGGCTGGAACAGGAATGTTGCGAGCGCCTCGTAGCTGGCCGCGGCGGGGCCGAGATGGCTGCGATACAGCGTGATCGATTCGATCTTCGAGACGCCGAACTCGCGGTCCCGCGCCGCTCGCAACGCTTCGTGGATTGCGCCGTTGATCGGCTCGTCGCGAACGCGGCCTATCGTCAGATGGCCGCTCCATCGCCGCTTCTCACGCTCGAATCCATACTCAGCCGCGATCGTCTCCAGCCGGGCTGCAAGAGCAGCGAGCGCGCCCGATTGCACGCTATGCAAGCCGACCCAAATCGCGCGCGGATGCTCGAGGTCAGGGAACGCGCCAATTCCAGTCGCGGCGACCTCGAACGGCGCCGTCCTGGTCGCCAGCTGATGAAGTCCCGCGGTGAGGCGCTGCAAGCGATGCGAATCGACTGCCGGTCCAAGGAACTTTAGCGTGATGTGCAGATTGGCGCGCGGCACCCATCGGACGCCGTCATGCGGATGCTTCAACTCGTCAATCGTTTTGGCGACGGAGTCCTCGACCTGCTCGTTCATGCGGATCGCGACGAACGCACGCACACCCTTTGCCTCGCGCGGCCCGAGGTCGTCGCGCAAGTTCGTTTGTGCCTGACCTTCCGTCCAATGCGCCATCGTATCCTGATTGAATCTTAGGTTGAGCCGCCCGATCCCTGGTCCAGGGCACCGCCGACTCCGACTGCCAATTCGTGCTCGACCAGTGGCAGCCGGTCGTTGCCGAAAAACATGGAGCCCTCGACGAACATCGTGGGCGAGCCAAAACCGCCGCGCGCGATCAGTTCCTCGACGTTGTCGCGGAGCCTGGCCTTATACTCGTCGGAGGCGATCTTGGTGAAGAATTCTTTCTCGTCGAGCCCGACCTCGTGCACGATTTCGCGTATCACGTCGTCCTGGCTGATGTCCTTGTCGTCCGTCCAGTAGCTCTCGAACACGCGCCTGGAGTAGCGCGAGATCACGCGATGTTCGTCGGCGACGAGCGCCCCGCGCATCGCCTTGACCGAATTGACCGGGAACACTGTAGGGTTGCCGATCTTGAGTCCGTAAAATCGCGCCCAGTCGTGCAGATCCTTGACGTAGTATTTCGCCTTGACCGGAACCGGCTTGGCGCGGCTCTCGTACACCGAAGGATTGACCGTGTTGAATAGCCCGCCCACCAGAATCGGCCGCCAGATCAGTTCCGCATCATGGCGCAGCGCGACATCTTCGATCTTCGTGAACGCCAGGTAGGTCCACGGACTGGAGCAGTCGTAAAAGAATTCAAGCTTTTTCGGCATAGTGTGATCCCCCTTTTGCAATTATAGCGGATCAATTCTTACAAGGGCACGAACTGCGCCGTCCGCGAAGGTTCCTGCGGGAGCAGATCGACGCTCTGGACGAAAAAAAAGCAGCGCGGCGATGAGGTTGCCGCGCTGCTCGCTCTTAAGAGGTTATGTTCAGGATTAGCGAACGGTCAGAACGTTGGCGATACCGATGAGGCAATCGCCATTCGCGACCGGGCTGATCGAATCGAAAATCGACACGGTGTTCAGTCCCGTCACGAGATCTCCGGTTACATCGTGCGAATGCGTGTCCCAAAGCTGGATCAGCGGCACCCCGTCGGTTCCATTCCAGTCCGCGTCATTGGCGGGCGAACCCGGACCCGCAACCAGAATCGAATTGAGCGACGTGTTCTTGGTCGTGCCGAAGTTCAGCAATCCGCTGCCGGCCTGACCATCGGCGCCGATCTCGGTGAAGATGCTGCTGCCGGTTCCCGGCGCCGGAACCGCATCGAGCTTGTACGTAAAGCCGGCGGTGCTCACAAACTCCGTGCCCGCGAGCCCCGAATCGTAAACCAGGACACTTCCGCCAGCGATTGTCTTGCTGGTGAAGACTACAACCAGCGAGGCGCCTTCGGCGTATGGCCCAGTGGCAGGAGAGGTCGGGTCAAGCGGGTCGATTCCGCTCTCGGTGCTTGCGGCTCCCGGCTGGAGCGCGACCGTATAACTGCCGTTGCCCTTGACCTGTTTCGTAACGTCCGCCCTGAAGGCGACGTTGTTTCCGCCAGCCCAACAGGCATCCGCTCCAGTACCGATCAACGTCCCCACGGCGGCAGAACCATGGTCGCAAGCGTCATCACCGCCATCGCCACCTCCATCGCCGCCGCCATCACTCGTTGACGAAATCGACGCCTTTGCGTCTCCGCCACCATTACCGCCGCCGTCGCCGCCGCCATCGCCAGAGTCTCCGTTCTGATCAGAGTTGAAACAGACTGTATTCTGCAGCGAGCCGACGCTGGCGGCGCTTATCGAGGTAAAGTCCCAATAGAGAAAGGCCTGAAGGATAGTAGCGTCGGTCGGCAACCCGCTCAAATTGATTGTCGACGAGGCGCGATTACGCAAGCTGGCGCCGTTCGCGACGATTGAGGCTCCTGAATAGGTGAAGCTTGGCTCCAGGGTGGCAGAACTCGCTGGAATGGAGGGTTTGGCGGACCTTGAAGCCCGCTTGTGCTTCGGTGGGACGACGGTCGCTGAGATCCGCCCATGCATTGCGGCGGCAGAGCCCACCATCAGCATAACGCCGAGCGCGGCCGCGGCCACAAGTTTCAGTGGTCGATCGAATAACGCCTTTGCCATCACGGTTCCTCCCGCTAAAGCGAATTACAGGTTGGCCAAGATCCCCTAATCTCCAACAACGTCATCGGAGAATTCTCGCGCGCCAAAATAAGCGATCCAGCTGTTTGCGACAAGAGGGAAACCACCACCGGAGGACTAGTTCTGCGCGCTCTGGACGCCGTCCTTGCCGTCGATCTTGATCAAATCCGCACGCACGTAACCGATATATGCCTGTGCCTGAATCCTCAGCGGCAGGTGGCGCTGGTCCGCCGAGATCCACAGCACGGTGTTGCGCGCCTCGCTGCGCAGCTCGCCGTCGCTGACGTACCAGACGTCGGGCACGACTTTCCACGCGTCGAAGTCGCCCATCATATCGAGGTGAATCTTCTCGCGCCGGTCGACCACAAACGCGAAGACGTAGCGCTGGCTGCCGCTGAACACGTCGAACGCGTAGGTTTTGCCAGGCGCGAAATCCTGCGTCAGCGCCATCATCGCGCCCGATATCGGCCCCCACGGATCAGACGCGATGTACTCCTTGCTCTGGGTGCCCTTGTGGTTTTTTTTGGTCATCGTGACCATCTGCGTGTGCCGATCGATCGTCACGTCGTAATAGTTGAGGCGCGATTTTTCGTGCTGGACGAGGTAAACGCCACTTGAGTGCAGCGTGTCGTCGGCCATGCTCTCCTTCATGTAGTCGCGCATCTTGTAGAACAGATCCGCAAACGCGTTGGTCTCGATCCAGATTTCGCCCAGCCATCGATTCTGATCGTTCTTTTGGACCTTGTGGAACTCGAGCCGTGCCTGTGCTGCCGGAATCCCGACCCATGATGCCTGGTAGACCAACTGCTCACCGTCGTGAAATGGAATCGGCCCCGGCTTGTATGCGGGCACTTTGGCCTGGATCTCCGGCGGTAGCGCCATCGGAGTCGGCGCGGGCGTGGGCAAATGGCGATGCTTGTGCTTGTGACCCGGCGCAGGCTCCGCCGGCAGACTCGAATCCGGAGGGCCCGACGCGAGCATCGGGGACGCTAGCGCGCTCATAACGAGCATGAAGGCGGCGATTACAACGCTCGCGAGCGCATTGCGGCCCATACGCTCCGGCGGGAGCCATACACCGCGATTCCTTGCAATGCCTCCCATGATCACGAATAATTCTGGCCGATTGGGGAGGTACGGGAAATGACTATCACGCGAAATTTGTTGGTTGCCCTCGCGCTTGGGGTCGCGCTGGTCATTCCCCAGCTGGCCTTCGCGCAATATGGCGGCCAGGGATTGGGCAGCGCGCTCAGTTCCAACCCGTTGTCGCATCAAGGGCAGGTGAAGCCGGGCGTTGACGATATGCAGGCTAACGCGAGCGCGGAAACGCCGTTCAAGATTATCAAGGACGTGAAGCTCGGCCTCAAAGACGCCGATCCCACCGTGCGTGTTACCGAGATCGAGAAGCTCCGCTATCTGCAGGATCCCGAAGTCAATCAGATCCTGACGAACCAGATGTCCGACCCCGATGTGCGCGTCAAGATAAAGACCATCGACATCCTGGGCGCGCGCGAAGCGAACGATGCGGTCACGCCGATGTCGACGATGCTCTTCCTGCGGTCCACCGAGCCGATCGTCAAGCTGCACCTGGTGGCGGCGCTAGGCAGGATCGGCGATTCGCAGGGCGCGGTGCCAATAATGCAGTACCTGGGCGAAGATCAGGATGAGCGCGGCCGGGGCACCGCGGTCTTTGCGCTGGGTGAGATCGGAAGCGACAAGTCGGTCTCGCTGCTCAATGCTGTGGTCGCGCAGGATCAGAGTGAGATGGTCCGGCGGCTGGCAAAAGAAGCGCTGCAAAAAGTCAGCGGCGAGATGCCGACCGAACGCGCCAAGACGGTGGCAGCGAACACGAGCAAAGAGAACCAGCCGACCGATCAGAAGCTCGCCAAGCTCCGCGAGATGGACAAGAAGATGGAGGACCTGGAGCGCTAACCGCCCGTTCTCTCTACCGGCCTTATACGGCTGCGCGGAAATCTCTGCGCAGCCGTTTTAGTTCGCAGCATCGACGATAGTCGCAGGGCTCCACCGTCGTCGACGGAACCCTGCGACGTATGATCGTCACGGAACCGTCGACTCACCTGCGTCAGTTTTCGCCTCTTCGGCATCAGGATCGAGAATGAACCCGGCGCTCTCGAGGGCGTCGGTCGCGTGGGCGAACTTCGAGACGTATTTGCCGTGGTTCGCATACAGTGAACTCAGAGAAACCGGCAACGGCAACGTCCTGCCGAACAGGATGCAAAACAGAGTGCCCGTATTGCCCACGCCCTGCTCGGTTACGGTCGGCACGTCCATTTCAGGTAGCCGAATTCCGTCCAGCGCAATGCCGAACGAGTCACGCTGAATCGCGCCCGAGACCACATCGATCGGCGTAGCGGTTGGTGGAGGCGTTCCTCCATTTATCCACTGACTCAGGTGCAACAGCGCGGCGTTCATCAGGTAGCGCTCGTGAGCGGTGTTGTCCTCGAAGGTGCATGAATTTGTGGGATACGACGGCTCTGGATTAACGGGATCCGACATGTAGGAGGCGAGGTCGTAGCTGTCGACATGCGCCGTTCCGGCCCCTTCCCAGAGCCGGTACGTCGGGCCGTCAGACTGGCGCGCAGCGAAATGGCCGACAGTGTCGGTCTCGGTCTCGAACACGAGCGCCGGTTGCTGATCGGTCCGCAAGAACGACGGGCTGGGAACGCTCCCACCCGCGCCGGCGAACAGTCCTGTGCCGGCAGCACCCCTGCTGTGGATCAGGAATCCGTCGAAGACCTGCGCGAGCGGCTGGATGGCGTCGAAGTAGGTCGTCATGCGCGATGCGGATTGCGATTCGCCGTCGGCGAGGATGCCCTTGATTACGTAGGCGCTGCTCCCCAACGGATTGATACCCGCTTGATGTCGGATAGCCTGAGCGGCCTGGGAGTAAATGTCGTAGGAATAGTTGTCGCCCGGATGCAGCAGCGGTGCGTAGCGGACGGGGTCCCATGACTTGAGCGCGAAATTGGCGCCTAGCAGCGAGTTCCCGTTGATGCCGACCGCTTGGGCGCTGACCCCAACCCAGATGAACCCATCGCGGAGCAACTCGGTCTGGTAGTAGCCGTAGTCCGGAGCAAGATCGATTTGGGCCGTGACGTTGAGCCACTCGACGACGACGTAGCCGTTAAACTTCGTCGGATCGGTCGGTCTGCGAACCAGCATCCGGCTCTCGTACGCCGCCGGAGCGATCGTGGTGCTCGGCCTCGCGGTCCAGGTCCCGGTCGAATCCCACGCGGGCGCGGAAGGATCACGCTCGAAGGCGGTTGCCGTACCGGAGAAAAAATACTCTTCCTCGGTGTAGTTGGCGGCGATGAACGGCGCCTGGTTGCTGACGCCAAGGAAGGCTTCCGGCACGTGGATGCCGTTGCTCGGGCCCGGCGGCGACGGGCATGACGGGCTGCATCCGCCGGTTATCGGTCCGCTGACAGTAGGGTTTGTCTCTGCAGCTAACGCGCGCGTCGGCGCTAAGCCTGCGATCACGAGAGTCAGTACCAGAATAGTGAGACACAGCGACTTTTCTTTCACGGTTGTTCCTCCGCACCTGAAAGTTAGTTCGATAGGCCTAACTATCTCGCAGACAAAACAACTGTCAAGTTGCAACCAGCGGTAAAGAGAAACTCTTGGAAATCAACTACCGAGCTTGCGCAGCGGCATACGTTGTGTTGACTCGTTCAAAGAGGCGTACATGCGGACGAGGGCCGAGGAAATTAGTGGCAGGTCGGCTTTGGAAATATACGATTCGAGCGTCTGCGACAGCTGATTGTCGAATTCGCGAAGTCGTTTGCGGCCGCTCGCGGTCAACACTACCGTGACGACTCGACCATCCACCGAGTCGGTAAGGTCGGAGATCCAGCCGCGCTGACGCAAGCCGTTCAGCACGCTCGAAACGGTCGGCTTCTTCACGGCCGAAGCTAACGCGAGCTCTCCTGCGCGTCGAGGACCGTTCTGCAGGAATCCAAGAATTCTGTATTGAGCGAAGCTCAAATCCGAATTGCGCACCGCGGTCTCGAAGCGATGGAACATTCGGACGATTGCGCGCGCACTAAGAATCCTCGGCGGCAGATTCGACGAGCTACCGGATATTTTCATTGCGCTGAGTGTATCCGGACCGTCATGGGTATTCCCAACGCGCGCGAGAGAACCCTTGGACGCAGGTTGAACCTACCCGCGTCCAATCCACTCGCCGGCCATCACGCCATCGCCGCACCATTTGCTGTTTGCGACGACTGCGGTGCCGTTCACCATCACGTGCTCGATGCCGACTGGTGCGGTCGTTGGGGTTCTTGAGTCGGCGGCGCATCCGATTGTTTCCGGATTGAAGATGACCAGGTCTGCGGCGTAGTCGGGACGGACCAGGCCGCGCGCGCCGAGGCGCATCCGCTTTGCCGCCATCCCAGTCGCTTTGTGCACTGCATCTTCCAGCGTGAGCAGGTTCATCTCGCGCACGTAATGGCCGAGGATTCGCGGGTAGGTGCCGAAGCTCGCGGGATTGTGATGCCCATGCGAAGTGAGAATCGTATCCATCTCGAACAGGTTCAGCGGATGCTTCATCGCCTCCTGCAGCGCGTGCTCATCGCCGAAGTCGTCGCCGCTGTATAGATGATTCAGCACGCGCGCGCGGGTTCCGCTCTCGCGCGTGATAGTCAGGTACGCATCGACGGGATCGAGCTTGAGATCGTCGGCGATTTCCCCGAAGAATTTTCCTTCGAGATGACTCAACTCCGGCTTGACCGCCCACATGAGCTGAACCGAATCGGCGATGAACGTCTTGAGCGGCTGGAATCCGTCGCGCAATTTCGCCCATCCGTCGGATGAATCGAGCAAATCCTCGAGTCCCGTTTGCGACCACGCCGGAAAAATTACGCGAATCGTCGTATTGCCGCAGGTGTATGGAAAAGTGTCGAAGGCGATATCGACGCCGTCGTTCTTGTGACGCTCGACTTCGGCAATCGTGTCGTCGACCGTCTTCCACGTTCGCCGTCCGACGAAAATCAGATGCGAGACTTGCAGCGGGACGCCCGCCTCGCGCGCGACTGTCGCCATCTCGCGCACGGCCAAGATGTTGTGCGGAGTCCTGCTGTCGAAGAACAGCGAGCGCTCCGAGTATGCGCGCAGGTGCGAGGTCAGCACGCCGTTCGCCGCCGCAGCGACGCGCGCGAGGGCAGCCAGTTCGGCAGGCTTCGCAATCATCCCGGGAAAATAGCCGAGCCCGCACGAGAGCCCGACCGCGCCGTCGGCCATCGCGCGCTCGACCATCGCATGCATCGCGCGCAACTGCGTCTGCCGACGGCTCGCCCGCATCCGAGCCCATCACGCTCAGGCGAATACTTCCATGCCCCGCTAGATGCGCGACGTTTAGCGCGAGCCCTGGCCGCTTGAGGTGCGCGGCGAAGCCGGCGACGTCGTCCCATTCCCAATCGAACTTCCGCTCGGCGCACAGCCGCCCCGACTCGTCGAGCATCCGCTGACTCTCGCGCCTCACAGGCGCCACCGAGAATCCACAGTTGCCGCCGACGAAGGTCGTGACGCCTTGCAGCAGAAACGGCTTCAGGATTTGCCCGTGATCGGCAATCGGCAGCACCCAGTCGGAGTGCGAATGCAAATCGATGAAACCCGGCGCGATAGCGAGGCCGGTCGCATCGATCTCACGCGCGCCGGATGCGCTCGCGGCGTCGGCAGGATCGATCACCGCGGCTATTTTGCGATCTTTGATCGCGACGTCGGCCTTGAAGCGGGGGGCGCCACTGCCGTCGACCACGACGCCATTGCGAACGACTACGTCATATTCCATGCAGGCGATTATTCGCGACTCGCAACACTCAGCGCAAACGACTCAACCTCAGGAAGGGTAAATCACTTAATTGAATGCGGAACCCACCGTGGGTTCCGCACCTCCTTGGGCAGGGGTGACCCCTGCACCCAGTGAAAAGTGAGAAGTACTAATCGCGAAACGGCGAGGACGCCATTTTGCTCTCAGGTTTGGGAGAAGGCGATCATTGATCGGGCCGTCGACTCCATTGCAAACAGCTACGTCACATTTCATGCACGCGATTATTCGCGAGTCGCAACACTCAGCGCAAACCCGCGCTTGATTCCTCTTGCTTCCAGAATTCGCATCGCGCACCTACGCATGATTGCGTATCTCTCATGGCGCGGACGATTCCGCCGAACATTGCAGCGTCAGTCACATTTCGGGAACGCGAAATTTAATTCTGCTTAACAATGCGGTCATCGGTGCGTGTGATCGCGTCGGATAAATTCTCCGGTTCATCACATCCTAACCGTAGCGGAGGAGTTACAAGGTGAAAGAGAGAGAACGAAACAACAAGAGACGGCTCGTGAGCGTCATCGCCAGCATATGTTTGCTGGCGACGATGTCGGGCTCGAGCGCGCTGGCCCACAGCCACGGCCAGGACGGTCAAGGCCAAGGCGGGGGAGGCGACGGCGGGGGCGGAAACCAAAACGGCATCCAGCACGTCCTGCTGCTCAGCATCGACGGGTTTCATGCAGTGGACTACCTGAACTGCGTCAAAGCGGGCACGTGTCCGAATCTCGCTGCGCTTGGTCAGACGGGCGTGAACTATCTCGCGACGTCGACCAGCAAGCCCTCGGACTCGTTCCCGGGCCTGACGGCCATCATTTCGGGAGGATCGCCTCGAACGGAAGGCGCCTTCTATGACTCCGCGTACGATCGGTCACTCGATCCGCCCGCGGAGACCACCGGCAACGGTCTCGTAGGAGCGCCTGGCTTGTGTACTGCCGGCGCAGCGCCGACAGGTACCGCCACCGAGTACGAGGAAGGCATCGACATCGATCAGACCCATCTGACCGGCGGCGCGCTCAGCGGCGACGGCGGCGTCAACTCGATCAAGTCCACTCGCCTGGTTCGCGACCCGGCGAACAATTGCAATCCAGTCTTTCCGTGGAATTTCGTGCGGACCAACACGATCTTCGGCGTGATTCACAAGGCTGGCATGTATACGGCCTGGTCTGACAAGCATCCGGCGTACGCGTCGGTGTCGGGACCGGGACCCACGGCAAGCAATATCGACGACTTCTACGGGCCCGAAATCAATTCGCTGTCGTCGAACTATGAAACGGACAACGACATCCCGGTTAAGTTTCTGAACTGCAGCCCGAAGCTTCCCGATCAGCTCTCGGTCGCGAACGGTGACGACTACACCGGAAGTTTCCAGAACATCCAGTGCTATGACGCGATCAAGGTGCAGGCGATTCTCAACGAGATCGACGGCATGACCCACAACGCATCGGGCCCGGCGCCGGTGCCGAACATCCTCGGGATGAATTTCCAGGCGGTGAGCGTCGGGCAGAAGCTCGTCTATCAGCTCGTCACGCCCTTCGTGGTCGGCGGATATACGGACGGGACAGGCACGCCGAGCCCTAGCCTGGCGTCGGAAATCACGTTCGTCGACAACTCGATCGGGCTGATGGTGGCCGAGCTGAACAAGAAGCATCTGCTGGACTCGACCTTGATCGTAGTTACGGCAAAGCACGGACAGTCGCCGATCGATCCAAATCGCGTGCTGCGCATCCACGGTGACGTACCGACGGACAAATCGCCGACGGCGATTCTTGGTCCCGCCTTTATCCCGGACTCCAAGATAAATGGGCTCGGGCCGACAGAAGACGATGTGTCACTGCTCTGGCTCAAGCCTGGCGTATCCACGGCGGACGCAGTGACCGAACTGGAAATGATGTCGCCGGTGATACCACAGGCTGACAACATCGCGGGTATCGGGCAGATCTTCTGGGGAGCGTCGATTCTGCCGATGTTCAACGCGCCCGGACTTGGGCCGAACCTCGATCCGCGCACGCCTGACATAATCGTCACTCCGAATGTCGGCGTCATCTACACTGGCAAACAGGCGAAGGTGGCAGAGCACGGTGGGTTCGCCAACGACGACACCAACGTGATCATGCTGCTGTCCAATCCGCACTTTAAACCCAGCACGGTCACCTCCCCGGTGGAGACGATGCAGGTAGCACCGACGATCTTGTCCGCGCTCGGACTCGATCCGAATGCGCTGCAGGCGGTGCAGATCGAAGGTACGCAAGTGCTGCCGGGAGTGCGCTTCAGCAGCGGAGACTAGAGGCATAAATGTCGGCGCGGACTCTCTCCCCCGAGATCCGCGCCGACCGAACCAGGGCGGGCGTGGCCGAGCGATCCCGGCTGCGCCCGCTCTCTCTTTCTGACGTTGATAACTGAATCGTTATCGCGAGATTCGACGCGCTTACTTCGGGCACTTCGGAATTTGCGGCACGCTTAGCTTTCCGATACTCGACGGAATAAACGCCATACCGGCCGGATTGCCAAGGCCAATGATAGGCGGGTGCTTACTCCTGTGCGGAAGTCGGTCCTGAGATTAGATCGGCTCGACGGATCGACAGCAGCGTCGTGTAAAAACTGAATTGCTGCGCAAGTCGCCGATGCGGCGCGCGAGCCGATTCGGGCTCGCGCGCCGGATTGTTTAACTGTCAGTAGCTTATGGAATTGCGACGGGGGTCGGTGAGAAGGCGAGTCCGTGTACACCCACGAAACCCGTTACGACCGGAACGAAGAGACCAGTATTCAAATCCACCAGGCCGACGTCGTTTAAGACATTGGCCGCGCTATAGACCTCAGTCGTCGGGAAGTACGGTTTGGTCAGCGTATAAATTATGCCGGCCTTGCCGGCCGCCGAGGTATCCGTGATGAAGAGGGTTCCTGCGGTTGATGACTCGCCGGTCGTGAGAGAAAAGGTGAAGATTGTGTCGTCAACCTCGAGCGGAACGTCCGGAGTGGTGACCAGCGCCAACGGAACCCTCAGCACCGGATTGGTCGCGCTCGGGTTTCGCACGATGAACAGGGAGTGGCTCACGCGGTCGTTGAGCACCAGCTCGCCGGCCGGATCCAGCGTCATCGAATCGGGATCGCCGATCGTGTCGCCTGATTCCGATGCGTTGGTGACGACGTTCCACACAGTTGCGGGAGCGCCGGGCAGCACCGAGGTAACCTTGAGCGAGCTCAGTTTCTTTTTCCCCTTGACAGAAATCTCGACAATCACTGGCGTCGTAGTATCAGCCTGAGATGAAGCGGTGACGAATGCTGAATTCGGCCCGGAAAAGACGAGGTCGTCGAGCCCGCCTGTGATCAGGCTCGATGTGATGGCAGGAGAGGTCTGGAACTTGCCAGTCTTCGGATTGACGATCGTCAGCGTGGGATTGCCGTCTTCGTTTTGAGTCGCCCACACTTGACCGGTTTGCGGATCTATTTTGAGTCCGTCGAGATGACCCGGGATTGTAAGGTTTTGCAGCACCGCGCCGGTGCTGATGTCGTATTCGACGAGGTTGCTTGGCCCGCCCTTGCCAAAAGTGTCAACGCCGTTGCCGTAACCTACCCATAGGTCGGCGCCGTCAGCGGATACTGCGATATCGTCGGGCTGAGTCGCGCCAGATGGCGGAACGCCCTTAAAAATTCCGAGCGTGTAAGGGGGGGACGCGACGGGCCCCACCGCCTGTGCCGGCTCAACGTTAGCGAAAAAAGTAGACCCCACTGAGAGCGTCACGGCCAGCATCAGCGGCCTCGCGACGAGCCTTAACCCAAAATACATACACATCCTCCGATTGTTACGTGAAAAAAAGTGCGGCTTCGCGAACCGAATCTAGTATCGAGTTGTTAAGAAAGAATTAGCGGATGATTAAGCGTGAAGATTCGGGAAAACTGCGACCAATTTTTCACTATGCTGAAGAATTGCGTCACACAGCTGGGCGTCGTTTATACGACAAGACAGCGCGTAGGTGGTAGATCGGCTCGATTAGATAACGCGTCGAAGAGCTCTTGCGGCCTCGGCGTATACCGGTCCGCTGAACCCCAGTCACACCTTGATCAAGCCGTCGACGTTGCCGCTCGAGCGCGGGCGTCCGGGAAATACTCGATCGATCTGCGCATCGGAAAACTGCATGTGCGATCGCAGCACCGTCGCGATCGGCTCGCGAAAATCCGTCGTCACCGCGAGGTCGCGCTCCTGGTAGAGGCTCGCGGTCGAGAGGCCCGGCCATTTACCGTAGACTTTTCCCCCTTCACCGGACCGCCCATCACCCACATGACGTTGCCGTGCCCATGATCGGTGCCGCCGTTACCGTTCTCATGCATCGTGCGGCCAAATTCTGAAATAACCAGGATGACGGTGTCCTGGTAGCTCGGCCCAAGCTGCCGA
>CAVTEN010000012.1:0-13151 GCA_963733715.1 uncultured delta proteobacterium
CGCCATCGGAGCTGACCGCGTTCCTCGACTTGCTGCGCAACCTGCGCGGCGAAGGCAGAATCGTCGTTCTGATCACACACAAGCTGGCCAAGGCGATTGCGGTCGCCGATCGAATCACCGTCCTGCGACGCGGACGCGTGGTCGCGCGCACGACTCCAGCCGAGACCAGCGAGGAAAAACTCGCGGGGCTGATGATCGGCGAAATTGTGATTCAGCCCGACGCAGCCGCGACGCCGCTGCAACCGGGCGAGCCTGTGCTGCAAATCGAAAATCTATCGCTGGCCGATCGCACCGGCCGACGGATTCTCGAGGGCATATCGTTCCGAGTCGCGGCGGGCGAGATTGTTGGCGTTGCCGGCGTCGACGGCAACGGACAGACCGAGCTGGTCGAATTGCTCGCCGGTGTGCGCAAGTCGAGCGACGGCAAAATAATTTCAGCCGGCGCGATGGCGGTGATACCCCAGAATCGCGACCTCGACGGGCTGATCCTCGACATGCGGCTATGGGAAAACCTGATTCTGGCGCGTCCGCTCCGGGAGCGGGTGACGTCTCATGGATGGTTGAACACGTCGCGCGCGATTGATCTGTCGCGCGAGCTGATCGAGCGTTTTCGGATTCGCGCGCCCGGTCCCGACACGATCGCCGGCGCGCTTTCAGGCGGTAATCGCCAGCGCCTCGAGGTGGCGCGAGCGATCGCGTCGCAGCCGCAGGTGATCGTCGCGCACAATATCTGCCGCGGCCTCGATCTCGCCGCAACCGCCGAAGTGCATCGCACGATTCTCGACTTCGCTGCGGGCGGCGGCGCCGTGCTGTTGATTTCCAGCGACCTCGACGAGTTGCTCGCCATCTGCGAACGGTTGCTGATTATCAGTCGCGGAAAAATTCGCGAGACGAATCCCGATGAGCGCGATCCCGAGCGGCTGGGCCTGCTGATGTCCGGGGCGCGCGACTGATGCTCTCCTCGATTGCGAAACCGTTCGCAGCGCTGGCACTCGCGTTCGCATTGATCTCGATCGTGCTCGCCGCGCTCGGCGCAAATCCATTCAACGTTTTCGCGGCACTGGGCGAGGGCGCCTTCGGCAACTGGTACGCGTGCGTCGATACGATCGTGAAATCCTGCCCGCTGATTTTCACCGGGCTGGCCGTCTCGATCGCATTCTCGGGCGCGCTGTGGAATATCGGCGCCGACGGACAGCTCACGATTGGCGCGATCGCCGCGGGCGCAATCGGGACGCATCTCGCGGACTTTCCGCATTCGATCGCAATCGTGATCATTCTCGTCGCAGGCGCGCTTGGCGGCGCGATTTGGGGCGGCATCTCAGGATGGCTGCGCGCGCGACGCGACGTCAACGAAGTCATCAGCACTATCATGCTGAACTTCGTCGCGGTGCAAATGCTCAGTTGGATGGTGCACGGGCCGCTGATGGAACCGTCGCGCGCATATCCGACCAGCTCGCCGATCGCATCCGCCGCGCAGCTCGAATTCTATTTCGCGCCGAGCCGCCTCAACCTCGGGATGCTGCTGGCGGTCGTGCTCGCCGGCGCGTGCTACATGCTCTTGTTCAACACCAGCGCCGGCTTCGAGCTGCGCGCGATGGGCCGCAACCGGCGCGCCGCGACATTTTTCGGTGTGCGAATCCCCGCGCTGACTGTTTGGGTGATGGCGCTGTCGGGCGCACTCGCCGGGCTCGGCGGCGCAGTGCAGGTGTCCGCGATTTCCCATCGACTATACGAGAAGCTATCGCCCGGCTGGGGTTTCGAGGCGATCGCGGTAGCGTTGGTGGCGCGCCTGAATCCGCTTGCTATCGTTCCAGCTGCGTTGCTGTTCGGCGCGCTCGACAACGGTTCGCAGGCGATGCAGCGGACGCAGGGGATTTCGCCCGAGCTGGTGCAGGTCATCCAGGCGCTCGTGATTTTGATCATCCTCGCCTTCGACACGCCCGCGTGGAGCGGATTGCGCGAGAATATTTTCGGCGCGTCCGGCGATGATGCCGCCACAGTGCCGCCGGTTGCGGAGATGCCCGATGCTTGAAGCGTTCCTCGTCTCTGTGATCACGATGGCGACGCCTATCCTGCTCGCCGCGCTTGGCGAGTTGATTGTCGAGGAAAGCGGCGTCGTCAATATCGGTATCGAAGGCGCGATGCTCTCGGGCGCATTTGCCGCGCTCACCATCGCGTTTTTCAGTGGAAGCACGACGCTCGGTTTGGCTGGTGCGATCGCGGCAGGCGTCGCAATCAACGCGATCTTCGCGATCCTCGTCGTAAATCTCGCCGTCAACCAGGTCGTCACCGGCACTGCGGTCAGCATCCTCGCGCTGGGCTTGACAGGGGTCTTCTATCGCAAGCTGTTCGGCGTGACCGGCAAGGCGTTCATGGTGGCGCCGATCGCGAAAATCCCGCTCGGCCCTCTCGCGCGAATCCCGCTCCTCGGTCCGGTGCTCTTCAATCACAACGCGCTGGTGTATTTCACGTTCCTTCTCGTGCCCGCGCTCTGGTACGTGATCGCGCGCACGCGCTACGGACTTCGGCTGCGCGCGTGCGGCGAGCGTCCCGAAGCGGCGGACGCGCTGGGACTCGGCGTAATCGCAATCCGCTGGCAGGCGCTGCTGGTCTCCGGCGCGCTGACCGGCCTGGCCGGCGCGTTCCTGACGCTCGCTTACGCCAACACCTTCGTCGAGAACATCTCGGCCGGCCGCGGCTTCGTCGCGTTGTCGGTGGTGATAGTAGGACGCTGGAATTCGTGGGGGCTCGCGGCAGCATCTCTGCTATTCGGCGCTGCGATGGCGCTCCAATTCGGCTTACAGGCCCTCGGCACCGTCGTCCCGTACCAGCTATTCCTCGCGCTGCCCTACGCGCTGACTCTGGTCGTATTGGCGGGATTCGGTGGCCAAGCCGCGGCCCCCAGCGCCCTCGGAGAGCCCTATCGGCGGCAATAATCCCGGTCCTGACAGCGCCGGATTCTGGCCGACTATTCGGCGTTTTTAGTCATCGTAAGTGCTTAATTTATCAAGCTTTTTTATAACTATTCGTTAAGTTTTCGTGCATGTATCGGAGCCCTCATTTTCGCGTCTAACTAGATAGAGGTACGATGCAATGAAACGAAAAATACTGACGGGCTTGGTAGCCCTGTCGCTCCTTGTTTGCTTGATTTCGACTCAGGGCTGCTACGACGAAAATTACGGCGGCTACGGTTACGGCGGTGGATACCCTGCTTACGGCTACGGCTGGGGCCATCCGTACTACGGTGGATACGGTTGGGGTCACGGATGGGATCATGATCGATGGGGTCACGGTGGTGGATGGGGTCATGATGGACACGACTTTGCAGGCGGTCATGGCGGATTCGGCCATGATGGCGGATTTGGTCACGGTGGCGGATTCGAAGGGCATAGTGGTGGCGGGTTCGCGCATTCAGGACATGGTGGCGGAGGCCATCGCGGCTGACCCAAATGGGCATCGAAATTCACCCACAATCGTGTAATGTGGATTCGATGCCTACTCCTCTACTCTCACTTAGAGATTCTTCATTTCCGATGGCGGAATGCTCGCCTTGCGGCAAATCGGTGCTGACGTATGTCGCGCTCGACGACGCCGGCGCCGAACGCCGCATCTGCGTGCATTGCGACACTCCGATTGCCGAAAATCTCAAGTGGGTGTCGCCCGGTGAGCTCGAGCAGGCGGGTTACTATTTCGGTCAGCCGCCGGCCGAGGGCGAGAAGGGCGGATGCAGCACCGGCTGCGGCAGTTGCAGCGTCAAGAAGAACTGAGCGCGCCGGTCTGGCGCAGCGCTTCATACACGACAATCGAAACTGCGTTGGAGAGATTCAGGCTGCGCACGCCTGCCTCGAAGATCGGAATCCGATAGACGCGATCCGTTCTCTCGGACAGGAATTCTTTGCCGAGACCTTTCGTCTCGCCGCCGAAGTACAGGAAGTCTCCTCGCTTGTACTGGGCGTTGAGATAAGACGCGGGACCGTGCGTCGAGAAAAATTTCGATTTCGCCCGCGGTGTATCGTGATATTGCGCGGTGAACTCGTCCCATCCTTCGTAAGTGCGCAAATCCACCAGCGGCCAGTAATCCAAGCCAGCGCGCTTCAGATAGCGATCCTCGAGCGAGAATCCCAGCGGGCCCACCAAGTGCAACCGAGCTTTGACTGCCGCGGCCAGGCGCGCGATAGATCCGGTGTTCTGCGGAATCTCGGGACGAACCAGGACGATGTGCAGATTCGGCTCGGCTAGATGCATCAGGCGTTTGCGGCGGGCGCGCCGCCGATCGGATGCCGGCGACCCCTGAGATTCAGGTAGAAGCGGCCGGCGTCGTCGGACTCGAACCGGTCGCTGAGATGGTAGTACGCTGACCGCAGAAAGCGCGCGCGAGCATCTCCGCCCTTGACGCGCGCATACAGCACGTTGCCGGCTCCCACTTCGAGCGCGGCAGGGTCGAGCGGCTCGCGAGTGTCGTCGTTCAGCACCATCACGAATCCCCCCAGCTCGTCGTCCTCGAGCGCCTTGACGACGTACGGAGTGTCCTCGACGGTGATCGACGCGCGCTCTTCCGCGACTTGCAGATAATAGCTGCCGTCGGGATTGCGCTTGATGCTCTGGCTGAACAGCAGCGCGATTCGCGGATTATCGATCCGCTCGTCGTCGCTGTACCAGTAGCCGTCGCGCCGAAACGAGATCTTCCCCGATTCGACGGTATAAAATCCTGCGCGCGGCATTATGTTTTCACGTTTTCACGGCTATCGAGGATGATCGTTACCGGGCCGTCGTTGACGAGATCCACTTCCATCGCGGCGCCGAACTCGCCCCTTTCAACTTTAACATCGCGAGTCCGCGCGAGCGAGAGAAAATGCTCGTAGAGGCGGCGCGCTTCGTCCGGCGCCGCAGCGTTGGTGAACGACGGGCGGCGGCCTGAGTTGGTATCTGCCAGCAGTGTGAATTGCGACACGACCAGCATCGCGCCGTCGGCTTGCGCAATCGACAGATTCATCTTGCCGGCGTCGTCGGCGAAGATGCGCATACCGACGATTTTATCTGCCAGGAACGCCGCGTCCGCATCGCTGTCGCCGACGGCAACGCCCAGCAGCACGACGAATCCGCGCCCGATTTTGCCGACGACGCGCCCCTCGATACGCACCTCGGCCCGGCTGACCCGTTGAACAACTGCCCGCATACTTGCGTCATATAGTAGAGACCCCCAAGCACGCACCAGCTTGCCCCCTTGAAAAAGCGAAAAACCTTTGTGGTCAGCGCGGGCGCTCGCGTACTATAATTTGACCGACCATGATTCCTGTCTTGTTCCACCTGGGCCCGCTGACCGTTTACAGCTATGGGCTGATGATGGCGCTGGGGTTCTTAGCGGCCGACTACGTTATCCGCCTCGAATGCATCCGGCGTGGCCTCGATCCCGAATATTCCTCCTCAATCGTGATTGCGGCGGCCGTGGCCGGCCTGATCGGATCGCGCGTCTACGCCATCCTGGACGACCTGCCGACCTACCTTGCCGATCCCAAGTCGATGATCTTTTCGGGCTCGGGATTCGTGTTTTACGGTGGCATGATCGGCGGACTGATCGGCGCATACCTGGTTTCGCGCTGGTATCGAATCGGGCTCGGCGTGACCATGGACATGTGCGGCCCGGCGCTCGCGATCGGACAGGCAATCGGCAGAATCGGATGCCAGCTCTCCGGCGATGGCGACTGGGGCCTGCCGTCGACCGTGCCGTGGGCGATGTCGTATCCCAAGGCAATAGTCGGCTGGAACTCCGACACGGTGCTGAAGCTGGACGAGCACTACCGGCTCGTATCCGGCTATTTTCCCGGCGTCCGGGTGCATCCCGCGCCGATTTACGAAACCATTCTGTATGTCGGCGTGTTTGCAATACTGTGGTCGATGCGCAAGACGTCTCATCCTGCCGGCCGCGTCATGTATTGGTACCTGTTGCTCGGGGGCGCCGCCCGGTTCATTGTCGAGTTCTGGCGAATCAATCCGCGAGTCTTCTACATGCTGAGCGAGGCGCAACTGATTGCGATCGGGATGATGGCTATCGGGGGAGTCGCGCTGATTCTCACCCGTGAAAAAGCTCCTGCCGCAAAGGATCAGGGCGAGAAGGTCAGTCGTGAGGCTGTTGGAGCGGCTCGCGCCTGAACCCGATGGAAATTAGAGACAGAATCCTCTACCTGGTCGCGGGCATCGTCGTGATGACTGGCCTCGCGCTGGTCGTGCTCAGCGGGCATCGTGGCGCGCGCATCGCGACTTCATCAGGAATCGGCAGCGGGTCCGAAGCTCCCGTGGCTGCAGGCAGCCAGGCGGCGGATTTCAAGCTCGAGAAGCTCGACGGGACGACGGTTTCGCTCGAATCGCTGCGCGGCAAAGTTGTTTTTCTGAATGTGTGGGCGACCTGGTGCGAGCCCTGCCGCGAGGAAATGCCCTCGATGCAGACGCTGTACGACAACTTCAAGGGTAACAAGGATTTCGTGATGCTGGCGGTCAGCGAGGACGTCAAGGGCCGCGCGGGGGTCGCATCGTACGTCGCTAAGAATGGCTATCACTTCACAATTCTTCTCGATCCGGAGAACAAGATCGGCGAGACTTACGATGTAAGCGGTGTGCCCGAAACCTTCATAATCGATCGCAAGGGACAGATTGTCGCGCATCACATGGGCGCATTTGATTGGTCGCGGCCCGACGTCAAGGACGCGCTGCAGCAATTGCTCGACTCGAAAAAGGGGTAATTACGGACTGTCAACGTAACGAAAGCGATGTCGCAGGCGTATGCATCAGCACGCGGCATCTGCTTAAATGAACGACTCAAATCAAAGGTTCCGACAGTGGTTAATGTCGAATGATTAAAAGACATCGATGGTCCATCACGTTGGCGGTTTCATTGGTCGCGTGCTTCCTCGTCCTGCAAGAGGTCGCCGTTCGCCGAGCCCAGGCGCTCTCGAACGACACCTACCAGGAACTCGACACGTTCGCGAGCGTGCTCGCAATCGTGCAGAAGAACTACGTTGAACCGGTCACGACCAAAAAGCTGATCGACGGCGCAATCAGCGGGATGCTGGCGTCGCTCGATCCGCATAGCGCGTACCTTACGCCCGACCTGTACCGCGACCTCGAAGTCGAGACGCGCGGCAGCTTCGGCGGTCTCGGAATCGAGATCACGATTAAGAATGGCGCGCTGACTGTAGTGGCGCCGATCGAGGACACCCCGGCATATCACGCTGGAATCAAGGCCGGCGACCAGATCATTAAGATTGACGACGACTTCACCAAGGACATGTCGCTTACCGACGCCGTCAAGCGGATGCGCGGGCCCAAGGGCAGCAAGATCAAGCTGACGCTGCATCGCAACGGCGTGCCCGAGCTGTTCACCGTCAGCCTCGCGCGCGACGTCATCAGGATTCAGTCGGTCAAATCGAAGATGCTGCCCGATGGCTATGGTTACATCCGCGTAACCACTTTCCAGGAGAACACCGGCGAGGGCGTCGAGAAGGCGATCGACGAATTCGAAGCGAAGGATCATGGCAAGGTCAAGGGACTGGTCTTCGATCTGCGCGACAATCCTGGCGGATTGCTGAACCAGGCAGTGAAAGTTTCGGACGATTTCCTCGACGGCGGCCTGATCGTCTATACGCAGGGACGCGAGGAGAATCAGCAGCAGAAATATTTCTCGCACAAGAAGAAAGATTGGGTTGACTACCCGATGGTGGTGATCGTCAACGGCGGCAGCGCCAGCGCGAGCGAGATCGTTGCCGGCGCCCTACAGGATTCGAAGCGCGCGGTGATTCTCGGCACCCAGACCTTCGGCAAAGGCTCGGTGCAGACGATTCTTCCGCTTGACGATCATTCCGCGCTGCGCCTGACGACCGCGCGGTACTACACTCCCGCGGGCCGCTCGATCCAGGCCGTGGGTATCACGCCCGATGTCGACGTTGCGCCGCCCAAGGAAACGCTCGCGTCGATAACGCAGGAAGGCGGCGAGTTCGACGAGAATCCGGAAATCCATGAGGCTGACTTGCCGCATCATTTCCAGAACGGGCAGAAGAAGGGCGACAAGAATGCAGCGCCAGGCGAGAGTGCGGCTCCCGCAACCGGGTCCGACAAGAGCAAAGGACCGGGGGCCAAGGGCGCCAAGGCAAAAGAGGAAAAGGACGTGCAGCTCGATCGCGCGATTGACATCCTGAAGCATTGGAACACGTTCAAGCTCCAGCTTGCCAAGGGCGAATTGCAGTCCGCATCGGCGGCCGAGGCGAGCAAGTCGAAGGGCGACTAGAGCGCCAACAGAAGAGTTCGCAACGCGCCGGGCATCATCACGATGTCCGGCGCTTTTTTATCTGGGTTTTTTGAATTCCTCAATCTCCTATTTTCCTACTAGAATCTCCCAAATTTGGAGGTTCTTGCGTTCCTTAGTAGATTCAACTACTAATATTGGAGATATTAGGACCAAATTAGTAGGAGTCTATTTTCGTGAGGAAACCGCGACAAGCGCCGACTTTTCTAGAAGCCTTGAAAACCATGCAGGGCCTGAGTGCCGAAAAGATTGGAAAGTTGCTGGCGCTGCGCGAATCAACACTCGCACCCGATAGATATTTCCATTGGGATGACCTCCAATACCGCCAACCACCGGAAGGTTTGTCCCGTGAGCAATGGTGGTGGTTACTGAAATTTGGCCGTCAGAATCTGAGGCAGAGCGTGCCTCTGGCCGAAAAGAACGAGTCATTGTTCAGTTATACCTTGGTGCCGCCCATCCCGAGGCAACTCCACGAGATCGATCTGCGCTTGGGCGGCCAGATTAAGATGCCCGAAGAGGTAATCAATCCAGAGACCAAAGACGAATATTACGTAAGTTCTTTAATCGAAGAATCGATCACTTCGAGCCAACTAGAAGGCGCAACGACAACTCGCCGGGTTGCAAAGGAAATGCTGCGGACTGGTAGAGCGCCGCAAGATCGCAGCGAGCGAATGATTTTAAACAACTATCTGACGATGAGGAGGATTGGTGAACTCAAAGCTAAACCGTTGAGTACCGAGTTGATTTTTGAGATCCATCGACTCGTGACGCACGATACCCTTGATGACCCAACGGCGGCAGGCAGGTTTCGCTCCGAAGCTGAAGGTGAACACATTGCCGTTTTCGACAGCGACAACAAAGTCATGCATGAACCTCCGCCAGCTTCGACCCTCGCATCGCGCGTTCTGAAGATTTGCGACTTCGCTAACCAAACTGAACCTTTCGTCCACCCCGTGATTAGGTCGATAATCCTGCACTTCATGGTCGGGTACGACCACCCGTTCGTTGATGGAAATGGCAGAACTGCGCGCGCGCTCTTCTATTGGTCGATGCTGCACCACGGCTACTGGCTGGCCGAGTACATCTCTATTTCGCAGATCGTATTGAGATCCCCAGCGCAGTATGGTCGTGCGTATCTGTACACCGAGACGGACGAAAGCGACGTGACCTACTTCATCCTGTACCATCTGAAGGTCGTAATGCGGGCGCTCGAGAGCTTACACGCATATATCGCGAGAAAAACTCGAGAGATCCGGAGCTTCGAAGGGGAACTCCGCGGGATTCAAGTATTGAACCATCGTCAACGTGCACTTATTCGGCATGCGGTCCGACATCCTGGCAAGCATTACACGGTCGCAGAACATCAACGCAGTCATAACGTCTCGTATGAGAGCGCGAGGTCGGACCTTCTTGACCTGGTTCGACGCAGTCTATTGACCTCAATGATGGTCGGCAAAAAGTGGATATTCACACCCCAGTCTCAACTGACCGGACGACTGGCAGCACTAGGGGCTAGTCGTTCGGCGACGTTGTCGTAGCCAGCTTGTTTTTATGCGGGCGCCTTGTCGGCGTCCGGCGCGATCAAGCCGAACTTGCCCATGATCACCTGATGCTGCCCCTCCATCCGGCGCAGGATGTCGAGCATCACTTCGTCCTGCTGCTCGAGATGCGACATGATTGATTTCAGCTCCTCCTCAGCTTTGAGATTGATCTCATAGTCCTGTTCGGCCATCAGCCGGTCCTTCGCAGCTTGCCGATTCTGCGACATCATAATGATCGGCGCGGCGTACGCAGCCTGAAAACTGAGCGCGAGGTTGAGCAGGATGAACGGGTAGGGATCCCAGTGATTTATGTAGCCGATGACGTTCAGACTGATCCAAATCGCCAGGATGATCGACTGCACGATAATGAACGGCCAACTGCCCATCACCGTCGCGAGCCGATCCGCGATTCTCTGACCAGTGGTCAGTTTCTCGGCATCAATCTGGTTGATATTGATGACCGGCTTATGCCGATGGACGTGCCGAATCCGCTGCTTTTCCCATTTCTCGACAACTGGCGCGTGGTCGTTAGTCATTGATTCCTCCCTCCAGCGAATGATCTCAAGAATCTGGTTCCCCTTCCCGCTCGGGAAGGGAAGTATAACGGACTTGACACCACGCGCGGATTTGGTGTAAAGTCCGTTTATGACGAGCCTTCAACAGATTCACAAACAGTTCGACACCCAAGACAAGTGCATGGCGCTGTTGGTTAGCTTGCGCTGGCCGGATGGCGTGTGCTGCCCGCGATGCGGCAATGAGAAAGTGTTCAAGATTAAGCATCGCGCGTGGAACTGGGTCTGCAAGAGCGGCGCTGAAACAATCGACAAGCAGACTGGCGAGGTAAAAATCTGCAAGCGGCAGGGCTATCGCTTCTCGCCATTGGTAGGCACGGTATTCGAGAACACGAATTACCAACTGCCCATCTGGTTTGAAGTGATCTATCTGATTTGCCAGAGCAAGAAAGGTATGAGCGCAATGCAGGTTCAACGGATGCTCACTGAGGGCGGACGCCCGACCGCATACAAAACCGCTTTCTATATTTGCCATCGCGTGCGAGCCATGCTCGACAATCCAGAGTTTGGCCCGCTGATGGGTCAGGTTGAAGTTGACGAAACCTATATTGGCGGAAAGAACAAAAACCGCCATTGGGACAAAAAGCAGCCCGGAACCGGCTCGGCTGGCAAAATCCCTGTCGTCGGCGCGATCAGCCGCAAGGGAAACGTCATCTGCAAGATGATCGAGAATGCCGACACCGAAACGCTGACCAAATTCGTCCGCAAGACTGTCAGCGACAAAGTGGAACTGGTCGCGACCGATGAGCACTCCGGCTATCGTTACTTGAAATACGCACCATACCCGCATTACACGGTCACGCATTCGGATGGCGAGTACGTGCGTGGCGAGATTCACACCCAGAACATCGATTCGTTCTGGGCCTTGCTCAAGCGCGGAATCATCGGCACCTATCACAACGTGAGCAAGAAGTACTTGCCGCTCTATCTGAACGAATTTCAGTGGCGGTTCAATCATCGGAAAGACCCTGACATTTTCATCGCGGCTCTAAGAGGATGCTGAGGCGTCCGAACTGGCGAACGCTTCTGCAAGGTTCCAGTTCGAAACAATTCGAGTTTGGATTTATGCGTCGGCAGAGGTGGTTGAATGCCCAAAAAAGAAGATGACAGACCAATCGTCCTACATCCTCTGACATTTGAGGAAACGCTGGCGCGAATGCTGAAAACTCCGCCCGTGAATCCGGCGAAACGGAAGAAGCGAAGAAAGGATCGGAAGAAAAAGTCATCAGCCTAGTCCGTTCGGGGTTTGCGCCCGATCGCAATGCGCACGTACATCGCGCCGTCGAGGAACGTCCCGGTGGTCAGTTCTTTGAACTGAATAGGTTTGCAGTGTTTAGGTAACGCCTCGTCGAGAATATTCATAAGTAACGATGCGCGGGGATCATCCTTAGGCGCGCAAACCCACAGACCATCCGAAATTTTGCCCCACAACTTCCCTGGTTCATGCATCATGCTGAAACCAGCCTTTGCGAACGCTTCCGCAAAATCACGCGCGAGATCATCGCAATCAGGAAACTCTTCTCGCGCGATCTCGATATGTCGCCAATCTCTTTCCTCAATAACTTTTGGAGTATCCGACAAAGCCTTGAGCAACGCTTCGCGCGTAGCTTTTGATAAGGGAAGCCAACTCCGCTTGGAGATTTGGTCAAGCCTGTCGGTCAGTTCGCCGACCTGCTCCTTCAGTCCCTCTGGCGTCGCTTTCTCCGCCTTCTCGCGCGCCTCTCGCTCTTCATTCGACGCTAGGAACGTTGCCAGAAATAACAAAATATATCCGCCAGCCGATTGAACCCACTTGACGAACGTGGCCGAGTTGATAACGGGTTCGATGTAAGGTTTTGTTGCGGGGATAAAGAACTCAATAACCCCCGGCACGAGCAACACAGCACTGCCAATGAGCAATAGAAAGTGATGCCTAAGTGCGTTCAAATATTGGATAAAACGGCTGGGCACGGATACCCTAACTACGCCGCCCCTCCCGTGGTGTCAAGTTCGTCAGACTTCCCTCGGGAAGGGGTTAGGGGTTAGGTTTTCCGGCGCATCTACGAATCCCTACTATTCGCGTCAGATGCTAGCCTCTATTCCGGGACAATCAGCATGGGACGACGACGATTTGTTATCACCGGCACCGGCGCGGCCGTTGGCAAAACCACAATCGGATGCGCGCTCGGATTCGCGATGCGTGCCCGCGGTCTGCGCGTCGGCGTGATGAAACCGGTCGACACTCTCGAATCAAAAGATGCGCAAGCATTAGCGCTGGCCGTCGGTTCCACGATGCCGATGGATTTGATCTGGCCCTATCGCTACAGCACACCGCCCGCATCGGCGGATGCGCCCGACCTCGCGCACATCGCAGAATGCTTTAACGAAATCGCCGCGCAATGCGACGTCATGCTGGTGGAAAGCGCCAGTACGCTCGACTTCGCCGACCTGGCCGCAACACTCGACCTCGAAGTAGTTTTGGTGATCGGAAATCGCTCCGGATGCACCGACGCAGCGACGATCACGATCCAGCACTGCAGGGATTGCGGACTAAAACTCGCCGGCTACGTCCTCTGCGATTGCGATCCAGCTACCGCCGTCGACGAGGAGTCACTCCAACAAACCCTCAAAGCCCCGTACCTCGGCCGTATGCGTCATCGCGAGCCGCTGCCCCGCCCAATCGTCGAAAAGCTTATCTAAGGATTCGCGCTCTCTCCCCAAACCCGAACCTGAGAGCGAAAGGTCGTCCTCGACATTTCGCGA
>CAVTEN010000013.1:0-9220 GCA_963733715.1 uncultured delta proteobacterium
TCCTGCTCCGCGCATAAACTCGGCTCAAATATGCCTTCTCGCTAGACTTGTAGTAGTCGGCGAGAATGGCAAAAGAAGCTACCAGCGGCGCACGCCGCACCGCATCAGCAAAATCGAGATCATCCTGGCTCTCGCGACTGCCCGTATTCCTCAAAGCACTAGGTCCCGGCATCGTCACCGGTGCTGCAGACGACGATCCCAGCGGTATCGCGACCTATTCGCAAATCGGCGCTCAGTTCGGATTCGCGATGCTGTGGACGATGCTGTTCAGCTATCCGCTAATGGCGGGGATACAGGAAATCAGCGCATGGATCGGGCGAGTGACCGGTGTAGGTATAGCCGGCAACATACGGCGTCACTACTCATCCATTGTTCTCTACCCCCTAGTCGGGCTCTTACTGATCGCCAACGTGATCAACCTAGGTGCCGATCTAGGAGCTATGGGAGCTGCGCTGCAATTGGTCGCAGGCGGACCAGCGCTCTTGTATACCGTCGCCTTTGGAGTGATTTCGGTCATAGGGGCGGTCGCACTGCCTTATAAGCGGTACGCTGAGTACTTGAAGTGGACGACACTGATTCTCTTCGTATACGCCGCCACCGCTCTGATAGTTAAATTTCCCTTGATGCCCGTAATGATAGGGACGTTCGTACCCTCGCTGTCTTTTTCGAATAGCTATCTGACCGCGCTGACGGCAGTGCTGGGAACCACGATAAGTCCGTATCTCTTTTTCTGGCAGGCTTCGGTAGAAGTAGAGGAGCAACGGGCTGCTCCGCACGAAAAGCCTCTTAAGCACGCGCCCCGGCAGGCACCGGCGCAACTCGATCGGATGCGAGGCGACACCTATCTTGGGATGGCATTTTCCAACGTGATCGCTTTCTTCATCATCCTTGATACTGCCGCCGTCTTGCACGCTCACGGGATCACCGACATCCAGACCGGAGCCCAAGCCGCAGAAGCGCTACGTCCACTGGCGGGCGAATTGGCATTCCTGCTTTTCAGTATAGGCATTATAGGAACGGGGCTGATAGCTATTCCTGTGCTGGCAGGTTCTTCAGCCTATGCCCTAAGCGAGGCTCTCAAGTGGCCGATAGGACTCGAGCGCAAACTGCCTAGGGCCAGAGGGTTCTATGGAATTCTGGCCGTGGCGACGTTGATAGGAGTTGCGCTGAATTTCATAGGATTGAACCCTATCAAAGCGCTGTTCTGGAGCGCGGTGATCAACGGCGTAGCCGCAGTTCCTATCATGATCACAATGATGCTGATGACTGGCAACGAAAAAATCACCGGCGGATTGCGCCTACCCACTCTTCAGAGGGTCGTAGGATGGATAGCCACCTGCGTGATGTTCGCAGTCGCAGCCAGCATGATCGCGACGCTGATATAGAACGGCTATAGCTTCTCGACGAATTCGATCATCGCTGCCGCAGTATCGCCGGGATTGTCCAGCGGCACGTGATGAAACGCGCGCGGGATTTCCTTCAGCACCGATCCGCGAATCTTGCGATGCATCCGCGCGACGTGCGACGGACTTACCAGCCCGCTCTGATCGCCACGCAGCAGGAGCGTCGGCATTTTGATCTGCCTGATCTTCGGCCGGGTCATCTTAATGCCATGCTTGCGCCATGCGCGGGTCTCCGGATCGAAGCGAAATGCCCACGCACCATTGGGTAGCTGCTCGGCGCCGAGCAGAGCGAGCCGCTCGATTTCCAGCCGCGTCAGGGTAGTCTCCGGCGGCTGCAACCGAAATTTCTTGATGATATCGGAAGCGGAGCGTAGCTCCGGACGAACTCCGCCACGCGATCGCCGGCGCCATCGCCACATCAGGCGGCGAAACAGCGGCGGCGCTCCGTGCGGCGCATCGACGATTATCAACGCCTCGAGCAGTTCGGGATGCGTAACCGCGACCCACTGCGCGACCGCGCCACCCATCGAGTGCCCAACCAGGATCACGCGCGTGCCGAGACTCTCGATCAGACCGCGGACGTCCTTCAAATACGACGGCGGTCCATAAGCTCCATCTGGCGCCCACTGGCTGCGTCCATGCCCGCGGAAATCCAGCGCGAGCACGCGCCCGTACGGCGTCAGCAGGGGAGCGACGCTGTCCCACCAATGCGCATGCGCCGCACCGCCGTGGAGCAGAACGAAAGTATGTTTCTCGGAATCGCCGCCCCAATCCAGATAGTGAAGCTTGAGTCCCTCAACCTCGACGTACCGATGGGTCGGCTCCGATAGATCGGTAGCCGCTTGCTGTTGTGCCATAACCTGCGATTCTATTCGACGCGGGATAGTGAGCATAGATTTTCATGCGCGTCTCGTCGTGCTAACAACCGCAGAACGATAGAGATTGCGAAGGAGTTTTTCTGATGGCTCTGAGACTCGAAGACAAGAACGCATTGATCACCGGCGGTGCGAGCGGAATCGGACGCGCAACCGCGATACGATTTGCCGAAGAGGGCGCCAACGTCTTCGTCGCCGACCGGCATCTCGCCGCCGCCGAGGAGACTGCTGCCGCCGTCAAAAAACTCGGCCGCAAGGCGATCGCATACCAAGTGGATACGAGCGACGAGGCGCAGGTGAATGCGATGGTGGCGCAGATGGTGAAGGATCTCGGCAGCGTCAACATCGTCGTCGCCGCGGCCGGAATCTCGCACGCGCACTATGGTGAAGAAGGCCAGCCCGACATCACGTTTCTCAGCAACAAGTCCTTCGCCAACTGGCGCAAGGTGCTCAGCGTCAACCTCGACGGCGTGTTCCTGACAGATCGCGCATGCGCCCAGGCGATGATCGATGCGGGCAAGGGCGGACGCATCATAAATATCGCGTCAGCGGCCGCGAGGCTGCCGACTCCCGGCGTCGGCGAATATTCCGTCAGCAAAGCCGGCGTCTGGATGCTGACGCGGGTGCTCGCGACCGAGTTGGCGCCGTTCAATATTACTGCCAACGCCATCGGCCCCGGCTTCATCAAGACTCCCATGACCGCGCAGCTTTCGGATATGCCCGACATGACGCCGTTGATGGAGCGCGTGCCGATGAAAAAGATGGGCGAGCCGATCGACGTCGCCAACACCGCGCTGTTCCTCGCCAGCGAAGAAGGCCGCTACTACACCGGCTCGATCCTGCACCCCGACGGCGGCATCGTCATGCAGTGATCACTGTCGTTGCGGTGCGCGCGAAGCGCGCGATTACAGAAACCGGAACCGGCTTCGCGTGGCGCGAAGCTGTCCGGAGGCCAGAAGCCAGTTCCTCCCTTCGCGACGCTCAGGTCGTCAGGATGACAGTATCGGCGCTCGCCGTCTCATTGTTGATGCTCATCGGCATGACCTCCTCCGCCTTGGCGCAGAACGCGACTGCTGCCGCGACACCCATGATCATGCCGACGATCCCGCAGATTCAGCTTCAAACCGTGCCCGCATATGGGCCGGCTCCGCTGGTGGTCGGCTTCTTTGTCTCGAGCGTCAATCCGGACGCGGCGCCATTGGCCAGCTATATTTGGAACTTCGGCGACGGCCAGGTCTCGATGCTACCGCCGACCGCTCTGTTTCACACGTACACAAATCCCGGCAGCTATGTGGTCAACGTGACTGTGACCGATACCGACGGCCATCAGGCGTCATCGTTCGCGGGCGTAATCGTGACGCAGCCTGCCGCGCAATAGCACGATAGGCTAATTCTTCAGCATCTCGATCGTGCCCGTGTCGAGATCGTAAATGCCGCCGACAATCTTCAGCTCACCCGATTTGACCATCGCCGACAGCTCTTCCGACGTCGCGAGATTTTTCATCACCAGCTTGACGTTCTCGCGCACCGCATTCTCGACCGGATCGCCGGCCATGCCTTTGGATGCTGCCACCGCCGGCCGCAACTCGCTCAGCATCGGACCGACGTCGCCTTCTTCTTCATGTCCCGCGACCGCCGCAATTACGGCGCCGCATCGGCGATGTCCCAGCACCATCACCACCCGCACGCCCAGATGCTTTACCGAGTAGTCGAGGCTCTCGATCACCACCTTGTCGGCGACGTTCCCCGCCACGCGCACGGTAAAGATGTCGCCCAGCCCGCGGTCGAAAATAATTTCGGGCGGCGTCCTCGAATCCGAGCATGCCAGCACCGAGGCAAACGGATGCTGGCCCTTGGCTACCTCGGTGCGCCGTTCCGGCGTCTGATTGGGATGCTCCAGCTTGCCGGCAACGAACCGCTGATTACCCTCGAGCAACAACTTGAGCGCCTGCTCGGCACTCATGGTTGGCGCACTCACCGCGGCAATCACGGCACGCGCCGTAACGATCGAGATTGCGGCGATCGCCAGCGCCATCGATATTCTCGACAGAGACTTTCTTTTTCGAATCACAGAATCCTCCCCATGGCTGCGATACGCCCGTACCCCTGCGCTGCGGCATTGAGCACCGCGCTTCTATTCGCCAGTATTGGTGGCGATGCGGCATAGATCCAGCGCGAACACACTTTCCCTATCGGTGACAAATTTGGCAAGACCAACTCTCGCGGCACTCGCACTCGGAATGTTCGCGCTCATCGGCTCGGGATGCATGGGCGATCAGATCGACGCCACCAACAAGCTGGTTCAACAACAGCAGGAACAGCTCGAGCATCAGCAACAGGAACTCGAGGCTCTCCAGGCGAATCAGAATCAAAACTACACACCCGGAGTCGCGAGCTCGCCTCGCGGCGGATGCGATAAGGATGTGGAGACGACCGCGACCCATCGCGGTGGCGACAAGTTTGCCGCCGGCGATTTCAGCAAGGCGCTCGGATATTACCAGGACGCGCTCCTGGCCTGCCCCAACGATGAGCGGGCCCAAGTCAACGTCGCGCGCAGCTACGAGGCACTCGGCAACAAAGTCGCCGCCATCAACCTGTACCGAAAGGTCGCTGACAGCAACAGCGCAACCGTCACCGCCGCCCAGGATGAAGCCAAGGCCGCGCTCCTACGCCTGCAAGCCACCCGCATGCCCTGAGAATGTTTCCCCGTCCCTAGCCTCTCTCTATCTCCCTGATAGAGAGAGGCGGGATCCAGCATCTATCTCGCCGTTTGGTTCTGCTCGGCGTCCTCGTTAGATTCGATAGTGGGTGACAAGCAGTGAAAATCGGTCACCATCCCCATGGACGGCAATGGCAATAGCGAAAATCCCGGCCTGACTGGCCGCCGACCGAGCCGAATAGCGATTCTTACCGCCGGCGGCGATGCTCCCGGCATGAACGCTGCGATTCGCGCGGTGGTCCGCAGCGCTGCAGTCGCCGGAGTCGAGGTGATAGGCTTCCGGCGCGGCTACGAGGGCCTCATCCGCGACCTCGCAGAGCCGCTCAGCGGCCGTTCCGTCGCCAATATGATTCAGCGCGGCGGAACCTTCCTGGAGACTTCGCGCTCGCCCGAGTTCCGCACGCCAGCCGCTCGCGGCCTCGCAGCCCGCAACCTGAGGCGTCACCAGATCGAGGCGCTTATAGTAGTCGGCGGCGAAGGCTCGATGATCGGCGCGACCTTGTTCGGCACCGAGACCGGAGTTCCGGTTTTCGTCATCCCAGCGTCGATCGACAACGACATTCCTGGAACCGATTATTCGATTGGCTTCGACACTGCGGTCAACACTGCGCTCGAGGCGATCGACCGCATCCGCGACACTGCGTTCGCCTACGAACGCGTTTTCTGCGTCGAGGTGATGGGCCGCGACTCGGGCTTTATCGCAATCGCGGTTGCGCTCGGCGGCGGCGCCGAGGCCGTCATCGTCCCCGAGCTCCCGTTCAGCCTCGACGACATTTGTGATCGCGTCGAGGACAGCCATCGCCGCGGCAAGCGCTCGACCATCGTCGTGGTCTCCGAGGGTCCACGCACCGGAGGCGTTATCCCGGTCGCCGAGGCCCTGACCGCACGGCTCGGGATGCAGGCGCGGGTAGTAGTGCTCGGCCATGTCCAGCGCGGTGGCGCGCCGACCGCCCGCGATCGCCTGCTCGCGAGCCGGATGGGCGCGGGCGCCGTCAGCGCCATCCTCGACGGCGCCGGTCCCTCCCTAATCGGCGAGGAGCGAGGCGCAATCGTTCGCGTTCCGCTGAGCGAAGTCGCCAACAAGCGCCGCCCCCTGGACCCGTCCCTGATCGAACTGGTCCATCAACTTTCGACCTGACCATACCCCCGTCTCTCCGCGATTGTCCCTCTTCTTATATCCGGTTCCCCTTCCCACTATGGGAAGGGGTTAGGGGTTAGGTTCTCTGCACTCCCCACCAGTTCCCTCATGGAATAATCCGCGCGCTCCCGCAGTCCGTATTTGCAGATGGACGGCACCCGAACCGAACCCGGGAACCAAAAACGCCACTCGATGGTTAACAGGGCGCATGGGGTCCGTCTCATCGCGGTCGATGAGAATTCGCCGAGGAGCATAGGCTCCCGACGACGCTAGCGTCCCAGCAGGTTTTTGCAGATGTCTGAAGGCTTCCAGCTGAGTTTCGATACCGCGGTCGAGCGCTTCGTCGGCCTCAACCAGATTCTTCCCAGCCAATACTACGATGTCTCCGGCGGCCATCGCCTGACCGGCGAGCAGCGCCTGATGCTCGCTCTGCTGGCCGACGCGATCAACGTCTACCAGCAGGGAGTGGTGTCCCGGAACACCCGCAAGCGCCTGCTCTTCATCGACGCCGAGCGATGGATCACGGCGAGCGCGAAATGCCGCCACGCATTCAGCTTCGACACGGTGTGCGACGCATTGGGGATCAACGCAAGCATGCTGCGGCGCCGGATGATGGTGTGGAAGCACGAAATCCGCCGCAACGTCGAGACTCGGGCAGGCACCCCTCATCTGCGGCTGAAGATCACGCCGCGCAGCAAGCATCTAAGCCAGCGTCGCCGCCGCATCCGCACCCAAATCTCAGCCCCCGCCTTCTGACGCATACCTCTCCATTCGGAGAGGTATGACTTTTTCTTATCACTGGGTGCAGGGGTCACCCCTGCCGGAGGAAGCGTGAAACCCACCGCGGGTTTCACATTAGATTTAGTTCCCCTCCCCTCTCGCCAACGCGTCGCAACAGTGCGATAAATCCAAGCGAACCCCCATCGGAGGAAGTTTTCACTTTGAAGAATCCATTCAGTATCGAAGGCAAAGTTACGATTGTGACCGGCGGCGGAACCGGGATCGGCGAGTCGATCGCCAAGGAGTTCGCGGCGCGCGGAGCGCCGGTACTCATCGCCAGCCGCAAAGTCGAGAACCTCGAGCGCGTGCGAGACGAAATTCGCAAGGCCGGCGGCAAATGCGAGATGACCCCGGTGGACGTCCGTGATGCCGATCAATGCGACAAGATGGTCGCCGAGGCGGTCAAGCATTTCGGACGTCTCGACGTCCTGATTAACAATCACGGTGCGAGTATCACGACGCCGTCGTTGAATCTCTCGCCCAACGGATGGCGCGCAGTGGTCGGTATCAATCTCGACGGCGTCTTCTTCTGCTCGAAGTCGGCGGCGCGCCAGTTCATGGAGCAGAAGAGCCCCGGCTCATCGTTAATATCTCGTCGACCGCAGGCGTGCATGGATCGCCCACGATGCTTCCGTACGGCGCCGCGAAAGCGGGCGTGATCAATCTGACCGTGTCGCAGGCCGGCGAATGGGGCCCCGCGGGCATTCGCGTCAACTGTATCGCGCCCGGCCCTATCGACACCGAAGGCGCGGCGCCGCGCGTATGGCCGAATCCGAAGGTCAAGGAGATGGTCGCGCGATCGCGCGCGCTCCAGCGCTTCGGCCGCGTCGAGGAAATCGCGTATCCATGTATCTTCCTCGCGTCAGACGCGTCGAGTTACGTCACCGGCTCGCTGCTGATTATAGACGGCGGCGAAGGCATCATGGGCCGAGCCGCCGGATAGTTGGACAAACCCATCGTTCAACAGTAAATAACTTTTGGATTCCATCGAGCGAGGTTGATTTCATCATGGCTGACAGGAGCGCGGTCGGGAAAACCGGCAAACCATTCAAGATGCACGTCGATTGGAGCAAGGTGCGCGAGTTCGCCCGCGCGATCAAAGACCCGAATCCAATCTACTTCGACCCGGAGCTGGCGAAAAAGGAACTCGGCGGTGTCCCGGTGCCGGTCACCTTTCTGCAGACCAGCGCATTCTGGACCGACGAGACTTCGAGCCCCGGCTTCGGCGGCTTCGACTTGCGCCGTATCCTGCACGGCGAGCAGGAGTTCGAGTTCTTCAAGCCGATCTTCGTCGGCGATACCCTGACCGGCGTGACCAAGGTCGCCGACGTGCTCGAGAAAGAAGGCGGTCGCGGCGGCAAGATGACGCTGCTGATCACCGAGACCGAGTACACCAATCAGAAGGGTGAGAAAGTCGCTCTTGCGCGCTCGACCCTGATTGAAACCGGACAAGCGGTCAAAGCGTAATCCAACCGGAGAACTACGATGCCAAAATTGAAATACGATTCAGTGAAAGTCGGTGACGAAATTCCAAAGATCGAAATCAAAGGCGTCACCCGTCCTGATTTTGTGCGCTATGCCGGCGCGTCCGGCGACTTCGTCCCGCTGCATTACGATCAGACCTTCGTCGAGGCGGCCGGAATCCCGACCGTGTTCGCGCAAGGGATGTTCACCGCGGGCCTGCTCTCGAAGGCCGTCACCGACTACGTCGGAATCGGTAACGTGCGCCGCTTCCAGGTCCGTTTCGCCACGCGCGTATGGCCGGGCGACGTCGTCACCTGCACGGGCAAAGTCACCAACAAAATCGAGAAGGACGGCGAGAAGCAAATCGAAGGCGAACTGATCGTGCTCAATCAGAAAGGCGAGCCAGCAATCAAGGGCAGCTTCCGCGCCGCCTGCGCGTAGGGGAAGGGTAAATCATTTGATTTAACGTGAAACCCACCGTGGGTTTCACACTTCCCTGGGCAGGGGTGACCCCTGCACCCAGTGTCAATCGCAAAGTCGCGCGCAGCGCGCTACTTTGCTCTCGGTCACATAAATCATAAATCCGGTTCCCCTTCCCACTATGGGAAGGGGTTAGGGGTTAGGTTAGCGCGCATCGAGAGCAGTGCTAGGGCCCTCACCCTATCCCCCATAACCTTCTAACAGGGACTAAGTCCCGCATCTTCTCCTACACTGGGTGCAGGGGTCACCCCTGCCCAAGAAGCGTGAAACCCACGGCGGGTTTCACATTCAATCAATTGCGTGCTTTCCTTTATTAGTGACCAAGGGGTCTTTTGAGATGTGCGGGTTGCTACTAAGATGA
>CAVTEN010000014.1:0-45681 GCA_963733715.1 uncultured delta proteobacterium
GTAGAGCTGGCCGCAAGCCGCCGCGATATCGCTTCCCCGGCTCTCGCGGATGGTAGCCGTCAAGTTACCCCGATGCTAGGATCGCTTGAAAGTACTCGACCTGCTCGCGCGAGCTGGGCCGGAACGGCGACCCCTGGAAACGGATTGAAGAAAATCAGATTTACTTCGCCCGCAATGGCGCGAGCATCTTCACCAAACCATGGGCGTCGTCGGCAGAATCGTTGACCTCGGCGAGCATCACGTACTCGAAGGTGATGCGCCTCCGCCGCGCGATCGGCAGATTGCAGCAAGCGTCGATCAGAACGTCCAGCGGATAGCGTCGATTGATTGGCGCAATGCGGTCGCGGACCTCATCTGTCATCGCGTGCAGCGAGACCACCAGGTGCACTGGAGTCTCGGCCAGCAGCCGTTCCATCCCGGGCACCAAGCCCACCGTCGATACGGTGATGCGGCGCGGTGAGATGCCCAGGCCCCAGTCCAACGTCATGATGGTGAGCGTGCCGATGAGCCGCGGATAATTCGCCAGCGGCTCGCCCATGCCCATGAAAACATAGTTGGTCGAGCTCTTCGCCCGGATCGGGTTCGCGCCGCGCGGCCATCACCTGCGCGAGGATTTCGGACCTGCGCGAGGTTCCGATACAGTCCCATGCTGCGGTCGCACAAAAGCCGCAACCCATCGCACATCCCGCCTGACTCGAAATGCACAGCGTAGTCCGGCCCTCAGTGGGGATGATCACCCACTCGATTTCCTCCGCATCGCGCAGCCGGATGGCAGTTTTCGCGTGCCGTCGATGGAGCGCGGACGAAGGCAGGCAGCGGATGACCGAGATTGAAGCGTTGCTGTAATTCTGTACGAAACGGCGCCGGCAGATCGTGCATCGCGTCGAACGACTCGGCCCGCGAGCATGTATCCGATGCAGAATCTGGCGCGCCCGAAACGCCGCGTTCGCCGCCCTCGCGACGAGGGGATCGAGTTCGTCGAGCGCAGGTCGCAGAAGTCGATCCTTGCGGCATCGGCTCGGCCGATGAATCGCGAAGCGCGTTCACGCCCGACTATTTTCGTCGAACACTCCCAAAGGTAACCGTCGAAGCGGCTCGTCTTTCTCAGGGGAGGATTTCTCGCGCGGCGAAGAAAAATGCGATTTCCTGCGCTGCGGTCTCCGGCGCGTCGGAGCCGTGCATGGCGTTCTGTTCGATGTCGCCGAAATCCTTGCGAATCGTGCCCGCGGCCGCCTTCTTCGGATCGGTCGCGCCCATCAGCTCGCGCCACGGCTGATCGCGCCCTCGCCCTCCAGCACCGCGACGATCACCGGCCCGAGGTCATGTAGTCGCAGAGCTCGTTGTAGAACGGCCGCTCCTTGTGGACCTCGTAGAAGGACTCGCCTCGGCGCGCGTGAGATGCATCTTGCGCATCGCGAGGATCTTCAGCCCCGACGCCTCGATTCGCTTAAGGATGTCGCCGGTGACCCGCGCCGACCGCATCCGGTTTGATGATCGCGAATGTTCTTTCCATGATATTACTCTTTTAGGCTTGCCGTCGAGTACAGTTTTCATCGTGAGCCCAGCTCGGCCGGGCTCATCGCGACCGTGATACCCGCCGCCTTCAGCGCCGCGATTTTGTCCGCCGCGGTGCCGCGTCCGCCCGAGATAATCGCGCCCGCATGGCCCATCCTGCGTCCCTTCGGCGCCGTCTGTCCGGCGATAAATGCGACCACCGGTTTCTTGACGTTTTGCTTGATATATTCCGCCGCCTCTTCTTCGGCGGTGCCGCCGATCTCGCCGATCATGATGATGGCGCGCGTCTTCGGGTCTTCGTTGAACAGCCTCAGCGCGTCGATATGCGCGGTGCCGACAATCGGGTCGCCGCCGATACCGATGCAGCTCGATTGGCCGATGCCAAGTTGGTCAGCTGATACACCGCCTCGTAAGTCAGCGTGCCCGAGCGCGACACGACGCCGATATCGCCCGGCTTGTGGATGTATCCCGGCATGATGCCGATTTTGCACTCGCCCGGCGTGATGATGCCCGGGCAGTTGGGGCCGATCAGCCGCGACTTGGTGCCCGCATGTAGGCCTTCACCTTGACCATGTCGAGGACCGGCACGCCTTCGGTGATGCAGATGACCAGCTCGATGCCGGCGGCGACCGCCTCGAGGATCGCGTCGGCGGCGAACGCCGGCGGCACGTAGATCACGGTCGCGTTGCAGCCGGTCGCTTTTCGCGCCTGCTCGACGGTATCGAAAATCGGAATGCCCTCGAAGTCGGTGCCGCCCTTGCCCGGCACCACGCCGCCGACCATCTGGGTGCCGTATTCTTTGCACGCGCGCGTATGGATCTGGCCGGTCGCGCCGGTAATTCCCTGCGTCAGGACGCGGGTGTTCTTGTCAACGAGAATACTCATCTGAAAATCCTAAGCTCCGATCTCGTTCACCATGCGCTGGCCGCATCGGCCATGTCGCTCGCGGCAATCACCTTGATGCCGGACTCGGCCAGAATTTGCTTGCCCTCGACGACGTTGGTGCCTTCCATCCGGACCACCAGCGGCATGTTGAGTTTCACCTGCTTGGCCGCCTCGACCACGCCCTGCGCGAGCACGTCGCATCGCATGATGCCGCCGAAGATGTTGATCAGCACGCCTTTGACGCGCTTGTCCGCGAGCAGGATGCGAAACGCCGCCGCGACCTTCTCGGTGCTCGCGCCGCCGCCGACATCGAGGAAGTTGGCCGGCTCCGCGCCGTAAATCTTCACGATGTCCATCGTCGCCATCGCGAGGCCCGCGCCATTCACCATGCATCCGATGTTGCCGTCGAGATGCACGTAGCTGAGGTCGTACTTCGCCGCCTCGGTCTCGGCGGGATCTTCCTCGTTGGCATCGCGCAGCTCGCGGATGTCCGGATGGCGGAACAGGGCGTTGTCGTCGAACGACATTTTCGCGTCGAGGCAGATGACGCGGCCGTCCTTGGTCACCACCAGCGGATTGATCTCGATGAGCGACGCGTCGGTCTCGATGAATGCGCGATAGAGCGCCGCGAGCAGCGTCGCGAACTGGCCGACCTGCTTGTCCTTGAGCCCGAGCGCGAACGCAATTTTCCGCGCCTGGAAGCCTGACACGCCGAGCAGCGGACTGATCTGCTCGGTGAGAATTTTTTCAGGAGTCTTGGCGGCGACTTCCTCGATTTCCATGCCGCCTTCGGTGCTCGCGATCACGGAAACGGTTCCCGCCTTGCGATCGACGACCATGCCAAGATAAAGCTCGCGCGCGACATCGCTCGCCTCCTCGATATAGACGCGACGTACAATGCGGCCTTCGGGACCCGTCTGATGCGTCACCAGCGGCTTGCCGAGCAACTTCGCGGCGAAGTCGCGCGCCTCCGACGCATTCGTCAGCAGCTTGACGCCGCCGGCCTTGCCGCGGCCGCCCGCATGGATCTGCGCCTTGACGACAGCCTTCGGCTGGCCGAGCGCCGTGAACGCGGCCGCGGCCTCGTCAGGCGTGGTCGCGAACTGCCCCTTGGGAACGGGAACGCCGAAGCGCCCGAGAATCTGCTTGGCTTGATATTCGTGGATGTTCATTCAGTTTCCTGCGCGTCACTCATTTCATAAAAAGGTCGCGGAGCCATTTGATCGACGTCTGCCGGCCGACCGCGCCGATTGCGGTCGTGAGCGGAATTTCCTTGGGGCAGACCTCGACGCAGTTCTGCGCGTTGCCACAGTCTGCGATTCCGCCCTCCGACATCATCGCGTCGAGCCGCTCGTCGAGGTTCATCTTGCCGGTCGGATGCTGGCTCATCAGGTAGACCTGCCCGATAACCGCTGCGCCCATGAACTTCGAATGCGAATTGACCTGCGGGCAAGCCTCGAGGCAGCATCCGCACGTCATGCATCGCGCGAACAGGTACGCGAACTCCTGCACGTGAGGTGCGATTCGCGGGCCCGGGCCGAGGTCGTAAGTCCCGTCGATCGGAATCCACGCATGCGCCTTCATCAGCGCCTCGAACATCTTGGATCGATCGACCCACAGATCGCGAATCACCGGGAACTTCGTCATCGGCTCGATCGTCGCCGGCCCGTTGAGTCCTTCAGCAAGCTGCGAGCATGCCTGGCGCACGCGCCCGTTGATCACCATCGTGCACGAGCCGCAAACTTCCTCGAGGCAGTTGGCGTCGAACACGACCGGCGCGACGCGCTTGCCCTGGCGAGTCACCGGATTGCGCCGAATCTCCATCAGCATCGAGATGACGTTGTGATTCGGCAGGTACGGTATCTCGAACTCCTCGTAATACGGCTCGGAGTCCGGCGTTTCCTGGCGCTTGATTCTCAAGACTTGCGTCTGTTCTGGCACTGGGATGCTCCTGCTCGGCCTACGCCGCCTTCGGTTCGGTGGCGGACTTCTCGACGTCGTAGCGCCGCGGCCGCGGCTTGATGATGCTCACGTCAACCGGCTCCCAACTGAAGCGCGGGCCGTCGGACGACCACGTCGCCATCGTGGTCTTCATAAAATTCTGCGTCGTCGCGCTCCGGGAACTCAGGTTTGTAGTGCGCGCCGCGCGATTCGTTGCGATTGAGCGCGCCGAGCGTCACCGGCCGCGCGAGCTCGAGCATGTTCCACAGCTGGCGGACGAACAGCACTTCCTGGTTCGCCCACTTGCCCTTGTCGTTGAGCCCGATCCGGCCCCATCGATCCTTGAACTCGAGCAGCTTGTCGTCGGTCTCCTTGAGTTTTTTGTTGTGACGCACGACGGTGACGTTCTCGGTCATGATGTCGCCAAGTTCGCGCCACAGCGCGAACGCATTCTCGGGACCGTTCATCTTGAAAATCTTGTCGAATGATTCGCGCTGCAGCTTCAGCTCCTGATCGAAAATCGTCGAGCTGGCCGCGCTCTTGTGCGATTTGGCGTAGCCGATCATCGCCGGCTCGGCGACGTTGCCGCCGTGCATGCACGAGAGCAGCGAGTTGGCGCCGAGCCGGTTGGCGCCGTGATACTGAAACTCGCACTCGCCCGCCGCGAACAGCCCGTGCACGTTGGTCTGCTGATGGTAATCGACCCACAGGCCGCCCATCGAGTAGTGCATCGCGGGAAAAATCTTCATCGGCACTTTGCGCGGATCCTGGCCGGCAAACTTCTGGTAGATTTCGAGCACGCCCGCGACCTTGCGATTGAGTTCCTCGGGATCGAGATGGCTCACGTCGAGATAAACGATCGGTTGGCCATCGACACCCAGCTTCATCTCGAACACGACCTTGTGAATCGCGCGGGTCGCGATGTCGCGCGGCACCAGGTTTCCGTACGCCGGATACATTTCCTCGAGGAAGTACCACGGCTTGCTGTCGCGATAGGTCCACACGCGTCCGCCCTCGCCGCGAATCGACTCCGAGATGAGGCGAAATTTGTCCTCGCCCTGCATCGCCGTGGGATGCACCTGGATGAACTCGCCGTTGGCGTAGGTCGTACCGGCCTGGTAGCAGGCGCTGACCGCCGATCCCGTATTCACCAGCGACTGCGTCGAGCGGCCGAAGACCAGACCCGGTCCGCCGGTCGCGATCATCGTGGTGTCGGCGGGAAACGCGCGCATCTCGAGCGATCGCGTATCGATCGCGACGATACCGCGGCAATCGCCCGACTCGTCCTGCACTAGGCTCAGCATCTCCCAACCTTCGAACTTGCGCACGAGGCCGGCAGACTCGTAACGCCGCACCTGCTCGTCCAGTGCGTACAGCAGTTGCTGCCCGGTAGTGGCGCCAGCGAATGCGGTCCGATGATGCTTGGTGCCGCCGAATCGGCGGAAGTCGAGCAGGCCTTCGGGCGTGCGATTGAACATCACGCCCATCCGATCGAACAGGTAGATGATCGCCGGCGCCGCCTCGCACATCGCCTTGACAGGCGGCTGATGCGCGAGAAAGTCGCCGCCGTAAATAGTGTCGTCAAAATGAATCATCGGCGAGTCGCCCTCGCCTTTCGTATTGACTGCGCCGTTGATTCCGCCCTGCGCGCACACCGAATGCGATCGCTTGACCGGCACGATAGAGAACAGATCGACTTGCTCGCCCTGCTCCGCGAGCTTCATCGCCGCGGTCAAACCAGCCAGCCCGCCGCCTACTATAATGTGATGCCCTGGCATTGGTTTTCTCCTCAGGCGGGTGCGCGGAATGCGATCAGAATCGAGACGCTGACAATCGCGAGCACGACGAACAACAACACACATACGCGATTAACGAGCGTTTGTGCTTTCGCGCCGACCGCAATTCCCCACGTGATTGTGAATGTGAAAATGCCGTTAGTCAGGTGATAGACGCACGCCAGCGTCCCGACGATGTAGGTGGTCAGAATCAGCGGATTCATCATGAAGTTATGCATCCGCATGTAGTCGGTCTCGACGCCGGTGGCGTAGAAGTACGCGCGCGTCGAGAGGACATGAAAGCCGATAAACAGGAACGCGAGGATCCCGGTGATGCGCTGCAAAGTGTACTGGTAGTTGCGCTCGAACGGGTAATCGTTGGGCTGCGCGGTGACCGTGATGACGATTCCGTAAATCGCGTGATACAGAATCGGAATCCACAGCACCAAAGCTTCAACCGCCACCTGCAGTGGAAGGTTGCGCGTGAACTCGGTTTCCTTCCACCAGACCGGTCCGCCCTTCAGCACGAAAGCGTTTTCAAAAATATGGAAAAATAAAAATCCGCCGATCGGAATGATTCCCGACAGCGAGTGCAATCTGCGCAGCAGCCAGTGCCGCTGGTCCGCCGTCATCCCGGCTGCAATTGCAGGCGTCGCAACTGCTTCTGCTTCAGCCATAAGTCTTTCCTGGATCGCGCGTCCTGGTCAGCCGGCCGCGATTACTTTGTCCATCGCCTCGACCAGTTCGCGCACGTGCCCGACCGAACTGTCGAAGGCCGTCTTCTCGGCAGGCGTCAGCTGAATCTCGACCACGCGCTCGACGCCGCCTGCGCCAATCACGACCGGCACTCCCGCGAACAATCCCTTCACGCCGTACTCGCCGTCGAGATACGCGGCGCACGGCAGCACCGACTTGCGATCGAGCATGTACGCCTCGACCATTTTGTAAACCGCGGTTCCCGCCGCGTAGTACGACGACGTCTTCATCAGCTCGACGATCTCGCCGCCACCGCCGCGCGTGCGCTTCTCGATTTCCTCGAGCCGCTTCGCCGGGATGAGGCGTTCGATCGGCTGCCCGCCTACAGTGGTGTAGCTGCGAATCGGCACCATGTCGTCGCCGTGCCCGCCCAGCACCATCGCGGAAACGCTCTCAGTCGACACGCCCAATTCCGACGCGAGAAACGTCCGGTAGCGCGCCGAGTCGAGCACGCCCGCCTGCCCGACGATTCGCCCTTTCGCGAAACCGGTCACGCGCTTGAGTTGCGTGACCATCGCGTCGAGCGGATTGGTCACCGCGATCACGAACGCGCCGGGCGCGTGCTTCTTGATTGCGCTGCCGACGTCGGTCATCACCTTGGCGTTAATCTTGAGCAGGTCGTCGCGGCTCATCCCCGGCTTGCGCGGCGATCCCGACGTAACGACGCAGCAATCGGCGCCCTCGATCTGCTTGATGTCAGTGGTGCCGCTGACGTTGACGTCGATACCGAGCACCGGCGCCGACTCGAGCATGTCGAGCGCCTTGCCCTGCGGCAGGCCTTCGATAATGTCGTAAAGCACGATGTCGCCGAGCCCGCGCAGGAAGCACAGATGGGCGCACGTCGCGCCGACATTACCTGCCCCGATGAACGCAATTTTCTTCCGAGCCACGCTTTGCTCCTGGTCGTTGTCTTCCTGAAGATTAGCTTATATTCGCGTTTTTGTTAATGAGCAATACTTAAGTGTGGCGGCACGCCAAAAGCTCCCCAGCATTGAGGCGGCCACACCGAAAGCGTGCGCGATAAATAGCAGCGTTCGCGGAAGTTGTGAAGCAATTCAGGCTTCGGAATGACTCACCTCGTCCGGTCTCCCGTTCCCCCCACCCTGAGAGCAAAGTAGCGCGCCGCGCGCAACTTTGCGCTTCACACTGGGTGCAGGGGTCACCCCTGCCGCCCGCCGCGCAGGCGATTATTCTCTCTTGTTGCTGCTCCTCAAGCGTGGCGCAGCCATCGCGACAGCTCGCGGAACGTCGGACGCTTGCCGTACATCAAAATTCCGGTGCGGTAGATTCGCGCGCTGACGATCATCGCGCCGCCGATCGTCGCGACCAGCAAAATCAATGACAACGCGACTTGCCATAGCGGCGGATCGTGAACCGCGAGCCGCTCGAACATGAGAATCGGCGAGCAGAACGGAAACAGCGACGCCGCCACCGAGATCAACGAATCCGACGAGGTCGCAACCGGCAGAATCATTGCCGACGCGGCAATCAGCGGCAGGATGACCACGAAGTTCCACTGTTGCGCTTCGTCGATCGAATTGAAGATCGCGCCGACGCCGGCGAAAATCGCGCTGTAAAGCAGGTACCCGAGCGTATAGAAGATGATGAAAAAAATTATCAGCGATGGGCCGACGTCGAGCGCCGTCATCGCCGTGCGCATATACAGGCTGCGCGACGCGCCGAACCCCGCCATCGCAAGCCAGAATCCGATCTGCGTCAGCCCAACGCTGCCGGTGCCGAGAATTTTCCCCACCATCAGTTCCTGCGCGCTTGCCGCGCACATCAATACCTCGGTAATGCGAGAGCTCTTTTCCTCCATGACCGAACGCATCACCATCACGCCGTATGACAGCAGCGAAAACAGCATCACGAACATGAGAATGAATACGACCACGGCGCCGCGTAACTCGTTGTACACCACGGATGAATTGCCCGCGCGGACCGCGGTGAGATCGACCGGCTGGAGGATCGCGGCCACGTCCCCGGCACTGCTGCCCTGCTTCACCATCCGCTGCGCAGCGAGCGCGTACGACAGCGCGTCGCTGAGGCGGCCGCGCAGGATGAAATCGCCCATGCGGCGCGTCGTGAATACGACCCGGCGCGAGGCGATCGCGGGGCCGTCGAGCCACACGTAGCCTTCGATGTCGCCGTCATTGAGCTTCTGGTCGAGTCGCGCACGTTCCGCCGGCGACGCGGGCGAAACAATCGAGGGTTCGTAGCGTGTGCCGTGCTGGCGCATCAATTCTCCCCTCGCCAGCTCCGCCAGCGCGCGATTGTCCGATGCGATCACGACCCGCGCGGGGCGCTCGGTGTCGCGCATGATACCGCGGGCCGCCGACGAGCTGATCCACGTGGGCAGCACCAGGAACGCCGCCATCAGCAGCGGAGTGACGAAGGTCGAGAGCAAAAATGATCGCGTCCGTACGCGCTCGAGGTATTCCCGCTTCGCGATGATCCAGACTTTTTTGAATGAGAACTCAGTCATGTTTGCCCGAGATTCGTTCGATGAAGATTTGTTCGAGCGACGGATCCATCACCTGGAATCGCAGCACGCGCAACTGGCGCATCGCAGTCTCCAGCAGTTGCTGCGAGTCGGCGCCGGGCTTCAGTCGCAGCTCGGCGTGATTGCCGTAGTCATTCAAGGAATCGACGATCGGAATGCCGGCCAGGCACGATCCATCGCCTTCGTAGTCGATTTGCACGAAGCGCCGGCCGTTGCCGTTTTTCACTTCGCTCAGGCTCCCCTGCAGCACCGACTTGCCGCGATTTACGAGGCAGATCGAGTCGCACAGTTTCTCGACCTGGTCCATCCGATGGGTCGAGAACAGGATCGACTTGCCCGCCGCGCGAAGGCCGACCAGCACGTCTTTGAGCTGCATCGTGTTGACCGGATCGAGTCCGGCAAACGGCTCGTCCATCACGATCAAGTCGGGATCGTGCAGCAGCGCCGCGATGAACTGGATCTTCTGCTGCATCCCCTTCGACAACTCCTCGACCCGACGATCGACCCAGTCCGCAATGTTGAGCCGTTTCGTCCACGCGTCGACGCGCTCCTTCGACGTGGCGATCGACAGACCCGCGAGCTGTCCGAGGAAAACCAGGTTCGCGCCAACCGTCATGCGACGATACAAGCCTCGCTCCTCCGGCAGATAACCGACCCGGCGCAGCGCGCGGCGGCGCAGCGGCTCGCCGAAAAGTCGGACGACGCCGGAATCGGGCGAGGTGATTCCGATCATCATCCGGATGGTGCTGGTCTTGCCGGCGCCATTGGGTCCGAGCAGGCCGAAGATGTGTGCCGGAGGAATCGAGAAAGAAATCCCGTCAACGGCCGCAAAGCCGCCATACGACTTCCGGACTTCGAGCAGTTCTACAGCCGGCGTCACTATTTATTAGTGCGCCCACACGAGTTGCGGGTTGGTCTCCCACGGGTAGACGTGAACCATCCAGCCGAACACTTGTGGGTAGAAGCGGCCGCCCGCGGCGTCGCAGGCTTCCTTGGTTGCGATCGAACCGTTGAGGACCGAACTTCGTCCAGTCGGCAGTCTTCATGTCGGTGCCGCGCGGCGGGATGCAGAAGTTGATGTGCCGATGCCATCGCGCGACGCTCAGCGGCACGCGCTCGTTCAGCTGATCCAGGGTGGCGCCCTTGTGATCGGTGTACATCGCGCCAATCAGCTTGTAGCCGCCGTCCGGCGTGCGCTCGTAGAGCAGCGAGGTCGGCTCGGTCGGGTTGAACGTGAACGCGGCCTTGAGGCCGTACCAGTTCCTGGTGAAATGCACGACCTTTTGTTGTTTGAACTCAGGATGAAACGGCTTAAAGCCGTCGGCCTCAGCGACGTGATAGTCCTTGTACTTCGCGAGCGCATGCTGGAGGTCGGTCACCAGCACCGCGGCGCGCGCTTTGTCGGCGTCGTTGGCGGGGCGCAGGTCGGTGTAGGCCATGTGCAGCGACATATTTTTCATGTTGCCATTGCCCATGTGCATGTCGTGATCCATCGCCTCGTCGTCCGACATCTGCGGCATGTCATGACCGCTCATGTCCATTCCTTTCATATCCTGGGCGAGCGCGGGGGCAGATAGGGCGAGTGTTACCGAGAGCGTGGCGGCAAGTTTTACACCGGAATTTCGAAACAGCATTACCTGATTTCCCCGCAGAAAAGTGTATGCTCTGAATGGGTGGCAGCCAATGATCGAATGTTCGCGTCCTGATGGACGTCAACTCACGGGAGGAGAAAAAATGAAGATTGGAACTCTAGCAGCAATAGCGATTCTGATTTGTTCTTTTGCCCTGGCGCCTAACACGGTCCGAGCCGACGAAAACGATTGGTATCAAGGGCAGCAAGGACATTGGGAGCGACACGGCAAAAAGTGGAAATGGGAAAGCACGCACGGCGATGAGTGGTATCAAGGGAAACAGGGACACTGGTACCAGGACAAGAAAGGCTGGCATTGGTACGGCAACGACGGCGACGAGTATCGCGAGGGTGCCCACGGCTGGCTTGGTCCGGCGGGCATCCGATAGCACCTCCGCGCTGACAGACCGCATCTGCACGTGGGCTAGCCGCGATCGGCGAGGGTCTTCCGTCATGTGTGGCGCCTGTCGGCGAGGCAATCGATGCCAGTCACGGATGGTCGCGGACAACCGTAGCCCACTCGCCGGATGGAGCGAGTAACAATCAACGGCGACAAACCCTTCTAGGCAGGTTATCGCTAGCCTGCTTTCGCTATCCGGTTTGTTTGAATCGCCGGCTGTTCAACTCTCCTAAGCCCGAGTATTGCCGCTACCAGGCATGCGCCTATCAGAATCGACATCCCACCGGGACCTGCGAAGAAGTACTCCCAGCCGATTGCACTCATTAGGATCTCGGCTGCAAGTATAGTTATGATCATAGGCACTGCTTGCCTGGGTGACGTCTTACTAAGATTGCTCAGCTGCCAGAGCAGTACGCCTAGGACTGCGAATATCACTGTGATGAACAACTCATAGCCTCGGTAGAAGTCCCAGTGGCTGCGAGTCACTCCCGCAATCTGGAACTGAAAGGTTTGCATCGCGGCAAATACGGCTTGTTCGGCCGGGCCGCGGCTGGGAGAGTCCATCGATGCGATCGTGTGAAGCACGGCGCCTAGGCCTTGAAGCGCAGCTCCCACTCTCAACCAGGTCCAGGGTTTCATGACGTGACCTCCATCATAGGACTCAGATCATAGCGGCGGAGAACATTTGTCTCCTTCCATCCGGATTGCGACGATAGCGCGCTGTACTCGGTTGATCTCGTATACTTCGGAGCGGGTATTGCGCCAGTTGCGATACCGTCATCCACGCACCTACAGATAGTCGGCAATAGTCAGTCGTTACCAGTCAGCCACTTGCGGCCTTCGAGGCATCCGTCGAGCACTGGGCGAATCGATGGAACTCGTCTCGCCCCGCGCGACTTCCGCAGGATCGGATCGCCGCGCCGAAGATCCGCTTGAGAAGATTCTCGGTGATCAAAATGCCGCATGCGCTCGGCGCCCAATGCGCGCCCTCCCACGCATCCACCGGGGGCGTTGGACGCATCGCTTCCAACCCACGCGGACGGGCGGCTCTTCTCGTCAACTCTAGAATTGGGTACGACCCCACAGTCAGCGAAACCGTCGACCTCTACACCGGCATCACCATGTTAGGATCGAGGGCCGCAAAGTCGGGCGTCATTACACCAGTTGAAAAATTGAGCACGCGAACTCACTCAGGCGAGATTGTTCGTGAGCGCTTGGTAGACCCGCTCGCACGGTGACGCAAATGTGCAGCTGCATGATTCGGGCACTGCTGTTTTCAGTTAAGAATCGCCAGGCTATCCGATTTGTCAGGCGGCGTCCGTTCGCGCAGTAAATCGCACCAGGATGATGCCCCATCCGTCGCTATAGCCCTGGCCCTGCTTCTGCATGATCGGTCCCGCGTCCCGTCCGCGATGCTCGACTTCGACCCGAGTGCCGGTGCCGTCCGGCGCGAATTTAACTTCGACCTCGGTCGGTGCCTCCCAGTCCGGAGCCTTCCACGTGAACGCGACGACGTGCGGGGGTTGAAACGCGGTGATGCGGCCGACTTCGAATTCGGTGCCGTCGGTAAATCGCTCGAAGAATCTGCCGCCGACGCGGCCCTCGATGAAAATGTCTTTGGCTTTCTCACCGCCGAAAGAAAACCCTTCCTTCAACGGCCACCATTTGCCGATTTCTTGCGTGAAGACCCGGAACACGACCTCCGGCGAACGCTCCACTCGAATCGCTTTTCGAATCGTCATCGGTTTTCCTCCACGTAGCGTTTGAACGCGTTCAGCGTGCTGTCCCAGAAAGCGCCGACTTCTTCCAATGTCTTGATCAATTCCTGAACCGCGAGTTGGCCACGCGGAGCGAGTTCGTAGATACGCTCGCGCCCTACTTTCTTCGCCCTGATTAGACCGGCCCGCCCGAGTATCCGCGTGTGCTTGCATATCGCGGGACGGCTGATCGCAAACCCACGCGCCAACTCTCCCGCCCGGCAAGGCTTATCGGCGAGCCGCCGCAGCAATTCCCTGCGAGTCGAATCGGCCAGCGCTCCAATGGTCGCATCTATCTGCATCGATAAAATATGTAACCTAGTGGTTACACGTTTGTCAAGGCGACGGTAAGGCCCGACGGCGTTCGACGGGAGCATCGATATTCAGTTAGCTTGAGCGCGGGGGATCTTCATGTTCACATTCAGTTCCGCTCGTCCCGCGGTGTGGGTACTGGTCGCGCTGCTTACCGCGGCGAACCGGTTGTCAGATATGATGTTGCGATAGCAGCAGATCTCGCGAGTGCGCCTGATGTGAAGAATTCCAGCGAGAGCGGCGCTCAATGCGCTAGCCATCTTCATCCGAATTCGGCCCGCGCGTGCCTACTACGCTTAAAATCAAACCCGGCAAGCACGACTTCGGCAAGTCACAGAGACTATGCTGATGAGACCGCCGACGGTGACTGCCACCAACAAATCCGAGGTCTAGCTTGGGTTGTTTTACGACTATCGTTGCCGTCGCCGCCTTTCTGAGATTCAAAGCGACGGATGCTCCGGTGTGCCGCTGGATGCAGGCGCAATCGTGCGAGGTTGAGGTCGTGTTTCATCCGACCGCTACCGGAAAGGTAAAGGACAAGAAGGCCCTGACGCTGACCGACTCGGCCAAGAAGAGCCCGCAACACGTCGAGCTGTCGGGACAGGGTATCGTCGGCGCGACGCCGACGGCGACCGCCACGGCAACGCCACGTTACGGCACGCCTACGATATCTGCGACGCCTACAATCTCCGCGACACCCATCTCGCGGACGCCAACCCCGACTGAGCAGGACCCCCACGGCTACTCCGACGGTTACCTGCACGCCACGCCCCTCAGCGACTCCAGATATCGCGCGCATCTCGTTTTGATCGCGGGAGGTCAAGCCTCCGATGGTAGTCCACTGAAGCAGCGCGGAGTTTTCAACCCGGCCAATAATGTATTCACCCTCACGACCGGTGCGATGAATGATGCTCGGTACGGCCACGGCATGCAGTGGCGATCAACACGAACTCAGGGGCCGACTATCCTGGTGACAGGTGGCTTCGATCCGACCGGCGTCGCGCAATCTACGGAGATTTTCACCGGCCTCCACATTTCTCACTGGCCCGAGCATGACCGACTCGCGCGAAGGCCACACGGCAACGGCGTTTAATGACGAGCACTACCGCACGTGTTGATTGCGGGCGGGAAGGATGCTGGCGGCACCGTTCTCAAGACAGCCGAGGTCAGTCGGCACTGGCACCAGCCGAGATGAATACGGCGCGCGTGTAAACGCTGCCACCGTGCTCTTAGCAGAGCCGTTCTCAAACACGTGTCCGGCAAACGCGGTGATCACAGGAGGCTCGGATGGGGTAACCCCGCTGCAAACTGCGGAATTGTTCAACCCCGCTCTCGCACCTTTACTCTTGACCGATGATGTTTCGCTGGGCGGCAGTCAGATGAACGCAGCGCGTGCGTTCCATACCGCGACGCTGTTGCACAACTCCGGCGCCCTCAAGTTTCTGGTGGCGGGCGGCGAAGGCATCGCTGGACTTGCACAGGCGAGCGCAGAGATCTTCGACGTGGGGACACAAAAAATTCACGCTGACGACTGCACTCGGCGGAACGGACATGACGCGTCGCGCGCCAGAAGCATACGGCCACAGCATTCGGGGAGACGACGGTCTTGATTGCGGGAGGCGTCGACAGTTCCAATAAAGCGCTATCGACTGCAGAGGTGTTCGATCTGTCGACGAATTCGTTCACGGCGGTCGGCTCGATGCATAGCGCGAGATTCAATCATGCGGCCGCAATACTTCCGAACGGCAAGGTGCTGATCACCGGCGGCGAAGATGGTAGCGGAAATACTCTAAATACTGCCGAGATCTTCGATCCAGTGACGAACAAATTCACCCTGACTACCGATGCTATCGCTTCGCGGCAACATCTGAACGTCGCGCGGAAGCTGCACACGGCAACCGCGTACTAGCGGCGAGAAGCGCGCGAAATTTATGGCCAATAAGAAAATCGTCGTGGTCGGAGCCGGGATGGCGGGGTTGGCGGCGGCGTATCGGCTGCGTCGGGCGGGAGTCGACGTGACGGTGCTCGAGTCGAGCGATCACGTCGGCGGCAGACTCGGTACGGACTCGCGCGATGGCTACATGATCGAGCGCGGAGCGCAGCTGATCACCAGCACTTACCGCAACGCGCTCGGCCTGGTGAAAGAACTCGGCCTCGAATCGGAACTGAAGCCGACCAGCCCGTGGATGGCGATCGTCAAGGACGGTCGGCCGCGCCGGATGCCGTCGGGCGCGATGTTTCCGATCTACGCGCTCACTACAGGACTGGTCAGCCTCCCCGACCTCGCGCGTTTCATCTGGCATACGACGAAGCTGAAGTGGCCTCCGGTCGACAACTACGCGGCGTGGGCAGAGTACGACGATGAGGACACAGCGCAATGGTGCGCGCCGCGCCTCGGACGCGCCACCGATTACCTCATCGAGCCTCTGGTCGCGGGCGGATTGCTGCAAGCGATGGAGGAAACCTCGCGCGCGGCGACGCTGGCGACGCTCGCACTCACGGACAACGGCCGCAGCAAGGAAATGACGCTGAGCCGCGGGCTCGGCTCGTTTCCCGAGGCGCTCGCGTCGAAGGTCAACGTCAAGCTCGAGTCTCCGGTGCAGTCGATCGAGGTTCACGACGACGGCGCCGTCGTGCAGCTATCGGGCGAACAGATGCGCGCCGACCATGTGGTGCTTGCGGCGACAGCGCCAATAGCATCGCGGCTCTATCGCGGCGGTGACGAGGTCGAACGCCGGCTGATGGCGACCGAGTACGCACCGACGGTCAAGATTGGTCTCGCCACCAGCCGCCATTGGCGCGATGAACCTGCGCTGAAAAACGTCTGGGGGTTTTTGATCCCGCGGCCCGACCGCCAACTCATCGCGTCGGCCACGCTCGAATCGGCCAAGGATATTACGCGCGTGCCGGACGGCGAGATGCTGAACCTTTTCGTCAAGCCTGAAGCGGCGGGCGCGATGATGGATCTGTCGGACGAGGAGATCGTCGCGAAGGTGCTGCCGGATATCGAGCGATTTTTTCCCGGCGCGACCGCGACGAAGCGTTTCGCGCAGATTGTGCGATGGCCGGATGCATTGCCGAAATCTCCAGTGGGACGCAGCCGCGACCTCGCGGAATACAGAAAACCGCGACCGTTAGCTCGGCGCGTTCTGCTCGCGGGTGACTATATGGGTCTCCCGCATTTCGAATCGGCAATCGAAACGGGGATGTGGGCTGCGGACGCAATCCTCGGCACGAATAAGAATTGATCCTTCTTGCCTCGCCCCACGTGGGGAGAGGTCGACGTGCGTCCGCGCGCGGCGGGTGAGGGACAAAATGTGTCCGAAGATCAGAATCTGCGGCGCGTGAAACAATCGCGCCGCATAAATGTCCCTCACCCTAACCCTCTCCCCTCATGGGGCGAGGGAATGAGAACGAATCACATATTGTCGACGATCGCTTTGCCGAACTCCGAGCACTTCAGCAGCTTCGCGCCGGTCATCAGGCGCTCGAAGTCGTATGTCACTTCTTTCTTGCTGATCGTTTTCTCGAGGCCGCGGATGATGCCGTCGGCAACTTCCTGCCATCCCATGTGCTCGAACATCAGCACGCCCGACAGGATTACCGAGCCCGGATTCACCTTGTCCTGATTGGCGTACTTCGGCGCGGTGCCGTGTGTCGCTTCGAAGATCGCGTGGCCCGTCAGGTAGTTGATGTTGGCTCCTGGAGCGATTCCGATGCCACCGACCTGCGCCGCGAGCGCATCTGAGATGTAGTCGCCATTCAAATTCATCGTGGCGACGACGTCGAATTCGTCGGGCCGCGTCAGCACCTGCTGCAGCGTGATATCCGCGATCGCATCTTTTACCAGCAACTCTCCGGCGGGCGGCTTACCGTTGCAATCGTCCCATCCCACCGCCTTGCCCTTGTATTCGCGGCGGACGAGTTCGTAGCCCCAATCGCGGAACGCGCCCTCCGTGAATTTCATGATGTTGCCCTTGTGCACGAAGGTCACGCTCTTGCGCTTGTGACGAATCGCGTAGTCGAGCGCGGCGCGAACCAGCCGCTCGGTGCCTTCGCGCGAGATCGGCTTGATCCCGATGCCCGACGTGTTGGGGAAGCGGATTTTCTTGACGCCCATCTCTTCCTGCAGGAATTTGATGACCTTCTTCGCCTCGGGCGATTCCGCCGGCCATTCGATTCCCGCGTAGATGTCTTCGGTGTTCTCACGGAAGATCACGACGTCGAGTTTCTCGGGATGCTTGACCGGGCTCGGCACGCCGGCGAAGTAGCGCACCGGGCGCAGGCATACGTAGAGATCGAGCATCTGGCGCAGCGCGACGTTGAGCGATCGGATGCCGCCGCCAATGGGAGTCGTCAGCGGACCCTTGATGCCCACCAGAAACTCGCGAAACGCCTCGACGGTTTCGTCGGGCAGCCAGTTCTTCCACTGATTGAACGGCTTCTCGCCCGCGAACACTTCCATCCAGGCGATCTGGCGCTTGCCGCCGTAAATTTTCTTGACCGCATTGTCGAAGACGTACTGCGACGCGCGCCAGATGTCGGGGCCAGTGCCGTCGCCTTCGATAAACGGAATGATCGGGCGGTCGGGAACGTTCAGAGTGTGATTGGCGCCAAGGGTAATCTTTTCGCCGTTGCTGGGAACCTTGATGTGCTCGTATGCCATCGGAGTCGCAATTCGCCTCGTGTTTTAATGATAGAGCGCACACGCCACGCGCGTTTCGATTTCACTTTTTCGCGGCGTCCCGCAGCGCTCAGAGTATCCGGCTATCATATAGCAAAGGATTCGTGATGCCAGTATCGAAGATCGAGGCACTTCACTAACGGGAAATGTTCTGATCGCGCTATACTCGCGCCGATAAATCAAAGCGGAGCGGCCGATGGATTTTACTTACACGCCGGAACAGGAAAAATTTCGCGCTGAAATTGCTGGATGGCTCGAGAAAAATGCCGCCGAAGCTTTCGGGCGCAAGGGCGAAGGGCTTGGCGGCTCGACCACGAGCCTGCTCGACGTGCGCGACGACGGGCGATGGGCGCAGCTGCTCGACTACCATCGCCGGCTCTACAAGGCCGGGTACGTCGCGCTGCACTGGCCCAAGGAATGGGGCGGTGGCGGCGCGAGCATGATCGATCAGGCTATCTACCAGGACGAAGTCCTGCGGCTCGGGCTGCCGCTCTACGGCGCCAATCAGCTCGCGATCGATCGAATCGGCCCGACGATCATGCATCTCGGCACCGAGCAGCAGAAAAAGCGCTACCTGCTCAAGATGCTCACCGGCGAGGAAATCTGGTGTCAGGGTTATTCCGAACCGGGCGCCGGCTCTGACCTGGCGGGCCTGCAGACGCGCGCGGTGCTCGACGGCGATACTTTCGTGATCAACGGGCAGAAAGTGTGGACCAGTTTGGCGCATCGCGCGGACTGGCAGGTGCTGCTGGTGCGCACCGACCCGTCGGCGCCGAAGCATAAGGGAATTTCGTACCTGCTGGTCGACATGCACAGTCCCGGAATCACGGTGCGTCCTCTCGTCCAGATAACCGGCGACGCCGGATTCAACGAGGTCTTTTACGACAACGTTCGCGTGCCGAAGGAAAACCTGGTCGGCGATCTGAACGCGGGATGGCAGGTGTCGATCGCTACGCTCATGTACGAGCGCGTTTCCGGCGGCACGCGGCATCCGGTGGAACGCACGATTGGCGAGCTGCTTGACCTCGCGAAGAAAGTGGATTTCCAGGGCGGCCCCGCGTGGAAGCATCCGTACGTGCGGCAAAAGCTCGCGCAGTTCGCAGTCGAAGCGCGATGCTTGCGGTTGTCGCGCTACCGTTCGCTGTCGGCGCAGCTTAAGGGCAAGGTGCCCGGCGCTGAGAGTTCATTTGGCAAGCTGTTCGCCACCGAGCTGAACCTGCGAGTCGCGATGTTCGCTGACGAGATGCTCGGTGCGTTCGCCAACGTCGAAGGCGGCAGCGTCGGCGCAGTCGAAGGCGGCCGCTGGATGCATCGGACGCTCGCGGCGCGCGGACTGACGATCGCGGCAGGCTCGAGCGAGATTCAGCACAACATCATCGGCGAACGAGTGCTCAAGCTGCCGAAAGGCTAGAGCCGAGGAACGTATCGTATGTGAAACCCGCCGTGGGTTTCACGCTTCCTTGGGCAGGGGTGACCCCTGCACCCAGTGTCAAAAGAGAAGATGCGGGACTTCGTCCCTTTTAGAACTGGTTAGGGGAGCGGCCTCTCTCTCCGCGATTGTTCTCCTTCCCTCGAGGGTAGGGGTTAGGTTCCTCGCGTCAGTCGGGACGCCCTCTTACCGCGCGGAATCGAGCAGCTTCTGTAGATTGCTGGTATCGCCGCGTTCACTCGCCGTCTCGCCGGCGCGATCGTAGAGGACGTTGCCAGCACTATTGATCACCGCAATCGTCGGGATGTAACCGTGATAGTAGCGATCTATCAAAGCTTTCTGCGCGAGTGACGGCTGTCGCAGATCGACGACGACGAAATGAATCTTATCCTTGTATCGTGGATAGAGTTGCACGAGGCGTTCAGCTTCGCGTGCCGTGTTCCAGCAGTTCGCGGTGCCGAAAAAGATCACTGTCGCGTGGTCGCCGGCAATCGAACCGTCGGACAGGTTTTTTCCCTCGATAGGAAAGTTGGCGCTCGAATCGTCTGAAAAAGAAAGATCGGGCGCGAGCTTCAAGTCGGTGGCCGGCGGGCCGGGAACTTCCGTCGCGAGCGCGAGTGCGAAAATCAGGCTGACGACTATCGAAGTCGAAATTGCGAGCGCCTTGATATTTGGCTTCATATCACATTAACCGATCAACGGGGTTGTATGGTTCCGAGGATGCCGTATGCGAACGCAAAATAACAGTTCACAAAATTCATCTTACGGGCCGCGAGGTGACGGAGCTGAGATGGCGTATTCAATCGTCGATTCCGCCCTCGGACACCTGCTGGTCGCGGGCACGTCCCGCGGAATCTGTTTTGCAGCGATGGGTGAAGCGGATTCGACGCTGGCCGCTGAGCTGCAGGCCGATTATCCGCGCGCGTCGATTCGAGTCGCCAATCCGAATCGTTCCGAAGATTCGCACATCCGCGATTGGGCCGAGGCGCTCGCGAAATACATCGCTGGAGGCTCGCCGATGCCGACGCCGCCGATGGATATTCGCGGCACTCCGTTTCAATTTTTGGTGTGGGATCAGCTCCGTGCGATTCCGCCAGGCGAGACCCTCTCCTATTGCGAGATCGCGCGACGAATCGGACGGCCGCGCGCAATCCGTGCCGTCGGCACAGCTAACGGCGCGAATCCGGTTTCGATTGTCATCCCATGCCATCGTGCGATTCGCGCATCGGGACATCTCGGAGGATATCGATGGGGGCTCGAACGCAAGCGCAAGTTGTTGGAGATGGAATCGCGAATATGCGAGCATCCTAACCCCTGACCCCTTCCCTCGAGGGAAGGGGAACGAATCGGCTGTGTTGCATTCCCAGCATATCCTTTCACTGAAAAAAGAACCGGAGTGAGTCTGTAAGCCGGGTTCTGTGTCCCTTGCGGGCGGCGATCATTCCTCTAGGCCGTCGATTGCTCGCCGGCTCATGCGACCATACCCGAGGCCTTAAGAGCGGGCCGCTCAGCCTCCTATTTGGTCTTGCTCCGGATGGGGTTTGGCATGCGCGCGCGATTACTCGTGCGCCGGTGGGCTCTTACCCCACCATTTCACCCTTACCCTTTCGGGCGGTGTATTTTCTGTGCCACTTTCCGCGGATCGCTCCGCGCCGCCGTTAGCGGCCATCCTGCCCTATGGAGCCCGGACTTTCCTCTTCCCACTTAAGGGAAGCGATCGCCCGACTCACTCCGGCGCCGTTAGAGTAGCATCTTTTCGATTGCCGCTCCGCCCATCCTCCTACGTCATTCTGAGGGGAGGCTGCCGTAGCGAAGAATCTCGACGAACGTTCCTTCGTTCGGCGCCTGCCGGCATAAGCGCTAAAGCGCGAGATCCTTCGCTCCGCGGACTACGCTCAGGATGACACAAGAATGGATGCGAGAAAGAGAACGGAAAGACGCCGCACGGGCGGATAGGAGAGGCAGTGACATAATTTGCGATCGGGCGTAATGCTGAAATCTCCGACACTCCAAATTTCTTGTGGAGACAAAAACATGAAATCCATTCGAGTCGAACAAGCAAAAGGTCCCTTCAAACTTGTTGACGAGAAGATCGTCGAACCTTCACGCGGACAGGTGCGGATTAAAGTGCAGGCGTGCGGAGTCTGCCATAGCGATTCGTTTACGAAAGATGGAGCGTGGCCGGGAATCAGCTATCCGCGATCGCCGGGACATGAGATTGCCGGGCTAATCGAGGCGGTCGCCGAAGATGTGGGTGACTGGAAGGTGGGCGATCGGGTCGGCGTCGGATGGCATGGTGGAAACTGCTTTCGATGCGATCCGTGCCGGCGCGGCGATTTTGTCAATTGCCGCTTTCTTAAGATCCCCGGGATCAGCTATGACGGCGGCTATGCCCCTCATGTCATTGCGCCGGTAGAGGCGCTCGCGCATATTCCCGACGCGTTGCGGCCCGAAGAAGCGGCGCCTCTGATGTGCGCAGGCATCACGACCTTCAATGCGCTTCGGCACAGCGGCGCGGGACCCGGCGACCTCGTCGCCATCCAGGGCATCGGCGGACTCGGGCATCTGGGAGTTCAGTTCGCCGCCAAGTTTGGTTACGACGTAATCGCGATCGGACGCGGCGAGGATAAACAGGGGCTCGCGCTGAAGTTGGGTGCGCGACGATACATCGATAGTGGCACGCAGAACGTGGCCGCCGAGCTAACCAAGGAAGGTGGCGCCGCTGCAATCCTCGCGACCGCGCCTGACGCGAAATCGTTCGGCCCGCTGGTGGAGGGCTTGGGCGTGAAGGGAAAATTGGTGACCGTCGGCGTGAGCTCAGAGCCCTTCGCCGTCTCGTCGTTTCAGCTGATCGGCGCACAACGCTCGATCATCGGATGGCCATCGGGAACCTCGAAAGACTCCGAGGATACGCTGAAATTCGCCGCAAACACGGGAGTCCGCGCGATGATCGAAACATTCCCAATCGATCAAGCGGAGCAAGCCTACGACCGCATGATGACCGGCAAAGTCCGGTTCCGCGCAGTGCTAACGCATTGAATCGTGACCGAGAGCAAAGTAACGCGCTGCGCGCAACTTGCGATTGATACTGGGTGCAGGGGTCACCCCTGCCCAAGGAAGTGTGAAACCCACGGTGGGTTTCACATTAGATAGAGTGTTCTCCCCTTCCTTACGAGCCTGCCTTCTCCGCCGGCTCCTCGTAGTACAGCACGCGCTGGCAGTTCGGGCAGAAGTGGATCTGCAGATGCTTCTGGATCTCGTTGTACAACTGCGGCGGCAAACGCATCCTGCATCCCTGGCACGTTCCACCCTTTGCCAACGCAACCGCAACGCCCGCGCGACGACTGAAAATCATCTGGTAGCGCGACAGCAGGCTGGCGTCGATTTTCTCGGCGACCTTCTCTCGCGCCTTCCGATGCTTCCCGATGTTGCCCTTGAGTTCCTCGACTTGCGCCGCGATTTCCTTTTCCGCGGCCGTGAGATCGACCTTTCCCTTCGCAATCGCCTCGGTCAGCTCCTTGATTCGCGCGGTCCGCGCGTCCGCGCCTTCCATCGAGGTAAGCAACTCGGTCTCGAGCCGCTGATTGGTATCCTTCAACGACTCGATCTCATGCGTCAGCGCCTGCAGTTCCTTGTCATTGCGGACCAGCGTCAGTCGCATCCGCTTGTTGCGGATTCGGACTTCGCCTTCCGCCAACTCACGCTCGGCCTTTTTGCGGGCCGTGGTTATTTCCTTATCCTGTTCGGAGAGGCGGTCGAGTTCAGCCTGGTTGCCCTGGTTCTCAACGCGAAGTTGGTCGACGCGCCCGGCAATCGAGGTCAGCGATTGCTCCAACTCTTGCAGCTGCCGGTCGATGACCTGAAGGTCCATCAGCCGGGTTATCTCTTCACGCAAGTCGTACCTCCACTAATGTTGTGCGCGTCGCGCAAAGTTTTTTGATCGTCATTTTGATCGTCATGATGTTGCGCCCGCGGGTTGCCGCCGCAGACACGAATGGTATGGGCCCACCAGGATTTGAACCTGGGACCAGCCGGTTATGAGCCGGCAGCTCTGAACCTGGCTGAGCTATGGGCCCTCTGAAAAGCATCAGGCGCCTATGATGGTAGCAAGTTCACGCAGCAGACTTAAGGGCTGATTTACTAAACATTCGCTCAAACGAGGCGTATGCATCAGCTTATGCACCGCGGCCTTCGCGTCTGTGGGCGATCACGGCCTGTGCGGCGGCTGCCGCCTCGCCCATTTCGGAATCGGACGACAAATCGGCAGCGCTCTGACGCAGCCGACCCAGCTCTTCTGAAGCTCGCGAACTGCGTAGTATCTCAATGCAGTCTTGAACAATCTTACGAGGCGACTCGAACTCTTCTGAACTGTCTGAGAAACTTCCTTCCGTTCTCCTGAAATAGCCGGGCCGGTTCAGAGCCTTGAGGTCCGGCTGATTGAAGAACGATTCCTCAAAAACTTCTGTTTTTTTCTGCGAGGTTGTGTCCGAATCCACCAGAATACTGCTCAGGTAGCTCCGCTGCTCCTCCGTCAACTGTTCGCTGACCCATTCAGCGAGACCTCCCGAATCATCAGTTTCTTCGCAGACCGCCTGGAGCAGTTTTGAAAGCGCCACGTCTCGGTATCTGTTAAACGGCTGTGCTGCAAATATTTCAGCTCGCATATCCGGATGCATCAGCGCTCTGGCCAAGAGGGTCAGTTCTGCTTTCGCGATTGCATCTCCAATTGGAATCGGCGGCTTAAGATGTTCGGTACTCCCTCTTCTGAATTGTTGACCACTAGTTTGTTTCTTTCCCTCAGCTCGCAAGACCTCTTCGGGCACCCGCAAAAGCAGAGCCGCTCGACGCACCATTTCGTGAAACTCGAATGCAGTATTTATTAGCCGCAGCTTTTCGGCGACGCGTTCTGCGGCCTTCATTCGGGCTTCGATCTTAGCTGTCGGCCCACCTAGAGCAACCAACTCCTCTTGGGCATACAGCTCCACCAGCAACTCGGATTTTTCTGTGAGCTCCGCGAACGCGGCGACGCCGCGCTCGCGGATGAACGTGTCGGGATCGAATCCCGACGGAATAAAAATCCCGCGGCCCAACAGCCCCGCCTGCAGAAAAATCTCCAGCGCCCGCATCGAGGCTTTCCGCCCCGCCGCGTCGCCGTCGAAGCATGCGATCACATTTTTCGTGTATCGGCTCAGTACCCGCAGCTGCTCGACCGTCAGCGCGGTCCCGCATCCCGCCACGGCTTCCTTGAATCCTGCCTGCCAAAGCGCGATCACGTCGAAATATCCTTCGACCAGAATTGCGCGATCTTTCCCTGAAGACGCGCTCGATGAAATCGCCTGCCGCGCCTCGAACAATCCGTAAAGCGTGCGTGTCTTTGAATACAGCGGCGACTCGGGCGAGTTGATGTACTTCGGCAGTCGCGCGTCGAGCACGCGGCCTCCAAATGCGATCGCACGCCCTTGAGCGTCGCGAATCGGGAACATCACGCGCCCACGAAACATGTCGTACGTCTCGGCGCCTATAGCGACGTTGCCATCCTTCTTGACCAGCCCGACTTTGATGCCCGCATCGCGCAGCCCGCGCTTCTCCAGCGCCTTCGCCAGTGATGCGGGCCGGCTCGGCGCGTACCCAATCATAAACGCGCGCGCTGTCTCGATGCTGATACCGCGTGACTTCAGGTAGTCGCGCGCCATCGCTCCGTCAGTCGTGTTCCACAGTACGTGCGCGAAAAATTCCGCCGCGACCTCGCTCGCCTTGAGCATCGCCTCGCGCTCGCCGGCTGCCGGTCCCGCCACATCGTGTTCGGGCAGGGTCACACCGTATTTTTTCGCGAGCGACCGCACCGCCTCGGGAAAGGTCAGACCCTCGACGCGCGTAATGAAATTAAAAACACTGCCACCGACGCCGCATCCAAAACAGTGAAAGAACCCGCGCTCGGCATTGACCGAGAACGACGGCGTCTTCTCATTGTGGAACGGGCACAGGCCGACAAAGTTGCGCCCCGCGCGACGCAGCCGCACGTGCGCGCCGACGATCTCGACTATATCGGCGCGCGAACGGACTTCCTCGATTTTGTCGTCGCCGAAACGTCCCATCAGCCACCCATCACTTTATCACTGTCCGCAAACGCTCGGGGAAGTTCGTCATGATTCCGTCAACGCCGCATTCGGCGAGCGCGCGCATGCGGGCGTCCGAATCTACCGTCCAGGTATACACCTTGAGCCCGCGCTCGTGCGCTGCCTTGCACAAATCCGCGGTGACCATGTCCCAGCGGGGATTGATCGCATGCGCGCGCATCGCAACCGCGTTCATCATCAGGTCAACCGGCTTTTCGTCGGCGAGCAAAGCGATGCGGATGTTGAAATGGAGCTGCTGGATTTTTTTCAGGTACTCCCAGTCGAAGCTCGACACGATGCTGTCGCCGTAAGCGTTGCGCGCCTGCATGATCTGCGCAACCTGATGCTCGAGACCGCCAGCTTTAAGTTCGATATTCAGCCCGCACTTGCCGCTGGTCACTGAAAAGACTTCGTCGAGCGTGGGAATCCGCTCGCCCTTGATTGCGCCGTTCTTGAACTTCGCGCCGGCGTCCAGCCGCTGGAGCTCCTCGAGCGTCAGCTCCGCGACCTCGCCCGTGCCGTCGGTGGTGCGGTCGACAGTCTCGTCATGAATCACCACGACGGCACCGTCGCGCGTGAGCTGGACGTCGAGCTCGCACATGTCCGCACCCGCGTCGATAGCGGCGCGAAAAGCGCTCAGGGTGTTCTCGGGAAAAGTACCGCTCGCCCCGCGATGGGCTATGTTCAGCACAGCCCGCCTCCACCACAGTGAAAAAATTGAAGTCGGATAATGATGCGAGTTTACGCGCTCACCAAGCGCAGGCGCAAACCCGCACGGCGTATCCTGTCAACAAGGTCGCCGCCCTCGCCTCTTCCAGCAACCGTAGGACGGAATTTATTCCGTCAATCAGAAACAGCGCGCGATTCAGGATTCATCCTCTTCGCCCGCCCCGCCAAGTTTGGAATCCCGCCGCCTGGGTCCCAGTACTTCTTCGAGTTCCGCCACCCAGGTGTTCTCAAGGTACTCCACTACGACTCGCATGTTCTCGAGGATTTGGCTCAGCACTTGGGGATTCGGAACCTCATAGTCGCGCCGCATACTTCGCTCGGCCAGAACACCCAACGTCAGCATTTTGCGTTCGTAAACCAACCGCATGACGGCGGATATGCTTCGTGACGACCGGCCACTCTTTTGGACCCGGAAGCGCAAAACCAAACGGCGGCCGGCAACGCTCGTCTTACGCAGCTCATGTATTCCGGTCTGCTCATTGTCCGGGGCCTGTTTCCATCGGTGTTCCGCGAACACGCGCGAGATCGTGCTGTGAAAGCCTCTCAGCGGGGCATGTTTCAGGCGCGAAGCCGCCCGCGAACTGGGCAACTCATGCGGCAGTTTCAGATCCCCAATGGACTTGCTTCCTATGAAGGTCCCGCTCGTCCCAGACACTATCATTCGATACTCCGACATTATCTGGTCGATGTCTGAACCTATCCCCTGTGCTTTAGCGCCGGGAAAAGCGGAATAAAGTGTCTGGATCCAAGCCGGGATGGGCTGCCTCACATCCGCGGTCGGCAGCGGCTCAATAAAGTGCAAAGAATATCTGCTTCCGTCTCTTGCGGGGGAATCTTGCCAGCCGACGCTGATGCATTGCAGGCTTATTTCCATCAATGGTGAATGAAGATGCGAGGAGCGAACAAGCGCTGTGCCTAGAGATATAGGACCGAGCTCGAAGTGCGCCATGTAAATCGGGAACTCCTGCGGGATGCCTGCTGCGAGTGCGGCGATCGTTTCGGGTGCCACGTCGCCTGACGGGCCGGCGAACGCGCCAGGAGCCGAAGGGCCGAAGTTCGACAGATGCTCAACTGGCGCGCTGCCGTGCTGAGGACCGGCGGTCGATAAGAAGCGGCGGAATTCCGAGAACCTTGCGATGATCTCTTCGCATCCGCGCGTACCCCAAAGGCAGAATCGCAGTGCCGGGTTCTTTACGCCGGCCTTGTCAAGGCATTTCTGGACCCGCGCGAGGGTCGCTCCCAGCGGTGCATCGGCCGCAACGGGAAAATTATGGAACCGGTAATGCTGCATCGTCACGCGCTCGCCTCAATACCACACGAATCAGCCCCTCGAAAGAAAACTGCCTTGATGCCAAACTCCAGCCGGACGTTATGCAACGCGCAGCCGCATCCCGCCGAAGTTATACGCGGGCGATCTTCCGCACTCACGCGCATCTCGCGGATGAAGCTGCGGGGATTCTCGTGGCTGGCGGCGCCATCGGATGCGCCGTTGCCGGGATGAAGTTGCCGCGAGCACGCGAGCAAAAAATCGTCGCGCTCGAAGCCTACTTCGACGCAATCTCCGCAACTGATCTGGCGAGCCTCAAACTCTCGTTGGAGCAGGCCGGGATGCTGGCTGACGGTGCCGTCGACGGAAGCGCGCGAAGAATCGTCGATCCCGGATGGTCGACGCTTTGGATGAAGCGCTTCGGCCCGTTTCGCGTCGGGCGTCGAATCCTGATCGTGCCGCCTTGGAAGCGCGCGAGCCAGCCGGGCCGCACCACCATCGTAGTCCAGCCGGCGCAAGCTTTCGGCACCGGACACCATCCGACTACCGCCGGCGCTTTGCGCGCGCTCGAATCTATCGTCATCGCGCACGCGCCGAAGTCGATTCTCGACGCAGGCACGGGCTCCGGCATCCTGGCAATCGCCGCGGCGCTACTGGGTCAGCGCAACGCCGAACTGATCGCAATCGATATCGATCCGACCGCCTTGGAAAACGCACGCGCCAACGGGCGCCTGAACGGCGTCGAGAAATCGATCCGATTCACGTCGGTGCCGCTCGCTTCGATTCATCGCCACTTCGATTTGATCGTGGCGAATATTCTGAGCGGCACGCTGATCGAACTCGCGCCGCATCTGAGGCGAATCGTCGCGCCCGGCGGGCGACTGATCCTCGGCGGCTTTCTCGCCGACGAGGCCGACGAAGTGCTGAGCCATTACCGGTCTCCTCTCAGATGTCTCAGCCGCAAGACGCATCGCGGATGGACGACGCTCGTGATGGCGCGAGCGCCCCGCTGATGCCATCGACGCCGCCACGTTTCTCGATCGCACACGCGCCTGACGCCTCCGGTCTCGCGCAGGTCGAGGGCGCGGAGTTGCGTCACATGCGCACCGTCCTGCGGTTGCGCGTCGATGCGCGCGTGTCGCTGCTAGACCCGGCAGGCGCGGAGCATCAAGGCGTGATCGAACGCTATGAACGCGACCGTGCTGTGATCCGCATAGAGTCATCGTCGCCCTCGCCCGCTCGACGTCGAATCATTCTCTCCGCCGCGATCATCAAAGGCCCGCGGATGGACTTCCTCGTCGAGAAAGCGGCCGAGTTGGACGCGTCGGAGCTGTGGCCTTTGATCTGCGCACGAGGCCTGGTCCGATCGCCGGGCGCCGAGCGCCTCGCGCGATGGAGCAGGCTAGCTCTCGCCGCCGCAAAGCAGAGTCATTCGCCTGTCGCGATGGAGGTGCGAGCGCCGGTCGGCATCGACGACTTGATTCGCGGCGTCCGTCCCGGGACGCTCGCAGTAATCTGCGCACAAGGCGGAGCGCCGCTCGGCGAAGTGATTCGACGCGTGCATCCGCGTGCGATATTGATAACGGTCGGACCTGAGGGCGATTTCGATGACGACGAGCGCGCAAAGGCTGCGAACGCGGGATTCGTCGCCGCCGGACTCGGGCCGAATCGCCTCAGGAGCGAGACGGCGGCTCTGGCAGCGGTCAGCATAGCGGCGGGTTTACTTCACGATGGTCAAGGATCAGGCGAAGATGCCGAAACGGAATAAGACGGGGGCGCGCAAGTTCGCGTTCATCATGGACCCGCTCGATCGGGTGCTGGTCGACAAGGACACGACGTTCGTGTTCATGCTCGAGGCGCAATTTCGCGGCCACGAAATATATTTCCTCGGGTTGCGCGACTTGTATGCGCGCGGCAAGCAGGTCATCGCGCGGGCGCGGCAATGCGAGCTGACGCGCCGCGGAAATCCTCATTACAAGTTTCTCGATGACGGCGTCGAGTATCCGATCGAACATTTCGACGCGGTCTTCATGCGTAAGGATCCGCCCGCCGACGCGGCTTATCTCTACGCCACGATGCTGCTGAGCCTGGCCGACGATCGACAGACATTCGTGCTGAACAATCCGGCGGGACTTCGCGAGGCCAACGAAAAGCTCTATTCGCTGAATTTCCCCGACGCGATTCCGCCGACGCTCGTGACCTACGAAATTCCAAGGCTCAAGAGCTTTCTTGAAGAACAGGGCGGCGAGATGATCGTGAAGCCGCTCGACGGACACGGCGGCGAAGGGGTGTTCCTCGCCACTTCTAAAGATCGGAACCTTGGCGCGATTCTCGAAACGGTGACGCAATTCGAAACCCGGCTGATCATGGCGCAGCGCTATATCCCCGAGGCTCGCAAAGGCGACAAGCGGCTGATCGTGCTGAACGGCGAACCGCTGGGATGCACGCTGCGGGTGCCACGCGACGATGAGCATCGCGGGAATATCCACGTCGGGGGCAATTGCGTGAAGGCGCCGATCACTGCGCGCGATCGCGAAATCTGCCGGATGCTGAAACCGCGCCTCGAGCGCGACGGGCTGTACTTCGTGGGCCTGGACATTATCGGCGACTACCTGACGGAGGTGAACGTGACGAGCCCGACGGGCGTGCAGGAAATCAACCGGCTCGACGGCGCGAACCTGGAAGGCAAGGTGATCGATTTCGTCGAGTCGCGAGTGGCGGAGCTCAAGCGATAAACGAGCCGTTGCAAGGCGGGGCAATCACCGGTACGAATGATAGGTTCACCCTGATCGTATCGCGCGAACGCGTCCAATCACGGTGGGCAGGTAGCTCAGTCGGTAGAGCAAAGGACTGAAAATCCTTGTGTCGAGTGTTCGATTCACTCCCTGCCCACCAAAAAAGCCCGATAAATCCTTAGTGTTTCTCATTCTCCGACTGCCTTCAGATCGGGTTGACTGGGCTCTACATGGGCAGTCCTAACGACTACGGCTGCAAGGATCGTTGGGTTCGTGAGGACATGAATCCCATGGCTGCCAGACTTGGCCGACCCTCAGCTTTTCGCACATCTCCTCATGCGTGTAGGTCGCACAAGCACCCGCTGCTAGGCGCGCGTAGTGCTGGGCGCGCGGGTAGGTTTCATCTAACACCGGGTCGTAGACCAACTCGCCCTTCTCGCACCACGCATGGGAAATGGGAAAGTCTATCCCATTTCGCAATGGCGGTCGGTCGTCGCCCTCTTCCGCATGGAGGGCGGCGACGCTGATGCGGCCGTGAACCAGCACCCAATCGTGATGGTAGAGCACATGGTGTCCCGACAGCTCGTAGCAGCGACCGAGGCGACGACCGATTCCTTTCCGACTCTTCCGACTCATCGGTCTCCACTAGCCTGCCGCAGCGGTACCACGTTGGCGGCTTTCTTCGGTTGCGCTGCAAGATGCTCGCTAACCCGATCTATTGCGACCGCGAGATCGTCCTCTGTCACGATGTCGTATCGTCGGAAGATCGACGCGGTCTTGTGGCCGGTGACTGCCATCGCGGTATGCTCAGGTACGCCAGCGCGAACGAGGTTGCGTACTGCAGTGCGTCGAAGATCGTGAACTAGGATTGCGCCGACCTTGGCGGTATCGCATGCGGTCGCCCAGCTTTTGCGGAACAGCCCAATCGCGCCGCCGTCATCACGACGGAAGACGTTCACACATTCTGGCAAACGTCGTGCGCCCGCGCGTTCTATGATTGCTTTCAATTCACCGCGGAGCGGTAGAGTTCGCCCGGACTTGCTCTTAGATTTCTCTGGACGTAAGCGGACGACTCCGCCGGCGAGATCTACGTCGCGCCATTCAAGCCCGCGCATTTCCGAGACTCTCCATCCAGAATGATAGAGAAAGGCAACGGGATCGCGCAGATCCTCAGGCAGCGCATCGTAGAGACGGATAAATTCAGCATGGCTCAGAAAGCCCGAGCGCGCATTGTTCTCCTCAAGCATTGGGATATACGGACGAGTCGCTACGCGCCCTGCCCGCTCCGCGAGCCGGAACGCACGCTTGAGCGCCGCGAGCGAGCGGTTGATCGTCGCGTTCGCCGCGCCGTCCACTTGCCGTTTTGTCGTATACGACGTGACGCGATCCGTCGTGATCTCGAATGCGCGGCAAGTGCCGCCGAAGTACGCAACCAGGTGCGCCAGCGGCGATTTGATCACACTCGAACGCCGTCCGTTCGCGGTGTACTCGTCCTCGATCATCCTTTTCAGATCGGCGAGCGTCGTCTTCTCAACATCCGGCCCGACCGGCTTGCCGGCAACGGCTTCGCCGATCCGCTTCTTTAGCAGACGCGCGGCAACCGCCTGATTGCGAGATTCAGAGCTTTCGCGGTGGCGCTTGCCCCGCACGTTGTACTGGATGTACCAGACGGTTGAGGTTTTGATCTCGCCCGTTTTTCGGTCCTTCCATGTCGGCTGGAAAATCAGTCCGGTGCCGCGTGCTTTCATGACCGATCCCCCGTTGGTCGAAGAAGCGTCTTGAGGTACGCCTCAAGAGCTGCGGCCGTGACCTTCTGCAGAGTTGACCTTTCCTTGATCGCACGTATCTTCACGCGCTCAAGCAGGGCGGGATCTATTCGGACGCTCAGCATACTGAGCGGCGGCGCGGGTGCGATACCCGGAACGGATCCCGAGACTGTGGGTTGATTCCAAGGCGTCGGCGGCCCGTCAGTCGGCCCCCCGGGCGGTATTGGGTGTCTAGTTGATTTCTTCATGCTTGCCAGCATGTCAGATTGCATGCTTGCTGTCAAGCTTGCTGAGTAGCAATCCAGCGGCCCATTCCCTTCTCGCCGACCAGCAACACTTTTCGCGATAGCCGCTTAACGAACGGCAACCTCTTCGCGTTCCGATAAAACCAACGCGGCGAGCGGCCAATCTGCTTGCTGGCGACTTCGACTGAGATCCACGTCTCGTCAGTCTCGCGCGGCTCGACCGCCTGCCCGGGCTCGATGAGTAGCCGCGCTGCCAAGGCGGCGATTGCGGCCGGGATTTGAGCCAGGGGAATGGATGCGATATCGATCACGAGTCACCCCTCGACAGTGGCGACGGCCTTGACCTGGCTTCGTTTGAAACGGTCCAACGTTCGGATGATGCCTTCGGGCGACCGCAGAATCGACTCCGCCCCATCGAATCATTATGAGCACTTCGTCTGCACGGATTTCGTCCTTGAGCTCTCCGATTCTCTCGTCGGGCCACATCAGCGCGCGAAGGGTGGACGCTAACTCGTCGAACATCTCCAATGCCGTTGGCTCTCGTCCCGTCCCTCGACAGTGATGACAGGTCACCCCGTTCTTGATCATCATGCTGCACCCCTAAAATCTTTCGGAGCGATTCCATTCTTGGTGCGCGCCGATTCTCGTTCAGATCCATAGCCGGCCTCGGTGAGTCGGCGACTGAAACGATTTTTCGCCCAGGGCCGGGAACCTTCCGTCTCGCTCCACGCCTTGTACATGTCGTACAAATCCTTGACTTTGGCTGAGTGTTCTGGCCCCGTGACGCAGCAACTCTCGATGAAGTCGGCTAGCACGTCTTCTTCGCGGCGATAGGCCTTTGTGGCGGCTTTGACCGTCTCAGGATCGCCTAATCCTTTTTTCTCAAACCATTCGCGCGCGCCTTCGACTGCCCATGTGAGAATGCCGGGCAGTTCGGCGCGAAGTTTTTCCTCGAGCCGACTGTCCTTCGGATGCGTGGTATCGGGAACTTCGCTCGGGTCTTCAAACCTCACACCGAACGGAATCAATCTTATTCGGCGCCAGATCGCGTGGCTCGTTCCGCTGACGTGCGGCTTGTGGTTCGTCTGCAAGAACAGGTGATGCGTCGGGTCGAACTCGAACAGGTCCTGACGCATGAAGCGCGCGGAAATTCGGTCGCCACCGGAAAGCAGTTTGATTCGCTCTTCATCGAGCAGACCACCTTCAGGACTCTCAGATGCTATGACGATGCGTGCGCCGCGGAGTCGGGCAACGTCGGTCGGCACGGCGTCAGAATATTTTTTCATGAGAAGGGAGGTCGGAGCGGCCTGGGCGTAGTCGCCGCCGATCGCCATGAGGACCGAGACCAGCACGCTCTTGCCGTTGGACCCACTTCCCCAGACGAAAACAATCACGTGCTCTGTCTGGTCGCCTGTGAGGGAGTATCCGACGAGCCGCTTCATGTACTCGGCGAGTTCAATATCGCCGTCGAACACTTGGATCAGGAAGTCATACCACCGTGGCGCCCTCGCGTCGGGGTCGTACTCGATCGGTATCAACTTGGTGATCCTGTCTTGGCGATTGTGCGGCCGTAACCTGCCGGTCCGCAAATCGATGGTTCCGTTCATCACGTTCAGCGCGTACCGGTCTTTATCGAGATCGTCTGGCCCGACCGCAATGCGGGGTTTCCAGAATTCGAATGCCCCACGAACGGCCGGCGCGTGGGAATAGCGACTAGCGAGTTTATATAGCCAATCGCGACGGATCGGGTCGGGTTCCCGCGATGCCTCTTCGGTGATTTTGACGACGGTCCATTCCGCGACGGCCATGACCGTGCCGGCGTCGTCCGCCCGGAAGCGTCGACCGTCCCAGGCGAAGAAACCTATCTTCGACACATAGATGAAGTCGCGTCCGTAGTGGCGCTGCAGACGATCGGCGAATGCGATGTCGGCCTGCGCGTCGCTAGATCAATGCAGCGATCGGCTCTAGCAACTCCGACTGTCCATCCGGTTGCCGCAATTCTGTAGACTTTCCGTCAATGTGATTCACGTCCCCGAACAGCTAGCACGACTTCGTGGGACAGGCGGAAGACTTGCTGGTGAGTCCGCGCTGCTGTGGCCGCCGGCGTGACGGATCGGCTATGGTCGGTAGCGGATTTACTAGATCCGTAACGGGGGAACAAGCGGGATGAGGGCTAAGATTTGGATTCTGATGGCGTGTCTAGGTTGCTGTGCGACAACCGCTCAAGCTGCGGGGCCGATAAAACTGATCAAAGTCGCCGTCTCGTGCAGCGGCGACGACCTATTGGGAGAACGGCTTTGTCTGGCGTTGAAGGAAAAGATTCGCGCCTCCAAAGGCTTTGAATTAGTTGACGAGAGAGACGCCGAAACAGCTCAATCGGGATTCGGGGTGCATTTGATTTCGGAGGATACTGCGAACCGAGATACCGAAGACGCCGGCGCACTTTCTGCCATAGCAGTCGTGTTTACTATTCCCAAGCGCGAGCCATTACTTGACGGCTTTGTGACGGCGTACATCGAAATATGCGGTGCCCACCGCATCGATGACGTAGCATCGACCATTTTCGCTGACATCGATCGGGACAGCGACCCTTTGCGACAGATTTCACATTAGGGCGCTACCCGCCGACGGCTTTGACGCATTTGTCATATTTAAGCCTATTTCCGGTTTCGGCCTAAGAACGTCCTTAGCGCCGTATGGGAAATCGGTTCAAATGCGTCAAATGCGTCAAAGAAAAGAGAATAGAAAACGCCCATTTTGGCACACTTGTTGCTCAGCCAGTAGGAACAAAGGATATTCAATCCTCGATCCCGCGCTAACTACCTGTTATCACGTGTCAATCTCGCTACATGGGCAGAATACGGGCAGGTATCGAACTTGGTACTCAGCTCAGGCACCCTTCGCGTCCAATTCGGCGCAATTAGCCCACCTGTCCCGCGAAGGCGTGCTAGTCGTTGGCCCGTGGCGACGCGAGGTAAATCATTCACTGATGAGTGCGTCAGCGCGGCTGTGAAAGCACTTCCGTTCGCGGCGTTGCTCGTGACGTTGCTTTTCGCCGTGGGTGCCAATGCGCAAGTCGCTTATGTTGGCCCAGTGAAGCGCAGGCTCATAGGGCGCGCGATGGTACGTTCTAGTTTAGTCGTGCTCCTGCTTGTACTTTTCGCGGCCAGGACGGTGCAGGCGCAATACGTCAACTCGACGAACGGTAGTCATTCGGGTACGGGAGTTACTTGCACAGTCACAACGCCAACCGGCCTAACTCCCGGCGATTGCCTATTTTATGTGCTTGATTCCGGTAATGCCACTGGTTGTATACCGAGTGTCGGTTCGTGGACGCCGGTTAATCCTAGTAGTGGAGGAAGTTCCTCTCCTGGTGCTTGGTCACACGTTGTCACCGGCAGCGAAGCCGGCAGCTACACTTCCACTTGCTCAGGCAACGCTCCTCTTTGCGCCTTAGTTGATTACACCGGCACTAACGGCGCGTGTTCGATACGCGCCATCCAACCAACAGCCGTCAATTCGGCGACTAGTGCTCCCGGCCAATCCCTGTCGGCAGTCGCAGGGGACATGTTCATCTTCACGCCGGTCACCACATCCAGCCCGCAAGCGTGTTCCTTTTCCGGTTCAACTACAGGCGTGACCATGAACTTGCGCCAGAACGTACCGTTCTTATTCGATGGCGTTACGATAGCGTATTTCGATAAGCAGATATCATCTACCGGACTGACCGGAGTGCCATCAGCTCCGATGACCGGCGGAAGCTGCAATAATGCATCTATAAGTTTCTTGCTAGAACCGGGCAGTGCTACCGCGACTCCAACCGCGACGGCTACCCCGACTGCCACTGCGACCGCCACCCCCACGCCTACGCCAACCGCGACTGCGACGCCCACCGCGACTCCAACCGCGACCCCGACTGCCACTGCGACGGCGACAGCTACTGCCACCGCCACGGCGACCGCGACAAGCACGGCGACTGCGACCGCAACCCCAACAGCGACGGCAACTGCTACCGCGACTGCCACCCGCACAGCTACCGCAACGGCCACAGCAACGGTGACGAGAACTCCCACGCCCACCGCAACCTCAACTCCGAGGCCGCCGATTTATCAATTCGTTTGTCGCGAGCGCGGCGTCAACTTACTGTCCTGTCGGCCACGCTCGCGTCTACGGAGGAACTGACATGCGCACCGCGGAAAGCAAATACCTGTCGGGACGTCCCACCTGGACTAATGATTCGCGACCCGGCTTTGGCGCAACCAGCGAGGAACGGACTGAGTTCGCCCTGTTCGAGTTGACCGACCCATTGCGCCCGAACGCGAGATTCATTTCTCATAACTGGATCGACGCACGCCGCAAAATTTCAGGGCGCGCTCCCGATGAGGCCCGACTCGCCCGTCGCCTCTACTTGGCGCTTTTGCATTTCCAGAGGATCTGCAACGCGATCCGCTTTGCAGGCCAGCGTGGCGCACTCATGTCGCGTACTCAAATCGAGCAGCGGTTGCGCCAGATGGCGAGCGAAGAAGCAGCCGCGGCGCTCGAGGAATCAGCAGAAATTGATCGGCTCGCTGCTGCCGACGAGGGCCGCTCGAATGCGGCGTGAACAGCCTTCCCTGTCCCGCGTGCTTCGTGGGATCGTCGGGGCACGCAAAGGATTTCGGAGGAGCAAGAGATGAACGAGAAAAGTACCAGAACCATCCTAGCGAGGCTCGCGGCGCTCAACCCAGCGGACCTCGCGATACTTTGGGCAGAGACCGAAGTAAGAAACAGCGGTCGGGACGATAACAATCCCGACGTGCTGCGGCTGGTCGAGACCTATACGACGCGAGCGGAGCAATTTCTCCGGGTCGGCGACCTCGCCGCGGTCTATGCGGAAGTCACCCGGCTGCAGCGGGGGCTTCGCACGATCGCCAATCCTCCGCGCGATGAAATCGGCGAACTCGCCCAGCGGCAAAGCACATTTCTCCGCGCCGCTCGTGAGGCTGGTTGGAATTCAGCCGAGGTGGAGTTTGGGCTCGCGGACCTGGCGCCGGGCGAGCGCCTTGGCGCGTTTGAGTGGGACAAGGCGATCGTCATCACCACGTCCGGCAACCGAAGTATAGATCGCGCTGCGCTCAGGGAGAAAAACCGTCCGGCGACACACACGAATTTGGCAAGTTGGTCCGCGAGCTTCCCGAAAATCGAAAAGCCTTCGGAGCCGCGCGAATGATCGAGGCGATCTGTATTGGCGCCGAGGCCGGTATACTTTCTCGAACTCGAACTTCCACGATCGATAAACTCCCAGAGAGGTAACACCATGTTGACAGCAAACGAAACCAAGATAGCGGCTTCCTTAGGAGTGTCCGCCGCCGCATTCGAAGCGGCGCGGGATCGCAACGCCCTGAACGAGCTTAATCGTGAGCTCCGGGTTGCGATGTCGGCCGTCGGATTGGTGGAGCGGCAGACTCCCGCGATGCTGAGCCGCGGCCGGCATACGGTCACCTTTCGCGGCAACGCGGCCTGAGTCCAAACATACGGCTCGATTCGGATGGAATCTTCAACCGCAGTAGCGCCCGTTCCGCGTACGCCCACTCGGGCCGAGCGCAGGCGCGACCAGCGCGTCCGGCGAAAGAAGCAACAAATGCTCGTCGTCGCGCCGCACCTAGACGACGCGAAGTTTAAGCCGCTCCTCGAGTCCTTCGCGCAGGTCACTCTGCTGAAGGGGGACTGCTACGAATTCCTTCGCAAGCACGGTCTTGTGAACGAACAGGGCGAACTTCGATCAAGCGTGGACACTGTCCAGCGGCTGATGGGTTTGCAGCTCAAGCTGGCAAACGCGCTGGGCTTGTCACCTGCGGTACTCGGTAAAATTCGGAATGAGAAGCCCGCCGATCTAGTGGCGGCGCTCGCGCGTCACGGGGATGTGGAAGAGGCTGAGGTGAGCAGCGGTGGCGACGAGCCTCAATAGTCGTCTGGCGCGTTGGAAGCGCGATCCCGTCGCGTTCGTCACTGAGGTCCTCGTCGATCCTGAGACCTCGCGGCCGTTCGAACTCTATTCGGCTGAAGAGCGGTTTCTGCGCGAAGGCTTGACGCTGACTGCGGAGGGCCGACTCCCTTTTCCCGAGATGATATACGCCGCGCCTAAAAAAAGCGGCAAAACTGCGCTTGGTGCGATGGCGACAATTTACGTCGTCGTCGTCCTGGGCGGCCCTTATGCTGAGGGCTACTGTGTCGCGAACGATTTCGAGCAGGCTCAAGGCCGCGTATTTCAAGCAATCGCTCGAATCATCGAAGCGTCGCCCTTGTTGCGAGATCCGCGAAGGTCACTGCGAACAGGATCGAGTTCGTGAGTACGGGCGCGACGATCACCGCGATAGCTAGTGACTATGCGGGCGCTGCAGGCTCGAATCCTACCATCTCAGTCTTCGACGAGCTCTGGGCGTGACCTCTGAAAGTGGACATCGGCTATTCGATGAATGTGTACCGCCGCCCACGCGCAAAGTCAGTGCGCGTTTGACCGTCACCTACGCGGGCTTCGAAGGTGAATCGGAACTGCTCGAGGGGTTGTACAAACGAGGACTCGCCGCTCCAGAAGTGGCGCCCGATCTTCGCGCGGGCGACGGCATCTTAATGTACTGGACTCATCGCCGCGTGCGCTCCGTGGCAAACGAGTGCGTGGCTCGATCAGATGCGGCGGTCACTCCGGCCCAATCAGTATTTGAGAATGATCGAAAACCGATGGGTCACGACTGAATCGACTTTCATCGAGATGGCGTGGTGGGATTCCTGCGTCAAGGCAGATCTCTCGCCGGAATTGACGAACCCGACCTTACCGTCTGGGTGGGCGTCGACGCCTCGGTGAAGCGCGACAGCACTGCGATTGTCTGCGCTACATTTGAACCGAAGATCGGCAAAGCTCGCCTCGTATGGCATCGTATATTTCAACCGACGGCAAAAGATCCGCTCGATCTTCGAATCGACAATCGAGGCGACATTGCTTGAACTGCGACGGCGGTTTTATATTCGCGAGGTTCGCTACGACCCTTGGCAAATGCAGGCAGTAGCGCAACGGCTGATCACGGCCGGCGTTCCTATGGTCGAGTTCCCGCAGTCGGTTCCGAATTTGACCGAAGCCTCGACAAATCTTTACGAATGCATCAAAGGCCGCAACCTGGTCGCCTATCAAGATGCGGATATGCGTCTCGCCATCTCGCGCTGCGTTGCAATCGAAACCTCGCGAGGTTGGCGGATCGCGAAAGAAAAGCAGAGCCATAAGATCGACGTAATCGTGGCGCTTGCCCAGGCGGCGTTGGGTGCCGTCCAGCAGGGGCAGGTGGCATTCGGCATGGACGCCGCGCTCCAGGCGCGATTGCACGAAGCGGTATCCGCCGCGAGACGTGCGCGCGATGGGGGTGAGCTGGACCGACTGCATGCGCATGGGGAAGACGTTGCCCGCGACGAGGACGGCGCGAGCATGGCGCTACCGCGGCGCTGGCCGGGCAGTCGCTGGAGCGGGCGCGGCGCCTGGTGACGACGATGGGTTGCAGACAAAATCGCTTGAGACGCTCTGTCACCGCTGCCGGCGCGCTCGCATGCCCTCATTGCACTCTTCTCGTCGTTCCGCCTGCGGTGCCCGAAGACTGCCCGCTTGAGGACTGTCCGCGCACGCTGGTTGCGGCGCCTAGAACGCAAGCAGCGTGGAACGCATTTCTCGCGCGCGCTGACGCGTCCAGATCGCGGCCGGCTGAGACTTGAATTTCAGACTTTCGGGAGAGACCAAAAATGATCGCTCAATCTAAAGAAGTGGCACCTGCAACGGTAAGATTGTTTGTGGGGAATCTACCCTACCAAACCACTGAGCAACAACTCGCCGCGCTCTTCATTGGCGTCGCGAACGTGGTCTCGGCGGAAATCGCGCTTGACCGGCACAGCGGCCAATCGCTCGGGCGCGGCTGGGTTGAAATCGATGTTAATGACGATGTCGACGCCGTGATCGCACGAATGGATCGGCTCGTCACGCGCACGCGGCCAATACATGTCTCAATCGCTCACCCGCCACGAAATTCGAGTCGACCGTTGCTCCGATGGTAGCGCTCAGGGCAAGGCGCAACCCGCGAAATGGGCGGGCAGGTCAAACAAAACGCCCCCGGCTTTCGCGTCCGGGGCTTCACAATGGAGAGGAACTTTGATGCGTATTTTTATTGGGAATCTGCCTTACACGATGAGCGAGCGTGAACTGCGCGACTTGCTTGCGGAGCATGTCGAAATCGTCCACTTCGATCTGAAGCGCGACGCTCGCGCGGGCCGAACGCAGGGATACGGTTGGATCGTGGTCGCGGACGACGATGGCTCGGCCGCCATCGAAAAACTTAACGACCTTGTGGTTGGCGGCCGGAAACTTCACGCGGAGATAGCCATTTCCGCTGGTCGGCGATACGGCGCGGCTTTGCCGGCCGCGTGACCAAGAATTCCGTCAACAGCCGCTCGTAGTCGGCACCCCATCGTATGATCGCGGCTTCGTCGTCGGGCGCGAGCTTGGTTTTATCGATCATGGTGGACGCGTTCTTCCGCTTCTCGGGCAACTCGTTGACGCGCCGTCTCCATAAGTATCGGTTCGAGCCCGACCGGTACGTCGACGACAACTTCATCTTCGCGTCCGATATCATGCCCGGAAACGAATGCCAGTATACCACATGGCTCAATTTCGGCTTCGTAGATTCGCCCCGGAACGGCGGCTTGGCCCCGCGCAAACCAGTGATTCGCGAAATTCTCGGCGCGCCAGCGATACGGAGTCCACGAAAAGCCGCGGTGACCGCCGGGCATACATCCGCGATACAAAGTCATCGGGCGTCTTGGTCTGGGCGCCCCATCGCTTAAAAAACCCGCCCTGCGAAACATGGACCGCCAAGACCGCCAGGCGACCGGACGCTCGACGCATCTCCAGACGTCGAGGAGGACCGCCCGAAGCTGCTCGCACTCTAATCGCCTCTTGTGCCACAGGGAGAAAAGCAAGTCGGGCGCCCACGATTTGAACGCGTTGAGGGCCAGTTTTAGATCGTCAACGGTTTGCAAAGCATCGAGCGGCCTGCCTGTTCTGCGCTCCGCCGCCGCGATGACAGTGAGTAGTCCGCGATTCCGGACCGAATTCCACGGACAAAGGCCGAGCGCAACATAGGTCGAGGCGGATACCCGCTCGGACGGGTCCCACGCCTCGCGTCGGACAACATTCGCCCAGTCGATTCGGGAATCCGCGCGCAGCTTGTGCGCCACGTCGAGCACGTTAGGGGACGTCATCGTCAAGCCCACTCAGGCGGCGACTGCGCAGGCCGCCATCATGCGCTTACCTTCCTCGAGGCCCCTTAGATAAGCAGCTTCATTGGCTGCCCTCTGTTCCTTTTTGAAAGCTCGCAGAACGCTACGACCGGGGCCTCGTGGCGCGGCCTTAACGACATCGTGCCGCAAGACGGCGGACGATTTGTCGATAGCTCGGATATAATTCGCGTCCCAGTCATTGATCTGCGGACGATCGAGGATAACCGAAAGTGCTTCGAGGCACCGGAACCGCGCCGACTGCGCCAGGCTCAAGCGCTGCCCCTCCCAGTAGTCGTGCTCAAGCCATACGGCGTCCAGCCGTCCCTTTCCCGGCCCGAAGCCGAGTTTGCCCGCTGCCGTGGCGGCGATTTTTCTGATTTTCTGAATCTCTATTTCAACTACGCCTTTCAACGCCAATTCACGATCCTCCTTTTGAGCGTACAATTTGTACTACACAGTTAGACTAGTTAGCTATCGCGGTCACGTTCGCAAGACCCGGCGCCGAGGCCGCGAGCGTACCCTGCTCTTTCGCGACGGGCGTGAGGTATCGAACCACCACGGGTGCGAGCGCTCTCTGAGCGCATGCGATGGGGGTCTGTTTGCCTGACGATTCATTGCGGAACACAATCTATAGCCTAGCGCTAGGCTGTAGGTCAATAGCCTTGCGCTAGGCTGTGGCGCGCCGCTACACTGATGCCGTGGTCACGACGACGCAGGACGCTGGCAAAGCCCGATGGAAGGGCGTGAGCGCGAAGGAACGCAAGGAATTGATGCGCCAGGCGTCGCGCGCGTACTGGGATTCGCTGTCGCCCGAGGAGCGCAGCGCCGAAATGAAGCGTCGCGCGGCAAAACGAAAGAAGATGAAATGATTGAGGTAGGGGGGCTGGGAGAATGAGCTATTGCACGAAGTGCGGCCAGTCGGTGCAAGGTCAAAACTTTTGCGGAAGGTGTGGGAGTTCCATTTCGTCTGCTTCAGTTTCAACAGGTGCAGCAAACGGGGCGGCGTATCAGCGCATCACGTCATCTGAGCTGCTCGGGTTCGCGATCCTCGCTCCATTCATGATGCTCGCCTTTGCCGGGTGTAGCTTGTTTATTCCTGTCGTCGGTTGGGTCCTGTTACCCTTCGCGATTCTGGGCATTCCCACTACCCCCTTCATCGTGTACTTCCTCTACCGCCGCGCAGTCAGGGGACCATGCCCGTATTGCGGCGCAAAATGCGGCGCACAATATCGCGCGTTCACCTGTCGGGCATGCCGCAAGCGCGTGCTCGTCAGCGAGAGCGCATTCACGAAGGTTCTTGAGTGAATACTGTAAGGGTCCGAGCATCGGTTGTGAACGGACGTAACCCGCCGCATTTGAAAGCAACCACATTCGCCGTGCATCTTCGATCTATGAGGCGCGGTTTCGGGTTCGGTGGCGTAGAGGCGAAGGCTGGCGGCGGTGGTGGTTAGGATCGCCCCCAACAAAACACCCTTGACAGCATATGCTCTCAACGCTATATTGCATCTATCGGAACGGGGGGTTGAGAGGGATGGCGACGGAGATCATCGTGACCGATCAGTTCACAGACTGGTATCGTTCGCTGGATGAGAAGGACGCGGACGCGGTTGAATTTTCGGTGGGATTGTTGGAGCAATTTGGCGTGACACTTGGTTCACCGCATAGCAGCAAGGTTCTCGGCACGGAGTTGCGCGAACTGCGCATCCAGTCCGGCGGGCAGCCGCTTCGGGCCTTCTATGCTTTCGATCCCGTCCGCCAGGCCGTGCTGCTGACAGGCGGTGATAAAACCGGAGATGACCGCTTCTATCGAAAGATGATCGCTGAGGCAACCGCACTTTGGAGCGACTACCTGGCTGGTAAGTGAAATCTGAAGCTAGGGGGCGTGATACGCCCCCCGCAATCGTTCAAACTGAGAGGTGAACGAGTTATGAGAACAAGACGTTGGCGTGAGGTGCTTGCTGAGCGGCGAACGCCCGAACAGATTGCCGCACTGGACAGCCGCGTTGCTGCCGCAGTGACCGAGATGGATCTCCGCGAGCTACGAGTTGCCGCCGGCCTGACACAGGAGCAAATGGCGGAAGTGCTCAAGTCTGCGCAATCTGAAATCTCGCGGCTCGAAAAGCGCGACGACTATCGCGTCTCGACCCTTAGAGAGTACGTGCACGCGCTAGGTGGACATGTCGAAATCATCGCGGCGTTCGGCAACCGGCGCGTCCGTCTGCGCGCGTCTTAAGAAAAGAGGCAAACGCGTAATCTTGAGACTTAAATCTCGATGGCGCAATCATTCTGTTCGTGAGCGTTCATGTCCTGACCTTTCAAAGAGGTACGGACACAAAATGGGGTGATAAATAGCGGTCGGCCGGCGAGCGGGACAGTCATTGCGACCGCGGTCGGCAGCGCTCGTGACTTCCGCCTCGCCCCAAGCACCCATGAGTCGCGCGTTCGCCTCGAGCGCCGGGATAATGCCCGGTTCTCAGGCTCCGAAGATGGTCTTTTTCGCCGCCTCGCTCGCAATATCGACCGCGATGTCCCGCAGCGCCGACGCTGTTCCGCTGGCTGCCTTCGCTAAGAATTTCCGGAACCTGGTCGCCGCAACTTGTGTCCTTGGTGTATCTCGAACTAGGTCTGACAGGTCAGCGGCCAGCGCGGTTTTCTCGGCGTCGCTATTTTTGTCGTCCAGTTCAATGAGTTCCTTGGCCGCTTCTATCTTGGAGTCGGTCCAAGGGTACGCGTTTCCACAATTATGGCAGAACGCTGGCGCGCGATAGTTGGAATTGCCGAAGAAGGCGACCCCATCGACTTCGTAGTCGCCCCGGATCTCCTTCTTGCAGTTGGGGCACTGCGTTGTCGTCGCGGTACCGCATTTCTGGCAGAAATTGGAGTTGTGCTGCGGATAATCCCTTGCTCGGTCGTTGAGCACATGACCGTTCAAGCAAATCTGAGCTGCATCATAATAGCTGGCCATTTCAGACACCCACCTCCCAACGTCACGTTCTCAGCGATCGTTACAAGCCCAGCTTTTGCAAACAAGCCTGTCGCGACCGACAATCCACAGGGTGTGTGGAGGTGTTAACAGCGGGCTCAAAGGACTGTGGAAGATGTCGAACGTCGAATCTTCCTTGGCCGGCGGAGGCGATAGCCTTATCCGCGGATGAAGTATCTAAAATTCAAGGCGCAAAGGCGCGGGAGGATGATTTTGTTGCAGGCCGCCGGCTCCGTTACAATGGAAGTCGAAGGATGGAAGTACGGAAATGGGAGGCTCGACAGGAGAAGTTCGCGGAGATTCTAAGATCGAAACGTACCTCGAATACGAGGCGCTGACGAAAGACGAAACCGATGGAAGCTGGAATCCGAATCCAGCCGCGAAGAAAGAGTGTAAACGACTGATGCGTAAGGACCCGGATACAGGTGAGTGGGTTCTCGCGTATCGGTTTCACACTTAACGAAGAGGAGGTGGTGGCCTTTGACAAAAATTTTGAAGTAGATGTGCGAGAACCCGCGAGGCGACCTGCCTGAGCGTTTGGGACGCCGAAACGACAATCGCCAAGTAGTGCATCACGGGATTGATGCGAAGAACCTCGGTTGGTCCCTCGCCGTCGGCGTCCGAGGCGCTTACGAATGCCAGGGATTACCAGAGTCAAGCTCCTTCGGCACTACTATCGAATCATCTGAAATGGATGAACGACCGGGTTCTCAATTCCCAAGGAGAGGGGCCGCGAAACGCCTCGGACGTAGTGTTCCCTCTCCTGCTCGCGAAATTCGATGACTTCAATTTCATGCTCGAAATCCTGCAACTGTCCTGAAAGCACTTGGGCAGAACATGGGCAGAAGCATCGAGCGCTATATCAAAAATGGTGGCGCAACTGCTCTCTGAGGTGGTAGTAAATCTCTTTGCTTGTCTCGATAATGTCCAATGCGGTCACCTGCTCCCGCTTTTGGGAGAGA
>CAVTEN010000015.1:0-219510 GCA_963733715.1 uncultured delta proteobacterium
GCGAATCTTCGCGACCGCGTAATCGCGGCGCTCCGAAACCATCTCGACTTCCAGCTTGTCGCCTGCCACAGCGCCGGGAACCATCACGGCCTTGCCGCCGTGACGGCCGACGCCAAACGGCCCGAACGTCATCGCGCTGATCTCTATCTCCGGCATCGGGCCCCAAGTTTATCCCCCCTACGCAATCTGCGCGACGCGTCTTATAATGAAGCACGCGTCCGTCCGTTTCACTCAAACCCACCCGGTGACTACCTTGGCGATCGAGACTGAACTCCGCGAACTAATCGACAGGAATCTTCCCGCAGATTCGGCTCCGCTCGTATCCGCGTTTGCTGAGCGGCTCTTCGCCCGCGACTCCGCCGACAATCGCGATCGCGTCCCGGCCAAGCGGCGGCTGGCTCTGGTGCAGTCGGCGTTCGAATTCTTTTCGGTTCGAACCGAGCCCGTCATCGCGCGGGTCGAGACCGTCACCGGTGACGACAACGACACGCTCACCATCGTCGAGACCGTCACGACCGATAGCCCGTTCATCGTCGACAGCCTGCTCGAATATTTTCATCATCTCGGCGCGAGCGTTCGCACGATTCTCCATCCGGTCATTAAAGTCACCCGTGACAAGGAGGGGCGGATTGCAACCTTCGAACGGTCGGTATCGACCGAGCGCGGCGAGTCCTTCGTTCACGCAGAACTCGAACTCATTCCCACGCCCGAGCAGGCGCGCGAAATCGAGCGCGACGTCATCGCGATTCTGAACGAGGTCCACGAGGCCACCAGCGACTTCGATGCGATGACTGGGCGCGCGTTGCAGATTTGCGAGGAGACCGCGTCCAGACGCGATCTGATCGAGGTCCGCGACCTCCTGCGATGGCTCATCCAGGGCGGCTTCGTGTTTCTCGGCTATCGGCGCTACCTGGTGAGCGGCGAGGACGGCACCGCCAAATTCGTGCTCGATCCCGGCACCGAGCTCGGCATCATGCGCGAGGACGACGAGTCGCGATTTCGCAGATCGGTCCCGCTCGAGGAACTCTCGCCCGCGCGCCGCAAGCTTTTCTTCGAAGGGCCGCCACTGGTGATAGGCAAGACGAGCGCCGAGTCGCACGTACATCGCCGCCGCCCGATGGACAGCGTCTCAATTCGCCGGGTGGACGATTTCGGCCGCGTCGTCGCATTCGAAAGTTTCGTCGGGCTGTTCACGTCGAAGGCCTACGCGGAAGAGGCGCAACACATCCCGGTCCTGCGCGCGAAGTTGCGCGAAGTGCTCGCGCATGAGGGCGCCGTTCCCGGCTCGCACGACTACAAGGAAATCGTTTCCGCCTTCAACAGCTTTCCCAAGGACGAACTTTTTCGCGCGCCGGTCGCCGAATTGCGCGCGCAGTTGCTGCTTATCCTCGACGTCAAGAGCGAGGCCGCGGTGCGGCTCTTCATCGCGCCCGACCTGCGTCACGGCAACGTGATCGCGCTGGTCGTGATGCCGCGCGAGGCCGGCTCAGCCGAGCTCAGCCGGCGCATCCAGGACACACTGGCCGCCGCGCTCCACGGCACACTGGTTTATTTCTACCTCGCACTCGGCGAGGGTTACACGGCGCGCCTGCATTTCTGCTTCTTTGCCGATCCTCCGAAGACTTCGGTGATCCATAGCCTCGAGAGCGCGATCGCCGAGCTCGCACGGCGATGGGACGATCGGTTCAGCGAGCAGTTGATTAAAAAATTCGGATCAAAGCGTGGACGGTCGCTCGCCGAACGATGGGCGGGCGCGTTCAGCGCCGACTACCAGGCCGCGATCGACGTGGCACGCGCGGTCGGTGACGTCGAAGACGTCGAGACGTTGATCGCTGGCGGCCGGGACTTCATCGTCGAGGCCGGACCTCACGCGTCCGGCGCTCACGACGGCGGCGATCACAGCGACATTCGGATTGTCGGCCTCGGCGACGCCCCGATGCTCTCCGACCTGATGCCCACGTTGCAGAACTTCGCGATCGAGGTGTTGTCCGAGGACGCTCACGAGCTTCGCCCGCGCACCGACGGCAAGGTGACGCGCGCCTACCTGCAGGTTTTTTCCGTGCAGGGACCTGACCATCGGCCGTTTGCGGAATTTCCTGGCGCCGCGCTGATTGCCGACGCTATCGCCGCCGTGCGCAACGGCCTTGCCGCGGACGATTCTCTCAACGCGCTCACTCTCACTGCGGGTCTCGCCTGGCGCGAAGTCGCTCTGCTGCGCGCGTATCTCGTCGCCGCGTTTCAGATGCGCCTTGCGCCCGCGCGGCTCGGCTTGCAGCGCGTTCTGCTGCTTTATCCGGACCTGGCCAGATCTCTTTTCGAAATATTTACCGCGCGGCTCTCGTTCGACAGTCCGGCTACGCCGGAAAAAATAGCGGAGTTGCACGAAGCCTATCTCGCTCGTCTCGTCTCGATCGAAAATATTGTCGACGATCGCACCGCGCGGGCGCTGCTGTCGATGGTCGAGGCGACCGTGCGCACCAACTTTTTCTGCGCGATTCCATCGCCCGACCCGTATATCGCGCTCAAGTTCGAAAGCGCGCGCATCACAAGGCTGCCCGACACCGCGCCACTCTACGAAATTCACGTCAACAGTCCGCGCATGGAAGGATGCCATCTGCGCCACGGACGCATCGCGCGCGGCGGTATTCGCTTCAGTGATCGGGCCGACGACTACCGCACCGAGATTCTCGATCTGATGAAGACCCAGACCGTGAAGAACGCGATCATCGTCCCGCGCGGCGCCAAGGGCGGCTTCATCGTCAAGCCGCGGCCCCGTCAGCAGACCGGCTCGACCGACGGCGTCGAGGCGTACAAGACGCTGATCAATGCGATGCTCGACCTCACCGACAACCTTACCGACGACGGCCCGGTGCATCCCGCGCGCGTCCGGGTGCTCGACGACGACGGTCCGTATCTAGTCGTGGCTGCAGACAAAGGCACCGCGAGTTTCTCGGATATCGCCAATCAAATCGCAATCGAGCGCGGGTTCTGGCTGGGCGACGCGTTCGCGTCCGGCGGCGAGCATGGCTACGACCACAAGAAGATGGCGATCACGGCGCGCGGCGCGTGGGAATCTGCGCGCCGGCATCTGCGCGAGATGGGCCGTGATCCCGACCGCGGCGCGCCCATCACGATGATCGGCATCGGCGATATGTCGGGCGACGTGTTCGGCAACGGCCTGCTGCGGTCGCGCAACTTGAAACTCATTGCCGCTTTCGACCATCGTCACATCTTCATCGATCCCGATCCCGACCCAGCGACCAGCTTCGACGAACGCAAGCGCCTGTACGATCTGCCGCGCTCGAGCTGGGCGGACTACAATCCCAAGCTCATCAGTTCCGGCGGAGGCGTGTTCCGCCGCGGCCAGAAACGAATCGAGTTGAGTCCCCAAGCGCGCGCTGCGCTCGGATGCGACGCCGACGCGCTCGACGGCGAGTCATTGGTCCAATGCATTCTGCGCGCGCCGGTCGATCTGTTTTACAACGGCGGCATCGGCACCTACGTCCGCGCGACGACCGAGACCGACGCCGAAGTCGCCGACCACGCCAACGACGCATGCCGAATCACCGCGCCCGAGCTTCGCGCAAAGATTGTCGTCGAAGGCGGCAACCTCGGCTTCACCCAGAAGGGGCGCATCGAGTACGCGCTGAAAGGCGGACGTATCAACACTGACGCGATCGACAACTCGGCCGGTGTCGATATGTCGGATCACGAGGTCAATCTGAAAATTCTGCTCGAGCCCGCCGTGGCCCGCGGCGAACTATCCTTCGTCGATCGCAATCGCGCGCTGGCAGCCTGCGCCGACGAAGTTGCCGACCGCGTTATCGCCGACAATCGCGACCAGGTGCTCTCGCTCAGCCTCGAGCAACGTCGCAGCCGAACGCTTCTGACCGAGTTTCGCGACCATCTCCAGGCTATCGAGGATCGCGGCATCCTGGCCGGGATGGAGCCCGCGATACCCCCGCGCGAAGTACTCCATGAACGCCACGCCCGCTATCCGGGCCTCACCCGCCCCGAGCTCGCGCTGGCGACGGCGTACACCAAGATCGATCTCATCCAGCGCATCGAGACCACGGTGCTGGTTGACGATTCGTACCTGGTCGGACGTTTCCTCCAGCCATACTTCCCGCCCTCGCTCGCCGAACTTGCCGACGTCGGCACTCATCGCCTCCGTCACGAGCTGATCGCGACTCGCGCCGTCAACGAACTCGTCGATCTGGCCGGCTCGACCTTCGTCTTCAGCTACGTGCGCGATCGCGGCGTCGCGGCCGAGGACGTTGTCCGAGCATGGATAATCGCGACCGACGTGCTTTCGATCCACGAGCGCGCCGCTGAACTGAAGCGTAACAGCTCGACGATGGCCGCCGATTCTGAACTAGGCGCATTTCTCGCGCTCGAACGCGCATGCCGCAGCGCGACCGGATGGGCGCTCGGCGAATTGGAACAGGCCACGTCTATTGGCGCCGCGGTGACCCGCTTCAAGCCGGCGTTCGAAATGCTAAGCGGCGAATTCGAGACGATGCTCGCGGGGGGTGAGCGCGATCGCTTCGAGCGGCTCTACCGCGAGCTGCGGGTCGACGTGCTCGACGGCGAACTGGCGCACGGGCTCGCGCGCCTCGCCTTCGCAGATCACATTTTGAGCGTGCTGAGCTTAAGTTTCTCGCGCGAAATCGAATCCACCAAAGCGGCTCACGCGTACTTCCAGACTGAGCGGTTACCTCAACTTCGCGATGCTCGAAGAGGCGCTTCAATCTATAGGCACCGAGGACCGCTGGGAGCGCCGCGCCGCCAACGAACTCGCGGCCGAACTTCGCTCCGCGCGCATCAAGATGAGCTGCGCGGTGCTCGACGCAATCGCCGACGATCCCGATCTGACAGTGGATGAATCGATCGAACAGCTGAAGCGCGTTCGCGCAAATCGATTCGCAGAAGTCGCGCGCCTCTTCGACGACCTCAAGACCCTGCAGCCCCCAAGCCTCCCCGCAATCCAAGTCACAATCCGCGCCCTCTCCCGATTGGCCGCATGACAATGTGCGCGATTGGCGACTTTTCAAACGATTGTTCCCCTTCCCTCGAGGGAAGGGGTTAGGGGTTAGGTTCCTAGGACGTTATGGCTCGAAGCAGGAAAATTGTACGCCGCCAAACCGTTGCGGCGGAGAAGCTCTCACTCGCGAAGAGACTACGCCATGAAATGACCCCGGCAGAGCGCGCTCTTTGGATCGCACTTCGCCGAAATGGTCTCGACGGGTTTCACTTCCGTCGTCAGCAGGTAATAGACGGATATATCGTCGATTTCTATTGTGACGCCGCAAAGCTAGCGATCGAATTGGACGGCAGTGTGCATGAAGAGCAGTGGAAATATGACGAATCGCGCGACAAAGCTATTTCCTTGCGGGGAGTGCGTGTTCTGAGAATTTCGAACGACGCCATGAGGGACAGCGAGGCGGTAATCGAATCCATCAGAGAGGCATTGCGGACGAGCCGAGGAACCTAACCCCTAACCCCTTCCCTCGAGGGAAGGGGAACAAGCGCGTAAAGGGGATAATCACGTGGAGATAGCGACAATCACTTCGAGATAGCGATGCGCGGCAGTTGCGCCGTCGTTTGCATCGAGGCTTCCACGACCGAATCGAGGCGCTCTGCCTCCCGTGGCTCTCTCAAATCCTGATACAGGCGCAGCGCTGCCGCGACCACGAACGCGGTGGCCGCAAATTCAATGCTGATCTGGACAAGATCGGCAAGAAAAATCGACGTCGCGAGAAAACCGCTCACCACTCCAACCGGCCCGAACAGCAGGCTGACCACCACAAAGGCTCCTGCTCCCCAAGCGTTGTAACCCGACCATATCGCGAGAAACACGACGATCCGCGTCGCGACTTTGAAGAATCGCTTGCGCATCAGATCGCGGCTGAACAGCAGCGCATGCCAGCTATGCTTGCCGTCGAAGATCAGCGCGTACTGCGCGAAGTACAACCAGGCGTACAAGATCGAGCCGAGCATGATCATCAAGACCAGCGCGATGTAGGCCCACACGCCAATCGAGCCGGGCATGAAACTCGACGCCTCCTGGAACAGGAACAGTCCCAACCCCGGCACGAGCAGCTGCAGAATCGTCACCCAGATGAATCCGGGCGCGAGCCGAATCGAGCCTCGGTAGACCTCGATCACTTCATGGATGAAGGTCGGCTCGCGTATCCCCGCGTGGATCCTTTTGAGCGCGCTCAAAGTAATCAACGTCACCAGCAGCGTGAGAAAAACGAAAAGCCGATGCAGCGTCCACGTGACCCACGGCGAGAACGGTTGCGGCGCCTGCATGGGGAGGGCCTTGCTCGGCGTGTCGGCGCTATCGACTTGCGTGTAGCTGATATTTTGCGAGCCCGGCTCGAAGGTCGTGGCCAGGTGGTATTGGAGATTCAAGGCGTCGGGCAGCAGACACAACGCTGCCGCGAGCAGCAACGGCGCCATCACGACCGCCAGCACCGACCAGTTCCCGCGCAGATCGTTTACGGCGTTTGCAAGATATATGAAGCTGCTTTTGAGGCGGACCGGACTCACTGGACTCACTGCGCGTTAGAGGTTGTCATCTCGTAACAATCGAGACAAGCCCGCGGCGTTGCCGATGACCACTCGATGCTTGGATGATATAATGAGTACTCAGAGATTCACACGGAGAAGGCACTCATGGCCGACGACGACCGCGCATCGAAAATCGAGCATGAGAACAAAATGATTCGCCGCCTGCGCTTCCTGGTCGATCTGACCTTCGCAACCATCGCGCAGGACAACGATATGACGCTCGATCAGGGATGGGAGCACGTGCTCGCGCTCAAGGGCGCGGCGGTTGCGATGTTCCCCGGCAAGGAAGAGACCTTCGACCTCGTGTATCTGCCGCGCTTCTCGCGTCTGCTCGCCGAGCGATTCGGCGCGAATTGAAGCTCTCGGGCCTTATCGCAAAGCCCGACGGCTCGATCGTTCGCGGGCAAGTCTCGTTCACCGATCGGATCACCGCGCTCGATGCCATCACTGAGGTCGGCGACGATTACATCTTGCCCGGCTTTGTCGATCTGCAGGTGAACGGCTCGCACGGTATCGACGTGATGAACGCGTCGGCCGACTCACTCGCCACTCTCAGCCGTCATCTCGCACGCGAAGGCACGACAGCATGGATGCCGACTGCAGTCACCGCGCCGATTGAAAAGATCGCACGGGTTCACGATTCGATCGCGACTGCGTTCGAAAATTCGCACAGCGATGACTCCGCCGACGGCGCCGCCATTCTCGGGATGCATCTTGAAGGCCCGTTCATCTCGCCGCACCGCCTCGGCGCGCATCCCGCGCTTAATCTCGAGCCGCATGGCGACGCCTTCGAGCGAGTGCTCGCGATGCGCGCGCTTCGATTGATCACGCTGGCGCCCGAGTTGCCCGGCGCACTCGACGCGATTCGCGAACTCACCGCGCGCGACGTGGTCGTTTCCATCGGCCATACCAACGCGACCCTCGAGGAGGCCAATGCCGGCATCGACGCCGGCGCGCGGATGTTCACGCATCTGTTCAATGCGATGCGCCCGCTGAACCATCGGGATCCCGGAGTCATCGCCGCCGCGCTCGCTCCGAGTGCCGCAATCGCCGCGGTCATCCCCGACGCTGTCCATGTACATCCCGCGATCCTGCGGCTGGTCTTCGACGCTCGCGGCAGAGGCGGACTGATCCTGGTTACAGACAAAGTCGCGCTCGCAGGAACTAGCGGCTCCGAGGAAATTGTCGGCCGCGCTCGCGCGACGATTCGCGACGGCGCCGCTCGTCTCGACGACGGCACGCTCGCCGGCAGCATCATCTCGATGCTCGACGGCGTCCGCATCATGGTTGAAAAAGCGGAGGTCAGAATCGGCGATGCGGCCGTGATGGCTGCCACCAATCCCGCCAGACTGATCGGTGCGAATGACCGCGGCTGCATTCAGATCGGCGCGCGCGCCGATTTAATCGTGCTCAGCCGGATGCTGGAGTTGAAGTCAGTCTTCATCGGCGGCCGCGAGATAAGTTAGTCGCCAAAACCTGAAAAATCGGCTCTGGTTCGACGAGGGGTTCGGAGTCGATGTATGAACTAAGCCGCCTGACCCCGCCCGACTTTCTGTGCTACTCGTACGGTATGCGTCCAGCTGTCCCACACTCGCCAAACTCTCTACATATCCGGTTCCCCTTCCATCGAGGGCCCGAAAACAGGGGTTAGGGGTTAGGTTCTTGGATGCAACCACCATCAATCGGAGCCATTAGATGCCGCTGAACACCGCCTGCGTGGGCCGCGAATACCCGCCCGTCACGATCAACGTCACCCTCGACGCGCTCCAGAAGTACGCGCGCGCCTACAACGACGACAACCCCGCATTCTTCGACGCGAGCCGCGCTGGCGGCATCGTCGCGCCGCCGATGTTCGGCGTCACCGTCACGTGGGACGCCCTGATGAAAGCCATGATGGATCCCGACCTGCACGTCGACCTGCTACGGCTCGTTCACGGCGAGCAGGACATGGAATTTCCAAATCCAATTCGTCCCGGCGATGTCATCACCGCGTCCGCGAAAATTGTTTCGATCGAAGCCAAGTCTACCGGCGAGACGATGACCGTCGAACTCAACGCCGCCAATCAGAAAGGGCAACCGGTTCAGAAGACGCACTTCATTATTTTCATTCGAGGCGCCCGAAACCGCGACGCTGCCACCTCGGAACCTCGTCCCGTCGAGCCTGAGCGCGGTGCTCCGCTCTTCACTGTCGCGCAAACCATCGACAAGGATCAGACCTTCCGCTACGCCGAGGCGTCCGGCGATCCCAATCCGATCCACGTCGATGAGAACATCGCGAAAATGGCGGGCCTGCCGGGCATCATCGTTCACGGCCTCTGCACCATGGCGTTTACGTCGAAGGTCGCGATCGACAAACTTTGCGGCGGCGATCCAACTCGCTTGAAGCGTCTGCGCGTACGCTTCTCCCGTCCCGTGCTGCCCGGCCAGACAATCACCACCAAAGTCTGGGCCGACGGCGACCGCGACGGCCGCAAAGTTTTCGCCTACGAGACTTCCAATCCCGACGGCCAGGCCGTAATCAAGGGCGGCATCGCCGAAGTCGCCCCCTGACTTTGTGAAAATCACCATCGGCCTCTCGCTCTCCCTGACCGGCGAATACGCTCCGATGGGCCGGCAGGCCGAACTCGCGATTCGACTGTTCATCGCCGACGCCAACGCCAGCAGCGCGCTGCGTGTCGGCGGCGATCGATGCGAGTTCGCGCTCGAATGCCTCGACGACGCGAGCGATCCGGTGCGATGCGCCGAAATTTATCGCTCGCTATGCGCAGATCGCCGCGCCGATGTGATCTTCGGCCCGTACTCCAACCGCCTCGCTCGCGTCGCCGCGCCCATTGCCGAACAATCCGGCCGTCTCTTCGTGAATCATGGCGGCGCCGGCGACGAACTATATGAGAAGGGCTACAAGCTAATCGTCGGAGTACTCACTCCGGCAAGTGACTATTTGCGCGGCTTCGTCCGATTACTCAGTCAACTCAAGTTGTGGCGCAAGCGCGTCGCGATCGTCGCGTCGAAGTCTGCTTTCGCGCGCGCGGTTGCATCAGGCTTCGAGCGCGCCGCCGAGGAACGATCAGCTCGCCGCCGAGGAGTCCGCGTCCGGGTAAAATGGAATGGCGCGTTCGATCCTGAGTCCACCCCCGCGCGGCTATTTCCTGCCCTCAAGCGCAACCGCGTCGATGCGCTCGCTAGCGCCGGCAGCTATGAGCACGACGTCGCGGTCATGCGCGCGGTCGCCGAGTCCCCCCTCAACATCCTGGTGCTCGGATGCGTGGCGGCAGGAGTCGCTCGCTTCGCGTCGGACCTGGGCGAGCTCGCCGACGGAATCGTCGGCCCGTCGCAATGGGAGGATTCCTTCGAGATCAAACCCGCGCTCGGGCCGACGCCCGCCGAGTTTGCGCGCCGAATGCGCGCGGCTGGCGCCGTCGATTCTCCCGACTATCCCGCCGCGCAGATCTATGCCGCCGGTCTGCTGACCGCCGCCGCGCTTGCGAATGCCGGCCGCTGCGACGATGCGATGCTCCGTGCCGCCTTCTCCGATTTGCGCACCACCACGATGTTCGGCGACTTCTCGATCGATCGCGTCACCGGCCGCCAGCTCGGTCATCAGATGCTGCTGGTGCAATGGCACCGCGGGCGCAAAGTGATCATCGTGCCCGAGTCGCACGACGATTCGGGCTCGCTCGATTTTCCCGCCGGATGGCGCCTGCTGCTGGCCGGGTTCGAGGCGCTTCGTTTCAGGTCGTCCCGACGATTATGGACGACAACGAAAGCGAGTCTGACGATCCGGACGCGGACAAAGATGAGCCCGATCACGATTAGACTCCCACGCGGCAAGGTCCTCGCCATCGGCCTGATGTCCGGGACTTCGCACGACGGCGTGAGCGCGGCGGTGGTCGAGCTCGACGAGCGTTCGCGTCCGCCCGCGCGTTTGATCGCGTTTCAGAATTTCCCGTACCCTGCGCGCTTTCGCAAAGAACTGCTCGACGCTTCCGCCGACGAGAAAATTGGCGCCGCTGCGATTTCGACGCTCAACTTCGCGCTCGGCCGCGAGCTTGGACGCGCCGCAATCGAGATCGCGCGCCGCGCGCGCATCGCGCTATCCGACGTCGCCTTCATCGGATCGCACGGCCATACATTTTTTCATCTTCCGCCACGTCGCACGACGCGCGGGCAAGTCGCCTCCACACTCCAACTCGGCGAGTCCGCTGTCATCGCTGCGGCCACCGGGATTCCGGTCGTCGCCGACTTCCGTGCGATGGATGTCGCGCTCGGCGGCGAAGGCGCTCCTCTCGCACCGCTCGCTCATCTCTGGCTGTTCGCCGATCCGAAACGCGGCCGCGTCGTGCAAAATATCGGCGGCATCGGCAACGCCACTTACATTCCGCCGCGCGCGCGGCTCGGCGACCCCGACCTGATCGCATTCGACACCGGTCCCGGCAACGGAATGATCGACGCGCTCGCATCGCGAATCTCGGGCGGCCGCTTGCGAATGGATCGCGACGGCCGCATCGCAGCAAGCGGTCATGTCAACGAGCCGCTGCTCGCCGAGCTGATGCAAAATCCTTACTTTCTTCGACGCCCGCCGAAATCGACCGGTCGCGAGGAGTTCGGCCCGCCTCTACTCGATCGCGTCGTTGCCGAGGCGCGCCACATGAAAATCGTTGACCACGATCTGGTCGCGACTGTAACCGCGTTGACTGCGCGCTCGATCGCGGACGCATTCCGCCGCTTCATTTCTCCGCGCGGTCGCGTCGATCAGCTCATCGTCACCGGTGGCGGCGCGAAAAATCCCACCCTGATGCGCATGATCGCGGGAGAGCTTCCTGATGTCGAAGTGATCACCGCCAAGGACGTCGGCGTCGACGGCGACGCGCTCGAGGCAGTCGCCTTCGCCATCCTCGGCTACCAGATGCTGCGCGGCCGCCAGGGCAACATCCCAAGCGTCACCGGCGCGCGTGCTCCCGCCATCCTCGGCAAACTCACGCTCCCGCCTCGGCCAATGACTAAGGTGCAGGGGTTACCCCTGCCCAAGGAAGCGTGAAACCCAAGGATGGGTTTCACTAAAATCAAATTCCCCAACTCAAGCGCTGCGTTTATCGTCTGGCGGTGTTATTCCCGCCTTGCTGGCGGACTCGACGACCGCCGATCGAAAGATCCCATGCGCCATCGTCGATTCCTCGCGATCCGCACGCGCCGCATAGATTCTCATCCTTGCCTCATGCGCCGATTTGTCATCCGGCGCAGCCGCCACCGCCCAATCCACCAGATGACATGCGAGCACAACTTCGCCAGCCGCAAGTTTCTCATTGGCGCGCGCAATCAACGGACCGACGCCACCCGCGAGCGCCGCGATTTCCCGCCCGCGCTCGGCGTCGGTCGCGGGCTTCAGATTCGACGGCGTGCCGTCGTACCATCCGCCTTCGAGCCGCCAGATGTTGCGCACGATAAACTCAGGCTCGTCGTATACGGCCTGCAGCCACGGCTTCTCCGCAAGATTCGCCGGCGGTTTCACCGTGTGAATTACATCGTCGAGCGGCGCCCCGGCATTCATCATGGCAATAGTCTGATCGTACAAACTTTGCAGATAGTTTGCGGTGTCGTTCAGCACCGCGCGCACACGAATCGCGCCGAACACCGGATAGCCATGCCCCGGCACGAGCACTTCCGCTCCCAGCCGCGCCATCACGCGCAGCGCCTCGGCCCATTCGCGCGCATAGCGTTGCGCCTTCTGCGGATTGCCTGCGTTGGGCGCGGCCCAGATGATCAAATCCCCGGTGCACAGCACTTTGCGCTGCGGAATATACACCCAGCAATGGTCGTCGGTCTCGCCGCGCGCATGATGGCATTCGAACTTGTCGTCGCCCGCAACTACATTCAACTGACTATCGAAGTAAGTATCCGGATATACATACTCAGTCGGCCACGACGCGGGCCGGCTGAACTGCCGCGTATTGACTACATTGTTATAGCCTGCGGTCCGCTTGTAGCGATCGAAGCGCGCCGCGACTGCGCGATGCCCCACGACGCGCGGCCGCGCAACCTTGTTCTTCTGCGCATCCGCAACAATCGCCGGCATTCCACACGCGTGATCGACATGCCCATGCGTGTAGATTGCTGTGTTCACCCGCTCCGGCGAGAACTGCCGAATCAGCTTGACGGTAGCGTCCTGGTTGAAGTAGCCGCCGGTGTCGATCAGCACCAGCCCTTCGCGTGTTTTGGCCGCCGTCACGTTCGCAAACCAGCGATAGAACATCACGCCGTCCGCGATTTCTTCGTACTCACCGGTAGGCAGCAGCGGATGAAACTGCCGAGTCGTAATCGCGCCGGTAAAAATCTTTTCCGACTGATCTCTAATGACGCCCATAGTTCCAACTTACCTCGCCCGTTACTTCACGGGAGAGCGGCCGTAGTCTCCCGCGATTGTTCCGCTTCCCTCGAGGGCCCAAAAACAGGGGTTAGGGGTTAGGTTCTTCGATCCGATGCAGCTCCCTGATGTGCAGAATCTTCTCGTGCTCGACCCACGTATAGCGCTGATGCTGATCGATCAGGCGCGCCTCGATTCCCGCCGCGCGCGCACCTTCGACGTCGATCGAATAGATGTCGCCGGTAAATTTCACTTCGTCGGGACCGACGCCGAGCCGCTCGAGTGCGATCTGAAAGATCCGCGGGTCCGGTTTCGCGACGCCGACGATATGCGAGTCGATTATCACGTCGAAGTACTTCGCCAGCCCGAATCGTTTCGCGTCCGCTTCGACCTGCCCCTCCGCATTCGACACGACGGCGAGCTTGTAGCCCGCCGATTTGAATGCCTCGAGCGCCTCAAAGATGCCCGGACGCACGACGCGCCAGAGCGTGGCCTCGCGATGTATCGCGCCAAACTTCGCCGCGCACTCCTGAAATTCCTCCTCAGGAATTCCTGCCGCCGTCATCCAGCCGCGAAAGAAAAGTTCGTACGCGGCTGCGGTGGCTTGGCTGTTTCCCGCGCTCATCAGATGTCGATCGATCGCCGCGCGCCCCGCGTATTCCGCGTGCTCGAGCGCGAGCGCATCGAGCTTCCGTCCCTCGCGCGAGAATTCGCGCGCCAGCAATTCGAAATCCAGGAACGCGAGCGTGCCGCCAAAGTCGAACAGCAGCGCCTTCAGTTTTTCTCTTTTCTTAGAACTCATTCCGCTCCACCTTAGCAGGGACCTTGGGCTCAAACCCACGTCAGCAGGAAGACCCCCAACTGTTCTAACAGGGACGAAGTCCCGCATCTTTTCCTAATACTGGGTTCAGGGGCACCCCTGCCCAAGGAAGCGTGAAACCCACGGCGGGTTTCACATTTAAGTTCTTGTTCTCCCTCTCATTGCGCAGCTATTCGTCAAAAAGATATGATTTTTCTGGAGATTTTTCGCCGCTCCCTCAACGCTCAGGAGAAGTGATGTTCACCGGTATCATTGAAGATCTCGGCACCGTCGAAAGCCTCAAGCCGACCGACCAGGGCGCCGTCGTTTCGGTGCACACCTCGCTCCCGATTTCGGAAATCAGCATCGGCGACTCGATCACCGTCAACGGCGCGTGCCTGACCGTGATTTCCAAAACCCCGGCCGCTTCGCGATGGACGTCTCCGCCGAGACTCTCCGATGCACCGGGCTTGGCGATCTGAAACCCGGCAGCCGCGTCAATCTCGAGCGATGCCTCACGCTCGGCAAGCTGCTCGGCGGGCACCTGGTCTCTGGTCACGTCGACGGCATCGGCCGCGTCGTATCGATCAAGCCTGAAGGCGACTCGAAGCTTTTCACCTTCGAAGTCGCGCCCGCGCAAGCGCGCTACCTGGTCGAGAAGGGCTCGGTCGCCATCGACGGTATCAGCCTCACGATTTTTTCGATCAAGGACAACAATTTTTCCGTCGAGCTGATTCCGCACACGCTGCGATCGACGACGCTCGGTTTCAAGCAGGCCGGCGACTCCGTCAACATCGAGAACGACATGCTGGTCAAGTACGTCGAGAAGATTCTCGCCGTGCGAGCCGCCGCAACCCCCGCGTAGATATTGAGAAGAAAGCATGAGCCTGATGCAGATACCGCGCAAGATCGAGTACGCACTCCGTGCGATGATCTATCTTGCCGATCATCCGGCGGGCGTGGCGCGCGGCACTGAAATAGCTACTCGCGAGCAGATCCCGAAGTACTATCTCGAAAAAGTGATTCGCGATCTGATGCGCCGCGGACTCGTCCACGCGCGTCGCGGCCCGGGCGGCGGCTATCAGCTCGCGCGCAAAGCCGACACCGTCACGTTCCGCGATATCATCGAAGCGGTCGAGGGACCGATCACGCTCAACGTATGCACCGACGGCAGCAGCTCATGCGCGCTGCAGCCGACTTGCCGCATGTATCGCGTGTGGGAGAAGGGTCAGCGCGTGTTGCTCGAAGTTTTTTCCGACACCTCGCTCGCCGAAATCGCGGCGTCCCGTCCCTCGCTGCCGATCTGTCCTCCCGATGCGCCCGCGATATCGCCGGCAAAGTCCCAGCCCGCGTAGCAGAATTGAAAACATCCCGAACTCCGACGTCGCGAACGCGCTGCGCGCTCCTCAGTTGCGTCATTGCTTCTTCGCGATTGTTCGCCTTCCTTCGAAGGGAGGGGCTATTCCCAACAATCTGGTTCCCCTTCCCTCGAGGGAAGGGGTTAGGGGTTAGGTTCCCCTCTTCTCCGGAATCGACCGTGAGCGAATTCGCAACCATCAACCTCGGCGACTTCACCGGCAAGCCGCGCCGCGGCGCCCCGGTCTTCACCGAGAAAACTTTCTATCTCGAGGAATTCTACGGCAAGAGCCTGCTCTTCGCGCTGATTCCTCCCGCCGGACAGCGCATCTCCGACTTCGATTCTCTCGTCCTCACGCTCCGCGAATTGCGCCGCAATCAAACCCGATGCGTCGTCATCGTCTCGCCGAGCGCACTCCCAAAACTGATGCGCCGTCTGGGCAGGCTCGCGCCGAAAGAACCGCCCCCGGTTTTCAATCCGTCCGAAGGGCTCCGCTCGCGTCCGTATCCACCCGATTCGGCCGTCGCCGAGATCTGGGCGAGGCTTCGCGCCGGCTCGATCGTGGTCGCCTCGATGAGCCGCGACGACGCCGACGATCTCACCGTCTTCGCGCGCGAGCTCGCCAGCCGCCTGCGCGTGTTCAAGCTCCTGATGCTCGATCGGCGGGGCGGGTTAATCGACAAGGACGGCAACCGGCTCTCGTTCGTCGAGGAACATCGCATCCGCCGCACCATGCGCAATATCCGCGGGCGCGCTCGCAGAGCCATCGTGCGCGCTGCTCTCGACGCGCTCGAAGACGGCGTCGGCTCCGTCAACCTGGTCGCGCCGGGCGACGTTTACGAAGAGCTGTTCAGCTTCATCGGCGCCGGAACGCTGTTCACCGAGATGCAATACGGCTTCGTCCGCCCCGTCTCGATCGACGATTTCGAGGAAGTCGAGGCGCTGATCGTGCGCGGTCAGACCGAAGGTCACTTGCTCCCGCGCACTCCCGAACAGATCGCGCAAATTCTGCCTTCATGCTTCGGCTATCGAATCGGCGACGAACACCTCGCCGGAATCTGCTCGCTGCTGACCGAGCCCTACCGCCGCGATCGCGCGGGCGAGATCACCGCGATGTACACCTTGACGCGTTTCCAGGGCGAGGGGGTCGCCGCGGTACTGGTCCGCGAGATCTTGAAGGAAGCCGAAGCGCGCCGCCTCAAATACGTCTTCGCCTGCACCAGCGACGATCGCGTCGCCGGCCTCTTCTCGCGCCTCGGCTTCAAACGCGCGACCGCTCGCGATGTCTCGCAGGCCAAGTGGAAAGACTACGATTCCTCGCGTATCCAGAGCTTAAGTATATTGCGCACTGACCTCGACTGACTATTCGACTGAGTATCGATGCTGGTTAAACTTCCACCGGCCGCTGCCATCCTGGCGATCGCTCTGGTCATCGCAGTCCTGACCCTCCATCGACTCGGCGCGGGCGACGTATGCACCGGCAACGAAGCGGTCGAAGGCGTGTTCGTGCAGCAGATGGTCGAGCACGGGCATCTGCTGTTCCCGGTCGAGAACGGCAACGTCCCGATGTACAAGCCGCCGCTGTTCCACTGGACTGCGGTCGCGATCGATCGAGTCCTCGGCATCCGCAAAGTGACTGCCGCGAACCTGCGGCTTCCCTCCGCACTGTACGCGATCGCCGGCGCACTCCTGACGATGATCTTCGCGTACGAAATACTCGGTCTCGACGTCGCCGTCCTCGCCGGACTCACGCTGGCGGCGTCCTACCAGTACATCAGCCAGGGCCGCTTCGGCCGCGTCGACATGGCGCTCTGCTTCTTCGAGTCCCTGTCGCTGTTCGCTTTTCTGTGGTGGCTGCCGCGCGACCCGACTTTGTCCGGCCGCGACGCGCGCTTCGAGTCCAATCTGCCCGCGCTCTATTTGCTCGCGGCCGCGCTCGGTCTCGGCGTGCTCGCGAAGGGCCCGGTCGGCGCAATTCTTCCCGGAGTTTCGATCCTGATTTTCATGGTCGTCGAGCACCGCGGACGCCAAATCCTCACGATGCTCGATCCGGGCGCGATCATTCTCGGCGTCGCGATCGCTTCAAGCTGGTATCTCGCATGCTACCTGGGCGGACGCAACGCCTTCCTCAATCGCCAGCTCGATACCGAGAACGTCGGCCGCTTCTTCGGCTCGCTGGGCGCGATGGCGCCGTGGTACTACCTGAAACCCATCCTGCTCAATTCCGCCCCGCTGAGCCTGCTGGTCCCCGTCGCCGCCGTCTCCGCATTACTCAGTCCAATAGTCACTACGAGCAACGGTGATTCTAGTTCTGGGCCCGAGAAAAGACGCTCCGCGGTCCGTCTCTTCGCGATCTTCTACTTCGCCACCGTCATCTTCTTCAGCATCGCCGCCTACAAACGCCGCTCGTATTTGCTGCCCGTATGGCCCGCCGCTGCGGTGATTCTCGCGTGGTGGATCGTCACCGCGCCGCCTCCTGCATACCGGCGCGCCGCGATCTGGTCATTTGCCGCGCTATGCGCCGGGCTGGTCGTCTTCAACTTCATCTATATTCCGCGCGCTGAAGTGCAATCCTGTCGCGATGATTCATTTCGCCCCGTCGCCGAAGAAATTGCCCGCGTCGTCGCGCCCGGCGACCCGCTCTACCTGTACGGATTTCAGGAAGAGGCCGCGCCGCTCCTCTTTTATCTCGACCGCGACGCTCCCGTTCTGAACGGCCGCCTCGGCGACGCACCGCCCGGATTCATTGTCATGCCCGCGCAAGTCTGGAAAACACATCAGAGCGAGGCGCTCGACTTCGAGCCCGTCCTGACCTCCGACCACGGCAACCGCCACCTCGTACTCGTCAAGCGCGGCAAATCCTACGCGTCATCTCCGCTTCATCTCTTTTCGGATCGCATCACCGCTCGGTATCTCTCGCAATCCACCAGGTGATCGTTGACCATCCCGGTCGCCTGCATCATCGCGTAGCAGATTGTCGATCCCACGAACTTGAAGCCGCGCCCAAGCAAATCTTTGCTCATCGCGTCCGACTCGTCCGTTCGTGCGGGCACCTGCTTCAGCGCGCGCCACTTGTTGATCCGGGGCCGGCCGCCGACGAATCGCCAGATATACTCGTCGAAGCTGCCGAACTCTTTCTGCACCGCGATAAACGCCTTCGCGTTGCCGATGGTGGAGTTGATTTTCAGCCGATTGCGAACGATCCCCGCGTCCGCGAGCAGTCTCGTCACATCGCGGTCTCCGAACTTCGCCACTCGCGCAGGATCGAATTGCTTGAAGGCGCTTCTGATAGGCGTCGCGCTTGCGCAGGATCGTGTCCCAGCTCAGCCCGGCTTGGGCACCTTCGAGCGTGATGAACTCGAACCACGCCGATCGTCATGCACCGGCACGCCCCACTCTTCATCGTGATATCGAATCGCCAATTCATTGCGCGCCCATCCGCAGCGCATATCGTCGATCTCCCTTCAATAAGTAGAGCGCACTTTAAGCGTAGCGATCGATTCGCGCTAACCTAACCCCTAACCCCTTCCCATAGTGGGAAGGGGAACCGGAATGGATGGAGTTGCGATTGTCACCGGGTGCAGGGGTCACCCCTGCCCAAGGAGGTGCGGAACCCACGGTGGGTTCCGCATTAAAATAAAGTGATTTACCCTTCCCCTCACGCGCCGCTGGCGAGCTGGCGCTCCGGCTCCTGCTCAGCACTTTCTGCTGATTTTTCTGCGCATCGGCGCTTCATCTCTGCGAATGCGTCGTCGACGAACGCTTTCATCAGTGCAACGTCGGGCATGACGCGCGGGTCTGCCATCATTCCGAAGTATAAACTTTTATAGTAACTGAGTATTGCGACTGCATACCCCATCGTGGCCGCCAGCGGCACGAGTGGTACCATGTCCAGGCATACGTGACCGTTTATGTATTGCGGGACCTGCACGCCGGGCACGTTGGTCGCGATAAAGTTTATTCCGAATGGGGGCAGCCTGAATCCGTCGGGTCGCGGCTTCCAGTCCGTCCACTTTGCCATCCGCCCCGCGACGTCCATCATCGTGGTCGCGGCGCGCGCAGCCGGTCCGATCAAGCTCGGCGGAATCGCATCGCCAAGCTGCATTATGGCTTCCAGAGCCTGCGCCGACCCAGCCGCCTTGATTCGTTCGGTCTCTTCATGGATCAGATTCAGCCGTTCGATAATATCCATGGGCGCCGCCGGCGCAGTCGGGAACATCATCGACACGCGATTTCCCAGCGAACTCTTTTCACTTCGCTGCCGCACGTTGACCGGACATCCAATACACAGTTGCTGTCCCGCGACGTCGTACCCATGATGCTGCAAGTAGCGTGCGGCGCCCTCGGTCAGCATAGCCAGTACGACATCGTTGACCGATCCGCCGAAGGCAGATCTGATTGCGCGAAAGTCCGCGAATGACTGACGCGTCCATGCCACGAGTCGGTCCTGCGTAACCGGCGTCGAGTTCCATGGCGTCGCGACTATCCGCCGCGTTGCAAGCTCGGTCATAACCCGGGACGCTTCCGCGAGCTGCCGCGCGCGATCCGCCACCGATGCGGGGTCCTCGATCGCTTCGACCGCTGCGTTGATCGTCGAGTTGACCGTGAGTTGAATCTGATCGCGCAAGGCCTCGGCGAATCGCCTAATCAGGCTCGACGGGCGCGCCGCCACCCACGGCTCGGGCGGCTGCGGGACATCGTCGGGCTCCGCGCGAAAATCGTACATCACTTTCAGCAGCTCGACCCCCGAGACGCCATCGACCAGGCAATGATGCACCTTCCACATCAGCGCCGTGCGATTTCCCTCAAGGTTGTGGAACGTGTGCAATTCCCACAGTGGATGCTTGCGATCGAGTGGCTTCTTGTAGACGCGCATCATTTCCGCGAGCGCGTCGGCTTCGCTTGTCCCGTCGGGCAGCTCATGCAGATGCACATGGCTCTCGACCGTGAACTCCGGGTCATCTTCCATCATCGCATGCGAGAAGTTCAGCGGAACTTCGATCAGCCGCTGCCGGTAGCGCGGCACCAGATGCATCCGTTCCTCGAAATGGCCGAGTAGCGCGTGGAAGTCGACGCGTCCTTCGAACAGCCCAATCGATCCGATATGAAGCGGACCGGCTTGCGATTCGCCATAGATAAACGTCGCGTCCTGTGTCGACAGCCGATAGCTCGCGGCGGATGGGAACGTTGATTTTTCGGCCATTCGAACCTCACCTCCCGAACCAGATGCCCCCGGCGTTTGGGCCACGGCTCGGGGCTCCGTCCGAGCCGAAAAATCCCGAAAATCACAATGCCGTAGTGGGCAAAGTTTGGCAGGCCTGCCATCCGAGTTGCAAGCCGAATTTTATCGCCGCTTACGCTTGCCGGACGGGCCGCCACTGATCTAAGGATAGCGCTCGCGCGGGTTAAGGGCGTCTTACGAGTGTTCTCGACGGCAGCTCTTGGCCACAAGTAGTTGCGCCGGAGGTTTCGATGGCCGAGCAGATCAAGACTAATCGCCCTTATCCAATTCAGCTTAAATTGCGCGACGGCCGCAGCGCCGCCATTCGCGTCATGGAGCCGGGCGACCTCGACCGGATAATCGATTTCGCCAGGACCCTGCCTGGCGACGATCTGCTCTTCCTGCGCACCGACATCACGGACCGTAACGTCGTCCAGCAATGGGTCGACAACATCAAGGCCGGACACACCATCACGCTGCTGGCCGAGGTGGACGGCGAGCTGGCGGCCTACGCCAGCGTCCATTTGGAACAGGCGCGATGGACCCGGCGGGTCGGCGAAATCCGCATCATCACTTCGTCGCGTTATCGCGGCGCGGGACTCGGCCGCCGCCTGGCTGCCGAAGTATTCGATCTCGCGCGATCGCTCGGCCTCAAAAAGATCACCGCTCAAATGACGACCGATCAGACCGCCGCACGTGCCGCCTTCGAGCACTTGGGCTTTCAGGTCGAAGCAATACTCTCGGACTGGGTCGAAGACCGTCGCGGCCGAGCGCGCGATCTTTTGATAATGACCTACGACGTAGCCGGCTTCTCCGACCGCATCGTCGCCTAGGGCACTTTTCTTAATACCAAGGTGCAGGGGTTACCCCTGCCCAAGGAAGCGTGAAACGGCCACGGAGGGTTTCACTGGCGATTAATGTTCTCGTTACTGCGTCACCACCAATATTCTAAACGTCTCTGGAACCGGCACTGGCCGCGGATGCGCCGGGTTGGACCCAGCCGGAAAGGTCAGGTCCGCCGTCGGCAGATAAATCATCACGCCAGTAGGGTCGACGGCCATCGTCCGCGCGCCCAACTGCGTCTTCAACACCTGCACGACTTCGAACTTGTCCGGCGACACTTCGCGAACAATCGTCAAGGTTCCGTCGCCGCAACTCGCGAACACCAGCCCGTCGCGGAATGCGGTCGCGTCGACGTACGCGCCGATCGGAAAATCCGCCACGATCTTTCCGTCGTCGGCGTTCATCACGATCAGATGTTTGTTTCGACATCCGATGAACAGGCGGTGCGTCGCGCGATCCATCGACATCCCGGTCGGCTTCATGCCCGGCGCGGTCGGCCATCGCGCGACGATTTTCATCGCCTTCGTATCGACTACAGCAACCTCGTCCTTGTCCGCGATATTGACGTAGACCTTGCCGTTCTCGTCGGCGACCGCGAACTCCGGCGATCCGCCGAGATCGATAGTCGCGACAGGCTTGCCGCCATTCGGATCCACGTCGGGCGCGATCGCGATCAGCTTATGCGCGTCGCCGCACATCACCAGCACGCGATTGCTCGCGCGATCATAGATGATACCGTCCGCGTCATCCGCGGCCGGCACGCTGCCCAGCACCGCGTGAGTCTTCATGTCGAAGATCAAAACCGAGCCGCTGCCGCCATCGCTGATAAATCCGCGCCGCACGTCGGGGACGAGCGCCACGCCATGAGATCTCTTCTGCCCGCCGATATCCGCCACGACTTTTCCGGTCGATACGTCGATCACCATCGTATGCGTGACGCGGGTGACGTATAGAGGCCGTGATGGAGAGTCGCGTAATCCCATCCACCGTCGCCGCCAATCTTGTAGGTCGCGGCCAACTTGTATTCCGGTGTCGTTGTCCCGGCATCCGCCGCAAACCCCGCTCCAGTGGCGAGCGCCACGCCCACGATCAACAAAAATAAGACTCGCAAACCATTCTTCATGTTTGATTCCTTAGTCAGATTCATCTAGCTATCTCTCGCAACCCATCGGGCAGTCGAAACGTTCCATCCGCCTCGCACGGCAACTCGACCACCCGCTCGACTGCCGCGACATTCAACTCCCCATATAGATGAGGAAACAACTCGCCGGCCACTTCACCATGCGGCATCGCGGGCGCCTCATACTTCAACTGCGCCGTCAGCCGCGATTCCTCGATACACAGGACGACCAAATCCTGCTGCCCGCGATAAAACCGATTGGCAGTATCGATCACCTGTGCGAGCGTCGAGCAATGGATAAACCCCTCCGACCGCAAACTGTCGGGCGCATAAGTCCGACGCTCGACAGCAAGCACCCACTCGCTCCGCTTAACGATATGTACGATCATCCGATGTCACTCGATACATTCCAAATCGCTGGCACTCTACCGCGATGTAATTCCAGAGCGAAAGTTGCCGAAGCGAAGTATCGTGGAAACCTTGCCTGGCGGGCAGGTAAGAACGGCTTTGCAATCTTACTAAACGATTGGTATGTGATTGGAAGTCTTTGGTGAATCTCAATTATCGGGTTGCGGTACGTTGTTTGCGACTACTGAAAGCCCGGCCTCATGGAGGATCTCCGAATGAAAGTTGGTGGCGCTGTTATCTTTCAGAATCCGCACAATGTGCGATCGGACCGCGACGTTTACGTCGAAGACCTGCGGATCGGCGACCTCTACGAGCCGCTCGGATTCGATTCCATCTGGAGCGTCGAGCATCATTTCGACGACTACACGATGTGCCCCGACGTGCTGCAGTTCCTGACCTACTACGCCGGCCGCACCAGGACGATTCAGCTTGGATCGATGGTGGTCGTGATGCCGTGGCATGATCCGATGCGCGTCGCGGAGCAGGTGTCCGTCGTCGATCACATGTCGAACGGGCGCATGATCCTGGGCCTGGGGCGCGGGCTTGCGCGAATTGAGTTCGAAGGCTTCCGCGTTCCGCTCGGTGAATCGCGCGAGCGCTTTATCGAATCGGCCGAGATGCTGCTCGAGGGTCTCGAGAAGGGCTACTGCGAATACGACGGCAAGTATATCAAGCAGCCGCGCCGCGACATCAGGCCCAAGCCGTTCAAGTCGTTCAAGGGACGCACTTACGCTGCCGCGGTTTCGCCCGAGTCGGCGCGAATCATGGCGAAGCTCGGCATCGGCATCCTGATCATCCCGCAGAAGCCGTGGGAGGCCGTCGCGCAGGAACTCAACGAGTATCGCACTATCTACAAGCAGGTGAACGGCGGTGAGCCGCTGCCGACGATCGCGGCGGGCTGGACCTTCTGCGACAAGAGCGCCGACCGCGCGCGCGAGATGGCGGTCAAGTACATCGGCGGTTACTGGGACACCGCGTTGCGGCATTACGAGATGGCGAGCGAGCATTTCGGCAAGGCCAAGGGCTACGAATACTACGAGCAGATGGCGAAGAATCTAAAGGGCAACGCGAGCGCGTCGATCGAGTACTTCCTGAGCCTGCAGGTGTGGGGCACGCCCGAGATGTGCTTCAACAAGATCGACGAGATTCGGCAGAAGGTCGGCGCGGATCATTTCACCGGCGTGTTCAGCTACGCGGGGATGCCGATCGAGGACGCGGAGAAGAGCCTGCGGCTATTTGCGAGCGACGTGATGCCGGAGTTGAAGAAGCTGAACGGAGTGAAGGCAGAAGCGGCGTAGCATTCGACTGCAGAGGTGAGTTTCTGAGACAGCTCGGGCGACCGGGCTGTCTCTTTTTAAAATTCCGGTTCCCCTTCCCGCTCGGGAAGGGGTTAGGGGTTAGGTTCTTCGATCCAAGCACTCATTTGCAGATGAATTTGCCGGGGCGGCGTTCGCTTACTGCTTTGACGCCTTCGCGGTGGTCCTCGGTTTTGAAGAGCCAGGATTGTTCCTTGAACTCGTGATCGGTCTGCGCTTTGACGGCGTCTGCCAGGCCCTGGCGTATCGTCGCGCGGGTCGATAACAGCGCGAGCGGTGCGCCCTCGGCGATTTCCTCCGCAAGCGTGAGCGCGGCGTCGCGGAGATCATCCGGATCAACGAGCTGATCGCACAGGCCCCACGTCAGCGCCTCTTTACCCTCGATGCGTCGGCCTGTGAGGAACATCAGGCTGGCTTTCTGCACACCGATCAAACGCGGGAGCGTGTACGTCAGACCGAAGCCCGGATGGATGCCAATCTTCACGAAGTTCGCGGCGAAGCGGGCGTCGGCCGTTGCGACGCGGAAATCGGCAACTAGCGCGAGTCCGAGGCCTCCACCGATTGCGGGACCCTGAATCGCAGCGACGACTGGCTTTTTGCATCGGAACAGCCGCACACCCTCGACGTAGAGCGGATTCTCACCGGCGCGCGCCGTAGTCTCACCGCTGCTCGCATCGCGATTGGCAAAATTCGCGCCCGCGCAGAATGACTTGCCCTCCGAGCAGAGCATCAGCGCGCGGCACTCGGGCTCATTATCGAGCGCCTCGAATGCGTTGGCGAGGTCGCGAATCAGAATGAAGTCGAAGAAATTATGCGGCGGCCGGTGAATCTCGAGAGTCGCTACATTGCCGTCGAGGGTCACGGATACATCGCCATATTTTGGTTTGAACATCATCAGCTCCTATGCGATCGCGATTCAGATTCCGCCGCGGATTCGAATCATAAGTTCTCGCTAACCGAATGTGCAACGGCAACGATCCATCATTGAACGATCGTTTAAGATTTCGCTTGCGCGATTGTACCTAGATGCGCGATTCTTCAGATAGGAGAACGAAACGATGCACGATCTCGTGGTTCGAAATGGCAAAATTGTCGATGGCAGCGGAGCGCCTGCGTTCAACGGCGACGTCGCGATTGACGACGGCGTAGTCACCAGCGTCGGCACGAAAGCGGGCGCGGCGCGGCGCGAAATCGACGCGGCGGGCCTCATCGTCACTCCGGGATGGGTCGATATCCACACCCATTACGACGGTCAGGTCACGTGGGATCCGTATCTCAGTCCCTCGAGCTGGCACGGCGTTACGACGATCGTGATGGGCAACTGCGGGGTCGGCTTTGCGCCGGTTCATCCGGGCCAGCATGAATTTTTGATCGGGCTGATGGAAGGGGTCGAGGACATTCCGGGCAGCGCGCTCGCCGAAGGAATCAAGTGGGGCTGGGAATCGTTTCCCGAATACATGAACGCGATCGAGAAGATGCCGCGCGTGCTCGACGTCGGCGCACAAATGCCGCACGGCTCGTTGCGGACCTACGTGATGGGCGATCGCGGCGCGCGCAACGAGGAGGCGACGCCCGACGACATCGCGAAGATGGCGGCGCTCGTGCGCGATTCGCTCAAGGCCGGCGCGCTGGGATTCACGACGTCGCGCACGATGCTGCATCGCGCGAAGAACAAGGATCTCGTGCCGGGAACTTTCGCCAGCGAGGCTGAGCTTCTGGGGATCGGGCGCGCAATGGGCGACGTCGGGCACGGCGTGTTCGAGATGGCGTCGGACATGGTCGGCGCCGACGCGACGATGGAGTGGATGATCAAGCTCTCGACCGAGACCGGCTTGCCGATCACGTTCGCGATGGCGCAGGTCGACAGCAATCCCGACGGCTTCCGCCATATGCTCGAGCGCGTGCGCACCTACAACGCGAATGGCGCGCACCTGGTGCCGCAGATTCCCGGCCGTCCGACCGGCATGCTGATGGGATTGCAAAGCTCGCTGCATCCGTTCATCGCGCATCGGAGTTATAGCGAGATCGCGCATCTGCCGATCGATGAGCGCGTCGCAAAGATGCGCGATCCTCAGGTCCGCGCGCGAATCCTCGCGGACGAGCCGGCCGTGAAGGATCCCGTGACGCGGTATCTGCTGACCAACTTCGCAAAGTACTTCGCGCTCGGCGATCCTCCCAACTACGAGCCCGCGCGCGAGACCAGCGTCGCCGCGCGCGCCGAGCGCGAGGGCAAGACGCCCGCGGAGCTGACTTACGATTTGATGCTCGAGCGGGAAGGACGCGAGCTGCTCTACATGCCGTTCGCCAACTACTCGGATTACAACTTCGACGCGCTGCGCGAGATGCTGCTCAATCCGGCGACCGCGCTCGGACTCAGCGACGGCGGCGCGCATTGCGGATTGATCTGCGACGCAAGCATGCCGACCTACATGCTCACGCATTGGGTGCGCGATCGCAGCCGGGGAGAACGTCTGCCGATCGAGATGATCGTGAAGCGGCAAACCAGCGACACTGCGAAATTCTATGGACTGTTCGATCGCGGAGTGCTCGCACCCGGAATGAAGGGCGACGTCAACGTGATCGACATGGACGCGCTGCGATTGCATCCGCCGCAGATGGTGTTCGACCTTCCCGCCGGAGGACGACGATTGATCCAGCGCGCCGACGGCTACAAATACACGGTCGTGAGTGGCGAGGTCACGTTCGTCGATGGCAAGGCGACCGACGCGATGCCTGGTAAGCTGATTCGCGGGCCTCAAGCGGCCCCGCGCGCAGGTGGCTGAATCGAGCAAAGGCGCGATTCGAATACAGCGGAAGATGCGGAATATACCACCGGTGGTGGTCCTTTGGCTCGTGGTATACCAAGGGTAGGTAGTGTCTCAGTTTGAATTCTTTGAGCCATTCGCAAGGAATCCGTCGGCGATAAGGACGAGGAGGATTCCCATTTCAGCGAACATCATCGGCACACCCGCAACCACATATTCAAATCTCGTAACATACCAAGCCGAGCAAGAGGCGCAGCCGATTGTCCATGAGATTGGATAGATCAGGCCGAGGCTTGGGATCGGATGCATCGGGCGGTGTCCCTTAATGTACATTCCGACCAACCAGGAACAGCTAAAGGTTATCGCGTACAAAAACCCGAGCACGTTCCTGAGACGATTGAATGACTGGGGCTGCCTCAAGCCTCTGCCGCTCGTTCTGTTCTCTGGCTCACTTCCCACTCGTCCACGATTCCGACTAAGTCCTCGAATGAGAATAGATGATCCACGATGCCCGATTCCATCGCGGAGTCGCGAGACCTATAGCCCTTAAACACGGAAGCTGCTACATAATAGAAGCTCGATTTCGCAGGAAGCACACCAAGATGAATCCGAATATCGAAAGGGCCCGGGGAACCTCCCGTGGTGGTGTGTCTGCGACGTTCGGTCATCATTGACTCAATAGCTTAATAGGAACGCTTCAGACGGCCACGGGTGCTAGCACTCCGTGGCCGTTTTGTTTTTTGGGAATGAAAACGCGCGCGCGTTAAAGGCAGGTAATTCGATGCTGGTAGAAGTGGAAAATCTGAGTAAGACGTTCGGGGACTTTCGCGCTGTCGACAACGTGAGCTTTGGAATCGAGCGCGGCGAGATCATCGGCCTGCTTGGGGCGAACGGGGCGGGCAAGACCACGACGATTCATATGATCCTCGGGCTGATCACGCCGACCTCGGGCCGTATCAGCATCTTCGGCAAGTCGATGGCGACGCATCGCGGGGAAATCCTCGAGCACGTGAACTTCACCTCGCCGTACAGCACGTTCCCGTTCCGGCTGACGGTGCTCGAGAACCTGAAGGTCTTCGCGCGCATCTACAATCTGAAAAGGCCGCGCGAGCGAATCGACGAACAGTTGGAGCGGTTCGGAATCACCAAGCTGCGCGACAAGGCCATTTCGGGGCTCTCGTCGGGCGAGAATACGCGGGTCGGGCTGTGCAAGGCGTTCATGAACGATCCGGAACTGCTGCTGCTCGACGAGCCGACGGCGTATCTCGACCCCGAGATCGCGTGGCAGGTGAAGAACACATTGCTCGACGCTCAACGCGAAAAAGGCACGACGATTCTGTACACGTCGCACAACATGGACGAGGTCGAGCGGATGTGTAAGCGGATCATTTTTCTGCATCACGGGAAAATAATCGCGGCGGGCAGTCCAATCGAAATCACGCAGGCGATCCTGGAAGAGGAACGCGAGGAACCCGCGCTGGAGGAAGTCTTCATGCGCGTGGTCAGAGGCAAGGCAGCATGAAGTTACATCGAGTCAACGCCGTCATCGCGCGGCATGTATACGAATCGCGGCGCAACTTCGATCGCGTCGTCGACACACTCTGGTGGCCGGTGCTCGACATCGTCATGTGGGGCTTTTTCACGATTTACCTGACGCATGGGAAAGGGCTGCAACCAAGCTTCTTGAGCGTGATGCTGGGGGCCGCAATCCTTTGGACCATGTTCTATTCGTTTCAGCGCGACATGGCGGTCGCATTCATCGACGATCTATGGTGCCGCAACCTGATCAACTTGTTCTCGACGCCGTTGATGCTGTCGGAATACATGGCCGGAATTATCGTGGTGTGCATTCTGAAGGTGATGGTCGGACTGGCGGCGGCGTCGGCAATCGCGTGGGCGGCGTACTCGTTCGACATTCTGCCGTGGCTGCCGAAGTTCGTTCCCTACATCGCGAACCTGTTGTTCTTCTCGCTCGCTATCGGAATCGCGATCACGGGAATGATCTTTCGCTACTCGACGAAAATCCAGGCGCTGGCGTGGGGGTTTGCGGGCCTGCTGATGCCGGTGTCGTGCATATTTTATCCGGTATCGTCGCTGCCGAAGTGGATGCAGGACGTCGCGTGGCTGATGCCGACGGCGCATTCGTTCGAAGGGATGCGCCAGGTACTGGCAGGTAAAGGATTCTCGCCGATGCATTTCTGGTGGGGCGCCGGGCTGAACGTAGTCTACTTCGCGGCGGCGCTTGTGTTCTTCGGCTGGATCTACGAGAAGGCGCGATCGCGGGGTTTGCTGGTGAAGCAGGAATAGCGTCACGCGCGAATCACCATTGCACTTCGATGAAGTTTGCATTGAACAGTACGATGCATTTTGAAATGTCGCATCGCCAGAAGATGCAAAAGGCCTTGTGGAACGGCCTTTTCCGCATTGGCACGAGCGATGCTGTTAGTCCTGTCGGAAGAAATCCGGCGGAGGCTGGCAGTTCCAATGAAACAGACATTGCAGATGAAGATGCCGCACTTGTTTGCGATCAAAGTGCTCGACAAACTTCCCGGTTTCTTCAAGCCGCGTCGGTACCTCTATCATTGCGTGCGTTGCAAATGGTCGTTCGTCGTCAACGACGGGCGCCGCGGTGCGCTGAGGCCTATCCCCGAGAATGGTACTCCCCTCACGCGCGACGAGGTCGTCGCACGCGCCGCCACGTTTGCGGCCGGCCCATGCCCTGCGATGCGCAGAGTGTCAGAGGCGCATCTGCACACGAACGGATCGAATGGGCACGTTCCTGCTTCTCACGCCGAAAGTCCCGGCCGTCCGGAACAGTCTTTGCGCTAACGTCAGCACAGCGTTACTAGTCGGAAATAACTATGTGGGATTTGATCTCAATTCTCGCGAGCATCGCCTTCTTCGCGATCGCGATCGAATACGTTCGGGGGTGTGACAACCTATGAGCCCGGTTGAAACTGTTCTCGGTGGGGTGTGCGCGGTCTTGCTGGGTGTGTATTTGATTTACACGATGCTGCGCCCGGAAAGATTCTAAGTCCGCACTAGTCGGTACTCATCTACATGCTATCCAATTCGATTGTTCAGCTCGCCGTCTACTTCATTTTGGTGACGGCGATCAGCGTACCGCTCGGCCTGTACATGGCGCGAGTGTTCTCGAACGAGCGCACCTTGCTGGACCCGGTGCTCTCGCCAATCGAGAGATTGATTTACAAAGTCTGCGGGATAGACCCCGGCGTCGAGATGGGTTGGGCAGGATACGCGATATCGATGCTGGCGTTCAGCCTCATCTCGATGATCTTTCTGTACGCGCTGCAGCGCCTCCAATACTACCTGCCGCTGAATCCGCAGGGACTCGCCGGAGTGCCGCCGGGACTGGCCTTCAACACTGCGGCAAGCTTCACGACCAACACCAACTGGCAGGCATATTCGGGCGAGCAGACGCTGAGTTACCTGACGCAGATGGTCGGGCTGACGTCGCACAACTTTCTCTCGGCGGCGGCGGGAATCGCCATGGCGGCGGCAGTGATTCGCGGGTTCGCGCGGCGCAGTGCCAAGACGATCGGCAATTTCTGGGTCGATCTGACGCGCACGACATTGTGGGTGCTGCTGCCGCTGTCTCTTATCTTCGCGCTGTTTCTCGTGTGGCAGGGAGTGCCGGATAACTTCAGTCCGTACGTGAACGCCACCACGCTCGAGGGCACTCCGCAAACGATCGCGGAAGGGCCGGTCGCGTCGCAGGAAATAATCAAGGAGCTCGGCACCAACGGCGGCGGCTTCATGAACGCCAACTCGGCGCATCCGTACGAAAATCCGACGCCGCTGACGAACCTGCTCGAGATGCTCGCGATCTTTTCGATAGGCGCGGGCCTGACCCACACCTTCGGCAAGATGGTCGGCGATCGGCGCCAGGGATGGGCGCTGTTCGCCGTGATGGCGATTTTGTTTCTCGCGGGTGCGGCGCCCGCAATCTGGGCTGAGCAACACGGCAATCCGCAATTCAGCAAGATTGGAATCGATCAGCACGCCACCGCCGGGCAAAGCGGCGGCAACATGGAGGGCAAGGAAGTCCGCTTCGGAATCGTCGAATCCGCGATGTGGGCTACCGCCACCACCGATACTTCGTGCGGCGCCGTCAACTCGATGCACGACAGCTACACGCCGCTCGGCGGGCTGGTGCCGATGATCAACATGCAGCTCGGCGAGGTGATCTTCGGCGGCGTCGGATCGGGACTCTACGGAATCATCGTGATGGCGGTGCTGGCAGTGTTCATCGCGGGCCTGATGGTCGGGCGGACGCCTGAGTATCTGGGCAAGAAAATCGAAGCGCGGGAAATGAAACTTGCGATGCTCTACGTGCTCATTTTCCCGGCCGTCATTCTGATACCGGCCGCCATCGGGGCCGTGATACCTGCCGGCCTGTCCAGCATTTCGAATCCCGGTCCTCACGGTTTCTCGCAAATCCTCTATGCGTTCACGGAAGCGGGCGCGAATAACGGATCAGCGTTCGCCGGCCTCAATGCGAATGTGCCCTTCTACAACGTGACAATGGCGTTCGTGATGCTGCTCGGCAGATTCATGATGGCGATCCCCGCGCTCGCGATCGCCGGATCGGTCGCGGCCAAGAAAACCACCGCCGCCAGCGCCGGCACGTTCCCGACCGACGGCGTCCCGTTCGTGTTCCTGCTGATAGGCGTAATCGTGATCGTCGGCGCGCTGACATTCTTCTGCGCCGACGCACTCGGACCGATCGTCGAGCAACTACTGATGTCGGCCGGGAAACTTTTCTAGGTTTGGTGTCGCACCCATGAGTGATCGCAAGGCCCCCGCACTTTGGAATCGCGAGATCGTCTCGCGCGCGTCGATCGAGTCGTTCACCAAGCTCGATCCGCGCCGGATGATCAGGAATCCGGTGATGTTCGTGGTCGAGGTCACCAGCGTGCTCGTGATGTTCACGCTGATTCGCGACACGCTGGCTCACAAGATGGTGCTGGCAGGATTCGAATTTCAGATCGCAATATGGCTGTGGTTCACCGTGCTGTTCGCAAACTTCGCCGAGGCAATGGCGGAAGGGCGCGGCAAGGCGCAGGCCGAAAATCTGCGCAAGACTCGCACTGAAACCCAGGCCAAGTTAATCGGCGCCGGTGGCGAGACGAAACTCGTGCCGGCCGCGCAGCTCCGGCGCGGCGACATCGTGATGGTTGCCGCGGGCGACGTCATCCCCGGTGACGGCGAAATAATCGAGGGCATCGCGGCGGTCAACGAGGCTGCGATAACCGGCGAATCCGCACCGGTCATTCGCGAGAGCGGCGGCGATCGCAGCGGCGTCACGGGAGGGACCACCGTCATCTCCGACTGGATCAAAGTGAAGATCACCGCCAACCCCGGCGAGACCTTCCTCGACCGCATGATCGCGCTGGTCGAAGGCGCGCAGCGTCAGAAGACGCCCAACGAAATCGCGCTCAGCATTCTGCTGTCCGGCTTGACGATCGTCTTCCTGCTCGTGGTCGTCACGCTCTACCCGTTCGGCCTGTACGGCGGCACGAAGCTGGGGCTGCCGGTGCTGGTGTCGCTGCTGGTCTGCCTGATTCCGACGACCATCGGCGGATTGCTCTCTGCGATCGGAATTGCAGGGATGGATCGGCTGGTGCAGCACAACGTGCTCGCGATGTCGGGCCGCTCGGTCGAGGCGGCCGGCGACGTCGATACTTTGCTGCTCGATAAGACCGGAACCATCACGCTCGGGAACAGGATGGCCGCGGAGTTCATCCCGGTCGAGGGCGTGGAGGTGCGAGAACTTGCTGAGGCCGCTCAGTTCGCATCGCTGGCCGATGAGACTCCCGAGGGACGATCGATCGTCGTGCTCGCGAAGCGTCAGTTCGATCTGCGCGAACGCGATCTCGGCGCCGGCGACAATGGCGCCACCTTCATCCCGTTTTCCGCGCAGACCCGGATGAGCGGCGTGGACATCGGCGGACGTCGAATCCGCAAAGGCGCCGCCGAACAGGTCGCAAGTTTCGTCAGGGAAAATCACGGCACGCCGCCGACCGACCTGAAGGCGATCGTCGAGCGCATCGCGCGCAGCGGTGGAACTCCGCTGGTGGTGGCGGACGAATCGAAGGCGCTCGGTGTGATTTATCTGAAAGACGTGGTCAAAGAAGGAATCCGCGAACGCTTCGAGCGCCTGCGCGCCATGGGTTTGCGCACTGTCATGATTACCGGCGACAACCCACTGACGGCGGCCGCGATCGCCAAGGAATCGGGCGTCGACGACTTTCTGGCCGAGGCCACTCCCGAAACCAAGCTGCGGCTGATTCGCGAGGAACAGAACCAGGGCAAGCTGGTCGCGATGATCGGCGACGGCACCAACGACGCGCCCGCGCTCGCGCAGGCCGACGTCGGGATCGCGATGAATGCGGGCACGCAGGCCGCGCGCGAGGCCGGCAACATGATCGATCTCGACTCGAATCCGACCAAGGTGATGGAGGTGGTCGAGATCGGCAAGCAGCTTCTGATGACGCGCGGCGCGCTCACGACGTTCTCGATCGCCAACGACGTCGCCAAGTATTTCGCGATAATCCCGGCGCTGTTCATCGTCGAGTATCCGGAACTGCAGCGGCTCAACGTGATGCATCTGGCGACGCCGCAGAGCGCGATTCTGTCGGCGGTAATTTTCAATGCGCTGATCATCATCGCGCTGATTCCGCTGGCGCTGCGTGGTGTGCAGTACCGTCCGGTCGGCGCGGCCGCGATTCTGACTCGCAATCTTTTTATTTACGGCTTCGGCGGCGTGATTATTCCGTTCATCGGCATCAAGGCCATCGACATCATGATCGCCGCACTGCATCTCGCCTGAGGTTATTTCAGTGAAAACGTTCACAACTGCTCTTATAGCGACTGCGGTGCTGACCGTGCTCACTGGTATCGTCTATCCTATTGCGGTTTGGGGCATCGCCCAGGTTATTTTTCCGCGCCAGGCGGGCGGCAGTATTGTCGTCGCCGGCAACAAGGTCGTCGGCTCGAGCCTCATCGGGCAAAATTTTTCGTCGCCCCGCTATTTTCAGAGCAGGCCTTCCGCTGCGGGTGACAAAGGCTACGCGGCCGACAACTCGGGCGGATCGAATCTTGGGCCTACCAACAAGGCGCTGATCGACGCAGTCAAGTTGCGGCTCAAGAACGTAGTCGAGAGCAATCCCGGCACCGACGCGCGCCAGGTTCCAATTGACCTGGTGACGGCTTCTGGCAGCGGGCTGGATCCCGAGATAAGTCCGGCGGCGGCGGACCTGCAGATTTCACGTGTTGCTCGTGCACGCGGTCTGAGCGAAGATCAGGTGCGGCAGTTGATTGCAGAAAACACACGGTCGCGATCGGCGGGAATCTTCGGCGAACCCGGCGTAAACGTCCTGCTGCTGAACCTGGCCCTCGATCGCACCACTGGTAGTCATGGCGATCGCGCCGCGGGAAGTCATGGTGGAACGCCCGGGACTTGAATGAGCGATGACAAACGACTCGAGCCCGAAGCTTTTCTCGATCTCGTGCCCCAGACTCAACGGGGACGACTCAAAGTTTATATTGGCGCCGCCGCCGGCGTAGGCAAGACGTACAGGATGCTCGACGAGGCGCATCAACTCCACGATCGGGGAGTGGATGTCGTGCTCGGCTTCATCGAGACGCATCGTCGCCGCGAGACCGAGGAGCGGATCGGCAACCTCGAGATCGTTCCGCGCCGGAAGATCCAGTACCGCGAAGTTGAGCTCGAAGAGATGGACGTCGATGCAATCATCGCGCGCAAACCCGACGTAGTGATCGTCGACGAGCTCGCGCATACCAACGCCCCCGGCTCGCACCATCCCAAGCGCTACCAGGACGTCGAGGAGATAGTCGGCACCGGTATCAACGTGATCACCGCCATCAATATCCAGCACGTCGAAAGTCTGAACGCGCTGATGAGGCGCGTCACCGGCATCGACGTGCGCGAGACGGTGCCCGATTCGTTGCTGGCGCGCGCCGATCAAATCGTCAATATCGACGTGCCAGTCGAGGCGCTGCGCGAGCGGCTGCGCGAGGGAAAGATTTACCCGCCGGATCAGATTGAAAACGCGCTCAAGAATTTTTTCAAGCCGAGCAACCTCGCGTCGCTGCGTGAACTGGCGCTGCGCGAGGTCGCGCGCAGCCTCGATCGGCAGCGCCTCGATCGCGACGCAATCAAGCGCGAAGGCGGCCACCGCGCGAACGTCGTCGATCGCATCATGGTCGGAGTTTCGTCCAACGCCTCTGACACCGGACAACTGCTCCGCAAGGCTTCGCGCATAGCAGGACAGCTCAATGCCGAATGGTTTGCGGTGCATATCGAAACGCCCTCCGAATCGGTGAAAAATATCGGCACCAAAGATTTCGTCGCGCTGCTCGAGAACATCAATGTGGCCAGCGATCTCGGCGCCGAAACCGTGTGGCTCAAGTCCGACGACGTGGTCAAGGCGTTGATCGATTTCGCGCACGACAAGGGCGTGTCGAAGGTAATCGTCGGCCGGACTCATCAACCGCGTTGGCGCCGATTGCTCAAGGGCGACGTGGTGGCGCGGCTGGTCGCGGACGCAACCGACCTCGACGTGGAAATTGTCGCGACCGACGAACGGGAGGACTCGCGATGAACGCTCCCTCGCTGCAACGCCGAATCCGCAACGGCACTCTGCTGATGCTGGCGTTGGTGGTTCTGCTGGGACTCTACACGCTGCCGCGTGTGTACCGGCTGGGCGGCGCAATCCGCGCGACCCTTTACCGCAACTACGTCAGCATCGAGGCCGCGCAAAATATGCATGCGGCGCTCAACACGCTCCAGGTGGCCGAGCACGACGGCAAGGCCAGAGACGTCCTGCCGGCAGCGCGGCACGATTTTTTGCAGTGGGCCGACGTCGAGAATCACGACTTCACTGAAGTTGGAGAGCCCGAACTCGCCGCCGATATCACTCGGCGCGCCAACAAGCTGTTCGACGACATCGCCAAGGCGCCGCCCGGCGTTTATCACGATCTCGAATTTGCGGAATTGAACGGCAAGCTCGACGATCTGATCGCGATGAACAAGGCCGCGATGTTCCGCGCGGACAGCCGCTCGGTACAGCTTGGCAAACACCTCGCGTACGAATTCGCCGGCGGCCTGGTGCTGGTGTTGCTGGTGGGCGCCGCCGTCTCGTGGGGACTAGGATGGCGGCTCTCAAAGCCGCTGACCGAGCTGACAGAGCGCCTGCGCGGAATCAGTCAGCGCAAATCGCAGGTGCGCCTTGGTCCCCAGCCACTCGCCGAGCTAGAAGCGGTCGCGCGCGAATTCAACCAGATGGCCGAGCGGCTGGAGCAATACGACAAGCTCAACGTCGAGCGCCTGGTTTATGAAAAGAGCAAGACCGAGGCGATCATCGAGAGCCTCGAAGACGGCGTCGTGCTGATCGACAGCGATGGAATCGTCGCGCACATAAATGAGATAGCGTCGTTGATCCTCGGCGTCGATCTGCAGGACGCACTCGGCAGTCCTTTCGACGATCTCAGCAGCAACCATCCTCACTACTTGCGCGTTCGCGATGCGTTGCGCACGCTGCAGCGGGCCGGGACTGCAGGGACCAACGGCCATCGCACTGAAATCGATCTTCACGTTCGCGGCCGCGATCATTCTTACGTGCTGAAACCGGTTCCGCTTCATCATACAGTCGGCAAATCGCTCGGCACGCTGCTGATTCTGCAGGACGTGACCTACATCCGCGATCAGGATCGCGCCCGCACCAACCTGGTCGCGACGCTGTCGCATGAACTCAGGACCCCGCTCACCTCGCTCGCGTTGTCGGCGGAACTGCTGAGCCGCGAGAATGCGCCGGAGCAGAATCTGAAGAGCGGCGAACTGCTGCAGGTGATCCTCGAGGAATGCACGCGGATGCGTCAGCTCACCGATAACCTGCTCAACCTCGCGCGCGGCGAGATTCCCGCAATTGCAGTCCAGCAGAAGCGTCTCGATCTCGCGCGGCTCGCCTCGGACGTGACGCGGCGCTTTGCGATACAGGCGCGCGAAAAGCACGTCGAGCTCGAGGAGCACATCGGTCCGGTGCCCGAGATTATCGGCGACCCGGTCAAGCTCTCGTGGGTGATTTCAAACCTGCTCGGCAACGCGCTGCGCTACACTCCCGCCGGCGGAACGATCAAAGTCTCGGCGGGCGGCACCGAGCATACAACGCGGCTGGAAGTCACCGACTCGGGGCCCGGCATTCCCGCCGACGTGAAAGATTATATTTTCGAGCGCTTCGTGCAGTATGGTTCCGAGGGCTTCGAAAAGGGTTCGGCCGGGCTCGGCCTGTCGATCGTCAAGGAAATAGTCGAGGCGCATGGCGGCAGGATTTTCGTCGAGAGCGCCAACTCTCACGGCTCGCGATTCATCGTCGAAATTCCCGCCGCGCAGGAGATCTGATGGCCAAGCTGCTCATTGTCGATGACGAACGCAACATCCGCCGCAGCCTCACGACGTTCTTCGAGTCGCTCGGCCACATGGTCCGCGCGGCAGAGAACGGTGCGCAGGCCGTCGCGCTGCTTGGCCGAGATCCAATTCGATCTCGTTCTGACCGACTACAAGATGGCCGAGATGAGCGGCCTCGAACTGCTGCGCGAAATCAAGCGGCGCGCGCCCGAGTGTCTGGTAATCCTGATGACCGCCTATGCGACCGTTGAAAATGCGGTCGAGGCGATGAAGTCCGGCGCTTACGACTACGTCACCAAGCCGTTCTCGCTCGAGCAGATTCAGCACACTGTCGATCGCGCGCTGCACGTCGGGCTGCTCACTGCCGAAAATCGCGCGCTGCGGAGCGCGATCGACGAGGAGCCGCTGCTCGACTCGAAAAGCCCCGCGATGCAGCGCCTGCTCGAAACTGCCCGCCAGGCCGCCGCAAGCGACGCGACTATCCTGCTGACGGGAGAGAGTGGCACCGGCAAGAACGTCATCGCGCGGCAGATCCATCGATGGAGCCGGCGCCTGAGCAAGCCGTTCGTGGTCGTCAATTGCACCACGCTCTCCGAAGAACTGCTCGAGAGCGAACTGTTCGGGCACATGCGCGGCGCATTTACTGGCGCGGTCAAGGACAAGCCCGGCCGTCTCGAGGCGGCGAACGGCGGCAGCGTTTTCCTCGACGAGATCGCCGACCTGACCCCGACCCTCCAGACCAAATTCCTGCGCTTCCTGCAGGAGCAGAACTTCGAGCGCGTCGGCGGCGAGCGCACGATCCACGTCGATGCGCGAATCATCGCTGCGTCCAATCGCGATCTCGACTCCGAAGTCGCTGCGCATCATTTTCGCGAGGATCTCTACTACCGCCTCAACGTAATCACGTTGCGCGTCCCGCCGCTGCGCGAACGCCGCGAGGATATTCTGCCGCTCGCACAATGGCTTCTGAACATCGCGGCTGTGCGCAACTCGCATCCCGGCCTGGCATTTTCGCCGGGCGCGACTGCGGCGCTCACGCGCTATCGATGGCCCGGAAACGTCCGCGAACTTCGCAACGCGATCGAACGCGGCACCGTCCTGATGCGCGGCGAGACGATCGCCCCCGACGACCTGCCCGATTCGCTTTTCCACGACTCGACCGAAGCGCTGGCCGGCATCCCAAACGCCGCCAGCCTCGATGAAGTCGAGCGCGAGCACATCGCCCGCGTGCTCGGCGCGAGCGCCACGCTGGAGGAAGCCGCCGATACCCTGGGCATCAACGTAACAACCCTATGGCGCAAGCGCCGCCGCTACGGAATCGAATAGCTTTTTCAATATCCACTCGCAAAATATCGAATAGCTAGTCCAATAGTAAGCCGACGGTCGAGAGTTACCTCGCCCGTTACTTCACGGGAGAGGAGGCCGGCCGCATCGCGGCCGGTAGATGAGGGTTCTGCCATTCAAGCAGAATGCGGAAACGAGCGAGACGTCGCATTAATCCATCTCAGCAAATTCGCGTAGCCGCTCGAACCAAATCAACTTATCCTTGAACCCCGGATAACTCGCATTCAACCCGCTCGGATTCGGCAGAACAAACACCCGCACCCCGAATATTTGCTCCTCCTTCGGACCCGCGCCCTCGCCCTGCGCGACCCCAAAAAATCCGCGGTAGATACTCACGCCGACGAACGCGACCACTCGCGGCTGCACTCGTCGAATCTTCCGCGCGAGTAATTGTCGTCCCGCGATCATCTCAGTCGTGCTCAACTCCGCCGCCGACCGCGTCGCCCGCGAACATAGATTCGTCAACGCCAGGTCAAATTCCACGAGACGCCTATCGTCTTCGGCAGTGAGCATCTCGGGCACGAGATTCGCCGCAAATAGCAGCCGCCAGAATGGATTGCCGGGACTCGCAAAATGATGTCCCATCTGCTCCGAGCGAAGACTTGGATTGATCCCGACGAACAGGATTCGCGGCCGCGGTTTCAGTATGTCGCGCAGCTTCGCCATCCGCCGAATATTGGCACCTTCATCGAATTCGCGCTTGACCCGTCGCGCGCGCTGCCATAGCAAAGGGGAAGGCTCACAGGAGTACTCGCTATGACGACACCGCACATCGAGCTTGCAACGCCCGCCAGTACCGATCACGTCGACGGAGTGCTCAACTATCTCGCCGACAAAGATCAGCATCCCGTGAGCTACAACTTTAAACCGCCGCCGGGCGTCCCCGCGCGGACGGGAACCTACGCAAAGTTCACCGTCGCTATTCACAGCGCCCGCACGATTATGAGCGAGCTATCGCTCGACCGCCAAGGCTTTGCGGTCACGCGTCACGACACAGCGGTCCCGAATTTTTACCACGCCGATGAGGTGCGCCGAGTTTACTATCCCGAAGTCGAGCGGCTCGTCCGGGAATTTACCGGTGCGGTCAAAGTGCATGTGTTCGATCATAACGTTCGATCGCGTCCGATGGCGAAACGCCGCGAGAACGGCGCGCAGGAGCCAGTCAAGGTCGCGCACAATGACTACACGCTCAAGTCAGGGCCGCAGCGCGTGCGCGATCTTCTGCCGAACGAAGCGGATGCACTTCTCAAGAATCGCTTCGCGGTAATCAACGTATGGCGGCCGATTCGCGGACCCGTGCAGGAATCGCCGCTCGCGGTGTGCGACGCTCAAAGCATGGTGCAGGACGACTTCGTCAAGCACGTGCTCAAGTACCCCGATCGCGACGGCGAGGTATACTCAGTCGCGTACAATCCGAACCATCGATGGTACTACGTTCCGAATCAGCAAAAGGAAGAAGTACTATTGCTCAAATGCTACGACTCCGACGGCCGCCGCGCGCGATTCACCGCGCATTCCGCGTTCGAGGACCCCTCGAGCCCGCCTGACGCGGCGCCGCGCGAAAGCGTCGAAGTGCGGACCCTCGTCTTTTTTCCTCCTGACGCCGCCGCCTGAAGCGACACGGAAAGGATCGATCATGGAATATCGCAATCTCGGTAAGTCGGGACTCAAGGTTTCGGCCATCGGCCTCGGATGCAACAACTTCGGCATGCGCACTGACGCGGAACAGACTCGCGCCGTAGTGGATCGAGCGCTGGACGAAGGCATCACGCTGTTCGACACGGCCGACATCTACGGCAATCGCGGGGGCTCCGAAGAGCAGCTAGGCAAGGCGCTCGGCAATCGCCGCCACGAGGCTGTCGTCGCGACCAAGTTTGGAATGGCGATGGGCGACGGTCCTTATATGAAGGGCGGGTCGTACCGGTACGTCATGGCGGCCGCGGAGGCGAGCCTCAAACGATTAGCTACTGACTATATCGACCTGTACCAGATTCACCAGCCCGATCCTGAAACGCCTCAGCATGAAACCCTCGAAGCGTTCAACGATCTCGTTCGCGCCGGCAAGGTCCGCTACATCGGACATAGTAACTTCGCCGCATGGCAGACCGTCGATGCGCACTGGATATCGCAGAGCCGCGGACTCGCGTCGTACGTCTCAGCGCAAAACCAGTACAACCTGCTCGACCGCCGCATCGAGCGCGAACTGATTCCCGCATGTCGCGAGTTCGGAGTAGGCATCCTGCCTTACTTCCCACTGGCTAGCGGATTTCTCACCGGGAAATACAAACGCGGCGCCGAACCGCCAAAAGGCACCCGGCTTTCCCTGGTCCAGCGGCTGGCGCAGCAGGCGCTCACCGACGAAAACTTCGCGACCCTCGAAAAGCTGGAGAAGTTCGCGCGCGAGCGCGAGCACACCATGCTCGACTTGGCCGTCGGATGGCTCGCGTCGCAGCCTCAAGTCTCCAGCGTAATAGCAGGCGCAACCAGCCCCGACCAGGTTACCCAGAACGTAAAAGCCGGCAACTGGAAATTGTCAGCGGAAGAACTAGCCGAAGTCGACAAACTCACCCGCCGCTAGCGCTCGTCTAGCACACTTTCGCCTATCGTTCGCTGCTCTGCACATCCGTTCGCCCGAATTGAACCGGCCGTTCAGCGCATTTTAACGCCTTAGGGGTGAGGACACTTCAGTCGTCTTCGGGCAGATGAAGGACATGACTTCAATACTCGACGAGAAATGGACGGCCGCGATTCGCGGCTTGGAACAACCGCAGGTTGAAATGGAGGGACTTACGATGAGCCAGCAATGCTTTCTGTCCGAGCTGCCGGGCATAGTTTTCGGCATCGTAACTGTTATCTGGATTGTCGGCACACTGGGTTTGCTCAACCGCTAGGCCGCTCGAGCGAGCGCTCAGTGCCAGAGTTTCTTGAGAGCGTTAATCGGATTCGGAATCGACGGAATCGACGAACCTGCTGACGGCGCGCCCACGACGGAGCCGACCGCGTTTACTCCGCCGCGGATTATGTTGCCGGGCGTGTTAATCGCACCCATCGCCACGCGCTCCGCCAGCGTTGGCACGTCGGGCAGCACGCGCACGCCTGGCAGTTTTCCGCTGACTGTTACCGGGATCGCCACCTGCAGTCCGAGCGCGAGCCGGATGTCGCCGCTCATGTCCATGTTCTTGTCCATGTCAAACCAGCCGTCGCCGGTGATCGCATAGTCCGGCGATTGCGCGAAGAGATCGTGTGTCGTGAACCGCGGACCCACTTGCTGAAAGCTCATGCTTGCCGATTGCAGCTCGGTATTTGGATCGACCAGCAGCCCGTGATGACTCGACATGAACGCTACGTTGACGATCTGGCTGACGCCCGGCGCCGATGCCACCGCATTGAGCGCGTCGGCCACGATATTGACGCCCATCAGCTTGCCGTTCGCGATTGCCAGTCGCCCGCTGCCGCGAAGTGTCGGCCTGATTCGATCCCAACTCGTGCCGTTGCCCGAGACGGCAACGTTGCCGGTCAGAAAGCCGCGCACGGTGCTAGCGGCGCCGACATTCTGCGAGCGCAGCCCCTCTTCGATATTCAGATTCCTCATCGCGAGCGTGACGTTGAACGTCGGCACGTCGCCAAGAACTGTATCCGCATCTGCCGTCAGTGAGCCTCCAAACACGCCGACGTTCAGGGGACGCGCCGACGCGCGGCGGTTAAAATACGCAGCTGTCAGATCGAGATTGTTGTATGAAATATTTTCGAGCGACCCGTCCGTCGATTGGATCGTCGAACTGATTCGCGGCGATGCCAGTTCTCCGTCCGCAGTGCCTTTGACCACTAGCCCGTTGATCACGTCACTCGACGGCCTACTGGCGAATATCTGCGCGAGCTTCAGCGAGTCGGCTTTCAGCGCATAGCTCGCCTTGAGCGGACTTAATGATTCGACTTGTCCTTCGAGATTGGCGTGCGCCGATCCGAACGTGAAGCTGGTCGGATCGACGGTTTCGACACCATTTGCCAAACGAATCGTTCCATTCAGATCGCTGATGCCGCTTTGCCACGACGGCCCGGGCTTCAGCGCGACCTGTTTCAGCGTCACCGATCCATCGAAGGGCGGTGCGTTGCCGCCAAGCTTCGCGATGCCGTGAACTTCGCTCATGCCGGCCACGCCATACGCACCGGCCGCAGTTATCATCGAGCTGAGATTGGCGAGGTTGAAGCTGTTCGAATCGATTTGCGCAGTCAACGGTTGCGCGCCGCCGCCTACGAATCGGCTCGCCGTCACTTCGAGATCAGAGAGCTTCAAACTCGCGCTCCCCATCTCGAGCTGGCCGTCCCAGGTTCCGTTCGCATTCAGCATCATCGCGGTCCCGGCGGGCTTGTTGAAAATCGTTGCGTACGCGACCCGGGCGCCGGTCAGGTCGGTGCCGATCGCAATCGCGAGTTTGCCGACCGAGCCGCGCGCGGTCCCGCTGACGGATATGGGATCGGGAATCGAAAGCCCGGGCGGAATATGCGATCCCACCTCCGTCAGCGGCCTGACATTTTCGATCAGGATCGAATCGATCTTCAAATTCAGATCGACAGGAATTCCGGATGCGTCCAACACACCTTGATTGAGCAGCGGCCCGACCTTGCCCGACGCCGCGACGTTCTGATCCTCGCCCGGAAAGGCAAATTTCGTCTCGACATCGAAGGCCGACGCGGCGTTGAAGTTTGTCACATCGAAATCCAGGTGACGGACGTGAATCGGCGTCGCCTTTTCGCCGAGGTCGTTAAAGTAGATCCGGCCGTCCTCGATGCTGAGCGCCTTGATCGACAGCTCAGCCAGCGACGATCGCTTGTGCGCGTGGCTATTCGACGCATGCGCGGCTTTTCGGCGCGCATCCTCAGGGCTCGACCCAATTGTACTCAGGTTCAGATCGCCGTCCGCGTTCATCACGATCCGGATGTCGGGTTTGATCAGTTCGAGTCTTGTGAGTTTTGCCTCGCCGCGCAGCAGCGGGAAAAACTCGACGTCCACCGACACGTCGTTGGCAGCGAGAAATGGTTTTGCGGAAAAGGCCGGATCGTCCGCAATCGCGAGCCCGCTCACTTCGACCGACACACCCCATCCCATCTGCGCCTGTATCTTCCCGACTTGGACCGGCCGGCCAAGCTCGTCGCTCACGCGCGCGAGTATTCGCTTTTCGTTGTGCGCGACGATCGAACTCAAGTTGAAGAATGCGTAAACGGTAAGCGCCGCGGCGATCAGCACCACCGCGCCAACTACGATGCCGGAGATGAGTAGTATCCTGCGCACACCGCGAGACTAGCCATTTGGCTAGACTAAGTAGAACCGCGTGCCGCAAATAGTAAGCTGGTCGCCGGTGGTCTTGTAGCCGCGGCGCTCGGCGGCGGAATCCAGCTTCGCGCGATCCGCAACGACCATGTCGATTCCCGACAAGCCTTCGCCGCGGCCATCAGGCGCCTCGACGAATCTGACGCTTGCGTTGTCGAGCGGCATCTCGAGGCGGCCGCGCGCGTCCTTGCGAACTCGCACGCCCGCGATTTTACTCCATCGCTCTGCCAGGCCGGCCGGATCGGGCGATTGCAGCTCAACCGCGGAGTACGCGCTGACGACTTCCGTTCGTTTCGCTTTGCGCCATCCGCTTCCGCCCGCCGGCTCCCAGTTGCCCTCGGGCTCGCCCTTCGCGTCCCAATCGATCTCGAAGAATGTGCCGCCCGTATCGGCCGGATGCAACTGCATCACGTGATATTCGCTGTTCTCGCGCTCCCACGCGATTCGGATGCCCATCGCGATCGCGCGCTCGCGTCGCTCGAGCTGCGCCGCGTGGCTCTCGCACTGGCAGATGACCATGTAGCCGCCGTCTCCCCCTCGCCGCTTGAGATAGCGGCCACCGGCAGTGCCTTCCTTGATGGGAGCGACCACTTCGATGAAGTTGTTGCCGACCGGCAGCAGCGAATTCTCCAGCCCGAACACTCCAACTCCGGGATCGATGTAACAGACCTCGAGTCCGAACACGCCCTTCAGATCTTCGATCACCGGCGCGAGCTTCTCGGCGACCAGCGCAATCTGGCGAAGTCGAATCGACATGGCGTCCTCCTCAGCTGTTGGTGCGAGTGAAGTGATCGGCGATCACTTTCGCCACGCAGCAAGTCACCTTTTTCGCGGTCGGGATGTGGAGAAACTCGTTGGGGCCGTGCGCGTTGGCGTGAGGGCCTAGCACGCCCGTGATCAGAAATTGCGATTGCGGAAACCGCTCGCCCAGCATCCCCATGAACGGAATCGTGCCGCCCTCGCCCATGTACGCGGTCGGTTTGCCGAAGTAGTCGTTCGAGGCAGCGTCGAGGCTGCGCTCGAGCCACGGCGACAGTTCCGGCGCATCCCATCCGCTGGCGCCCCAGTTGGACTGGAACGTCACCTTGCTTCCGTACGGCGGGTCTTTCTCCAAAATACTTTTCAGCTTCTGCGACGCGACCTTCGCATCGACCGTCGGCGGCAGCCTGAGCGACAAGCTCACCGCAGTGCCGGGGCGCAGCACGTTGCCGGCATTACTAGTCGTCGGCAGCCCGTCGGCGCCGATGATCGACAGCGCCGGCCGCCATGCGCGATTGAGGATCAGCTCGGTCGGATCGTTGCTCACGGGACGCGCGTGTTCGACGAACGGAAACTTCGTGTAGATGTCGTCGCCCAGCACCTTGGCGCTGGCGGCCGCTTGCTTGAGGCGCGCTTCGGGAATCGTCGCGTAGAATTCCTGCCCGAGCACCTTGCCTGTCTCCTCGTCCTCGATGCGGCTCAACAACTGGCGCACGATGCGGAAACTGTCGGGCACGACACCGCCGGCGTCGCCCGAGTGCACGCCCTCGGTGAGTACATCGACCTGCAGTCGCCCGCCGACCAACCCGCGCAGCGAGGTCGTCAGCCAGAGTTGATCGTAGTTGCCGCATCCCGAGTCGAGCGCGATGCATAAGCTCGGCTGCCCGATGCGTGGCGCGAGGTGCGCAATATAGTGAGGGAGATCGAAGCTGCCGCTTTCCTCGCATGCCTCGATGATCACGACGCATCGCGCATGCTTGACCGAGTTTGCCTGCAGCGCGCCCAAAGCGCCGAGGCACGCGAACATCGCGTAACCGTCATCGGCACTGCCACGGCCGTACAAACGATCGCCGTCGAGCACCGGATTCCACGGGCCGAGCCCCTCGCGCCATCCGGACATCTCGGGCTGCTTGTCCATGTGCCCGTAAAGCAGCACGCAATCATTCGAGTCGCCGGGGATTTCCATGAACATGAGCGGAGTGCGTCCTTCGAGGCGCACGACCTCCAGCTTCATCCCGCGGATCTGCTGGCGACGCGCCCAATCCTCGAAGCGCCCGACGACGCGGTCCATATGGCCGTGCGCTTTCCAGTCGCGATCGAACGCAACCGACTTGTTGGGGATGCGAATGTACTCGACCAATTCGCCGACGATGGAATCGTTCCACAGCTGCTCGACGTGAGTTCGGATCGCTGACTTGTCCATGATGCGAGCCTAATCGAGATGAGTGGCGATTGGCAAAATGTCGATTTGGCTGTGCGGTTCCAATACAAACGGGGAGGACCGATGGATGCCTCGCCTGCGATCGCCAATTCAAGCGCCCTCGCGCATCGCGACTTTCGCCGCTTTCTGAGCGCGGCGTTCCTCGCGATTCTCGCTACCCAGATTCAGTCGGTCGCCGTCAGCTGGCAAATCTACGGCATCGCGCGGACGCCGCTGGCACTCGGCTACGCCGGACTCTTCCAGTTTCTGCCGATGATGGCCTGCACGATTCCCGCCGGGCATCTTGCTGATCGTTTCGATCGCAAACTCATCCTGGTGTTCAGCAATTTATGCACTGCCGTCGCGTCCGGCGGATTTCTGACATTGGCGCTGACGCGGACCGCCGTCGTCTGGCCGTTCTATCTGGTGCTCGCGCTGTTCGGAGCGGCGCGCGCATTTGCGGGACCCGCGTCGCAGTCTTTCGTGCCGCTGTTGGTGCCGCAGGACCAATTTCCGCAAGCGGTAGCGTGGGCCTCATCGACCTCGCAGGTGGCAGTGATCGCAGGGCCGGCGATTGGTGGAGCAGTCTACATCCTGGGGCCGGCCGTTGACTATGGCGTGTGCCTAATCCTGTTCGTGACGATCGCGATCGTGATGATGGGTATCCGGAGCCGCAGCACGCGCTACGAGGCGGAGGCCGATACGACGGTGTTCACGAGGATCACGGCGGGAATCGCGTACGTATGGCGCAAGCCGCTAATTCTCGGCGCCCTCTCATTGGATTTGTTCGCGGTGCTGCTCGGCGGCGCGACCGCGTTGTTGCCGATCTATGCGCGCGACATTCTGCATGTCGGGCCGCTGGGACTTGGAGTGTTGCGGAGCGCGCCTGCCCTCGGTGCGGCGATGCTCGGGATAGCGCTCGGGCAGCGGGCACTGTCGCGGCGGGCGGGACTCGCGATGTTCGCGTGTGTCGCGATTTTCGGAATTGCGACGATCGTCTTCGGCTTGTCGCGGAACTTCGCGCTGTCGATGGCGGCGCTGTTCGTGCTCGGTGCATCAGACATGGTGAGCGTTTACGTCCGCACCACTCTCACGCAGCTCGCGACGCCCGACGCGATGCGCGGGCGCGTGAGCGCGGTGAACAGGCTTTTCGTGGGCGCGTCGAACGAGTTGGGCGAGTTCGAATCGGGCGTGACGGCGACCTGGTTCGGCACCGTGCCGGCGGTGGTGATCGGAGGCGTCGGCACGCTGGTCATCGTGGCGGTGTGGTACCGGCTGTTTCCAAGTTTGCGCGAAGTCGATCGGCTGTCGGAGGTGACGCCGTGAAAAATCCTAACCTCTCCTTGTCCGAGGAGAGGTCGGCATAAGCCGCTTGAAAAGCGGTGTCGCCGGGCGAGGTGCAACGCCCGACAGCGCACCACTGCCAACTCGTCTAACCACAATTCTAGACACTGTGCCGCTTCCGGACAGCAGCACCATTTTTCAACACGCAGCTACAAACAAGCGAGCGTCGTTGCGCCTGCCAGCGTGGCACCTCTCCCGTCGCTCACCTTCGGCTCGCGCCGACCTCTCCTCGGACAAGGAGAGGTTAGGAATCGGATCAGGACGACATGCTTTCGATCAACAGATTCAACGCGGCGGTCGCGAAGGTGCGCATGTTCGCGATGCGATCTGGGCTGCCTGTCTCGACTGTGACCGAACGCTCGACTGGGCCGGCTACTGCGATGCAGCTATGGCCGGCTGGGTCGCCGTAGCGATTGCCGGCGGGGCCGCTGGCGCCTATCTCGGCGATGCTCCAGGTGACTTCGAAGCGCGTGCGGGCGGCGCGCGCGAGGATCATTGCGCCTTCTTCGGTGACCGATTTGATTCCCGCGAATGCGGAATCGGGGACGTCGAGCATCGCGCGCCGCGCCTTGAGAGTGTAAACGACGGCGCCGCCGATGAAGTACGCCGACGCGCCGGGGACGCTCAGGAGCGCGGCAGAGATGAGACCGCCGGTACTCGACTCGGCGACCGCGACGTTCTCGCGCCGGTCTTTGAGCATCACTGCGATTTTTTCCGCGAGCGGAATCAGATCCTGCATGTGGGCCTCTTCGAGCTTCGATTGTGCGCAATGCTATCGCGCGGCGTATCCGTCGAGGAAGATCGATATGACGATATCGACCGCACGTTCGGGCGTCGTGTACTCGCGGCCGTAGCGGTTGATGCCGCGGATCATGCCGAGAATTGATTCGGCGGCGACTCGCGTGTCGAAGCCAGGCCTGATCGCGCCGCGCCTGACGCCGTCGTCGAATACGCCGCTCAACAGCCGCGACAAGTCGTTGCGCTGAGCGCGATACTGACGCTCCTGCGACGGCGGCAACGCCTTGGGGTCGCGCAGCAGCGCGAAAAATTGGCGGCGAGTCCAGAAAAATTTGACAGTGTGACGGACGATGGTCGCAGTCTGATCGCGCATCGAGGTGCATCCCGCCAGTGCCGCTCGAATCTCGCGCTGGAGTTCCGTGAAGCCGTCGATTACAACAGCAGCGTAGAGTTCCTCCTTCGATTTGAATTGGCGGTAAACGCTGCCCTTGCCGACACCGGCGTGCGCCGCCACGTCGTCGATCAACACCAGATCGAATTCCCGGTCGGCGAAGAGTTCGCCCGCGCTTTGGAGTATTCTCTCACGCAGGAATGGAGTGGACGGTCTGCCGCGGCCGTCTTTGCGGCGAATCGGCGGCGAAACCGATTGTCGCTTAATGCTCATGATCGGAAACCTGCAATCTTCTGATTCGTAGATACGTTGTCTTCCTGGGCACACATGAAATATGGACTCGCCAGTCCAAAATTGCAACAATAGAGGCGGGATCAGCATTTGCTAGTTTGGAGATATGGCGGGAAACATGATGGATTCTGACGGCCCGACGACCGGAAAGCCTAACGCCGCGCGATATATGCAGGATGCCGAAGTGCAAACCTGGCCGGAGAAAGCTATGCAGCGATGGCGTCTGTGGCTGGTTGTCCTGGCCGTTGCGATAATCGGAATTTACTATTTCAGCGGCCGCAACAGCACTGATTCTGCCGCGGCGCCTACCGCTATGGCGCATCCGGTCGTTCCGGTTGCGGCGGTGCCGGCCAAGCTCGGCGATCTCAATCAATACATCTCCGCGATCGGAACTGTGACGCCGTACAACACCGTCACCGTCAAAAGCCGGGTTGACGGACAGCTCATGAAGGTAAATTTTACCGAGGGGCAAATCGTAAAAGCCGGCGACCTGCTGGCTGAGATCGATCCGCGTCCTTACCAGGTGCAATTGACGCAGGCGGAGGGCACGCTCGCGAAGGATCTGGCGACGCTCGAGAACAATAAGATCCTCTACGCGCGCGACAAAGAACTTTACGCGCAGAAGGTGATCGCACGACAGGATCTGGATAATCAGGAGGCGTTGGTCGGACAGTTCGCCGGCTCGATCGAGAGCGACAAGGGCGCGGTCGATAACGCCAAGCTTCAGCTCACTTACAGCCGCATCACTTCGCCGATCACCGGGCGAGTCGGGCTCCGGCTGGTGGATGCGGGCAATATCATTCATGCGACCGACGCGACCGGACTCGCGGTGATCACGCAGTTGCAGCCGATCGCGGTTGATTTCGCTATTCCTGAGGACGATCTGCCGAGCCTCGAGACCGCGATGAAGGCGAATCCGCAGTTGCCGGTCGAAGCTTTCGATCGCGACCTCAAGCACAAACTCGCGACTGGATCGCTGCTAACTACCGACAACCAGATCGATCAGTCGACCGGTACGATCAAGCTCAAGGCGGCGTTCCCCAATCAGGACAACTCGCTGTTCCCGAATCAGTTCGTCAACGCGCGGCTGCTCGTCAACACTCTTCCCAATGCGATTCTGATCCCGGCAGCGGGTCTCCAGCGCAGCCAGCAAGGTTCGTTCGTCTATGTCGTCAAGCCTGACAAGACGGTCGAGATGCGACCGGTGACCGTGGGCGCAGCGCAAGGCGACGTGATCGCGATAAGCAAGGGCCTCGCGGTCGGCGACGTGGTCGTGACCGACGGCGTCGACAAGCTGCAACAAGGTGCGCGCGTGAGCGTGCAGACGGCGGCACTTCCCCCGGGGAGCACCACCCCTTGAATCTTTCGCGCCCGTTCATATTGCGGCCGGTCGCGACTTCTCTGCTGATGGTCGGCCTGATGCTCGCGGGGCTCGTCGCCTACGAGCAATTGCCTGTGTCGGCGTTGCCGCAGGTGGACTATCCGACGATCCAGGTCATGACGTTTTACCCGGGCGCGAGTCCGGACGTGATGGCGTCATCGGTGACTGCTCCGCTCGAGCGCCAATTCGGACAGGTGCCCGGGCTCACGCAGATGACCTCGAACAGCTCGTTCGGCGCCTCGGTCATCACGCTGCAGTTCGATCTGAATTTGAACATCGACATTGCCGAGCAGGAGGTGCAGGCGGCGATCAACGCGGCGGCGACCTACCTGCCGACGGATCTGCCGAATCCGCCCGTTTACAGCAAGACCAATCCGGCCGACGCGCCGATTCTCGCGCTCGCGCTGACGTCGAAGGAACTGCCGCTCGACCAGGTTGAAGATCTCGCGGACACGCGGCTGGCTCAGAAAATTTCGCAGCTGCCCGGCGTTGGCCTGGTGAGTATCGGCGGCGGGCAGAAACCGTCGGTGCGCATCCAGGCCAATCCGACTTCGCTCGCGTCGTATGGAATCACGCTCGAGGATCTGCGCACCGCTATCGCGAGCGCGAACGTCAATGAGGCGAAGGGGAACTTCGACGGCAAGCAGCAAGCGTACACGATTGGCGCCAACGACCAGTTGCTCACGGCCAAGGATTACCTGCCGCTGATCATCGCGTATCACAACGGCGCGCCGGTCAAACTTTCCGACGTCGCCGACGCGATTGACGACGCCGAGAACGTCAAGGCCGCTGCCTGGATGAACTTGACGCCGGCGGTGATCGTCAACGTTCAGCGTCAGCCCGGCGCCAACATCATCGCGGTCGTGGACCGGATCAAGGCGCTGATGCCGCGCTTGCAGGCCTCGCTGCCCGCGTCGGTGAAGGTGCAGATCCTCACCGATCGAACCACCACGATTCGCGCGTCGGTGTAGGACGTGCAGTTCGAGCTGATGCTGACGGTGGCGCTGGTCGTGATGGTCATCTTCCTGTTTCTGCGCAGCCTGTCGGCGACGATCATTCCAAGTATCGCGGTGCCGCTCTCGCTGATCGGAACGTTCGGCGTGATGTACCTGCTCGGCTACAGCCTGGACAACCTGTCGCTGATGGCGCTGACGATTTCGACCGGCTTCGTGGTTGACGACGCGATCGTGATGATCGAAAACATCTCGCGCTTCATCGAGGAAGGCGAAAAGCCGCTGGCAGCCGCGCTCAAAGGCGCCGAGCAGATCGGATTCACGATTCTGTCGCTGACCGTCTCGCTGATCGCGGTGCTGATTCCGCTGCTGTTCATGGGCGACATCGTCGGCCGGCTGTTCCGCGAATTCGCGGTCACGCTGGCGGTGACGATCCTGATGTCGGCGGTCGTCTCGCTGACGCTGACGCCAATGATGAGCGCGAAGCTGCTCAAGCATACGCCGAAGGATCGGCAGACCTGGTTCTATCGCAAGTCGGAGAAAGTATTCGAAGACACGATCGCGTTTTACGGCCGCACGCTCGAATGGATTCTCGACCACGAATGGGAAACGCTGATGGTTGCGATCGGCACGCTGGTGCTGACGATCGTGCTCTACATCATCGTGCCCAAGGGCTTCTTTCCGGTGCAGGACACCGGCGTCATCCAGGGCGTTTCCGAAGCGCCGCAGAACGTGTCGTTCGCCGCGATGGCGCGCGGGCAGCAGGATTTGGCGCGGATTATTTTGCAGGACCCGGCGGTCGAGAGCCTGTCGTCGTTCGTCGGAATCGACGGCACCAACACAACGGTCAACAGCGGACGGATACTGATCAACCTGAAGCCGCTCGATGTGCGCAAGGTCGATATCACCACGGTTATCAATCGCCTGCAGCCGAAGTTGACGGCCGCCAATGGTCTCACGCTGTATTTGCAGCCGGTGCAGGACCTCACGGTCGAAGATCGCGTCAGCCGTACGCAGTATCAGTACAGCCTCGAAGATCCGAGCGCCGACGAGTTGAACCTGTGGACCAAGAGCCTCGTGGACAAGCTCAAGACGATTCCCGCGCTGCGCAACGTCGCGACCGATCAGCAGAATGACGGCTGGGAAGAGCATGTCGTAATCGATCGGCTGACGGCGTCGCGGCTCGGCATCACGCCGAACCTGATCGACAACACGCTGTACGACGCCTTTGGACAGCGGCAGGTGTCGACGATGTTCACGCAGCTGAATCAGTATCACGTGGTGCTCGAAGTGGCGCCGCAGTTTCAGCGCAATCCGCACGCGCTCGACGACATTTATATTCGCTCGAACACGGGCGGCGAGGTGCCGCTGAGCGCGTTCACTCATTTCGAGCCCGGTGCGGCGCCGCTGGCAGTCAATCATGAGGGCCAGTTTCCCGCGGTCACAATTTCGTTCGACCTGGCGCCGGGATATTCGCTGGGCGACGCGGTCACGGCGATCGACAATGCGCGCTTGCAAATCGGGATGCCCGCGAGCATCCAGGCTTCGTTCCAGGGAACCGCCGCTGCGTTTCGGGCGTCGCTGACCAACGAGCCGGTGCTGATCCTCGCGGCTCTAATCACCGTGTACATCGTGCTCGGCATTCTCTACGAGAGTTACATCCATCCGGTCACGATTCTCTCGACGCTGCCGTCGGCGGGCGTCGGCGCGATTCTGGCGCTGATGATCTGCGGTCAGGATCTCAGCGTAATCGCGCTCATCGGCATCATCCTGCTGATAGGTATCGTGAAGAAGAACGCGATCATGATGATCGACTTCGCGCTCGAGGCTCAGCGCCAGGAGGGCAAGCCGCCGCGCGAGGCGATCTACCAGGCCTGCCTGCTGCGCTTCCGGCCGATCATGATGACCACGATGGCGGCGCTGCTCGGCGGATTGCCGCTCGCGCTCGGCACCGGAGTCGGCTCGGAGCTGCGGCGCCCGCTCGGTATCGCAATCGTCGGCGGATTGCTCGTCAGCCAGGTTCTCACCCTCTACACGACGCCGGTAATTTTCCTGACCTTCGATCGCATGGCGACGCGATTTGCCAATTGGCGGGCGAAGGGTGCAGTGCCGGAAACCGTTCCGGCTCAAGCGTCATGAGCATTTCCGAACCATTTATACGAAAGCCGGTTGCGACCACGCTGCTGACGATCGCGCTGGCGCTCTCGGGTATCATCGCGTTCCGGCTGCTTCCAGTTTCGCCGTTGCCGCAGGTCGAGTTCCCGACTATCCAGGTGCAGGCGTCTCTGCCAGGCGGAAGTCCGGAGACGATGGCGTCGTCGGTGGCGACTCCGCTGGAGCGCCAGTTCGGCCGCATCGCGGGTCTGACGGAACTGACGTCAACCAGCTATCTCGGCGCCACCAGCATCGTTTTGCAATTCGATTTGAACCGCAACATCGACGCCGCCGCGCGCGACGTGCAGGCCGCCATCAATGCCGCCGCTGGGCAACTGCCCTCGAATCTGCCGAGCAAGCCGACCTATAAAAAAGTTAATCCCGCCGATGCGCCGATTCTGATACTCGCGCTTACCTCGGACGCCGTGCGTCCGGGACTGATGTACGACGCTGCTGATTCGATCCTCGAGCAGAAGCTCTCGCAAATCGAAGGCGTCGGCCAGGTATCCGTCGGCGGAAGCGCGCTGCCCGGCGTTCGCGTCGAGCTGAATCCCTCGCAGATGAGCAACCTCGGCGTCAGTCTCGAGGACGTGCGGACCGTCCTTGCCGCCGCCAACGCGAACCGGCCCAAGGGCGAACTCGCCGATGACACCCAGACGTGGGGGCTGAGCACGACCGACCAGTTGCTCAAGGCCGACGACTATCGGCCGCTCATCGTTCGCTACGCCAATGGGTCCGCGGTTCAGCTTTCGGACATCGCGTGGGTCAGGGATTCGGTCGAGAACGTCCGCGCGGCCGGGATGGTCGATGGCAAGCCGGCGGTGTTGATCATCGTATTCCGCCAGCCCGGCGCGAACATCATCGATACTGTGGATCGAGTTTACGCGGCGATGCCGCAATTGCGCGCCTCGATCTCGCCCGCGATCAACCTCGGCATCGTCATGGACCGCACGACCACCATCCGCGCCTCGGTGCACGACGTCGAGTTCACGATGCTGATATCGATCGCGCTGGTGATCATGGTGGTGTTCCTGTTCCTGCGTAATATGCGCGCCACCTTGATTCCGGGCGTCGTCGTTCCGCTCTCGCTGATCGGAACCTTCGGCATCATGTACATGTGCGGCTACAGCCTCGACAATCTCTCGTTGATGGCGCTGACGATTTGCACGGGCTTTGTGGTTGACGACGCAATTGTCGTCATCGAAAACATTTCCCGGTACCGCGAGCAGGGAATGCCGCCGTTCGAAGCCGCGATCAAGGGCGCAGCCGGCATCGGGTTCACGGTCGTTTCGATCAGCATCTCGCTGATCGCGGTGTTCATCCCGATTTTGCTGATGTCCGGGATCGTCGGCCGGCTGTTCCGCGAGTTCGCGGTTACCCTCTCGGCCGCCGTGCTGGTGTCGTTGGTCATTTCACTTACCACGACGCCGATGATGGCGGCGCACCTGCTCAAACCGCACGATCAGGAGACACATAACCGCTGGTACGTCGCCAGCGAGCGATTTTTCAAGGGCATGCTCGATCGCTACGAAAGCAGCCTGTTGTGGGTGCTCGATCATCAGCCGCTCACCCTGATGGTCGCGCTCGGCACGCTCGCGCTGAGCATATTTCTGTTCACGGTCGTGCCCAAGGGATTTTTCCCGCAGCAGGATACGGGCCGCCTGATGGGCGCGGTGCAAGCCGACCAGGACACTTCATTTCAGGCGATGCACGATCGTCTTGCCCAGCTGGTCGCGGCTATCGACAAAGATCCGGCCGTCGACAACGTCATCGCATTCACCGGCGGCAATGGCGCAACCAACACCGCTAACATGTTCATCGGCCTCAAGCCCTTGGCCCAGCGAAAGATCAACGCCGACCTGGTCATCGGGCGCATCCGCAAGGAAGTCGCGCATATCGCCGGCGTCAATCTCTATCTGCAGTCGGTTCAGGATTTGCGCATCGGCGGCAGAATGAGCAACGCGCAATACCAGTTCACGCTCCAGAGCGACGACCTCAACGAGCTCAATCAATGGGCGCCGAAGGTGCTCAAGAAATTGCGCACCGTTAAAATTCTCACCGACGTGAGCAGCGACCAGCAGAACAGCGGCCTCGAGGCCAACGTCGTCGTCGATCGCGACACCTCTTCGCGGCTCGGACTCTCGCAGCAGGCCATCGACGATACGCTCTACGACGCATTCGGGCAGCGGCAGGTGTCCACGATGTACACGCCGCTCAACCAGTACCACGTCGTGATGGAGGTCGCGCCGCAGTTCTGGCAGAACCCCGAGTCGCTCGACCTGATCCATGTGCGCTCGAGCACCGGCGGGCTGGTCAAGCTCAGCACCTTCACGCACTTCGCGAACGAACAGACCGCGCTGGCCGTCAACCACCAGGGTCAGTTTCCGTCGGTGACAATCTCGTTCAATCTCGCGCCCGGTGTCGCGCTCGGCGAGGCGGTTGACGCGATCACGCAGGCCGAAGCGCAGATCAAGATGCCCGCCGGCATCCGCGGAACATTCCAGGGAACTGCGCAGGCGTTCCAGGACTCGCTTAAGAATGAGGGCTTCCTCATCGCGTTCGCGCTCTTCGCCGTGTACATCGTGCTCGGCATTCTCTACGAGAGCTACATCCATCCGATCACGATTCTCTCGACGCTGCCCTCGGCCGGGAGTCGGCGCAATCCTCGCGCTGCTCCTTTTCCACATCGAGCTGAGCGTGATCGCGCTTATCGGCATCATTCTGCTGATAGGCATCGTGAAGAAAAACGCCATCATGATGATCGACTTCGCGCTCGAAGCGCAGCGCGGCGAAGGCAAGTCGCCGCACGACGCGATTTACCAGGCCTGCGTGCTGCGCTTCCGTCCGATCATGATGACCACAGCGGCCGCGCTGCTCGGCGGCCTGCCGCTCGCGCTCGGCAACGGGACAGGCTCCGAAATGCGCCGCCCGCTCGGCATCGCAATCGTCGGCGGCCTGCTGGTGAGCCAGGTCCTGACGCTCTACACGACGCCAGTGATTTACCTGTACATGGACCGCGTCAGCGCAGGATGGTCACAGCTGTGGCGCCGAGCCCTTGGCCGCCCGCGGACAGCACCGGCTGAGTCGCACGTAGCCGACTGACTATAGTCACTTCACTAGCTACTTAGTAACGACGGCGGCCGCCGCGTCACCCAGTTGGTTGCTTGATCGTAGGCGTGCGCGAGTTGCATGCACGCCATCTCGGCGTGATTTGGGCCTACTATCTGGATGCCCATTGGCAATCCGCGTTGGTTGAAGCCGGCCGGGTACGCTGAGCGCGGGGCAGCCTGACATCGAGATCGGAATCATCACATGCATCCAGCGATGGTAGGTATCCATCGAGACGCCGCCCACTTCTTTCGGCCAATGTGTAATCGCGTCAAACGGGAAGACCTGGGCGGCAGGTGCGATCATGAAATCGTACTTCTCGAAGAATTTGCGCACCGCATGGTACCACGCCGTCCGCGTCCTCGACGCGATCGCGACTTCCATCGCCGTCGTCTTCAGGCCGTTTTCAATTTCCCACTGCAGTTCAGGTTTCATCAGTGCGCGTTGGGCGGGATCGGGATAACTCGCACGGAACTCGGCCGCGATTTGCCAGCCTCGAATCGTCAGCCAACTCTGCCACACGCGCTCGAGCGGGTAGTCGAGCGCCGCGGTTTCCACGCTGCAGCCGAGCGTTTCGAAAACCTTCAGCGAAGCTTCGCAGAGTTCGAGCACGCCGGGATCGAAGGGGATTTGTCCACCAAAATCGCCGACCCATCCGATGCGCGTGCCCTTGAAGTCGCGCTCGAGCGGGCCAGCGAACTCGGCCGGATCCTGGCGAATCGAATGCGGAGTGCGCGCGATCGTATCCGGCAATTGCCGAAAGAAACATCGCGAGGTCCGGCACTGTGCGAGCCATCGGCCCATGAACTGAAATCGAAGGTATGAAAACCTCGTAGAACTGCGACGGCACCCGGCCTGAAGAAGTCCGGAACCCGAACACATTGTTGAACGCGGCAGGGTTTCGCAGCGATCCGCCATGGTCGCTGCCGTCCGCAACCGGGACCATCCGAAGCGCGAGCGCGACGGCCGCGCCGCCGCTACTGCCGCCGCAAGTCTTCGATTGATCGTATGCGTTGAGCGTAGTGCCGAAGATCGGATTGTAAGTTTGAGAGCCGAGGCCGTACTCAGGAACATTGGTCTTGCCGATGATGATCGCGCCGGCGCGCCTGATTCGCTCGACCAGGATCGAATCGTCGCGCGGAAAAAAATTCTTGAACAGCGGCGAGCCCATCGTGGTGCGGATGCCTCGCGTCGGCTCGAGGTCCTTCACCGCATGCGGAAAGCCGTGCATCCAGCCGAGATGCTCACCGCGCGCAATTTGCGCGTCGCGATCCACGGCCTCCTTCAGCAGATCTTCCCGCGGTTGCAGTGAAACGATCGCGTTGACGCGCGGGTTCAGGCGCTCGATCTGATCGAGATAAGCGTTCATCACCTCGACGCACGAAACCTGCTTCGACTTGATCGCGCGAGACAGCGCAACTGCGTCGAGCGTTTACAATCTCCGCCATGTTCACGATTTTCGATGCACGCTGCGCGACAGCCCAGCCGAGCTCTGCTGTCTGTCGGGCCTTCGCGCCGCGCAGAGCAGCATCGGGGCCGCTCGCGTTGCCGAGTTTTGCACGCATCGCGATTCCTTGCGCGATCGCGGCGCCGCGGAAGAACGAGAACGCGACGAAAAAGGTCAGATCGGGCACGCTGGTTCGTCCGACGCGCCGGCAATAAGCGGCCAGGAATTCATGTTCGCCGGGAATTCCAAGCGCCTGCAGATCCATCTCCCGAAAACTCAACACGCCGTCGATACCGGGCGGGCAATGGTACGGACGCATAGCCCACGCCAGGTCGCTCAGCGGATGCCCGAGCGTCGAGAGTTCCCAGTCGAGCACCGCGACCACGCGCGGATCGGTCGGATGAAAGATCAGATTCTCCATGCGGTAGTCGCCGTGCGCGATCGTCGTCTCGTCCGTCGTGGGAATGTGGCGGTTCAGCCAGTCGATCAGGCGATCCATCTCGGGAATCTCGTCGATTTTCGACGCTTCATACTGCTTCGACCATCGTGCAAGCTGCCGCGCGACGTATGCTTGCGGCCGGCCGTAGTCGCCGAGGCCGACCGCGCGAAAATCGACCTTGTGCAGGCGAGCGAGCACGTCGTTCATCGAGTCGTAGCAGGCCGCGCGCTCATGCGGGCTCGAGTCGGGCATCATCGAGTCGCGCATGACGCGCCCCTCGACGAAGTCCATCACGAAGAACGCGGTGCCGATGACGCCGGGGTCCTCGCACAAGAGGTGGACGCGCGGGACCGGCACGTCGGTGGCGGCGAGCGCCTTGATGATTCGATATTCGCGCTCGACCTGATGGGCCGACGGGAGCAAAGTCCCCGGCGGCTTCTTGCGCATGACGAAACGCGCATCAGGAGTTTCGAGCAGAAAGGTGGGATTCGATTGCCCGCCGACGAATTGTCGCACGATGAGAGGACCGCGAAAGTTCGGCATGTGCTCGCGCAGGTAGTGCTCGAGGCGAGCCTCGTCGAAGCGATGATTCTCGCGTACCGCGCTGACGCTAACGTCCAATTTTGCCAGTAGGACGAAATTTATTTCGTCGCTCTTTGTTTTTCATTTCGTCGATTCTTTGTTTTCTCTAACGAGATTTATTTCGTCAAACTTCGACGGAATAAATTCCGTCCTACTACGGATGTCTTCACTTCGCGCTTCCGGTCGTCTGAGGTTCCTGCGACGGCTGCGACTGCTGAGGTTCCAGCACACAACTTTGAATCTCGGTCTGCGCCTTGTCGGTGTCGACCGGGTTGAGATGCGGGACTCCTGTCAGCCAGCCCCATCCGAGTTCTTCCCTGACGTAGTACGAACGCCGCTCGGTGTCGAATTCGACTTCGTCGGTCTGGTCCGTCGTCATGCTGCAAACGACCTTCTGCCCGGCCGGAACTATGAACGCGTGGTAGCCGCCCGGGCCGATTCGCGCAGTCTCCTCGCCGCACGTGACCGCCGGCCGAAGCTCCGACGATCCATAACTGTACGGCCGATACACGTAGATCACCGCGTTGCCCGGCGGCGACGAGATTTTTTCAAATGGCGTCCCCTGCACGGCGCATCCCACTGCCGCAGACGCGAGGACGCCGAGCGACATTAGCAACAGCCGGCGATTCATTGTGCAGCGGATGCGGTCGGAGCCTTTTGGGTCCTGGCGCTCGCGACAGCTTTCGCAAGGCGATCTTCGTCGCTGTAGATCTTCTGATCGATCCTTTGCCGCACTGCCGCGCGCGCAGCTTCGTCCACTTCTGCGTGGCTGACGTTGTGGTACATGTTGTACGACTCGGAGGCGTGCTCCTTGGCGGTGTAGTCGGCAATAATCGTGTCGCCCGCGCTGATCGACAGCGAGGCAAACGCGGTTACGCCGATGTCGCCGAGCGGAGCACCGATCAGGTTGGCCGGATCGAGTGCGGAAATTGCCAGAGGTACGTGATAGTCGTCGTGCGTCAATTCCTCGCGATAGGTGAATGTCACCGGTGAGTCATCCGACAGGGACATCGCGACCGCGGGCGGCAGTTCATCCTTATCACCCGAAATTAATTTGCCCTTGAATGGCAGCGGATGAGCGGGGACGTCGGCGACTTTGGGCGCGATGACCAGTTGCGCGTGCGACTGATCCGCAAAGGCCGTTTGCGTTTGCGTCTGCGATTGCGACTGGTTCGATTGTTGGGTGCTACATCCGGACACAGCCAAGGTAGCAATAAGGACCGCGAGAACAAATGTATGTCGCATGACCTGGCGGCGCCGCGTCTCTAATGCCCTCGCGGCGCCATGTTCAAATAGTATCAGAAAAGGCCGCGCTCCTTGACGATGCCGTGGGCGACGTAAACGGTGCCGCCAAGCATTTGCTCGACCTCCAGCTCTTGCAAAATAGCCTCGAGATTGCTCCACGGGCGCGCGAGACCCTCGAGCGTGCTCGTCGATCGCAGCGCGGCGTTCCATACGAAGAGATTCAGAGGCATCGTCCGGATGGGCGCCCACTTGAGTCCGGCCGCAACGATTCGCGCGCCGGGCTTGAGATGGCTGACGACGTTGGCGAGCGCGTTGGGCGTGCGCATTATGTCGTGCGTGAAATGAAAGAGCGCGGCGTCGGCGGCGAACGGAATCGCGGCTTCCTCGACCGAAGCCGAGACGAACTCGACGTTCCTCCAGTTGTTCTCAGCCGCCCGCGCGCGTGCCAGCTCGAGCATCTCGGGGCTCTGCTCGATTCCGACGATCGAGCCGTCGGGGCCGATAAAACTTTCCAGAGCCGTCAAGCTCAGTCCAGTGCCGCAGCCTACGTCCAGCACCCGATCGCCTTTTTTCAGTCGCAGTAACTCGATAGCGCGATGCCGCACGGGTTCGAACAACAAAAGCTCGAGATCATAGATGCGCGCGCGCGACCGATATTGACGAAGCGCAGTCGAGCGATTCGGCGTAAACCAGCGCGCGAATCTCTGGATTGGTTGCGAGCGGTCGTCGGAAGGAGGTTCCACCTTCGCTGCCTCACACTACCATGTATCACGAAAGCTGCCGGGGGAGGGACGGAACTTAATCGTAGTGAAACCCCTCCTGGGTTTCACGCTTCCTTGGGCAGGGGTAACCCCTGCACCTTAGCATCTGGACCGACATGCGGTTTGCGGGTCATGCGTAAGCGGCGGCCAGTCAGGCGAGTGCCGGTGTTTTCATCGACTACGAGAGGGCGCACTTCGCGGCCGGTTTCGTTGTCGACGAGGATCACCGGTGGACCACTTTCGCCCCACATCCAATCGCTGCCCCATCGCCACATCGCGGCGAGCACGTCCCAGAACGCCTTCCCCTTGTCAGTCAGGCGATACTCGAAACGCGGCGGATGATCCTCGTAGGGCACTTTTCTCAGCAGACCTTCCTCGACTAATCGATCGAGCCGCCGTGCTAGCACCGCGCGCGGGACTTTCAGCGCGCGCTGGAAATCCTCGAAGCGGCGGCGGCCCGAGAACGCCTCGCGCATCACGAGCGGCGTCCACCAATCGCCAACGAGGTCGGTGGTGCGTGCGATTGGGCACGGCCAATCGTCGAAGCGAGTTCGCCGCATCAGCCAACCGCCTCGATTCGCGCCGGCACATGCTTGTGGAACGGAGTGCCCGCGAACCAGTCGCGATCCTCGGTCACCGTGAGCTCGTTCGGCGCGACCCCATGCTGAAATTCCTGACCTTCGCGGTCGGGGTACCACAGTCCCGTTCCGTTCGGCAGCGCGACGTGACCGGGCATCATCGTGTCGGTGATTTCGACGACACTCTCGGCGCTCGCACGTTTCGTGATGATGCGTACGCGGCCACCACTTTGCACTCCAAGTGCGGAAGCGTCGGCCGGGTTCATCCAGAGCGCGCCCGCCGGATCCTTTGGACGCCATTGCGGATCACGGATGATTGTATTTGCGGTCCCTGAGCGCCGTTGGCCTGCCGACAGCACGAACGGGAACTCGGGGTCGTGCGCGGGATGCTCGTCGCGAAGCGATTTAAGTTCGGGCATCAAGTCCGGAATCGTGAGATTGATCTTCCGGTCATGAATCCTGCGCCACGTCTCGTCATACGGATCGACGCTGACCGTGACGCCCGATCGATTGGTGAAAATCGCGTCGAACAACGCGTTGCCGAGCTCGACGCCTTCTCCGCTGAAGCCCGCGCGGCGGAGCGACTCCGGATATCTGCGCGCGAAATTGTGCGCGATACCGAAAAGCGACGCGGCATTCTCGTTTCCAGCTCCAAGCGTTGGCCCGAGAGTCTCATACAGCAGCGCAGTCATTACTCCCGCCAGATGGGGCCGCTCTGAGACGACTCGCATCAGTTCCATCGCGTAGGCGGCCCTCCCTTTGGCGGCGGCCGCGTGCAGAGGCGCAACGTCGTCATCGGTCATCGCGCCAATCGCGCGAACCAGCCGGCGGTGAATTTCTCCCTCAGGGAGCGTTCCAGGCAGCGCCTCGAGAATCGGGGCGCGAAGCGTGAAGGTGTTGGCGTACTCGGTCTCGGTCTGAACAGCGGCGCCGAAGAAAGTCGCTTCCCATTTTTCGTACTGCGACGACGCCGGCAAGACATAGTGCGCCTCGCGCGCGCTCTCGGTCATCGCAACATCGACGACGACGACAAAGTCCAGCGCGCGCAGCGCTTCACGCATCCGCGTGCTGTCCGCGACGGAGTGCGCGGGATTTTCACTTTCGATCAGCATCGCGCGGAAACGCTTCGGATGGTCCGTCAGGATTTCATCGGGGATCACGTTGGCCGGAATCATCCCGCCGATGATTCGATGCCCGCCGACCGGACTCGTCTGCGACGACAGCGCGCCGCCGAACATCCCGGTAAGACTGGTCCCCGCATTCATGCCGCCAGCCTTCCCGATATTCCCGGTCACGGCGAAAAGAAGTTTCTCGAGATACGAGTTGAGCGTGCTATGGAGCGACTGCTCGATGCCGAGGTCCTCGTAAACCGAAACGCTCGAGGCGCGAGCGATCCGGCGCGCGACGTCGCGAACCAAAGTCTCGTCGATGCCAGCGCGCGTGCAGTAGTCCGCAACCGGAACGTCGTTGAGCGCTGCGAACAGTTCATCGCCGTTTTGCGTGCGCTCGCGAATGTAGTCGTGGCTGATGAGATCCTCTTGCGCGAGGACGCCAAGGATCGCCGCGAGGCAGAAAGCGTCGGTGCCCGGACGCACCCGCAAATGGTAATCCGCCATCTCAGCGGTTTCGGTGCGACGCGGATCGATCACGACGAGCGCGCGGTTCGGATCGGCCGCGATATCGCGGAGGATCGGACGGGCGCGCTGAAAGCCATGCGACTGCCATGGATTCTTGCCGACGAATACCGCGACCTCGGCTTGCTGATAGCTTCCGCTGAGGCCCGTCCCAAAAAGCATGTGATCGACCCAGAACTCTCCCGTCTTTTCCTGGGCCAGCGCGTTGGAGCTGAACACCGATCCAAGAGCGCGCCGCGTCGACGCACCGTAACTGCCGCAAAGATGATTGCCCTGTCCACCGCCGCCGTAATAGAAGATGCTCGCGCCGCCATAAGTTTCGCGCACGCGCTTGAAGCCGGCCGCGACTTCGCGAATAGCGGTGTCCCAGTCGATTTCCTCGAAGGTGCCGTCCGTACGTCGTCGAAGCGGCGAAGTCAGGCGGTCCCTGCCGTTCTGGTAGTAGTCGATTCGCTGGGCTTTTTCGCAAGCGTAACCCTTCGAGGCCACGTGCTCGCGATTACCACGGACGCGCGTGATGTGGCGCCCGTCGAGCTTTACCTCGACGCCGCAGTTAACGCTGCACAGGATACAAATGGTCTTCTGCCAGTCGTCACTCATGGCGAATCTCCCCTGAGTTCATCTAGCGAACTACATAGTTCAACAAGAGAATGAACTATATTTCAATTGCAGGCAATCAGAGGTTAATCCCCCGCATAACCACCCGATTCATAGCGGTAAAAATTACGCGACAGTATGCGGCATACGCCTCGCTTCGACCGGAAGATCACAGATTTGTCGCGAAAACTCGATGTTTAAAAATCGGGCACACAGTTTGCGTTATACGCGGCGCCCGAATGCTGACGAAAGAGAAGGGGCGGATCCCGATTGCAAATGCGGGGGTGCTCTTTGGGGGCATCACTCAAGGCACGCAGTACGGAAAATACGGTTCGTAGCAACGAGAGGAAACTCGAATGGACGAGAAGCCAGAACACAAATCAGAGTCGGAACTTTTATCGGGTGAAGAAAATTCAAAGCAAGTGAAACGGGCGCACACTCGGCGCGCTTTTCTCAAGGGGCTTGGCGCGGCGGGTGTGGCGGCTCCGTTCGTCGCGATTGCAACGAGCGCCGCAGCGAGAAGCAAGCCGAGAATTCCCGACGTCCTCTCAGACACTCACAGCCAGGTACTCGACCTGAAGAATCGTCGTGACGAGGCATTCAACAAACGTCTCGGTGCGGCGGTGGACGATCACGGAGTCAAGGTCCCGTCTCATCCTACTAACGGAGACGAGACGACGTACCCGTCTGGCATCGCGAATTTTACCAAGGGCTTCGCGCATAACTCATTCGGCGAAGTCGATCCGAACGTCTATGCCAGTTACCTGGCCGCGGTGAAAACCGGCAAGCGTGCAGACTTCGATTCTTTGCCGATGGGTGGCACCATGCAGCTGGTCGATCCGCAGGCCGGAATTGCCTTCGACCTCGAGACCTACGATGCATCGCAAAATTCGATTCCGGCATTCGACACGCTGACTAGTCCGGGTCTCGCCGCGCAGATGATCGAAGCGTACTGGCAAGCTCTAACCCGTGACGTCCCATTTTCTCAATTCGGAACCGACCCGACGATTGCGGCCGCAGCGAGCGAGTTGTCGGGGCTGTCGGCATATACCGGTCCAAGAATCGGCGGCCAAGTCACCCCGCAATCGTTGTTTCGCGGCTTCACGGCAGGCGATTTGATCGGGCCGTACATCTCGCAGCTCTTCATCCAACCATTCAGCTATGGCGTGATGCCATTTGTTGGTTACAAGACTACGCTTCCCGGCGACTTTGCGACTGACGCCGGGACGTGGCTGAACCTTCAAAACGGCGCGCCTTCGCCGATAGCGAGTAGCAATCCGGATCCGCAGCTCAGGTATCTAAGCACCGGGCGCGATCTCTCGGAATACGTTCACAGTGATCCGGTGTACCAGGAATTTCTCAACGCGGTGCTGATGCTAACCAAGATGAAAGCACCACTGAATTCGGGGAACCCCTATCCGCCGACGCTCAAGTCGGAGACCGGTTTCATCACGTTCGGCTTTCCGATGGTCCAGGTGTTGGTGGCCGAAGTGATGGCACGCGCGCTCAAGAACTGTTGGCTGCAGAAATGGTTCATCCACCGCACGGCGCGTCCTGAGGAAACCGCAGCCCTGGTTCATTTCACGATCACCGGTCAGAAGACTTATCCGCTCGACAACAGCGTGTTGACCTCCAAGGCGGCCGCGGCAGTGTTCGCTCGCAACGGCAATTATTTCATTCCACTGTCCTATCCCGAAGGATGCCCGCTGCATCCGTCCTATCCGTCCGGCCATGCTACAACTGCCGGTGCGGCGGTCACGGTACTGAAATGGTTCTTCGATGAGACCTTCGTAATTCCCCAGCCTCTGACTACAACCTCTGACGGCCTTTCTGTTGTTCCTTATACCGGCTCTGACGCCGGTCAGATGACGGTGGGCGGAGAACTAAACAAGCTGGCGTCTAACATAGGAATCGGGCGAGCGATATCAGGAATCCACTGGCGGCAAGACATCCAGCAGGGAATGCTGTTAGGCGAGGCGGTCGCGATAAGCCTATTGAGGGATCAGGCACACCTCTACAACGAGAACTACACCGGCTTCACCTTCACCAGTTTCAGCGGGAACAAGGTCACAGTCTGAGGAGAACCATTCGAACGGAAGCTGCTCCCATCCCTCCCGCCGAGCAGAATGCTCTGGCGGAGGGGGGAGGGAGTCGAACCCTCCGGCAACAATATTAGCCGCCAAGCCGGTTTTGAAGACCGGTGGGGCCACCGGGCCCCTTCCTCCTCCGCCCTTATTTATTAGGTACTTACAGCGATCCGCGCAATCTCACCCTCGCCAGAGTGCCCACTTACTGCCCACAATTTTCGATTTCGGTTTTCCGCAAAGGTCAGAGCATGCAGCCTTGGCGATTCCGCCGGAACCTTTTGAGACTCCTGGCTGCTTCGCTACCTTGGTGGTGTGGGAATGCTCGCGCCTCCACGTCAAGAGCGCTATATCATCGAGCAGGTTTCAGCGAGATGTATCCATCGGAAGCTCAGCTCCGGAACATGATCGATACGATCCCCGTGCTGGCATGGTCCTGTCTGCCCGATGGCGCCAATGAATTTACTAACAAGCGATGGCGCGATTACACAGGGCTTTCACAGGCCGAGGCTCTCGGGTTGGGATGGCAACGGACATTTCATCCGGACGATTTGGGTAAGGTCATGGAGAATTGGCGCGCCGTTCAGGTTTCCGGAGAACTGAGCGGGGCGGAAGCGCGCGTGCGGCGGGCAGACGGAGAGTACCGATGGATGTTGCACCAGAAAGTAGCCGTGCGCGACCAGTCAGGCCACATCGTCAAATGGTACGGCACCAGCACCGATATCGAGGATCGTAAGGAGGCGGAACAGAAGCTGCGGCAAGTGCTCGAAGAAATACGCGGGTCAGAGGCTAATCTTCGCCGGACCCTCGACACGATTCCAGCACTTGTTTCGAGCTTTTGGCCGGACGGTTCGAACGAATGCATGAACCAGCGATGGCATGACTATACCGGTCTATCCCATGAACAATCCCAAGGTGACGGATGGCAAGAACCCATCCATCCCGATGATCTGGCGCCCTTAATGAATAGATGGCGCGAGGTGCGGATGTCAGGAGAGCCAGGGGAAACCGAGGCGCGCCTTCGTCGGCACGATGGAATATATCGGTGGGTTTTCGTACGCGCCGAGCCGCTGCGTGACGAGAGCGGCACGGTCGTAAAGTGGTACATCATCAGCACCGACATCGAAGACCGTAAGCAGGCAGAGGAGAAGCTGCGTCAGGATGAGCGCGAGCTCCGCCGGATCACTGACACGATCGCCCAAATGATCGTTGTCCACGACCCGGAAGGAGAACCGATCTATGCCAACCAGGCCATGCTCGACTACACGGGGCTAACCATCGATGATGTGACCCGCCAGGAGGTTCGTGACAGGACCATTCATCCGGAAGATCTAGAGCGGTTTCAAAACGGACGGAACGCGGGGCTCTTGCGTGGCCTACCATTCGAAATTGAGTTGCGGTATCGGAGGAAAGACGGCCAATATCGCTGGTTCCTCAATCGTTACAACCCGTTCCGCGACGAACAGGGACGCCTGACGCGATGGTACTCGACCCGAACCGACATCGAGGATCGCAAGCGGGCAGAGGATCGCACGAAGAACGAAAACGTCGCGCTACGTGAAGAAGTCGACAAGGCTTCGATGTTCGAGGAGATCGTCGGAACTTCGTCTACTCTGCAGGCGGTCTTAACTCGAGTCGCCAAAGTCGCCCCGACTGAATCCACGATCATTATCTCCGGCGAAACGGGAACCGGCAAAGAGCTCATCGCGCGCGCGATCCACAAGCGGTCGGCGCGATCGTCGCGGCCGTTTGTGAGCGTGAACTGTGCGGCGATACCACAATCGTTGATCGCCTCAGAGCTGTTCGGTCACGAGAAAGGAGCCTTCACCGGAGCGTCGCAGCGCCGTCTTGGCCGCTTCGAGATGGCCGAAGGCGGTACGCTGTTCCTCGACGAGGTCGGCGAGCTTCCTTGCGAAACCCAGATTGCTCTACTACGCGTACTTCAGGAGCGTCAGTTCGAGCGCGTCGGCGGTAATCAGCCAATTCGAGCAGACGTTCGCGTGATCTCTGCCACCAACCGAGATCTAAAAGCCGCCACGGCAACCGGCGCCTTTCGCAGCGACCTGTTCTATCGCTTGAGCGTCTTTCCCATCGACATTCCTCCTCTCCGGGAAAGGAAGGACGATATCCCGATCCTGGTCGAGTACTTCATCGACCGCTACGCGACCGAAGCCGGGAAGAAAATACGGTACGTCAGCAAAAAGACCATGGAGCTGCTTCAGTCCTATCCGTGGCCCGGCAACGTCCGCGAGCTGCAGAATGTAATCGAGCGCTCTGTGATCCTTTGTGAAACGGAGACTTTTTCAGTCGACGAGAGTTGGCTGTCCCGCGACACTGATCAGACCGTACCGGCGAGCCAGCCGCTGGTCCAAATGCTGGCGACCCAGGAAAAGGCGTTGATCGAAACAGCGTTGACTGAAACACGCGGCCAAGTGTCCGGCCCCACGGGTGCTGCTGCGAAACTCGGCATGCGTCCGTCCACCCTGGAATCCAAAATCAGAATACTTAAGATCAACAAACACCGCTTTAAAGCCCCTAGCGAGGGTCGAGGGTCCTACTGAGTCCTCGAAATCCACTCGCGGAGGTAGGCGGGGCAATTTTCGAATTTGATACCATCTGCATTCCAACGCGCGAGATCCGCCACCACTTCCCGATCGACCCGCTTCACTTCTCGCAGATCCAATACGATCGGAAGAGCCTCTCCTTCGAAGGCCAGTTGTAATTCTGCGGCATGCTCGGCGTCTATATGACCGCTGAGCGTGAAGAGGACGAAGTCCGCATTCGCAGACCTTACGATCTTCAGCATCGATTTTTTCCCGCGCCGCAGACTCGGATAGACTTGAGCGTCGAGTTCTTCACGAGCTTCGCGGGCGTTCTAAGAGCCAAATACGTGCCACGGCCCGCTCCGGGGCAAAACGTCTCACTTCGGCCAGACATCACGCCGCCGCGACAATAACGATCGCAACCGAAGTCGTGAGTCTTCACGAATTCGCGAAAACTCGCGAATGCATGTTTGCGGCGTCCTAGTGGTAGTGCTCTAGGAATCAAGGAGAAGTTGCGAGCTTGGCGACGGGTACGACGCTTGCACAAACATCGTCTGTCTCAACGATCAGATTTAACTCACTTAGAAAAAGGAGTCGCTCATGTCTATGAAACACAGCGAGAAAGGACTGCTGACCCCGGACAATTGCGTGGTCGCGCTGATCGATCACCAGCCTCAGATGCTTTTTGGCGTTTCCAATTTCGACCGCCAATCGATCATCAACAACACCGTCGCGCTGGCGAAAGCGGCGAGGGTGTTCGCTCTCCCTGTCGTCCTCAGTACGGTGGAAAGCAAGAGTTTCAGCGGAAATATCTGGCCGCAAATCAAGGCTGTCTTTCCGAACCAAGTCCCCATCGAGCGCACTTCTATGGATGCCTGGGACGACAAGAACTTTGTTGCCGCTATCGAAAAGAGCGGCCGGAAAAAAATCGTTTTGGCCGGACTTTGGACGGAAACCTGCGTCACGCTGCCCACAATCCAGGCCATTCACGACGGCTACGAAATCTATGTGGTCGAAGATTGCTGCGGCGACGTGAGCCAACTTAGTCACGACAATGCGATGAAGCGTGTGATCCAGGCCGGCGCCAAACCCGTTACCGCACTATCCGTGATGCTCGAATGGCAGCGCGATTGGGCGGAGACAGACACATACGACGCGGTCATGGACATCGTGAAGACTCACTGCGGTGCGTACGGTGTCGGCGTCGAGTATGCATACACAATGATACACGGAGCTCCGGCGACGGAGTTGGCCGCATACGTCGTTCCGCAGGCTGCAGCGCCACGCAAGTAGCAACACAAACGGCGTTGGCGTTCCCATTTACTAGCAAGGTAGAGAAGAGGAGCAGCGCATGCAGCCCGACGGCATTATTCATAATGCAAAAATCGCAACGAATGGCGTTCCGTCGTTCGTCGAAGCAGTCGCCATCAAGGACGGAAAGATCAGTGCGGTCGGCCGCAGTGACGAGATTCTGCGGCAACGTGGGCCGGCGACGAATGTGATCGACTGCGGTGGCCGGACGGTCATTCCCGGCCTGAATGATTCGCACATGCATCCGATCCGCGGTGGGCTCAACTACAACATGGAGCTGCGTTGGGATGGTGTGCCATCGCTTGCCGACGCGTTGCGCATGCTGAAGTCGCAAGCTGCGCGGACACCTGCCCCGCAGTGGGTGCGAGTGGTAGGAGGATGGACGGAGTTCCAGTTCGCGGAACGGCGTATGCCTACGCTGGATGAGATCAACGCGGTCTCACCGGACACGCCGGTCTTCGTGCTCCACTTATACGATCGCGCGCTTCTGAATGGGGCGGCGTTACGCGCCGTCGGGTATACCAAAGATACGCCCGCGCCGCCCGCGGGCGAGATCCAACGCGATCGTCACGGCAATCCCACAGGGATGCTAATCGCCAAGCCCAGCGCGATGATTCTCTACGCCACGCTGGCGAAGGGACCCAAACTCTCGCGCGAAGACCAGTTGAATTCGACCCGCCTGTTCATGCGCGAGCTCAACCGCTTCGGTATCACGAGCGTCGTCGATGCCGGGGGCGGCTTTCAGAATTATCCAGATGACTACGAAGTCGTGCGTGAGCTGCACGAGCGCGGCGAGATGACCGTCCGCCTGGCGTACAATCTGTTTACGCAGAAGCCCAGGCAGGAGCTGAGCGACTTTCAATCGTGGACGCGGATGACGAAGCCCGGCGCGGGCGATGATTTCTACCGGGTGAACGGCGCGGGCGAGATGCTGGTCTATTCGGCGGCGGATTTCGAGGATTTCCTCGAGCCGCGCCCAGAAATGCCGGATTCGATGGAAGCGGAACTAAAGTCAGTCGTTCGGCACCTCGCCGAGAATCGCTGGCCGTTCCGGCTGCACACGACCTACGAGGAGACCATCACGCGCGCTCTGAATGTGTACGAAGAAGTGAATCGCGAGGTCCCATTCGACGGTCTTCATTGGTTCTTCGACCACTGCGAGACGATCTCAGATCGCAACATCGAACGCGTCAAAGCACTCGGCGGCGGTATCGCGGTTCAGGACCGGATGGCGTTTCAGGGCGAGTATTTCGTCGATCGCTATGGCGCCAAGCAGGCGAGGCGTACTCCGCCCATCAGGCGGATGCTTGAGTTGGGCGTACCGGTCGGAGCGGGTACAGATGCGACGCGAGTCTCAAGCTACAACCCATTCGTTTCGTTGTATTGGCTCATCACCGGCAAGACCATCGGCGGGACCGCGCTCTACAATGAGGACAACCGTCTCGAACGGATGGAGGCGCTCCGTCTCTATACGGTAGGTAGCAGTTGGTTCTCTTCGGAGGACGGCAAGAAGGGATCGCTCGCACCGGGCCAACTGGCGGATCTGGCCGTGCTGTCCGCGGACTACTTTTCGATTCCAGAGGATGAGATCAAACGTCTGGAATCCGTGCTGACGATAGTCGGCGGCAAAATAGTCTACGCCAATGAACCATTCGGAAAGCTCGCACCCCCGGCGTTGCCGGTGAGCCCCGAATGGTCGCCGGTCAAGCAGTACAGCGGATATTGCCGAACTCCTTCGGCACAGGCCGCAGCGAATCTCCATTCGGCAAAGAGCGTCAGCCAATCGCGTTCTCACATTTGGCATCCGCGCCACTTATGGGATTTCGGTTGCGATTGCTTCGCGTTCTAAGGAGGGCAGTATTATGGCTGCTGCCATCATCGGACTCGTTCTTGGCCTGGTCATCGGAGCCGGGTGCCGGTTCTTCGATATTCCATCGCCGGCACCCCCGCGCTTGATTGGGGCGTGCCTCTTGCTGGCGATGACGGTGGGCTTTGTGACTGCGGACCATATCCTGCCGCCAGGGAAAACCCTCGTGCAACTGGATACACCATGAAATCGATCATCGGCGTTGTGTTGGCTTTCGCGTTGGGCTTCGCCTGCCGCGCATTTGGAATCCCGTCTCCAGCGCCACCGTTGATCCTTGGCGCGCTTCTGGTGATGACGATGACGATTGGCTATATCGGAGTCGATCGTTGGATGGCATCTCCAGCTCGGCACGCTCGTGATTGCGGAGGACCGAGCGGGCTGTCCGCGTCTCAGGCACTTTCAAAAGGTGCGGAGCACTGAGCGATGCCAGCGCGAACCGCATAGACGAGACCGAACGTACCTGGTTCTTTTCGCAATTCGTTGCTGAGCAATAGTGGACGTGCCAATTGCCAAAACGTGTGTGCCCGTGTGACGGAAAATTTGGTGCACTCGGTTTACTCCCGACGCGGACGACAGCCTTCCCGATCGTGGCATTTCGTTGTCGCCGCCGCTGTTGCTGCACTGGTGCTGATAAGTGTTGCCCGGAGCCAGGCGGCCTCGTCCTGTCCTTCGGGGCCACAATATTCAAATGCTCGTTACGATGACGATTTCAGTTACCTGCGCGATCGCACATGCCGTAATGATTTCTGGGATCCGCTCAAATACATACCACTCAACTCGCGACGGGACTGGTATCTTTCGCTCGGCGGTGAAATCCGCGAACGCTATGAGCGCTTTAACAATCCTCTTTGGGGACAGCCACCCCAGAGTCGCGGCGGATTTCTGTTGCAACGCTATTTGCTGTTTGGCGATCTGCACCTGGGAGAAAACGTACGGATTTTCTCTGAGTTGATGAGCGATTTCGAAAACGACAGGGTCGGCGGACCGCGCCCAATGATCGATCAGGATCAGCTCGATTTCACGCAGTTCTTTGTCGATCTCACACTGCATCCGTTCGGTTCCGACACTTCGTTAACACTTCGTGTCGGTCGCCAATGGTTGATCTATGGATCTCAGCGTTTGATATCCAATCGCTACGGCCCCAACGTGCCCCTGCCGTTTGACGGAGTGAAAGCTATTTTGCTTGCGGCCCCGTGGCGTATCGATGCGTTCGCGACCAAGCCGGTCGAAACCAATCCGGGGGTTTTCGACGACCAGTCTCATCTGCCCTCATTGTTCTGGGGAATCTACGCCGTGCGACCGCTTTCATTCATCGATGGTGCCAACATCGACCTCTACTATTTGGGGATTCACAATAAGACTGCTACTTACGCGAATGAGTCGGGCAAAGAGAGTCGGCAAACCGTTGGTACCCGACTGTGGGGCGTTCGAGGGGCTTTTGACTCCAACTCAGAATTCGTCGGTCAGACCGGAACATTTGGCGACGGTTACATCCTGGCGTGGAGTGCAGCTACTGATACCGGTTATACGCTAGAGCCCGTTCCGCTTCAGCCTCGAATAGGGCTACGGGCGGGTATCACGAGCGGCGACCATGACAAACATGGTCCAAACCTTCAGACTTTCAGTCCATTATTCCCCACAGGTTTCTATTTCAACCAGGCGATTCTTAATGGTCCGTTAAATGAAATGGGTCTTCATCCAAACCTCACGCTTCACATGGGCGAAAGGATTACGCTCAATGGCGACTGGGACTGGTTCTGGCGCCAAAGCACTAGTGATGGGATCTACGGACTCGGTTCAAATCTGTTACGCCCGGTTGGGAAGACAAAGGATGCCTACGAAGGCAGCCAGGCCCAGATGACATTTGATTGGCAGCTCGATGCTCACACGCATTTTCAAATCAACTACCTACACTTCTTCGTGGGCGGCTATCTCGAGAACACCTCACCGCGCGGGAAGGACGTGGACTTCGTAACAACGTCAATTCAATACCTCTTTTAGAAGGAACGCCTCGATGCGAATAACCAGAGCCCTTGCGGCGACAGTCACTGTTCTTGTCGTTATCGGATATGTTGGTCCTTTATCGTTTCCTACACCAGCATTTGCCGAGACCGCGAAAACTACTTCAAACGTGGCTGTGGGTCCTCAGTACGACACGACCCACGTTTATGTGGCGCCAAGTGAATTCGACTCTTTTGTCGCCAGCCTTGTTGCCACTTTCGGCGGCACGACTTCAAAGAAAGGCGTCTTCACTGTAACCCCTACTCCGAGCAAGACGATGTCCCAATTGGTACTCACGCCAGTGGGAACCATATCCGTTTTCGGTTTCGAGACGCCGATCCCGTATCCATTTGGCGCGGAGCGGACGGGTTATTTTGTGACTGACATGGATTCGGCCATCCGCGCTGCTCGTGCGACGGGCGCGGATATCCTCGTCAGTCGGTTCCCCGATCCGATCGGGCTAGATGCGGTCATACAATGGCCGGGTGGGGTGAACACACAGCTCTACTGGCACACGGTCGCTCCGTCCTATGCGCCTCTCCAGAGCATCCCGGAAAACCGTGTTTATGTGTCCTCATATGCAGTGGGCGCTTTCGTGCGCAGCTTTCGTGCCTTCTCTCACGGCGAAGTTATTTCAGATGAGGCGCATGCGCCTGGCGTCGAAATCGGACGTCCTAGTGATACTTATCGCCGAATCCGGCTGCAGTCGAAATTTGGAAAGGTTACCGTGCTCGTCACGGATGGCCATCTGCCGTATCCATATGGACGAGAGATGACCGGGTATGAGGTCGCTAACCTCTCGGATACCCTCTCCAAAGCTAAAGCAGCCGGCGTGGCGGTCCTTGTCGCTCCATACAAAGCCGACGATCGGAATGCAGCCATGGTGCAATTTCCAGGCGGCTACATAGCAGAAGTCCATTCGCTCGTCAGCAGATAGAATGCGAAAGCAACAGTCTTTTGCTCCAGGTACTGTCTCGCGTCCGAGAGGTTAGGCTAGCTTGGCGCCTCGCGAACAAAATGCGGATCCAGCGACGCCTTCGAGCCAACGGCCGAACTCTGCCTGGAGCCCGTTTCGGCATAAGACGTTCGCCGTCATTTGGACCGCGACCGTTATCTCAAACATCGGCGGCTGGATGTACAGCGCAGCGTCGGGCTGGCTGATGACCAGCCTCAACCCTTCGCCGCTTATCGTTTCGATGGTCCAGGTTGCAACGAGTTTACCGTACTGCCTCTTTGCCCTTCCTGCCGGCGCACTTGCCGATATTGTGGACCGGCGCAAACTTCTCGTCTTCGGCGAGGTCGTCACGATCGTTTTCTCATCAGCGCTTGCCGCGCTCGTACTGCTTCATCGGGTAACTCCCCTGAACTTGCTGCTTCTTACATTCCTAATAGAGGCGGGCTCTGCCGTCGTCGCGCCCGCCTGGCAAGCGGTCGTTCCACAGCTCGTTCCAAAATCGGATTTGGCTGCGGCGGTGTCCGCCAACAGCGCCGGCATCAACGTCAGCCGGGCCGTCGGTCCCGCGCTCAGTGGTGCAGTAATTGGCGCGTACGGAATTGCGGCTCCCTTTTGGATCAACGCTGTTAGCACCCTGGCGGTTGTTGGCGCGCTCGTATGGTGGCGCCAATCGAGTAGCGGCGACCGACGTCTGCCTCCAGAGCGCTTCTTCAATGCCATTCGCACGGGTTTGCGATATGCGCGATATAACGGACCTCTTAGTGCAACTCTAATCCGCGCAACAGCCTTTTTCGTGTTCGCCAGCGCTTACTGGGCCTTGTTGCCACTTGTTGCGCGCAGACAAATCGCCGGGGGACCGGAAATCTACGGCGTCCTGCTGGGTGCGATTGGCGCCGGAGCGGTAGGCGGTGCATTTGCTTTGCCTCGATTAAAAGCGGCGCTCAATCCCGACTGGCTCGTAGCTGCAGGGACGTTTGGCACCGCGGGTGCGATGGCGTTATTCGGGCTGGCTCACGAGGTCTTCTTGGGTTTGGCCGCAAGTCTGATCGCTGGCGTTTCGTGGATCACGGTGCTGTCCAGTCTCAATATTTCCGCGCAGGTCGCGTTGCCGGAATGGGTGCGCGGGCGGGGACTTTCGATGTTCGTAACAGTCCTTTCCGCCGGTTTGACGATTGGCAGCGCGATATGGGGACAGGTTGCGACGATTGCTGGCCTTCCACTCGCCCACTTCATTGCCGCGGGCGGCGCGTTGATAGCGATACCGCTGACGTGGAGATGGAAGCTGCAAACCGGGGCTGAGCTCGACCTGACGCCCTCGATGAAGTGGCCTGCACCGATCACCACTCATGAAATCGAACGAGATCGCGGACCAGTACTTGTAACGACGGAGTACGACATCGATCCGGCGCAGCGCGAAGCGTTCCTGAAGGCGATCGCCGAATTCGCACACGAGCGCCGCCGCGACGGCGCGTACGACTGGGGAATATTCGAGGATCCGGCGAACGACGGTCGATTTGTTGAGACCTTTCTCGTCGATTCCTGGTTGGAGCATCTGCGGCAGCATGAGCGGGTGACCAAAGCCGATTCTGCGCTACAGATAGCCGTCGATCGCTTTCAGAGGAAAGGCGCACCGAAAGTCACACATCTGATCGCCGCCGATCTTGTTCCCGGCGCCTCGAACGGTCAGGGAGCGTGACGGAGCGGTATTCCAGGGCTTGTTCTCGGATCTCGCCAAGCCCGGCCGGTACATCGAGTACTTTATTGTTGAATCATGGTCGGAGCACGTGCGACAGCATAGCCGCGCCACAGACGAGGACGCGCCAGCTCTTGAGCGCGCCCGCGGATTCCATATTCGTTCAAGCCCTCCTATCGTATCTCACCAGGTCGCAGCTTCGGGACGATAACGCCAGGCGAGTTGGAACTACGATGCAATTGCGCAAGCGGCGAGCTCGATCTCTTTTTGCGTTCTCGGCGCCGAAGGGATGTTTAATATTTCATCGGCGAGCCGATCCGCCACGTCGCTTTCCGCATGCTTCAGAAAGTGCGAATACACGAGCAGCGTGATTGCGGGGTTGGCGTGGCCGAGCCGATGCTGAACTTCTGTGATTGGAGCGCCGCTAGCGATCATAGCCGAAGCTCAACTATGACGTAGCGTGTGGAACGTAACCCGCCGTAGTTTCGCTCGCGAGAGGGCCGGATAGAACTGGGTCTGGAGCATCTTCGCGTGCGGCATGGGCTTCCCTTCTACCGTCGGAAATACCAGTCCGTCTTCCGAGATCGGACACTGAAGCTTCCAACGCTTGAGTTCTGCTACCAGCAAAGCAGGAATCGAGATCGTTCGACGGCCTGCTTGGGTCTTAGGTGGGAAGTAGCGCGGACGAATTTCCTCGCCCTGCGGCCGCGCCCAGGACAGACTGCGGCGGATCACCATTTTCCCGGAGCCTTCCCTTGGCAGCTCAAGATCCGTCCAGCGCAATGCAAGGAGTTCTCCTTGTCTAGCTCCGGTCAGATAACGCGGTCTCGAACAGGGTTCGCTCAAAACCAGGCTTTGCTTCCTGCAGCAGAGTTTGAATTTCCTTCGGGCCGAGGACGTTGTCGGGATCGATGGCGTCCGTTCCCGTACCGACTGGCGAACCATCGGTGCTGAGCTCCCGGGCCGGCTGAACCGCGCGCTCGACGCTGTCGACCGGATTTTTCGAGCACTGACTCCGTTTGATCGCGAGACGAAACACCGCGCCGACGATCCACAGTATCCGGTTAATTGTACGATGCGCATACTTTTCGTCGCGCAGCTTGTCTCGAAGCTTTTCCACGGCTTCGACCGTGATTCGATCGAGTTTTTGTTTTCCGATCACGGGCAGGATCTGTTTGTCCAAGCGAGTTCTAAGATTGAAGGTGTGAGAAGGTCTGCGATCCGACTTGCTTCTAAACCAATCCTCGGCAACCTCGCCGAAGGTGGGCACCTTTGCGGGCTCGACGTAGTCGCCTCGCGAAGCTTTCTGCACGGTGTCGATCTGGAACTGTTCGGCCTGTTTGCGCGTCTTGAAACGGACGCGTCTGCGCGGCCCGAAAAGGCCAAGCGGGCGATAGTCGAGCACCCAGAGGCAATTGCAATCTTTGCCCGAGCAACTGGCGACGTGGAATTTTCTGATGCTGGCCATCGTGCGGTCGTCCCGGACCAGTGATCGAATTTACCTTCGACACCTGCCGCACCGTGACCGACATGCTCTATGCCGGAGTGCTGAACCGGTACGACAACGTCAGGTTCATCCTGAGTCATGCAGGCGGGCCTTTGCCGACGTTGGCGCCGCGGATCGCCACAATCGGAACGTTAGACTGGGTTCGTCATCCGCCTGAACTCACGCAGGAAGCAGTGATGACGCAACTCGCGCGCCTATATTTTGATACGGCGATCGCGGGCGCAGCAGCGTCGATCGGCCCGGTGCTCGAATTGACTGAGCCTGATCATATTGTCTTCGGCACGGATTTCCCGCCCGCCACCGAGCCGGTTATCGATCAAAACATCGCGGCGCTCGGCGCTCTAACGTGTATGAGCGAAGTCGAGAAATCGGCAATCAACCGGAATGCAATGCGCCTCTTCCGGCGGTTTGCGACCGATATTCCGGGAGACTAGTCGAAGACCACGCGTTACCTACTTGAGAAGTTGCGCCCGACGCGCCCAGCTCATTTAGGAGCTGAGTTCTGTATGAACTCGACGGTGTTGCCGTCGGGATCGGTCACCATCGCGATCGTGACACCCGGACGGAACTCCGTGACCGGCACTGTCGGGCGGATGCCCTTCGCCTCGAGCTGCGCGATCAGTCCGCGGATATCGGGCACCGAGATCGTGAAGTATCGGTAGCCAAGTCCGCCCATCGGGCCGCCCGGCGCTGGTTTTGCGGTTGGGGTCCGATCGAGCTTCAGCAGTTTGATGACGGTAGTGCCGCACTTGAGGCGGTACATTCGGCCTCCCGGGAGCGGCAACTCGCCCTCCCACTCCAAACCGAGCCCATCGCGATAGAAGGAAAGGGCGGCTTTCTCGTCGGTCACGATTATTCCTAAGTCGATAGAGTCTTTGGTTACCTGCACGCTTTTTTTCCTCTCGCGCGAAGTTTGCGTGAGCCACGAACGCTAGCAAATCACCCACGAGCGAGCCACCTTTGTTCTCTCGCGACGCGCCAATCACGCCCCCTGGACAATCACGGCGCGGTACTCGGGCCCTGATGGCCATAGGCAACGCGTACGTTTACCGGGTGACCCACCAGAGTGGCGGGCGCCATTTTCGAGTAGGGTTCAAGTTCTTTCGGATCGCGGGTGCTGTGGCGGGTAAAAACCATGTAAGCAGCCATGAGATTCTTCTTTTCCTTTCAGCGTAGTGCCGTTTCTCATCATGCGTGGCGTCTACCTCAGAACATTGTGTTGTTGTTCGCGGCCGTTTCCGATCGAGGGCACCGACGGGCGGCCTTGCGTGATTAAGTGAACGCTTAATATAATTAAGCATCCACATAAATGAGAGAACGATAGTCTCCACCAAGGTACTCAACAATCGGAGCGCATCATGGAATACGCAACTCTAGGCAATACGGGTCTACTGGTTTCGAAACTCTGCTTCGGAACCATGACATTTGGCGACGGCAGAGGACTCTTCAAGGCCATCGGCGCCGTTGGCCAGGCCGGGGCCGATGAATTGGTCAAGACGTCGATTGAAGGCGGCATCAACTTCTTTGACACGGCGGACAATTACACCGAGGGTGAGAGCGAAAAGATTCTCGGGCAATCGCTGAAAAACCTTAATATCGCACGCAAGGATGTCGTGATCGCGACCAAGGTCTATAGCCGCGTCGGTCCGGGGCGGAATGATGTCGGGGCTTCTCGCGGCCACATCATGGACGCTGTTGAGGCGAGTCTCCGTCGTTTGCAGACCGACCATATCGACCTGTACCAAATCCATGGCAACGATCCCGTGACACCTGTGGAGGAGACGCTTCGCGCGCTCGATACCCTGGTGCAGAATGGAAAGGTCCGCTACATCGGCTGCTCCAACTGGCAGGCATGGAAAATAGCCAAAGCGCTGGGCATCTCCGAGTTCAGGAACCTGGCCAGATTCGACACGCTTCAGGCTTATTACTCGATCGCCGGCCGCGATCTCGAACGGGAAATCGTTCCCCTGCTGGAATCCGAAAAGGTCGGCCTGCTTGTGTGGAGTCCGCTGGCCGGCGGCCTGCTTTCCGGCAAGTTCAGCCGGACGAACCAGAAGCCCGCGGATTCGCGACGCGCTGAATACGACTTTCCCATCATGGACAAAGAGCGGACCTGGAATATCCTCGCCGTGATTGCTCCGATCGCGAAGGCACACGGGTGTAGTCCTGCACGTGTCTCGCTCGCATGGCTCCTGGCAAAGCCTGTGGTGACTTCGGTCATCATTGGCGCGAAACGCCTCGACCAGCTTCAGGACAATCTCGCGGCAGTCGAACTCACACTCACACGGGACGAGCTTAGGCAGTTGGATGACGTCAGCGCTGTTCCGCCTGAGTATCCAGGGTGGGTGCTGCCGTTCCAGGGAGCCGACCGTCTGGGACCAACTGATCGTTTGGAGCACTTACGCGAGGCCAGCAAGCCGCATTGATCCCGAGTGCCTGTGGATCTAATACAGCCGAGGACGGAAGCTTCGCAACAAAGTCTACAAGGCGGCCAGCGTAGGTGGCATCGGGCCGAAACGAGCCGTCGCTACTTTACTTCCTTGTCGCACGGGTCGAAGCGATGAAGCCAGCATGCGGAGCGTGATCAAAGGATCAAACATTGACGCGACCGGCTTCAGCAAAAGGTCCACTTCGCCAAGACGCTGCTGCACGCGGCGATCGGGGCTCAGCGCGAGCTGTTCGCGATACCAATTGAAGAAGCGGATCGCGGGAGTGCGCTCGCCCTGAACCGACGAGAACCTCAGGTCGTTGCATACTGCCAGCCGCCACGGGTTGATTTGAAATTTGGCCTGCGCCGCGAAGAATCGCTTCGGCAGGAGGTCGGGCGAGGTCGTCTCGTTCAGACACTTGCGAAGAATTCCAGCCTCGGTCGCGGCGACAGACATACCCTGTCCCTGGTTGGGGTTGAACACGCACGCCGCGTCGCCTATCGCGATAAAGCCGCTCAGTTTTTCTTTCCAGGATTCGTAATGGCGCCAGCGATTTTTCGATAACCGGTATGCGGTCATCTTCGAGGTAGGCTCAAACAGCGGAAGCATCTGCGCGATCAACGGCGAGCGTAGTTCGCCGACAAATTTCGCGGTTCCCTCGGGGTGGGTAGGCGGACACTGTCCGGAGCCCGCAACTAACGTAAGCAGCCACCGATCGTTTTCCTGCTTCATCAGATGCGCGCCACGAATGTCATCGGGAGGCACGCGTTGGATGAACACCCCGTGGGTCCACCACCACCGCGCGGGCCACCTTGCGCCATCGCGCATCCGGAGCCACTGGCCGGCGTAAGTCAGAAGCGGGTCGAGGACTTCCTCTTCCGGAGGCGTTAGTCCGAGCTGTTCCAACCATCGGCTGGACTTGGCGTTCCCGCCGGACGCATCGACGATCAGATTTCCCTCGATACGCATTGAACCGCCGCCCGAGCGCGAGCGTACCTCTACACCGTGACAGACCATCTGATTGTCGCGCGGCGATGCGATCAGGCGCGTGACTTCGCGATCTTCCAGCAGCTCGACATTTGACACCTGGCGAAACAGATCGCGCATCGTGCACTCGAGCAGTCCGCGACTCGTGAATAGTGAGCGTATTCTCGGAAAGGGTAGCGGCGGTCCCCAGCCTCGAGGCGACATCAACGCCGCATTGAAACCGAAGCTGACGCGTGGCGCCCCGCGCCGGTCCATCAGCGCATGGAAGCCGGGAAACAACGCCTCGACCTCGCGCCGGCCGCGTTCGAGCAGCGTGTGAAACATTCTGCTCTGCGGGACCCCGACCCGGCCGCCGACACCTTCGGGATATTTGTCGCGCTCGATCAGGATCACCTTGTCGAAGAAGTCCGACAGCGCTCGCGCGGCGCACATCCCCGCGATTCCACCGCCGATTACAATTGCGCGTCTCTCGGTCACTGGCTCTGAATGGGTTCAGCCGCTAGGTAGTTAGTCGATCGCCAAAACTATCTTTCCCACCTGCGCGTCACTCAGCATGTAAGCGTGCGCGTCTGCGATGCTGTCGAATGGAAATGTGCGATCGAGCACTGGCTTGAGCGCGCCGCTGCGGAACCCGTCGAGACAGCCGGCGGCGAATCGTTCGCTGCACAAAAAGCTCTCTTGCGGCGTGCGAGTACGGAAGGTGACGCCGATGATGCTCGCGCGTTTGAAGGCAACCTGGTCGAGGTCGCATTCGCCGACGTTACCCGCGTTGCGCCCGACGCTGACGAGACGTCCTTTGATCGCGAGTGCGCGAATATTGTCGCCAAGCATCGGTCCCCCGACGTTGTCGAGGATGACGTCTACGCCGCGCTTTTCGGTGGCCGCCATCACCCGATCGACCCATCCTGATTTGCTGACGTCGATAGCGAGGTCCGCGCCTAGCGCGGTCAAACTGGGACACTTCGCGGCCGCGCGCGTGGTCGCGATGATGGTCTTGGCGCCAAGAAACCGCGCCAGCTTGATCGCCGCCGTTCCGACTCCCGACGCGGCCGCGGTGATCATCACCGACTCGCCGCTCTTGAACTCCGCTGCGGTTGCGAGCGCGTCATGCGCGGTGACGAAGACGTTGGGTATCGAAGCGGCCTCAGCCCACGACAGGGAATCGGGAATTCGCATCAACTGCACAGGATTCACGGCGATGAACTCGGCGTAAGAACCCGGAGCGCGGCCCATTACTCGCTCGCCCACATGCCAGCCGGTTGCGTCCGGGCCGGCCTCCACGATTTCGCCTGCGAACTCGATTCCGCCCGGCATCGGCTTCAACGCCGGGTTACTCGAACGGAACATTGGACGCGCAAGCAGTTCTCCCCGATTGGTTCCGGCCGCGCGCACCTTGATGAGGACCAGGCCGCCTTTGGGCGACGGCGCGGGGACTTCGCGGTATTCGTAAACGCCGCCATCGGTGCCCGGCACGAGAAAAATCGCTTTCATAATTCGCCTCGGTGATTGGATTCGCCCTGCCATGAGGTATAGTACCAGATGGAACTAAGAAAATAGTCCCGAGTGGGACGACCTGTCAATGCTGCGGCCAGCGTGGCGAGGAATGGCCGGGGCGTTCATAATATCGCGCCACGGAGCGCCGGCTCGCACGCGATCGAAGCGACAATGATTTCTAGAAAGCGAACGACCCTGAAATTCGACCCGCTGTCATCGGTTTGGATCGGCCTGCGCGTGACTGTCGTCAGCAACCGCTATCTCTACCCGCTCTATGCCGAGCTGGAACGCAAACACAAACTGCTGCGCGACGATGTCGCGGTGATCAATTGCCTATCTATTACCAGCGCCACCACCGCTCAGGAGATCGTCAGGTATACCGGGCGCCCGAAGAACAGCATCAGTCGCGCAGTCGCGAAGCTCGAAGCGGAGGGAATTCTCCGTCGCGCGGCTCACATGCGAGACGGCAGAGCCTCGACACTGACGCTTACTCCGAGGGGAAAAAACTTTTCTCGCAGATCAAGCATTTCTTCGACGAGCGAGACCAACAACTGATCGAAGTTCTGAGCGAAAAGGAAAGAAAAGAGTTCAATCGGCTGTTGACCAAAATTTCGGAGGCTTCGGCCGACTGGATTTAGTTTCGCGTTACTTCGGGCGTGGCAGGTCCTTAAGAAATCTCGCCAGATGCTCCGAGACAATTTTGCGCTGCTCGATTTGCGGCACGTGGCCGGCGTTTTGAATCATCTCGACTTGCGCGTTGGGAATCAGTGCCGCGAATTCCGCCGCATACGACGGCGGCACCAGCGCGTCCTGCGCGCCCCATAGCACGAGAGTCTCTGCCTTGATTCGCCTGAGCCGCCGCTTGAGGCCGCGCTCTGGAATCGGATGAATGAAATGCGACGTGCTCGCCAGCGCGCCGAAGCGATTCACAATCGCGGCGTTCATCGCCTCGCGCTCCGCCGGCATCGCAAGCTTGGCGGCGACTTCCGGCTTCGACGGATCGTGAAATAGCAGCTTCACCAGCTTCTGCGGTGAAACCAGCAGATGGTCGGCGACCGGCGCGTCGTCATGCCATAGTCCCATCGCGTCGATCAGCACCAGCTTGCGCACGCGATCCCGGAACGTCGCCGCATATTCCGCCGCGACCATTCCGCCGAACGAATGACCGATCAGATCAACGTGCTCTAGCCCGAGGCGGTCAAACAGATCGTCGTAGTAGAGAACCAGATCGGAAAGCCCATCAAGCTGCTCGAGATCCTCGGTCTCTTCCGCGCCGGCATGCGCGGGCGCATACACGCGGCGATGCGCCGCGAGGTCGTCGAGGAATCCGTCCCACTCCTGGCCGAAAGGACCGTGAAGGTAGACCACGGGCGCGCCTTCGCCCTTGATGATCACCGGATTGGACGCGAAGCCGCCCGGCAACTCGATATTTTGCGCTGTCTCGATATTCATGCCGTGACCTTTGCTTCCCCGTTGCTGACCTTTGCTGCGGGCCGCGCGAGCTGCGGTTGATTGCGGGTCGCGCCCTGCGGCCACCATCGATCGGCATACCCTTCCTTGTCCCAGATGCTTTTGATTTTCGGCAGCACCTTTTCCGCGAACAGTCCGGAGCTGTACGCGGTCAGCTCAGGATCCATCGACTGGATCTGCAAAATGACCATGAGATGGCCGACGCGGATGTTGCGCACCGCCTCTTCGATTTGCGCGGCGACGGTATCGGGACTGCCGCCTATCACCATCCGCGAATCCTCAACCAGCTGTTTCCAGGTCGCCTCGTGCGGCTTGAAGTCGAAGCTGAATGCGCTCGCGCCGCGATGACTCAGTTGAAACTCGAAGCTGCGCTTGGTCATGAAGCCGGGCACGTTGCCGAAATGCGGCGCGACGTAGAGCGACTTGGAATAGAAGTTGCGCAGATGCTTCAGGTAGATGCGCTCCGCTTCCGCGTCGGTGTCGGCGACGACGACCAACTGCGCGAATCCCGCGCGGTACGGATTGTCGTCCATGCCGGCCCTCTCGACCGAGTCCCAGTAGCCGTCCATCAGCACCTTCGCGTACTTGTGGCCCATGAAGCTCAGGTAGCTGTAGGTGTAGTCGTTGTCGGTCGCGAACTTCCACGTCTCGACCGAGCCGCCGCCGGCCAACCAAATCGGCGGATGCGGCTTCTGCAGCGGCTTCGGCCACGGGTTGACGTAGCGCAGCTTGTTGAATCGTCCGTTGAACGCGAACGGCCCGGGTCGCGTCCACGCCTGCTTGATCAGATCGTGCGCCTCGTAATATCGCGGCCGCACCTGCGTCGGAGGAATTCCGTAGCAGCCGGTGGTGTCCATCGGCGAGCCCACGGGAAAGCCGGCCACCAATCGTCCGCCGCTCAGGCAATCCAGCAGCGCAAATTCTTCTGCTACCCGAATCGGCGGATTGTACAGCGGCAGCGTGTTGCCGAGTATCACCAGCGCGGCATTAGATTTACGCCGCGCGAGCACAGTCGCAATCATGTTCGGCGAAATCGGAAAGCCGTAGCCATTCTGATGATGCTCGTTCAGGCCGAGGCCGTCGAAACCGAGATCATCCGCCATCTCGAGTTCGTCGAGATTCCAATGCAGATATTTTGCGACCTCCGACGAATGGCAAAGCTCGTCGTTGGGCGGCGTCACCCAGATGCTCTCGTACCGATCGCGAAAATCATCGGGCAAGTCGCGATATCCCTGCATGTGAAACCAAATCGTTTTCATAGGCTGGTTCCTTTTCTCGTCATCCCGAGTGGGCGGTTTCTGCGTTGAGCCGGTTTCGACAGCCTGGTTCCGGCGCGCGCCGCTGCGGCTACACCTTGCAGATATGAATTGAGCGCTTTGGCAACAAAACCTTCCGGCTCAAATCCGATGGTGTGAACCAGGTACTCGCGATCACGCGTCACCATGAACGCGCCATTGAGGATCGACCAGATCGCGATAGTCACTCCCGTCGGTCCGAGGGAATCCGCGATCAAGCCTGCCTCGAAAGCGCGCTTCACGCTGCTTTCGAACAGGCGAAACACATCCCGTCGGATGCTCGCACCGCGATCGAAAGCCCGGATTTCCGATGACCGCCGAAGTCGCTTTCTGATCTCGTAGTAAGGAGTGGGCTCGCTGATCAGGATTGGATCGGCTGATTCGTGCAGATACTCGATATAGACCTGCGCCAGCGCGCGAATCTCGTCGAGTGGCTTGAGGCCGCGCGCGATCACTTCGCGATAACCGGCTCCCAGTTGCGTGCCACGATCGGCGCAGAGGTTCAGATACACTTCGTCGCGCGACGCGAAATGTATGTAGATGGTTCCGACTGCTACGTTGGCTTCGCGCGCGATCATCTCCATCGTCGCGTTCTCGACGCCCCGCCGAGCAAAAACACGCGCGGCTGCTGTCATGATTCGCGCGGCGCGAGCGTCGTTCTCCGCCCGCCGCCGTTCGCGCACTTTGAGCGACGCCCTCACTCTCGCTGTATATCGTGAATTGAGATTCATGAATGTGAATTCACGATATACGGCGAACTCGCCCGGTTGTCAAACGCGTCGCGAACTTCAATGGCGCTACTCGAAGTTGAGACCGAGCGCGGGATTCTGGACTTGCCCGCCGCATGCGCGCGCGAGCAAAGGCTTCACCTCCTCGGCGAAGTACTGCATCTGATCTTCGATTTCCTTGCTCTGGAAGCCGCCTTTCTCGAACCACGCGTTGAAGGCGAAATCCTCGTAGCCGCAAACTTCCTTGATTCGCATAATTTGCGCAGTCACTTCCGAAGGCGTCCCGAACAGCGCGACTTCCTTTTTCAGTAGCAGGGCGGGATCGACTTTTTTCGCCGGATCGAGTTTTTCCTCGTCGGCGTCCGCGAGCACCGAGGCAAAGCCGAACGGCCCGTAGTAATCCCACTGCACTTCGAGCGCTTCCTTGTAGCGCCTCAATTCGCGTTCGCGATCGTGCCCGGGAAGGACCAGATGAATGTAGCGGCCAGTAAGAACGCCGCGGCGCTTTTCCGCGTCCCATCCGTACTTGAGCGGTCCGCGTCCGAGCCGATCCGGCCATCCGGCTTTCTCCGATTCGCGATAGAAAGTTTCGACGTTCTTCTTGAGACGCGAGTTGGGCTCGACGATGAAATATCCGTTGAGTCCGCGCTCCGCGGCCCATTTGATCGATCGCTCGGTCGTGAGCGGCTCCCACATTTGCGGATGCGGCCGCTGAAGCGGCTGCGGAAAAACCTGCAGCTCCTTGAGCACGGTCGCGCTTTGCATCACGGGGTTCGCGCCGCCGTACGGATCGGGCGCGCCGATGCTCAGCACTTCTTCGAGTTTTCGGCCCGCCTTGCCGGATTCGAAGTACGCGATCGTCTGCTGATGGTTCCATCGCGTGAACACCGGCGGAATCGTGAAGAACTGCCCGTGATGCGAGAACGACGGCTGCGTCCACGCCTTGATGATGATCTCGTACGCTTCCTGGTAGTAGGCGCGGTTGCGCTCCTGGTCCTGGATCGTCGCGAACGGCCATCCGAAAACTTCGGCCTCGCGCGGTTGATAGCCGCGGCCGATTCCGAATTCGAGGCGCCCATTGCTGATCACGTCGAGCATCGCGGCCTGCTCCGCGATTCGAATCGGATGCCACCACGTAACGATGTTGGCGGCCTGCCCCAGCCGAATCTGGCGCGTGCGCGCCGCGATCGCGGTCTCGGCGAGGAGAGGATTGGGGCTGAACTCCGCGCCTTCGGGCTGGAAGTGATGCTCGGTCATGAAGAAATAGTTGAAGCCGAGCTTGTCGGCGAGAATTCCCTGCCGCACCTGGGCGACCAGCCCGCGCTGGCTGGCTTCGTGAACTTCGGCGAGGTTGCCGTCGTTGATCGCGATCCCCGACGATGTTCGCACCACCGGGAGATCGGACGCACCGTTGTGGAAAACGCCTATTTCGATCATATGACCTCCGACGATTCGATCGTTCAGTGCTGGGCGGATGCCGATACGCTGCGGCGCCGCTGCTAGCAGCAACTCGACATCGAACTTGAACATCTTCGCCGCGTTCAGCCCGAGGATTTTCGCGCGCGCGGCGTCGCTCGAGATGACCCATCTCGCGCTCGATCGCTTCCGCCGAATGCGGCCAGGTTCCTTCGGCGTGCGGATAGTCATTGGCCCACATGAAGTTGTCGACCAGCCTCCATTTCTCCGCGAGCTCGAGCCCCGCGCGATCTTCCTGAAACGTTGCCGCGCCGTTGCTGCGGAAATATTCGCTCGGCAACTGCTTGAGCTTCGGATACGCCCACAGGTGATGCTTGCGATACGCCTCGTCCATCGCGTCGAGCGCCCACGGCACCCATCCGATGCCGCTCTCGACGGCGGCAAATTTGATCTTCGGAAATCTCTCGAGCACGCCCGAGCCGCACAGGCTCGCGACCGGCTCGATCGTCGGCGACAGCGAATGCGATACATAGTTGATCACCGCGCCGCCTTCCTTCCGTGCCGCGCGCGGATCGCGTCCGGTCGAAACGTGGAAGGTGATCGGCAGATCGCAATCCTCGATCGCCGCCCACATCGGATCGAAGATCGGTCAGATTGTAATTGGGATCGCGCGAGTCGTGGCCGCCGAAGACCGGCTTGCATGGGAGCGTCAGGAATCGGAATCCGATTTTCGCGACGCGCTTGATTTCTTCGATCGCGAGCGTGACGTCCGAGGTCATGATCGCCGCCGCCGGCGACATGAAGTCGTTGTACTCGCCGTACATCTCCCACGCGAAGTCGTTCCACACCCGGCACTGCGCCATCCCGAACGCCGCGTCCTTGGTCGCGAACATCATCAGGCCCTTGTTCGGGAAAATGATCTCCGCGTCGATACCGTCGCGAAGCTGATCCTGGATTCGTTCTTTTGGATCAGCTCCGACCCGTCCGCGCAGACGGTCCTCGCTATTCTCACGCGGCACATCGCCGATCATTCGTGCCCGCACGCGCGACTTGCCGACGCCCTCAGCCACGAACCATTTTTCGCCATTCGCATCGACCTCGACGTGCGGTAGGCGGTCGCGAAACTTCGCGTCGATGCGATCGCGCCAGAGACTGCCCGGCTCGTTGGCGTGGCAGTCCGCCGACACCATCAGATACTTGTTCGGATCGTCGGGTCTTGCCGTGCGCGTCCATCCTTCATGGCCGGGGGTTTCGATACGATAGCGGTTCTTCTCATCCACTTCGTATGTAGTTTGTTCCATGACGACCCTCGCGAATATCTATCGCTTCGATTGGTTGAACCATTGCTGTTTTACGACCGATGGATCGAGAATGTCAAACGCACCGGGTACCAAGACCCAGCCAGGATCTTACTGCGACAAGAGGCGGGACGTATGATCGCGCGCTGCCAGGTATTCCGCGAGGGTCCGGTCTACCAATTCTGCCGCGCTTTGAATCCTGTCGACGCCCGAGATCGAATGGCCGGCGCTCCAGATGTCTTTGTAGCGGCGCGGACCTTCGGCCACCGCCATACTGCTGAACTTCTTCGCGGCCTCTTCGTGCGACACGCGCGGCGGCAGGGTTGACGGATCGAGCCCAGCAGCGACCATTGAGGGCTTTAACATGTTGGTGTCCAGACCGGTGAAGGCCTGCGTGAGCATCACATCGTCCATCCCGGATTCAACCAGCATCTTCTTGTACGCGGCTGGCGCCATGCTCTCGTGCGTCGCAATGAACTTGGTTCCCATGTACGCGAGATCGCAACCGAGCACCTCGGCAGCCCACAGCGCGTGGCCGTCCGAGATTCCGCCGGCCAGCACGATCGGTCCCGCAAACATCGCACGAACCGAACGGACGAACGCAATCGGATTGAGCCATCCGGTCTGTCCGCCCGCGCCCGCCGTCAGCAGGATCAGGCCATCGACGCCGGCGGCAATCGCCCTCTCAGCATGGTGAAGCGTCGCGACGTCCGCGAACACGATGCATCCGACGTCGTGAAGCGGGCCGATCGCTTCGACCGGCGATCCGACGCTGGTGATGACCATCTCAACTCGATGCTTCACCAGCGCGTGCAGTTCGTCCCGCATCTGCGCACGCTTGATGATCAAGTTGGGACAGAACGGTGCGGGAGGGCCTTCGCGAGTTTCTTCTGTCGCTCGAGCGAGCTCAGTTTCGATTTGCTTCAGCCATGCCTCGACGCCGTCGACCGTTCTGGCATTCGCGAGCGGAAACGATCCGATGACACCAGCCTTGCACGCCGCGATCGTTAGATCGGGTCCGGAGACCGAGAGCATCGGGGCGGCAATCAACGGGAGCCGAAGACGGTTCGCAATTCTGTCCGGCAGACGATTCGACAGCATCGTTCACACGTCCTTTTGCAGAATATGCACGACGCAAACCGCGCCGACTCCCACCATGTGCGCAAGTCCGGTCTTCGCGTTGGGCTGTTGGCGGACGCCCGCTTCGCCGCGCAACTGGCGCGTGATCTCGGCTATCTGCCCCGCGCCGGTCGGACCGATCGGATGGCCCATCGCGAGCAATCCCCCCGACGCGCTCACGGCGCAGCGTCCACCGATATCGAATTCGCCCGCCGCGATTGCGCCCGCGGCCTTGCCTGACGCGCACAGGCCCATCGCCTCGGTGTACAACAGCTCTTCGATCGTGAACGCGTCGTGTAGCTCCATCAGATCGAGATCGCGAGGTGCAATGCCGGCTTCGCGATATGCCTGCTCGACCGTCTCGCGAGTAAGCTCGGCATCGAAATTTTTCGCGTCGCGATAAACTTGCTCGGTCTTCGTGACCGACGCGATGACTTTGATTGCGCGCTCGCGATCGATCCCGAGTTCTGCGATCGCATCGTCGGACGCTACGATAACCGCGGCTGCGCCTTCGCCGACCGGGCAGCATTGCAGGCGCGTCAGCGATCCTGAAATTGCGGGACCGGCCATCACTTCGTCGAGAGTCACGGCCTTTTGACGCTGCGCATACGGATTGTTTGCGCCGTTGCGATTATTCTTGACCGCGACCTGCGCGATCTGTTCGGCGCTGACGCCGTAGCGAGTCATGTACTCCTGCGTGAGCAGCGCGAAATGCGTGAACGGCACCACGCGAGAGCCGACCAGGTCGCGCATGCGGGTTTTGCCGGGCGCCATCGCAACCGGTCCCGGCTTGTCCACGCCAATCGCGAGCGAAACATCGGTCAACCCACTCGCGACGTCGATACACGCCTGCCGAAATGCGGTCGAGCCGGACGCCGACGCGTTCTCAACCTGCGCCATCGGAATTCCAGTCGCGCCGAGATGACGCAGCATCGGCCGCGACGCCGCCATCCCGATCAGCGCCGTGCCAGTGTAGGCCGACTGCACAGAGCGCCATTCAAGGGCAGCATCCGCAAGAGCCTCGCGCACCGCGGTAAGGCCGAGAGTCACGTAAGGAGTATCGCTGAGGCGCTGATAGCGATGGAGGCCGATGCCGACGACGTAGACCGGACGCATGTCGCGAAGATTCTTTTTCATTGTTTCACCGGCCCGCCTCTGCCCGCGCGAAACGCAACTCGACCATCTCGTTGCCGTCGGGATCGTTACCGGCCGCGACCAGCACGCTGTTCATGCGATCGCCGATGGTAAGTCCATCATCAGTGCGGCTGGTCAGTAACGATCGAATGGCAGGGCCTTCGTCAAGGACGATCAGACCGACGGTGAACGGTGCCTCGATATCCTTGCCCTGATGAAGATGAACGGTCGCATACGAATGAAGCCTGCCGCATCCGCGCAATTCCGCGGCCTCGAGTTTTTCGGGCGGCGCGCCGCATGACTCGCATCCATAACGTTGCGGCGGGAAGAAGACGTACCCGCAGGCGCGACACCTGCCGCCAGTTAGAGAGGGAACGCCGGCGGAGTCGGGCGAGTAGAGTTCGGGATGAACGGCTTTTCGATTGGGCATGGGTTTCTCCGGGCGCGATGATACGACGAACTTTTCGCCCGCGTCAATACTTGCATGCTGACCAGCAAGTATGTATCGTCCGCCTCAATGGCCATATCATCTCAATCAAAAAGCGCACGCACGCCGGCGGCGCACACAAGCGCAGCGACGCGAGCTCTCCGACCAGCGGATGCTCGATGCCGCATTCAAACTGATCGAACGGCAGGGCGGCAGCAGGACGACGCTGGTGGAAATTGGCGATTTGTCCGGTTACAGCCACGGACTCGTCAGCCATCGATTCGGATCGAAAGAAGCGCTGGTGCGCGCCGTGACCGAACGCCTGCAGCACGACTTCGCAAAAAAGCTGGAGCCTGCATTGTCCGGGCGCCATGGGTTGAAGGCGCTGACTGTTACGGCGGAAACCTATTTGCGCTCGGCGGTCGCGAGCGATCGCAACGCGATGTACGTGCTGATTGGCGAGGCGCTCGGACCGCTGCGCGAGATTCGAGGCGAGATGGCGGAGGCCGATCGTAAGTTTCGGATGTCGGTGCAGAAGTTGATCGAAGGCGGAATGAAGGCCGGCGAGATTCGCAGCGATGTCGATCCCGCCGCATACTCCGCGCTGTTTGTCGGGATGCTGCGAGGATTGGTGGTGCAGCATCTGATGAAGCCGCGCGCGTTCGATATCGACCAGGTCTGTCGCGAGCTGATTCTAAGTATCGAACGAAGCTTGAGGCCGGCGCATGCTCGATGACGTTCGCGTGCTGGAAATCTCCGCGCCCGAGACGATGCTGGCGGGGAGAATCCTCGCGGACCTCGGCGCGGATGTCGTCGTAGTCGAGCCGCCTGCAGGATCGCCCGGCCGGCGACTTGGGCCTTTCCTCGACGACATTCCCGGAATCGAGCGGAGCCTCACCTGGCACGCGCTCAACTACAACAAGCGCGGAGTCACGCTGGATCTTTCGTCGCCAGACGGGAAGGCGATGATGCGAGATCTCGTCGCGAAGTTTGACGTAGTAATCGAAACGGCTGGTGGCGGCGGAAGATCGCTCCTGGATGCGATCGAACTTTCACCGCGCGTGATCCGATGCACGATCGCGCCGTTCGTGCGGACCGGCCCGAAGAGCGAGTATGCGGCGACGGATTTCACCGTGATGGCGGCGAGCGGTGCGCCTGTGATGACAGGAGACCGTGATCGCCCACCGCTTTTCTTCCCCGTGCCGCAAGCAATGATGGAAGCGGGCGCGGATGCGGCGATCGCGGTGCTCGCGGGACTTATCGCGCGCGACCGCGACGGGCTTGGGCAGCGCGCTGACGTCTCGGCAAGGATCGCGGCGATGATGGGTTCGTTCGGCCAGGCGCTCGTTCCGGGTTCTGGAAATCCGGAGGGCAAACGCTCGCAAGGCGCGATGACGATTGCCGGCGTGCAAGTCCCGAGCGTGTACGAGTGCGCGGATGGATACACGTTGATCACGATCGGCTTCGGCCCGGTTTTCGGGCAGATGACGCAGCGGCTTGCGAAGTGGGCGGCTGAAGAGGGGCACGCGGATCGCAGAATCGCCGAGATTAACTGGCCGTCGTTCATCAGCGACCTGTCGTCGCGAAAAGTGTCGCCATCGGATCTGCAAGCGCTGGTCGACGGGCTCAAGTCGCTCGCGCGATCGAAGAGCAAGGCGGAACTGGCGGAGGCGTCGCGTCGCCTCGGACTGCTCGCATCGCCCGTGATGCACATGAAGGACGTCGCCGAATACGTTCAGTATCGCGAGCGCGGGCTTTTCACGCCGGTGAGTGTCGATGCGGGCCGCGAGATCGACGCGCCCGCGCGCTTTGCGCAGTTCTCGAACTTCTCGATCGAGATCAAACGGCCGGCGCCGAAGTTGTCGGAACACTCCGTCGAGATCTTCGAAGCGGAACTCGGACTTTCGAAAACTGAAATTCAGGCGCTGTTCGTCGCAGGAGCAATCTAGGATGTCGGCACCACTCGATGGCGTCAACGTGCTCGATTTGAGCTGGGTGATGGTCGGGCCGGCCAGCGGCCGCTACCTCGCCGACATGGGCGCCGATGTGATCAAGGTCGAAAGCTCCAACCGCATCGATCCGGTGCGCACGCTCGGTCCGTTCAAGGACGGGAAGACTGGGCCCGAACGCTCGATTAGCTATCACAATCTCAACGCGGGCAAGCGATGTATCGCGATCGATATCCGCCGGCCCGAGGGTCGCGAGATCATTTTGCGACTCGCGAAATGGGCGGACGTCGTGCTCGAGAGCTTCACACCCGGCGTGCTGGAAACGCTTCAGCTCGGATATTCGGAACTGAAGCAGCGCAACGATCGGATCATCATGGCGTCGACCAGCATGCTCGGGCAGACCGGGCCGTATGCAAAGGGCACCAGCGGCGTCGGCACGATGGGCGCCGCGATGTCGGGCGCGACCTATCAAATCGGATGGCCCGATCGCGCGCCGGCGGGGCCGTTTGGTCCGTGGACCGATGCGGTGGCGCCGCGGTTTATCGTGGCGAGCATCCTGGCCGCGCTGCATCGCCGATCGCGCACCGGCGAGGGATGTTACATCGATATCGCGCAGGCCGAGGCGGGAATCCAGTTCATGATGCCCGCATACTACGAATACGCCGCGAATGGCACGATTCCCGAGCGCCGCGGCATCGCGGGATCGCCGCTGCATGCGCCGCAAGGTTTGTATCCATGCAGCGGCGAGGATCGATGGATTGCGATCGACGCGTCGTCGTCCAACGCATTGGCAGGCACTTCGCTCGGTGATTGTGGAACTGCGCGACGCGAAGTTCGACACTATTGTCGGTCGGCTGCGCAATCGCGATGAGATGGATGCGGCGATCTGCGACGTGGACGCGTGAGCAGGAAGCCGAGGCGATCGAGCATCGCCTGCAAGCGGCGAGGCGTTCCGGCGCATGTCGTGAGCCGCAGCGGCGATCTCGCGCGCGATGTCGATCTTCGCGAGGCGGGTCATCTCAACAAGATCAACGATCCGGTTTTCGGCGAAGCGGAAATCGAGGGCCCGCGGTTCTCGCTCGATCGCACCTCGCTTGCCCCGACTCGGCGCGGGCCGCGAATCGGCGAGCATACCAAGGAAGTGCTGGCGACCGTCCTCGGAATGTCGGACGCGGAGATCGCGCAATTGAGCGAGGCGGGAATACTCGCCTAATCATCTGGAGGGAATAACTTGAGCAATAACATTCTTGATCTCAAAGGACGCGTCGGCCTGGTGACCGGCGCTGGACAAGGCGTGGGACGCGCGGTCGCACTTCGCTTCGCGGAGAACAATGCGGGCGGCGTGGTCGTCAACGATTTCCGCCTCGAGCGCGCCGAGGCCGTCGCCGCCGAAGTGGAAAAACTCGGCGTCAAAGCGATCGCGGTGCAATGCGACGTGACCAGCTTTGCGTCGGTCACTGCGATGTTCGAAAAAGCGCGCGCGGCTTTCGGCAAAGTCGACATCCTGGTGAACAACGCGGGCAACGCCGGCGCCGATCCGAGCGCTGTCGCGCGCAAACCCTTCTGGGAGCAGGAGCCCAAAGACTGGGAGGCCTTCCTCGGTACCAATCTTTTCGGCGTCCTGAACTGCGTGCGAATCGCGGGGCCAGGAATGATCGCCAACAAGTATGGCAAGATCGTGACTGTAATTTCGGATGCGGGCCGGGTCGGTGAACCTCATCTGGAGATCTACTCGGGCGCCAAGGCGGGCGCCGCGGGCTTCATGCGAGCGGTCGCGAAGGATCTTGGCCGCGCGGGAATCACTGCGAATTGTGTCGCGCTGGGTGCGACGCGCACGCCGGCTATCGAGCGCGCCACATCGGATCCGGAAGCGGTCAAGCGGATGCTGAAGGTCTACCAGATCAAGCGCATCGGCGAGCCGGAGGACGCGGCCAACATGATTTTGTTTCTAAGCTCCGATGCGTCGAGCTGGATCACGGGACAAACAATTCCGGTTAACGGCGGCTATTCGTTCGCAATGTAGTCGATGATGGAGAGCGTATGAAATACGAGACGATAATTCTCGATCGCAAGGACGGAATCGGCTACCTGACGCTGAATCGTCCCGACCGCGCGAACACCATCAGCCTTCAGCTCATGCACGATGTCGTCACTGCGATGGAACAGGTCGAAACCGACGAGGAGTATCGAGTCGTCATCGTAACGGGTGCCGGCAAGCATTTCTGTGGCGGCGCCGACTTGCGAGATTTCGCGGAGCGCGCCCAGCAGCGGGCGTCGAGCGGCGCCGAGCGACAGGGCGGCGGAGACTTTGTGACGCCACGGCGCGACATCTTTAGCGCGCTCGAGGAATCGCGAGTTCCAGTGATTGCCGCGATCAACGGCGCCGCGATGGGCGGTGGATGCGAAATCGCGCTCGCATGCGACATCAGAGTTATTTCCGATACTGCGACTATCGGTCTCCCGGAAATTCGATTCGGCGCGCTGCCCGCAGGCGGAGGAACGCAGCGACTTCCGCGCCTGGTGGGAGCCGGCATTGCGAAGGAGATGATTTTCAGCGGACTTCCATGGACGCGCCGAAGAAGCGTTCCGCGTGGGTCTGGTAAATCGCGTGGCGCCGGCTGCGGAGCTGATCAAAGAGTGCGAGAAAATCGCGGCTGTCTATATCGAGCGAGCTGCCTATGCGCTCAAGACTGCAAAGCAGTTGATTAATCGCGGCGTCGAATTGCCGCTGAAAGACGCCCTCGCTCTCGAGCGCAAAATGATCGCGGAGATGGCGACGCCGGAGGAGCGGAAGAAGGCGCAGGATCAGGCCGCTGCCACGCAAAAGACCTACGCACGAATTTTCGAAAAACGTTCTTGATCGCCAACTCTCGAAATCATGCTCCGTCCGCGATCTCGATCCAGGTCGGCGCGTGGTCGCTCGCTTTTTCCCATCCGCGGACTTCGCGATCGACGCCTGCACCGACCAGACGCGGCGCTGCCGACGGACTCAGCAGCAGATGATCGATGCGCAGGCCCGCGTCGCGCGCATAATTATTTCGGAAGTAATCCCAAAATGTATAGATGCGCTCATCTGGATGTAGCTTGCGCAACGCGTCGATCCAGCCCATCGCAACAAGATCGGCAAACGCGCTCCGGACCTCCGGCAGAAAGAGCGCATCCTTAATCCAGTGTTCGGGCTTGTAGACGTCAATTTCGGTCGGGATAACATTGTAGTCGCCGGCGAGAACGACCGGCTCCGCCGTGGCGAGCAGTTCTTGTGCGTGTTTCGTCAGGCGTTCCAACCATCGCAATTTGTAATCGAACTTCGGGCCAGGCGCGGGATTGCCGTTGGGTAGATACAGGCATCCGACCCGCACGCCATTGATCATCGCCTCGATATAGCGGCTGTGCAGGTCCTCCGGATCGCCGGGAAGGGCGCGACGACTCTCGACCGGATCGGCGCCACGCGCGAGGATCGCGACACCATTCCAGCTCTTCTGCCCATGCCAGATCACGCCATAGCCGGCGTCGCGAATAGCGGCTTCCGGAAATTTCTCCTGCGGCGCTTTCAATTCCTGAAGGCACGCAACATCCGGCTTGAATTCCGCGAGCCAGCGGATGAGCGCCGGTAGGCGAGCACCGATGCCGTTGACGTTGTAGGTCGCGATCTTCATTGAGCTTTCAATTGGTCCGTGACGAGTGTCTGAACAAAACCTGTCACATCGCGCCAATGGTTTGTAGACTTAGCTTGTGCCCAAAGAAGACGCTACCGAGTTGCTCTCGATCGACGGACACGAGGTCCGTGTCAGTAACCCTGAGAAGCTGTACTTCTCGAAACAGACCAAGCTCTCGAAACTCGATCTCGTTCGCTACTACTTGTCGATCGCGCCGGGCGCGCTCGGCGGAATCCGCGACCGTCCTATCGTCCTCAAGCGATACGTCAACGGCGCCGAAGGTGAGGCGTTCTATCAGAAGCGCGCACCGGCACAGCGCCCTTCGTGGCTGCGAACGATAACGCTCGCGTTCCCGTCAGGACGCACTGCCGAAGAAATCGTCGTCGATGACGCCGCCGGGCTTGCATGGATCGTCAATCTTGGATGCATCGAGCTGCATCCGCATCCGGTGCGCTCCGGCGATCTCGATCATCCCGACGAGTTGCGGGTCGATCTCGATCCTGGTCCCGGCGTCAGTTGGGCGGACGTGCGCACGGTCGCGCTCGAGGTGAAATCGCTGCTGGACGAGATGGGCCTGCGCGGCTGGCCCAAGACCAGCGGGTCGCGCGGGATTCACATCAATGTGCGGATTCATCCGCGATGGACCTTCGACGAGGTGCGTCGCGCCGCGCTCGCTCTGTCACGAGCGGTCGAACGGCGCGCGCCCACGCTAGCCACATCGAAATGGTGGAAAGAGGAGCGGCATGGCGTGTTCCTCGATTACAACCAGAACGCGAAGGACCGCACGACCTGCTCTGCGTATTCTGTGCGGCCGGTGCCCGACGCTCGCGTCTCGGCGCCACTTCACTGGCACGAGGTTCCCGACTGCGAGCCGTCGGACTTTACTGTGCTCACAATTCCGAAACGGTTCGCTGAGATCGGCGATCCGCATGAAGGCATCGACGAGGCGGCCGGTTCCCTCGATAAATTACTCGAGCTTGCGGCGCGTGACGAGGCCGCGGGTCTCGGCGACGCGCCTTGGCCTCCGCACTTTCGCAAGACGGAGAGCGAACCGCGCCGGGTTGCACCTTCGCGCGCCAAGTCCGTCGCAAAGGCGCCGCGAACGAAGATGCCGCTGATCGTCGTCGCGAACTCGCCAAGCAAGGAGGCCGCGCTCACGGGTCTGGAGAGATGGAAGCGCAAACATCCCGAGGTTGCGAAGCTTCTCGCCGCCGATGACGTGCTGGTCGATTCGATGCGCGGCAGATCGTCGAGCTGGACGCGGATCCGAATCAACCTGCGCCATGTGCCCGAAGAGCTACGGCCTCTGAATGAAACTCCCGATCCTGATGACGACCCAACTCGCGAATGGCGCAAGATGCACGCGTCGAAGAAAACTACTTGAGCGCGTGAGGCGCTCAGATGTCTCCTGCAAAAATCGCCTTCAGCTCGTGCGGCGGAACCACTTCGAGCTGCGCGTAAGTGCAATCGCGCGGCTGCTTGTCGGTGCGCCATCTGCGGAACTGCGCCATGTGACGGAAGCGGGTGCCCTGCATATGCTCGTACGCGACTTCGACTACCAGCTCGGGTCGGAGCGGCTCCCACGATAGATCCTTGCCGTGGCTCCAGCGGCTCTGGCCTCCCGGCATCCGATGCGTTGCGTCATTTGAAGTTGGCTCCGCCCACGACTTCCACGGATGATCGGCGAGGGCGTCGCGCCGATAGGGAGCCAGAAATTTCACCAGCTCCTGGCGCTTGGCTTGGGTGAAGCTCGCGCATACTCCCACGTGTTGCAGCGCGCCCGAATCGTCATACAGGCCGAGCAGCAGCGAGCCGACCGCCGTGCCTTCGCCGCCTTTGTGCCATCGAAAGCCGGCCACGACGCAATCGCAGTCGCGCTCATGCTTGACCTTGAACATCACGCGCTTGTCAGGTTGATAGGTGCCGGAAATCGGCTTGGCCATTACACCGTCGAGGCCCGCGCCTTCAAAACGCTTGAACCAATCCGATGCGACACTCGGTTCACGGGTTGCCGGAGTCAGATGGATTGGCGGCGTCGCGCTTGCCAGCAACGACTCCAGCTTTTCGCGCCGCCGCTCGAACGGTTCAATCCGCCAATCGCGGTCCCCTTCGCATAGCAGGTCGAAGAAGACGATCGATGCCGGACTCTGCTGCGAAAGGAGTTTCACCCGCGAGGCAGCCGGATGAATCCGAAGCTGCAATTCCTCGAAGTCGAGCCCGTCGTTCTTTGCGATGACGATTTCGCCGTCGAGAACGCATCGAGCGGGCAGCTGCGCGCGCAGCGGCTCGAGCAACTCGGGAAAGTACCGATTCAGCGATTTCGCATCGCGGCTCTGAATCAGGATTTCGTCACCGTCGCGGAAGATCAACGCGCGAAACCCGTCCCACTTCGGTTCGAAGATCCAGGTTTGGCCCGCCGGTAACTCGTCAATCCGCTTCGCGAGCATCGGCAGCACCGGCGGGTTCACGAGGAGATTCACGCTTCCAACGCTATTACCGTAAAGGGAGCGAACCAATCCCGGAGGACGTCCACCGCCAACTACTGGAGCCCTCGGTATGTAAATTTTACATTCTCGCCCGCAAAGAAGCTCAAGCACTGTAAGAGATTGCGGGCTGATCAATCCGGCGCGAGTTTTGCTGTATGGATAGCAGGAAGCCACATGGCTGTACCAACGCTGATATACGACGCTTACCGGGATTACAGCAGCAAGCGTTCGGAGCTTCTTTCGGATCCCATCTTTAACGGAGAGGGAGTTCCAAAGGGTCGACGCGACGCGATTTTATTGATTCCGGGCTTTAGCTCTGGCGATTGGACGTTCAGTACGATGTCGCGATGGCTACGACAAATCGGCTATCGCACTCACCTTTCGGGAATCAACATCAACGTTGGATGCCCGCAGCGCAAGGTCGAGCGCATGCTGGGTCGTCTGGAAGAAATTTCGAAAGATGCGGGAGGCCGGATTGCTATCATCGGTCATAGCCTGGGTGGACTGGTCGCCTGCGCTCTCGCTCGGCAGCGTCCTGATCTGTCCGCCATGTCATCGCGATTGGTTCGCCACTGCGCGATGGATGGCAGGCTGTCACCCCGGAAATACGGCCGGCGCTGTTCGCGATTCATTCATTTTTTCAGAAGTTCATCGAGGCGCCGCAGGGCTGCGGAACGGAACGATGTACCTGCGACTTTTCTGAAGAATCTCGCGGATCCCAGTTGCCGCGCGGCGTTCGCTTCACTTCGATCTATTCTCGCCACGACGGGATAGTTGATTGGAGGTTCTCTACCACCGAGAACGGCGATAGTTATGAAGTCGACGGTCTGCATACCGACCTTGTGGTGAATGTCGAGGTGTATCGAATTTTGAGCAACGTGCTAGCCGGCTATCCGCACGAGATCGTCAAGCTTCGATGCATGGCCGCCGCCGCCTCGGACATCAAAAGTGGAAAGACCGCCGCAACGCAAACTCCAGCCGATGCGGCTCGATTGGGAAACTCACTTCTTTCTTGATCCGCCAGCGATGATTCGCGCATCGCGAACGAGCTATTGCGTGTCGCTGCCCTATATCGACGCTCTGCCATTTCCTGCGTGATAGCCGTTGGAGCGGACCATCATGACCAGTTCTCTGGAGAGACCTGCGAGTTCGGAGGAGGTCTTCAGAACTTGCTTCGAGCTGGTATCGGTCTCATGCGCGGTCTGCACCAGATCCGATGCTCCAACCCGGACCTGATCCACCGCACTTGCCTGCTGTTCGGTACTCAATTCGATTTCGCGCGCCGCCTCACTGGCGGTACTGACCAGAGCGGCGATCTGCCTGAATAACACCGCAGCTTCGGCGAACTCGCGCACGCCCGCATCGACCAGTTTCGAACCGTCCTGGGTCGCCGCGATAGTGGAACTGGCAGAGGCCCGGATGTTGTCCAGCAACTGGCGGATTTCACTCGATGAAACACTGACACGATCCGCGAGCTTGCGAATTTCGTCCGCCACTACCGCAAAACGCTTGCCCCATTCGCCCGCGCCTGCGGCCTCGATCGTCGCATTTATCGCAAGGATATTGGTCTGCTCGGCTAGTTCGTTGATCATCTCGGTGATGCTCCCGATCAGCTGGGATTTCTTGCCGAGTTCGAGTACGTGAACGACTACTACATCGACCTGGGTCTTTATGCCGGCGATCGATTGCGTAGTACGTTGGACGGTCTCGTCGCCGCGACTCGCAGTCAGTGAAGTTTCCTGGGCGACTTTGGCGACCCGTTGCGCGTTTTCCGCAATGAGGCGGGAGGTCGAGAGGAGTTCGTTGATGGTGGTGGCGATTTCGTTCACTGCCGTCGCCTGCCCGGTTGAGCCGGAAGACTGTAGATTGGCGGCGGCCTGAAGCTCGCCGGACGAACTTTGCAGGAGCGCGGCCGCTGATCCGATCTGCCGGGTCAATGAACTGGTAAGATACCATCCGACCAGCCCGGTCAGTACAAAGGCGAGCATCGATGCCGAAATTATGGTCGTCTCCGAGAGGTTCGCACTGAAGTCCGTCCGGGTTTTTTCTACCCGCAACGAATTTCTTTCCTCGTCATCCATCGCGAGGCCACTTGCCTTATGTTGTCCATAAAGCCTTTTCCCTGGCCGGTCGCAACCACTTTCAAGGCCGCGTCGAAGCCTTCGGTGCGCCGAAGGTCGATGGTCTGCTTGAGCTCCGCCATCTTGGACTGAATCAGGGGCAAAGCTTGCTCGAGGCGACGTGTCTGAGCCGGATTGTCGGCGGTCAAGTCGCGCAGTTGCTTTATAACATTGTCGATCGAAGCGTCAGCCAGCCTATAAGGCTCGAGATAAGTATCGTTGCCGGTTAGCAGGTAGCCGCGTTGGCCGGTCTCCGCGTCCTTAAGGACCGATGTCAGCTTGGAAAGCTGATCGATCACCTCATAGGTCTGCCCCATCTTATGAGCGTTGTTCCAAATTCGCGCGATACTGAAGTATCCGACAGTCGCGACGACTAACAGCATGACAAACGAAACTGTGAACCCAAGCGCGATCAAAACGCCAAACGACCTTGATCGATTCATCCTGCTAATTGCCTCCGTGGCTGCGTTGCTCGCGTTGGGGGAGCATAGGTCGTGCCGCGGATTCGGGAGACTAGCGTCGCTATCGAACGCGAATTAATCGCCGATAGCTCAGAAATTCGCGACATTTAATTGGCGAATGGCACTAATCGGTCACCACGCCGAAGATAAACTATGTGCCGGGCAGCACACCTTATTCACAGGTAGCGCGTCCCTGAAAGCATTCATAGCTCGTCAATATCCCATGCGATCGCTCGCTCAGCTTGGAGCGGAAATTGCAGCCGTCCCGCCAAGGACTAATCGCGTGTTCAATTGACGACGATCGCACCCGAGGCAAGCTTATCTTCCACGCGATTGGCGGTGGTGCTGGTTAGATCGGGCAATCTGTTCTGCGCGCTACCGCTGGCGAGCGTTATCGAGACTCTGCGCAGCCCGCCGATCACGGCTATAGCCGGCGCCCCCGAATGGGTGCAGGGAGTGGCCGTGATTCGCGGCGCCACGGTCGTGGTAGTCGATCTCGGAATCCTGCTTGGAGCCGGTTCGGCCGAAGTTAAGCAGGCGCGGGTGGTTACCGCTGCGCGTCGGCGCGCGGGTCGTAGGACTCGCGGTCGAGTCGATAATCGGCGTGCGAGAGTTCGATCGCATCATGCTTTCCGAAGTTCCGCCGCTGCTGCTGCAAGCTCATCCCGAGGTGCTCACCGCGATCGGCCTGCTTGACGGCGAACTCATGCTGGTCCTCGACGGATCGCGAATCATCACGGAGCAAGGAACTGGCGCGGCTAGAGAATTCATGATGGGGACTGACTCGGCTATCGGCGACGCGAAACTGATGCGGTTCGCGGAATTGATCGAGCAACGCCTCGGCCTTCAGTACTGCTAGTTCATCGCTCACCGAGTTGGAGGCTATCCTGACGGCGCGGATGCGCGCGCTGCAATGCCGCAGCTTCGACGCCTACCTTAAGCGCCTTGGGTCCGATGTATCGATGCACGAGGAGCTGCGCGAGCTCGCCGCGAAGCTTACCATCGGCGAGACCTATTTCTTCCGCAGCCCTGAGCAGCTCAGCGTATTTTCCGAGGTCGCGATACCGCGGCTGACCCGAAGCGATCGCGCCCGGCCAATCCGGATATTGTCCGCCGGATGTTCCACCGGTGAAGAACCTTACACGCTGGCGATGACGCTGCGGGAGCTTGGCCCGTCGGCTCCCGCCGAAGTCTCGATTCTCGCCGTCGATATCAACCCGGAAGCTTTGACGAAGGCGCGGCGCGGGAGCTATTCGGCCTGGGCGATGCGCGCGACGCCGCCGGAATGCGTCGAGAAATATTTCCGCAGCGAACGCAGCCAGTTTGTACTGGATGAAAGCGTGCTGGCGATGGTGCAGTTCGAGGAACGCAATATCGCCCACGAAGACTATCAATTCTGGCAGCCTAATCGTTTCGACATAGTTTTTTGCCGCAACGTAATTATGTACCTGTCAGCGCGGGTTGTGGGCGAAGTAATTGCGCGCTTTGCCCGCGCGCTCGCGCCGGACGGATTTCTCTTTCTAAGCCACGCCGAGCCGCTGCGCGGAATCTCGCAGTCGTTTCATGTAGAGCATGCGCAGGGCGCCTTTTACTACGTGCTGCGCAACCCCAGCGGACCGCCCGCCTCGCTGAGGCCGGGCGCGTGGCCGGTAAGTCCGCGCAAAGATACATTGCGGCAGCTGATGCCATCGGTGTCGCGCGACCGCCTGACCGCGTCGGTCCTTTCCACGTCGTCATCGCGCGCGACTTCAGCTAAGCCCTCATTCGCCGAACCTGCTCCGTCTTCGCTCGAGACGGCGAGCCTGGCCGAAAAGGGTGCGAGCCTCAGCCTCGGTGCAGCTCTGATGAAGGCGGAACAGTACGACGAGGCGCTGGCTACTCTGCAGGCGCTTGCGCCCGCGGACCGGCTCGACCCCGACGTGCTCCTGCTGACGGCTATCATCCAGGTGGAACGAGGGAAGCTCGATCAGGCCGCCGCGCTCTGCTCCTCCTTACTCGCGCTGGACGGTCTCAATGCGGCCGCGCATTACCTGACCGCCCTCTGTCACGAGCACGGTGGCCGGCGCGCAGCCGCGATCGACAGCTACCGGGTCGGGGTTTACCTCGACTCGGCATTCGCGATGCCTCACTTGCGGCTCGGCCTCATGTTCCGGCGCGAGGGCGACCTGCCGGGTGCGCGGCGCGAGCTTCAGAATGCCTCGATGCTGCTCGCACAAGAGGATCCTGCCCGCGTCCTGCTGTTCGGTGGCGGCTTCAGTCGCAGCACTCTTATCGATCTCTGCGCTTCCGAATTGCGCCTGTGTGAGGCACCGAATTGATCGAGACCGACATCGTACTGAAGTTCGAGGACCTGAAGCGGGCGTTTGACCTGACCTTTCAGCAACCGCTGGTCGAGCGCGGCCAGGAACTCGTGCATCTGTTAATCGTGCGCATCGGCACGGCCCGGTTCGCCCTGAAGGTGGCCGATCTTGCCGGACTTGCCCGTGCCCAGACCATCGTGCCGATCCCCGGCGCGGATTCCGAACTACTGGGCATCGCCGGGCTGAAGGGCCGGATGGTCGCGGTCTACAGTCTTGCCGCCATGATCGGCAGTCCGGAGTTGAGCATCGAGCAGAATCAATGGATGGTGCTCTGCCGTTGCGAGAAGGAAATTGCACTCGCATTCACCGCGGTCACGGGAACCATGATGGTGCCACGCGCTGAGCTCAGCCCGGTAAGTACCGGGGCGCCGCCGCATGCAACCGATGCGGTCGGCTCCGGCTCGTCGCAGTTGTGGCTGCTGAACGTCAGCTCAATCGCCGGGAAAATTGTCGAAAAGACCGGAGCGCCGGCCTCCGTGGATGCGGCGTAATCGGATAGCGACTTATGCCCGACGAAAATCTCTACCAGTATTTCAAGATCGAAGCGCGTGAGATCGTTTCAGATCTGAGCCACGATATCCTCGGGCTCGAAAGAGGCGACGCCGGAGCGGAAGCGGTCGCGCGTCTGCTCCGCCAGGCGCACACGCTCAAGGGTGCCGCGCGGGTTGTCCGATTGCCCCGTATCGCCGAGATTGCACATGCGATGGAGGACGCGTTGGCACCCCATCGCGGCTCCCCCGACGCAGTCAGCAGGGAACAGATCGGCCGGCTGCTGGAGCAAGTCGATATAATTTCGTCGGAGATAAATGCACTCGACCCGCCACCACCCGCCGGTGCGCCATCGCGCCCGTCGGCGCTGGAGCCGTTCGAGCGCGTCCGCGTCGGCGTTGCCGAGATGGACGCGCTGCTGAGCGGCGTCTCCGAAACCGCGGTCCAGCTCGACGGCATCCGCCGCGGAATCGAAGCGGTCAAGCAGGTCGAAGATCGGCTTGCGGCCTTTCAGCAGCAATTGACCGATGCCAAACCCGGGCCGGGCCTGCACGAAACCGTCGAGGAGATGCGGCTGGCGCTTCAGCATGCACGTCAGGGTTTGGGGACGCGCGCCGACAGTACCGATCGCGAGATCGCGGAAGTTCGCGGCAATATCGACCGGCTCCGGTTGCTGCCCACCAGCCTGCTGTTCCCGGCCCTCGAGCGCGCGGTGCGCGACGCCGCCGAGACGCTCGGAAGGCAGGTCGTCTTCCACACCTCGGGCCGCGAGCAGCGCCTCGAAAGTCACGTGCTCTCGGCTATCGGAGAAGCTCTGGCACATCTGGTGCGCAATGCCGTCGCACATGGAATCGAGAGTCCGCAAGACCGCCTCGCATCGCGGCAAACCAGCCTGCGGCGAAGTCAGCCTCAAAATCGCGCGGCACGCCGATCGAATCCTGTTTACCTGCTCCGACGACGGTTCCGGAATCGATGTCGACGCGGTTCGCCGCGCCGCTGTCGATCGCGGAGTAATGTCAGCGGCCAGTGCCGCGGCGCTCTCTTCGGCAGACGCCCTCGAACTAATTTTCAGCCCGGGAGTGACCACCAGCGCCTCGCTCAACGAAGTGGCCGGCCGCGGAATCGGTCTCGAAGTGGTTCGCGAGGTCGCGGGCCGCTTCAAAGGCCGGGTCGGGGTCCGCACTGAAGTTGGCATCGGCACCAGTGTCGAGATCGAAGTACCGGTCTCGCTTTCGTCAGTCAGGGCGGTCCTGCTCGGCGCTGACGATTTGCTTATTTGGGTTCCGCTCGAGGCGGTTCATTGCGCATTGCGGCTCGACGACGATGCGATCGTTTCGCTGGCAGGCCGTTCCTCATTGATCTTCGAGGGTCGCGCGATTCCATTTATCCGGCTCGCCGACACGATGCGGCGGCGCGCATCAGACCGGCGCCGATTCGCGCCCGCGCCTGGCCGCAATCGTTCAAGCCGACGCGGAACTCCTCGCGGTCGGAGTGGACCGCGTGATCCATGCCAGTGAAGTGATCGTGCATCCGCTGCCCGCTGCCGCGGGCCGCGTGACTACGCTCGCCGGCGCCGTATTCGATGCGCAAGGAAATCCGCAACTCGTGCTCAACCCCGAAGCGCTGCTCGAAGCCGCCAATGCGGTCCCCTCGCAACGCGATCGCCGGATCCGAGTCCAACTCCGCACATCCTGGTCATCGACGATTCTCTAACCAGTCGCGTGCTGCTGCAAAGCATCCTCGAGGCGGGCGGCTACAAGGTCGATCTGGCAGTCAGCGGCGAGGATGCGATGGCCAAGGCTCGCGAGCGCCACTACAGCCTCTTCGTCTGCGACGTCGAGATGCCCGGAATGAATGGCTTCGAGTTCGTCTCGCTGACCCGCGAATACGACTACCTGCTCGGGATTCCTTCGATCCTCGTCACCACCCGCGGCGGCGCCGACGACCGCAGGCGCGGCGCCGAGGCAGGCGCCCGCGCATACATAGTCAAGGGCGAGTTCAGCAAGGACTCGATGCTTGAAACCGTTCGGAGCCTGGTGGGCTAGGCGATGGCAACCATTCGAGTGTTGGTCGCGGACGATTCGATCACGGTGCGCAAGCGCCTGATCCAGACGCTATCCACCGATCCCGCGCTCGAAGTAATCGCGGAGGCCAGCGACGGCCGTTCCGCGACCGAACTGTGCCAGCGGCTGCGTCCCGACGTAATCACCATGGACGTGATGATGCCGGTGATGGACGGCGTCACCGCCACCGAATACATCATGGCCAACTGTCCAACGCCTATCCTGATGGTCTCGGCCTCGTCCAATCGCGGCCAGGTCCTGCAGACCTTCGATGCGCTTGCGGCCGGCGCCATCGACGTGCTCGAAAAGCCCCCGGAATCGAGCTCGACGGGGCGTGGGAACGCGAATTGGTCGCAGCGGTGAAGATGGTTTCCCGCATCAAGCCGATTCGACGTTCGTCGGTCAACCGGCGCTCCACGGGGCCTTGGTGCAGCGCGCGGCCGACCGGAAGGCAGTTTCGCTTCCCGTCCTCGAAAGCGATGAAGCTTTGATTGTCGCCATCGGAGCGTCAATCGGCGGCCCGCCTGCGATCGCAAAAATCCTTTCGCAAATTCCATCTCGACTTTCCGCTCTCGATTCTGCTCGTCATCCACATCGCGCCGGAATTCTCACCCGGTCTGGTTCAATGGATCGCAACGCTGCTCGAAGATCTCCCGGTGCGGGTTGCGGTCGATGGGGAGCCGCTGCCGCGACCGGGCCGCGGCGAGATAATCATGGCTCCGCCCGACCGTCATCTGATAGTCGACAGCGGGTCGCCTGCAGAGTGACCGATTCTCCGCCGCGCCATTTATGTCGCCCCTCGATTGACGAGCTGTTCGAGTCCGTCGCTCGTGAATGCGGCGCGCAAGCTATCGCCTGTTTGCTGACTGGTATGGGCAAAGACGGCGCCGTCGGCCTGCTCGCCGTCAGGCAGAGCGGCGGCCAGACCATAGCGCAAGATGAAGCCAGCTCGATCGTGTTCGGGATGCCGCGTGAAGCCATCGCCCTGGATGCCGCACAGGTCGTTGCTCCGCTGTCCGACGTGGCCGGCATGCTCTGCCAGATGGCGCGACGACGCCTTGGAGACGCACTAAACCCATGAGCTCAAGCGTACTGGTAATCGACGACAGCTTGACCGTCCGAATGGACCTGAAAGGCGCCTTCGAGGCTGGCGAGGTTACGACTGCATCCTCGCTGCCACGCTGGCGGCAGGCCGCGCCGCCCTGCAGAAGAGCCTGTTCGATTTGATCGTGCTCGATGTCCAGTTGCCCGACGGCGACGGCGTTGGGTTCCTGTCTGAGTTGAAGGCGACCGTGGAAACCCGCGCAATTCCTGTAATCCTGCTCTCGCTCGAGGCGGACGTTCGCGCCCGCGTGCGCGGGCTCACGACCGGCGCCGACGAATACGTAGGCAAACCGTATGACAAACGCTATCTGCTGAGTTGTGCGAACGAACTGATAAGCGCGCGACGCTACGAACGCGGCGATCCATCAACTCCCTAACCTTGCTCGTGATCGATCCCAGCGAAGCCTTTCGTCAGTGGCTCAAGCAGCTCGTCGAGCCCAACGGATATCGCCTGGTCGAAGGCCAGAGTGGCGCCCAGGGATTGCGGCTGACGGCGGAAATTCAGCCCGCCGCGATCGTGGTCGACGGTCAGATGGCCGGTATCGACGGTCTGACATTCATCAGCAGGATCAAATCCAATACCGTGCTGCGCGAGATTCCGTGCGTCTTCTTCACCGATTCGGACGATCCCGACACTGAGATCCGCGCGCTCGAGGCGGGGGCCGACGCGTTCATGCGCAAGAGCGAAGACCAGGCCATGTTGCTGGTTCGACTGGGCGCGCTTACGCACTCGCGCGAAGCGATGCGGGCGACAGACGGCGCAAAGAGCCTCTTCGGCAACAAGAAACTGCTGGGCATCGGGAGCGACTCATCGTATCTGCGCGAGCTTGCGTCTGAGTTGCTCAGCGACGATTACGAAATGGCGATCGCGCAATCGGTCGCCGAGGCGCGCGAACTGCTGGTAGTCCGCCGGGCCGACTGCATACTTATCGAAAGCTCGTCGGCCGATCCGGCGTTTTTCAGACAAATACGAGATTCTCCCGACTGGCGGACGATCCCGTTGATAATACTTACCGGCGATCCAACCAGCGCTACGGTCCGCGAAGCGTTGAGCGCCGGGGTCGACGATTGTGTCGTAAAGTCTGCCGACTTTGCGATCGCCAAGGCGCAGCTGCGCAATCTGCTGCGCCGCAAACAGGTCGCCGATCGCAACCGTCAAGCCCGCGAAGTTCAACTGCGCGATGAAACCAGGGCCGCCGCCGCCGAGGCGCTGGCCATGGGGCAACTCGCCGAGACTCGCGCCGGCCTGCTCGCGGAACTCGAAGCCAAGAACACGGAGCTGATGGCCGCGCGCGAGACCGCACTCGACGCCTTGAGAATCAAGTCCGAGTTCATGACCAACATGAGCCACGAAATTCGCACACCCCTCAACGGCATAATCGGGTTTACTGAATTGTTGCTCGAATCGGACCTGACTCCCGATCAGATGGAATTCGCGCGCACGGTCTCGGAGAGCAGCAATCTGCTGCTCAACATCGTCAACGACATCCTCGACTTCTCGAAGCTCGACGAAGGTAAGGTGGTTTTCGAACGAATCGATTTCGATCTGGCAAGCGTCCTCGAGAGTACGATCGAATTGTTCGCCACAGAGGCCTGCCGCAAGGGCATCGAACTGATGCTCGAGTATGATGGCGAAGTCTCAATGACTATCTCGGGCGATCCGCATCGCCTGCGCCAGGTCCTGAACAACCTGCTCGGTCAACGCCCTTAAATTCACCCACGCCGGCGAGGTGATCCTCCGCGTTTCCCGGCAGGCGGAAACATCTGATGTGGAAACATCTGATGAAGTGGGCTTTCGGTTCGAGGTTCGCGATACCGGAATCGGCATTCCGAAGGCGGCACAGGCCGGGCTTTTCGATCCTTTCTCGCAGGCCGACGCGTCCACGACGCGCAAATATGGCGGGACGGGTCTAGGGCTGACGATTTCAAAGAAGCTGGTCGAAGGCATGAAGGGGAAAATTGAAATTGAAAGCGAGCCGGGAAAGGGATCGACCTTCTCTTTCACAGCGAGATTCGGACGGCCGGTGACGGCTCCGGCCCGGGAATCTAAAGCCTCGCTGCTGGCGGGAGTGCGCGCACTCGTCGTCGATGACAATGCGACCAATTGCGAAGTCGTCGCGAACATCTTGAGATCCTGGGCGATGATCGCCGAGTTCGCTGCGAGCGGAGACACAGCGGCGGCCGCGATGCGCCAGCAGGCCGCTCAGAATCGGCCCTACCAGGTAGTCATCGTGGATGCCGACATGACCGGGATGGACGCTGCCGAGCTGGCTCGCGCGGTCAGGTCAGATCCTTCCCTTTCGAAAACGCGATTCCTACTGATGAGCCCGGTCGGTGAGAGCGCTGCTTTGGCCGCTCGCCGCCGCAAAGATTTCCATGGATGGCTGACCAAGCCGGTGCGGCCCTTGCGCCTGTACGAGAGCCTCATTGCGCTGCTTGGCTTGGGACTGCCGGTACTGGACCGTCGATTTGCGAGTCTGGCACTGCCAGTGCCTCAAATTGCGGCTTCCGCGCCTGACCCGTCGAAAGACCCGGCGCGCATCCTGGTGGTCGATGACAATCTGGTCAACTTGAAGGTGGCCGAAAAGCAACTCCAGAGGTTGGGATTTCGCGTCGACCTGGCTGGCGGCGGCAAGGCCGCGATTGAAGCGCTGTTCAGCACGCACTACGCGATCGTGCTGCTCGACTGTGAGATGCCCGAGATGGACGGATATGCCACCGTTGCGGAAATCCGGCGTCGAGAAGGCGCCGCTCGGCACACCATCGTAATCGCGATGACGGCGCACGCCCTCGAGGGAGCGCGCCTACACTGCATCGATGCTGGCATGGACGAGTACCTCGCCAAACCGGTTACCTTGAACGCGCTGACCGCAGTCCTCGAACGCTGCGCGCTGTTGGCAACGAAAAAAGAAAGCGGTTGAACGGCGGGTTGCCGACTCAATCGGCTGAAATCTTCAGAGAACGTTCATCCGGGTATCCCGGCATTCATTCGGCGGCATAGCAGACGAACGTATCGCTTTTGTCGAAAGCAGGGTCATGCGCCGGATAGCACGCAAACTTGGCATCGAGACTCTTGGTTTCAGAACCCGTCGTTTCCTTGCCACTGAACGTCCCCGTATAAGGCGATGTATTACGCTGGACGGTGACAGGGGCATTGGATTGGGCTGAATTGCCCGAGAGTCCTAATCCACCCAACAACTGCGACACTCCGTCGATTCCTTGTGCCCGCGACGAACCCGGCAACACGAGACAAGACAGGAGAAGAAGCGCCGTCGCACTGATGAATGCTGTAGATTGCGTAATTCTCATAATATCTCGAAACCGCGGACTCTCACCCTAATCAGAAAGACGAATGGCGCGCGCGCGGGTTACAAGAAAATAGTGCGCACTGGATCCTTCTAAACGTGAGCTATGAGGCGCCAGCTATTTTAGCGGAGGTTCGTTGAGCAGAGCTTCAAGGAAATCGGCGGTAATCGGCTTGGGCACGAGCCGATCGAAACCTGCCTGCTTCGCATTGGCGTGATCCTGGGGTCGGCTGTATCCAGAAAGCGCGATGAGACGAGTGTCAAGTAGCCGCGGTTCTGCCCGCAGAGCGCGGGCTACCGCATAGCCATCCATACCGCCTGGTAATCCGAGATCGCAGAGAACAAGTTCCGGTACCGTCGCCATAGCGCGAACCAACGCGGTTCGCCCGTCATACGCGACATCGACATCGAAACCGATCAAGTGGACCATCTCGGACAAAGCATCGGCTACATCCTTGTTGTCTTCGATGACCAGGACGCGACCCCGGTCTTCCCGCCGCGTTTGCTTGGCTGGCGGAGGGATTGTCGCCGACGCCGCCGCGAGCGGCAACGTCAGCGTAAACGTCGCCCCGAGTCCCGGACCCGGGCTTTCGCCCGACAGTGTGCCTCCCTGCAGCTCGGCGAGCTTTTTGCCAATCGCCAAGCCGAGCCCGAGCCCGCCGCTGAACCGGTCGATCTGTTGTTCCTGCTGCATAAACGGTTCGAACATTCTTTCCGCCAAGGCGGAGTCAAAGCCGATACCAGTGTCCTCGATCTGAAGAACGGCAGAGCCCCCATCGGCCCGCAGCAGGACGGTGACACCTCCCGGCGCGGGCGTAAATTTGATCGCGTTGGAGAGAATATTTTCGATGATCTGCTGGAGGCGGACGCGGTCACCGTTGACATGACACGGCGTGCTGGAAATCTCAAATTCGAAGCCGACGCCAGCAGCCCTGATGCGCTCCTCGTTGTCCGCGACAATGTCGCGAAGGAGATCGCAGAAATCAACCTGCTCTATATGTATGGATGTCTTCCCGGTGGCGATGCGAGCGGTATCGAGAAGGTCGTCCAGCATGCGGGCGATCAACATAGATTGTCGGTCCAGCCGATCGCGAAGACGCTCAACTTTGGGATCCTCTAATTTCATCCGACCCAGGGTATCGATCGTCGCGCGGATCGCCGCCAGCGGATTCCGCAGCTCATGCGCCAGGATGGCGATGAACTGGTCCTTCTGCCGGTCCTTCTCTTCAAGCGCATCTTTAGCCTTTTTCAGCTCGTGTCGCTCGTTCAACTCGCGGAGCGCCGTTAACTCATCGAACATCCTCGCGCTCATTTCGCAGCGGTCAGCTTCTGGGTCCTCGAGCAAGAGTCGGGCTAGCTCCTCATGGTCGCGCATGAGGATCCGCATATCCTCTTCGGTCTCGATCTCTGGATGGAGTATCGTCCAATAGTGCGCCGTCCGGACGAACGCGAGGAAACCGCTCAGATACTCGAAATGGCGGGCCCCCAAAGCTCTTAAAAGTGCGAGCCGTGCCGCCTCACCGCGAGCCGGCTCAGTGAAGACGACTGCGGTGCACGCGAAGATCAAGTCTTCCATCTCCGTCCGGGGTTCGGGCCAGTTGGCCAATGGTTCCGTCAATCCTTCGAGGCGGGCATAGACTGTTGCCATGTCGCGGTTCCATGGCGTCGGCCGCTTAAGGAGCTCGATTATATCGGCAATGCTATGCGCGGGAGCGTTCACATCACCTGCCGTCCGGCCATGGCCGAGAAGAAAGCCAACATGGCGCACGATGCAGTAACGCACGGGGCACAGTCGCGAGAGCATGACAAACAAGCGTTCTTTGAAGAGGGCGGGAATGGGATTGTCGAGATAGGCGGCCTTCGCGAAGGACCAGAGTTGCTCGACGAGTTCCGGTGCTGCGCGGGCCGAACGGAAAAAGTTAGGAAGAATGCCGAAGCGCCCGGTCACCTCGGCTTCGAACGGGGTGTGGCGATCAGAGGATTGCTCCATCGCACTTCTCTCCAGTGTTACGGGGTATTTCCCGCCCGCTAGCTACGCCAGACGGTAAATTCAGCTCCTATCCGGAACCTCAATCTGGACCAAGGATGATGGATCGAGCCTATCACAGTCCCGTTCAGGCCTCATACGACGTTCGTGGAATGGTTCAAATCCGCATGTGCGCGCGATTCGCGATCAGGGCAAACCGCAGAACGCGTTCGGGCACTCGAATTATTGAGTTACTGCCCAGGAACCCTGCTCGACGATCTGCCCCTGTAAATAGCAGGTATATTGTCCATTTCCATTGTAGACCAACGTGCCTGTAAATCTGCAGTTAGACGCGTCGGGCAGCAACATTATATTCAGGTTCACCTGATTCCCGTTTAAGGTTCCCTCGATCGATCCTTTTTCGTCGCCATTGCGGCACAGCGCGTTGCCGGAAGAGCAACGATACACACCGGTGATCTTGTCGCCCGCCTGTCGAATGACAAGTTTGATGGACCGAGTCTGCCCTGCCATGCCGATAAGACCACCGGTGGACGTCGTGATAGTCCACAGGCCGGATAGGTTCCCGTCGGCTACATTGTTCGGGGGCGCCGCTTGCGTGGATGCGGAGCTCACGGGCTCTTTTATTTCTTGCGTCGAGCAGCCGATCGCACAGACCGCGAGCAAGCATAAGCAGGTGAGCAAACGATCGGCTCGCGTTGGTCTTGTCGGCGCAAAGGATTTCATCCTGTTTCGCCTCGAAGTGCGCCTGCGGATTGCAGCGAGCTACGGCGCCACTTGTGCTGGAGGCGGACCCGCATTCGGTCCTGCGCCGGGGTTACCGCGACCCTCGTAAGGAGCATTCGCCGTTGCTCCTGGCACTAGGGCCGGCGGCACCGGTGGAACGTAGCCAGCGGGCTGCTTGGCTATCCATTGCTCGCAGACGGGAATATCGCCTTCCTTGATTTTTTCCTGCTGCATGATCTGGACGTCAGTCCAGGCCTGCAGCTTCTCGTAATGAACGCCCGGGCACTTCGCCGCGAAATCGAGGTTGGGCGTAGTGTTCTCAGCCGCCGAATCAGTCGCAACTCCGGGAGCAGCACTATTTTCGGCGATACCGGAGGAGCAGCCTGCGATCACCAACATCAGGGTTGTGGCCAGTGCCAGTCGAGTCTGGTTTTTCAAGGCTATCCTCCCTCCCGACAGTCGAGTCAGTTACGAGATTTCGTGAATGGCGGCTCAACTCACGTCGCATCGCGGCGGATGCCTGATGCCGAGGCGCTCCATCTTGCTGCGCAGCGTGTTCGGATGTAGTCCCAGGATCTCAGCCGCTCCTTTTCGTCCTGAAATCCGCCATCCGGTAACCTCCAGCGTCTCGCGGATGTAGCGCTGTTCCATTTGATTAAGGGTGAGGCTGCCCGGCTGGAAGCCATGATTGTAGCTCCCGGTCCCTGGACTTGATTTTAAACCTGAGTCCAATTCGCTGCCCATTTCGAGCACCGGGCCATTATTCAAAAGCACAGCCCGCTCGATGACGTTCTCCAGTTCCCGAATATTGCCGGGCCAGGAGTAACGCTGGATCATTGCGCGAGCTGCCGGACTCAGAGAGCAGATATTGCGAGCGAATTTCTGCGCATAAAATTGAATGAGATGTTCGGCAAGTGCCAGTACGTCCTGGACTCGTTCGCGCAAAGGAGGAAGGCGCAGACTCACGACGTTAAGCCGGTAAAACAGATCCTGTCGAAATCGCCCGGCGGCAACCTCAGCCTGCAGATCGCGGTTGGTCGCAGCGATCACTCGAATATCGATCTTGACCGGACTGGCCCCGCCAACCCGATATATCTGGCGCTCCTGCAGGGCGCCGAGCAGCTTCGACTGGATCTCGAGCGGCATTTCGGCCACTTCATCCAGCAGCAAAGTGCCGGTATGCGCAAGCTCGAAGCGTCCCATTCGCCGGGAATTTGCGCCAGTGAAGGCTCCCTTTTCATGGCCGAACAGCTCAGTTTCGATCAGGCTCGTGGTCAGAGCGGCACAATCACAGACAACGAACGGACGATCGCGCCGGCCACTCCAGTCGTGCAGAGCGCGAGCCAGGACTCCTTTTCCCGTGCCCGTCTCGCCGGTGATCATTACGGTTGCATCCACCTTGGCGGTGGTAATCAACCGGTCGCGGATAGACCTCAATGAAGGACAGAGGAGCAGAAGATCGGTCTTCGAGGATTCTTTGGTCAGCTCCAATAGATACTCGTTTTGACGACCCAGCTCTTCTTTCTGGAGTCTCATTTCGTCGAACTTGCGGGAATTCGTGACCGCAATCGCGATCTGATCCGCAATCCTGACGAGCAGCGCCATTTCGTCACGGTCGAATGGTTCCTCATGCTTTGCGATTTACATTGAAACAGCCGATCGGCTTTCCTTCGATTATAAGCGGGATGATGGAACTCATATGCATCCCTTCCTCGAATAGCGGCTTGTCTTCGAAGAAGGCGCTCGCAGGCTCCAGCTTTGTGCAAGATGCCTGACCGGAGTCGAAAACCAGTCCCACTCTGCTGCCGCGATGCGGGATGAACCATCCTTTGCCTATCTGGCTTCCTTGCTGCAGAGCCAATGCAACAATTTCGAACTGATCTCGTTTAGGATCGTAGATCGCCAGGCTCGCTCGGTCGATTTTGAGCAGTCGACCCAGGACCTCGGCAATCGTCTCGAATAACGACTCCGGATTGAGTTTCGTCGCCAGCAGATTCGCGATCTCGAGCAGCAATCTTTCCGTGCCTGCTACGGTTTGCGAGACCGCAGGTGCGCGAAGCGCCTGCATCGATTCGTCTGTTGCTGGATAAGGATCGTCCTTCATCACGAGGGGTATGGAGGAAACCTTTCTGTTTTGCACCGGCATGCTGGCGTCAACACTCAGCCATTGGCCGCCGGTTCCAACTCGTATTGCGCCTTTCCCGAGACAGCGACGTCTCCGACGATCGCGCGCTTGCCAAACCATGACCACAGAATCGGCGATAAGACTCCCGAGAGTACGAAGCAGAACGCCAGCACCAGCCCCATGCCGAAGCCGACGTAACCGACGTAGAGCGGAATCGGAGACAGCACCCAGCATCCAAAGATGAGTGCGCCGTTGGATACCATCAAGGCTCGACGGATTTTAACGAAGCCCTGGATCAGCGCTTCCTTGAAGTCGCCGAGCCGCGCGTATTCCTCGCGCACCCGGTAGAGCAGGTACACCTCCGAATCGATGCCGACTCCGGACGCGATAGCCAGCGCGGCAGTTGCGTTCGAGTTGAGCTGTATGCCCGCGAGGATCATCACTCCGAGCGCAGCGATAGTGCCCAACGCCAGCGGGATTATCAGTAGCGCGGGCAGTGCGATCGATCGGATGAACGGAATCGAGAGCAGGAATGTGCCGAGGAACCCGAGCAGCGCGCCCATCACCAGCCAGTAGCCGATATTACGGTTGAAGGCTTCTGCTATTCCGACCGTGCCGCCCGCGACTCCTACCTCGACCGGCAGGCCCTTGAACAAGAGGTCGGCCTCCTGCTGGGTGGCGCCGATTAACTGCCGCACTTTTTCCGGCGCGGTGCTCGAAGCGTAGGCCTCGATGACGGCCGAGTTGTAGCTTTGATCGAATAGCCAGTCGTATCCGCCTGGAGTGATCGCCGTATAAGCCTCGAGTTGCTCTCCGATCTCTCTTCGATTATCCGGAATGGCGAAGAATGCATGATCATCGCTATGAACGAATTCGCGGCTGGTCTTGATATAAAAGCCGACGTCGGCGACGTAACCAACCGAGGGCTGCTTGCGCATGAAAATCGCCAGTTGATCGAGTGCACTCAGCACCTTGGGGTTTTCGAGCGCTTTGCCGTGCGGGTCTAGTCCGTTGACCAGGATGGTCATGGTATAGACCCCGCCGAAGCGGGAACTGATCTCGCGCTCCATTAGGTAAATCGGATTTCGGGTCCACGACCGCGTCAGGTAGTTGTGAATCGCGTAGGTGTTGTCCTGGCCAACCGGAGCGTTCAGGATGCTGCGGCCGAGGAACGCGGTCAAAATCACACTGACGGCGATGATGCCAATTCCGATCGCCGGACGATCGATGATTCGCCGCGCGATCCGCTCGAGCCATATGTCCAGCCGGCCGGGGCCCTTTTTTTGGACCGCGGTCATATGCGGATTCTGAAGCTCTCGAATCGCAACCGCGCTGAGGGCGGGAATCATGAGAACGAATTCGTCGATCGTCAGTGAGATAAGGCCTAGACCGGTGACGATTCCGAGAGCACGGATGTTCTCGAACGGTATGATGGCCATAATCGCGAACGGCACCACATCGCACAGCAGGGATACGAGCATCGGCCGCAGCCGCGAGACGAAGGTGCTGATGATAGCCGCCTCGCTGTCGCCAAGCCGCGGATATTCCTCATAGAAAAAACGCGAAAGGAACTGAACCGAATGGCACGCGCCCGCAGCGACCACGATAAACGGTGCGAGCAGCGCCGACGCCGAAAAAAGTACCGGTCCGAAGAACAGACGATAAAGACCGAAGCCCATCAATGCGCCAAGCAGCGATACGCGCAGCGGTAACAGCACTCCACTCAGCCGGCGAAACCCGTACCAGAGGATCAGAGCGATAATCAGAATGAAGACGGCGAAAGCCGCGGCTACGTAGCGCAGCCCATAACTGTTGACCCATCCGATTATGATCGGAGTGCCGGCGGCGCGCAGTTGAATCCCCGGACGTTGATACTGATGGAGTATCTGGTTTATCGCCGTGTAGATCGCGACTGGCTCCGTGGTCTCGAGTCGGCCGCCGACCGGTCCCGATCGGAAATCGGCGAGAATCAGCGCTGACTTCTTATCCCTGGAGACCAGCACGCCGTAGACCAGCGGATTATCCACCGCCGCGGCGTCGATCTTCCGCACCTCATCTTCGGTCCGAGGATAGTCGGGCATCAGCGGCGCCATCACCAGCGTCTCGTCGGGAGTTCCCTTGTTCTGCAGGTCGAAGCGCTTCGCTTCCAGCGCCGACAGTGAGCGCACCGTGTAAGGAATGACGCCGTGGATCGCGTAGATAGCGTCGGTGACATCCTTGATCGTGCGCAGGTTCTGGAGCGTGAAAACGGTGCCGCTATCAACACTGATCTCGATGCTGACGGAGTTGCCGCCGCCGAAGTGTTGCGTAATGCGATCGTTGAGCTGCACGAAGCGGTCATTGCGCGGCGGCCATGCATTAGGATCGTCATGCAGCCTGAGCGAGAGGGTGCCCAGGATGCATGCGACGAAGATGATCACCTGGAGCACCATCGCGCCGCGTCGATGACGGATGAGAAACTTCGCGAGATTTGCCAGCCGCAGATCGAATCCGGTGTAGGGTCGGTCGGGCCTCGGCGCGATTTCAGACTTCATCAGCAACTACTCCAAATTGCCCAAGCCCTGGTTACTTGCCCCAGAAGTTGTTCTGATGCGGCTCGCGCACCAGCGTATCGTTGGAGAAAATGCTGTCGGGCCAGTCGGGGTTGTACTCGATATTGCTGGCCCACATGGAAGCCTTGAATCCGGTGTTGAAGTCTTCGGCGAAGTTGGTGCCCCACTGCACCCACCAATCGGGCGCCGGCTTCCCGTCCACCGTCTTGGTCAGGCTCCCGGAGATGATCTGGCGAGTGTAGGTACGTATCTTCTTGCCCGAGGCATCGAACTCCTCGGACTGGTAGAACGCCAACGTTTGCATGCCGCACCACAGCCGGCGCTTGGCATACCACCATGAAACGTTCGGCTTTGGCGTAATTTCGATGATCGCCGTGACATCGCCGCCGCCTTCGGCTCGCTTGACCTCAGGTTCGTCATTAGGCCCGAGCCCATAGATGCTCGGGTCCGGCTTAAACAGTTCGAAGCCGACCACCTTGTAGTCGAGATCAGGCAGCGCACGCACGTGGGAGACATCCTCGTAGCGCGCCAGCGTGCCGGGGAAGAATTGCTTGGAAACCGCGCCCGCGAGGCGCCGGACCTTGCGCACCGTTGGCGTATACCAGGTGTCCTCCGGATGTTTATCGTGCGAGTAGTAGTCCGTAGTCACTCCGCCCTGTCCGCGAACTTCTTCGGGCTCGAGCGCTATCCATAGATACTTGCGCGAAACATCGGCCTTCTCGCTTGGGCTCAGGAACTGCTGATTCTTTTCGCCGTAATAGGACTGGTACAGTTCGATGAAGCGTTCATTTTCGCGCGAACTGCCATCTGGCTTGATGATGTGGTTGTTCCAGATGTCCGTCGCACCTTCGACGTAAGGCCCGTAGTAGTTGTAGGCGACGCAACGATCGATCAGGTCGGTAGGGCTAAGCTTGTCGCGTTGGTCGAGTGGAACTTCGAACGGAAACGGCATACCCGGTTGAGTCCATTGCGCGTAGTAGGCGGGACCCTGCTGTTTGAGCGGATCCTCCATCCATTGAACCGGCTTCCAGTCGTAGGACTGGTCTCCCCACTTGACGGTCCAGGTTCCCGGGGCTGCGCCGGCTGTAATACTGTAGGGTTTGCCTGCAATAGCCTTGGGGACCGTTGGCGGCGATGTCTGCGCCAGGAGCGCACAAGGAGCGACCAACGCCATCAGCAAAACCGCTAGTGTCAAGGTTTTGGCCATTCTACTCATCGGTGAGTTCCTCTCCCTCATTCTGTCGACGTCCGTTGCTAGAAGAGCGTTGTGGTTGTGACTTTTGAGAATATGTTCCTGGCGCCCATGCCGTCTTCGCATCAGAAACGTTTCTACAGCTGTACCGAACAACATTGCTTGAGGTCTCAACGCCGAGTAGCCATTAACGTTTCTATCTAAAAAGGTCAAGCCTCTCGGCATCTGGTTTCAGCGAACGCATTTTCATCAACAGCCATATGAGATCTTTGTGTAAGCCTCGTTTCCGTCCATCGTTCCCGATGAGCAAGCGCCATGCCCGACGAGCCAAGTTCGCGTTCGCCTACATTTCCGGCGAGCTTTTTATCTGCGGCTCAGCCGACCAATCAAAGATTGGTTCGCAGCGGCGATTTATTTGTATACAAATGGCGCGTATTTTGCCAGCGAACGAATACACTCAGCAGAGATTTGCTACGATGCCGTACGATCTGCCATCGTGGAGGCTCCTTCCAGAATGCGACAGTTCCTTGAGTTACAAACTGCAAATCTGTATACAAAATGTGCGCTCTGGCGCCGTTTTGGAAGGCACTCGATTTCAACCGGCTATCAGCGAGACAGAACATAATCGGAATGTCACCTCCGCAGGAACCGACCAGTCTTTACGTTCAACTGGGCAATCTGTTTGGCAGCAGTTTCAAGGAAATTGTCGAAAAATAAGAGCACCTCGGATTGTCAGCAGAGTCGACCGGTAGTTCGATCGCATCGTATCGCCGGTCCGGGAGGGCATCGATAAATCGTCGGCATTTTCTTTGCTCAGATGCTCAGGTCAAAGGCTAATGAATACTATTCGGCTAAGACGAAGGTTGGATCCCCAGGTTTAGGTTTGAGCGTTAACAAGCAGCTATAGGTTTTATTATATGAGGATGGTCATATCCGCAGATTCGCATGTTCTTGAACCGGCTGATTTGTGGACCAAGGCGATTGGCCAAAAGTATGGCGACGCCTTACCCCAAATGGTCCACGAGTTGAATGGCGAGAAGGGCAATTTCTTCTTTACCGGCCTCGAATATGTGCGACTGGAAGAGGTTGTGGAAGGTGAAGGTGAAACTCAGGACACCCTGATTCAAGCCGGCAAGGATCCCGCGGTACGCGTGCAATGCATGGATCGCGACCATATTTTCGCCGAGATAGTCAATTCGACGTGGATGCTCTACGCCATGCGCGCGAAGAACGACGACATGGTGCGCGCCTGCTGCACAGTCTTCAATGATTGGCTCGGCGAATACTGTGCTGGCGCGCGTGGGCGGCTTTTCGGCACCGCCATGGTTCACATGGAGAACGTCGGATGGGCTGTTCAGGAGCTGCAGCGCGCGGCCAGGAAAGGCTTGCGCAGCGTCATAATCAACTGCGATGCGCGGCCGAATTGGAAGCACTACCAGGATAGCCAGTACGATCCTTTCTGGGCGTGTGCGCAAGAACTCGACATGCCGGTGACGCTGCATATTATCACCGGCAACGAAGTTGACCTCTTCACGCTGCATGGCCCCGATCGCATCAACGTTCCGCGCAGCGCACTGGGAGTATTTCGGGAGGCGGGCGACGTGCTCGCTAACGAGTTCATATTCGGCGGAATCTTCGACCGCTTTCCAAAACTCAAGGTGATGTGCTCCGAGTTCGAAGTCTCATGGCTGCCCTACTGGCTTTTCCGCATCAAGCAGGTGCAAAAGGATTTCGGCCCTGCCCTCGGGATCCCAAAGATTAAGCGCCCGGTGACCGAGTATCTGGGCCAGATTTACCACGGGACTATCGACGACGAATTTCTCGACCGGGTACTCGATGTTGTCGATCCGAAGACCATTCTATGGGGCTCCGACTTTCCTCACGCGCGCTGCACTTATCCGAAAACCCTTGAGATCATCGATCGCGTATTCGGCAAGCTCGCCCCTGCGATGAAAAGCGACCTGACACTGAGGAACGCCGCCCGCGTTTACAATATCGCGCTGCCCGCCACGATTGCGGATCAGTAACCGCGGTGCGGTCTAGGAAAGGCCCGCGAGAGAGACGACCCGACTGCGCGCGCAGCGCGATCACGATTTGGATGGCGGTACTGGTCGTGGCGACGATATTTACAAGCGTCAGCCTGCGCGCATCGGGCGCAACCGAGTCCGGCGACCATCGCGACGCTTTATTGCATCCGGTCAAAGCGCAGCGGCCGTACCGAATTGGTATAAGCCTGGTCCACTTCGTCGACGATTATTGGAAAGGCGTCGCCTACGGTATCTCCGATGAAGCCGCACGCTCGGGAGTAAAGGTCGTTCGAGTACTGAGCGCGGGCGGTTACGGCAACGTCGAGCAGCAACTCGATCAATTGGATCAGCTTGCGACGCTGCAAGTCGACGCTGTCATCCTGGGAGCCGCGAACTACGACGGCTATGATCGTCTGATCGCAAACTTGACCCGCCGCGGTATCAAGGTAGTGGCCGTCGGAGTTCCGGTGAACGCGCGCTCTGTCAGCTTCGGTGTCACCATGAACGAAGAGGCGATTGGCAAGGCGATGGCGGCGTACATGTGCAAGGCCGACCCGTCGTCGCCGCAAGTGATCACGATCCCCGGTCCCAGCGGTTCGACCTGGAACAAGCTGCGTTTCGACGGGGTCGAGGCCGGCGCTCACTCATGCAGCGGAATGACACTGGTGGGCAACGTGTTCAAAGGCAATACGCAGATCGAAGACGGCGAAGCGCAAGCATCCGATCTTCTGATCAAATACCCGCAGGCGGAATTCATCTACGCCGCGGCCGCCAATCTGGGGACCGGCGCTGCGATTGCCGCCCGCCGGATGAACCGCAAGACGCGGGTAGTTACCGGTACCATTACTGCAAAGAGCCTGGACCTGATGCGTTCGGGCAACATCGCGATGGTAATTTCAGAGCCTGGAATTCTAATCGGGCGGCTTGCACTCGAGAATACGGTACGCCTGCTCGACCATCAGCCGCTGGCCGCTATGGTCGACAAGAAGCCGGTTCCATATCCGCAGTTGTTAGTGCCGCTGTATCCGATTACTGCCGATCAACTGAACATCTATGATGTGACCAAGTACGACCGCCCGCCACCTCAATGGTCGCCGAGTGCAATCCAACAGTAGCCCCGAAAGAGCTGCTCAGAGCCGAGGCTATCAACAAGCGCTTCGGCCCCGTTCAAGCTCTCGCTTCAGTGGATATAACGCTGCTGCAGGGCGAGGTGCATGTCCTTCTCGGCGAAAACGGAGCGGGTAAATCCACACTGGCCAAGGTCCTTTCCGGGATTTATCCGGATCGACGCGACCGCATCTGGCTCGATGGTGAATCGGTATACCTGGCCAGTGTCCAGGTCGCTCGGAGCTTCGGTATCGCGACCGTATTCCAGGAACTGTCGTTGATTCCCGCGTTGACCGTCGCCGAGAATCTCGGCCTGGTTCGCAACCGGATCACTTCGCCCTTCCGATGGATCAAATCGCGCGAGGATGTCGAAGCGGCGCGGGAGTTGTTGACCACGCTCGGCTTCGATATTTCCCCGCGAGTCCGTGTTGCCGACCTGGCGCAAGTTCAGCGTCAAATCGTCGAGATCGCAAAAGCGATGATTCAGCAGCCTCGCATCCTGATCATGGATGAGCCGAGTTCTCTTTTGACGGCTCGAGAGGAGCCTCTCATTTTCGCAGCTTTGCGCCGCTTCACCGCGCGAGGCGGAGCCGTTCTCTACGTTACTCACCGGCTGCACGAGACGATCTTAGTGGGTTCGCGGGTAAGCCTGATGCGCCAGGGGCACATAGTTGAAACCAGAAATATAGACGCGAACTCGACCGAACAGGATCTGGTCAGCGTGCTGGCGCGTGAACATCCGGGCGCCGTGCCGACAACGAACACGAATTCCACTCGCAGCGGATCAGTCGTCAAAGTCCGCGATCTGAGTGCCGGTCGCGATTGCCATGGCGTCAGTCTCGAGGTCAGCGCCGGCGAAATTGTAGGTCTCTACGGATTGCCGGGCTGCGGCCGCGAGAGCGTGGTGCGATCGATTCTCGGCCTGGTGAAGATACATAGCGGTTCTATCGAGCATGGCGCCAGTCACCGTCCGCGCAACCCACGGCAGGCGGCGCTATCCGGCATCGCTTATCTTCCGTCCGGCAGAAAAGAACGCGGGATTCTCGCGCGCCGCCCGATCCGCGAGAACCTGACTCTGGGCCAACTCGACACCGTAAGCCGTGGCGGATTCATTTTGCCGCACGCGGAACGCCGCTTGGTAGAGGAACGCCTGAGACACCTGTCAGTTGATTTTCGATCGATGGAAGATCAGATCAGCTGGCTGAGCGGCGGCAATCAGCAGAAAATCCTGTTCGGCAGAGTGCTGCGCGACGGCGTCCGATTGGTGATCCTGGAAGATCCGACCGCAGGAATCGACGTGCAAGCCCGCGCCCAAATCCATCGGCAGATTGTCACGCTGGCGGAGCGCGGAGTAGGAGTGCTGCTGGTTTCCAACGACATCCGCGAAACACTATCTCTCTGCGGCAGGGTGCACGTGTTCTGCGCCGGAAAGATCAGCGCCACATTTGATCCTCCCTATCCCGGCGGCGAGGCGGCGATCCTCGACGCGATGATGGGTCAGCCTGCGGCGGTGATTGGCAATTGACGTCTTCCGATACCGCCGAGGGCCCGGCGCTCACGCCCGGCCGCGCGTTCACCCGCACCACGCTGATCTTTCCCGCGCTGATCCTGCTGCTCGGTATCGTAACCAGTTTTTTCGAGCCGCGCTTTTTTTCGGTCGAAAATCTCCTCAACCTGAGCCGGCAGCTTTCTCCCTTGCTGATTATTTCAGTGGGCCAGACTTTCGCGGTGATCGGCGGCGGACTAGATCTCTCTGTCGCCGCAGTGCTGGCGCTGTGCGGTGTCTACGGCGTCCTTACGATGTCGCACCTTGGGACGGCAGCCGGTATCGCAATGATGATCCTTTGCGGTGGACTGTTCGGGATCATAAATGGATTGATCATTTCATGGTTCCGGGCTTCGCCGTTTATCGTTACGCTCGGGGCGCTCTCGATTGCGCGCGGGCTGGCGCTGACTGCCACGGGAGGATTGCCGATTTATGATTTGCCTGATCGCTACGTCAACACGATTGGGTTTGGATCCGTGCTGGGTATCCCATGGCCGCCGATAATCGCCGTCCTGACTTTGATTGCCGGCCACGTATTGCTTAAGTACACGGTCTTTGGCCGCCACGTCGTCGCGATCGGATCGAGCGAGCCCGCAGCCTTGTACAGCGGCGTCAACGTCGGGCTGACCAGGACGCTGATCTATGGCCTCAGCGGAATTACCGCCGGTATCGGGGCAGTGGTCCTCACCGCATGGGTGAGTTCGGCACAACCGAATGCAGCGTCGGGACAGGAGCTCCAATCTCTCGCGGCGGTGGTTCTTGGCGGAGTCGCTCTCACGGGAGGCGTGGGCAGCATGCTCGATGCCTTTTGGGGAGTGCTGATGCTCGGGACTCTGTCCAATTCGCTGGATATGATCGGCATTTCGTCTTTCGTGCAGACGCTGGTGACCGGCGTAGTCATCGTGCTGGCGGCGATTGTCGATGGCATCCGGCACAAGCGGGAATTTTGAGATTCAAAGTGCTCGCACCAATCGTGAATTGAGCAATTGCCTACAAAACCAGCTCTTCTGGCCAAAACAGTATGCAAAACCGCCTCAGTTTGTTATTTTATTTCAGGCATATCCATTGCTCGGGACCACTTGGTCCAAAGACTTAGGGGAGAAAGGGAACAATGACCACCCAGCTGTCAGTCATCAAGCCTCATAGCTCGCCGAATGACACTCACCCGGACGAAGAGCTTCGACGGCTCGTCCGCGGCGACTCGGTTCATCGCACGCTGTACACCGATCCTTCGATATTCGACAAGGAAATGGCTCGAGTGTTCGGCGGTACCTGGACCTACGTGGCGCATGAGAGCCAGATTCCCCAACGCGACGACTTCTTCACGACACAGCTGGGAATTCGTCCAATCATTGTGACCCGCGACAGCCGCGGGCAAATCAATGTACTCCTTAACCGCTGTACCCATCGAGGCTCTACAGTTTGTCGCGAACCAAGCGGTAGCGCTAAGCGATTCCAGTGTCCCTACCATGCATGGACGTTTGCCAATGATGGCCGGTTGGAATCGGTGCCATGGCCGAAGGGCTATAGCAGCAATTTTAGTTATGACGCTTACCGCCTCGGATGTGTCCCGCGAGTGGAGACTTATCGCCAGTTCATTTTTGCCACCTTCAACCTGGACCTGCCTCCGCTAGCGGAACACCTGGGACCAGCTACCGAGTACCTGGACGCGTGGCTGGATCGCTATCCCACAGGCAACGTCATCGTGCGCAGCAGCGCACAGAAAATGATGTACCGCGCGAATTGGAAGCTGTCCTATGACAACGCCGCCGATGGATATCATCCGGCGTTCTCGCATAGGTCGCTGCTGAAGGTCGCATCTCGCTACGGCGACGATCGCGATATGCAGTACTTCGCAAAGCGGCCGGACGACGGTCCCCTCTACGTAAAGTACCTCGGCAACGGGCATACCGTTGTGGATCAACGGCCGGGGATGCGCGAAGGATACTGGAAGTGGATTCGGCCGTTCCCCGGGATGGAAGCCTTCGAAGCCTCTCTGCGCGAGCGTTACGGTGATGCGGAAGCAGAGCGTTTCCTCGAGATGGGTCCGGGAGCCGGCTTGAACCTGAATATCTTCCCCAACCTCCTCATCATCGGGAATCATCTCCAGATCGTCGAGCCGTTGAGCGTCGATTCGACCGCGCTAAGCTGGTACGGGACGACGATCGAAGGCGTGCCCGACGAGATCAATACAATGAGAATGCGCATGCAGGAGGACTTTCCCGCGTTCGGCGAACCGGACGACCTGGCGAACTTCGAAGAGGCTCAACGTGGGATGGTGATTCCGGAGATGGAATGGATCGACATCTCCCGTGGTGCGGGCACCGGTAGCGAAAAGACCGATCACCGCGGAGTGGTAACAGGTCCTGTTACCCATGAGCATCACATCCGTGGCTATTTTCAGGAGTGGGCTCGATTAATGACGGGTGCGACTACAGGATGGTCAGAAGGCCGAGGTAACGCAGAATGAGCACTGACCCGGCCCTGATGACCTATCAGCCGCGGTTCATGTACGTCGACCCGCAGTTCTACGACTTAGTGAAGGGCGACGTGGCGGCATGGAAGAATCCCGGTCCAATGATCGGCCAGCCGGCGGCATCCGTCGTCGAGCAGTTTCTGATTCTCGAGAACCGCCTGATCGATAGCGACCGCTTCGAGGAGTGGCTCGATCTTTTCACCGCGGACTGCCTCTACTGGGTGCCTACCGTGACTGCAGGCGCGGATCCCACTACTCAGCTGTGCACTGCCTTCGACGACCACCGCCGCCTCGAGGATCGCATCGTACGCTTGCGCACTGGAACAGCGTACTCGCAGGTCCCCCCGTCGAGAACTTGTCGGACGATTTCCAATCTGGAGATCTGGGAGAGCGAGACTCCTGGAGAGATCCGCGCTCGATGCGCGGTGGTAATCCACGAGTGGCGGGTGGGCGAGATGCGCGTCATCCCCGGCTGGTATGGCTATGTCCTGCGGCGCTCCTCGGGACCGGTAGCCGTGATCTCTAAACCGAGTGACCTGCGCGTCGTCCGAAAACAGGTCGACCTGGTGCAGGCAGACGTCCCGCTGCGCAATATGACGTTCGTCATCTGAGCATCGATACACGGATATAGATTCGAGGAGGCTCGCAAACAGTGCCCGACAAACCACCGCGGCTGAGTGTTGGACGTAAGGGATTCATCGACAAACACGGTCTGTGGGGTGACACCGAGCGTCACGCCGCGAAGGAGGCCGTCAAGCGCGCTACAGCAGAAGAGCTGACCACGATTCGCTTCGCCGTACCCGATCAGCACGGAATCATCCGGGGCAAAACACTGGCTGCGAGGCTCTTTCCCCAGGCACTCGCGAACGGGATCGATTTTCCCGTGGCCCCATGGATCTTTGATACTGCCAACGCGATTGTCTTTGATCCCTTCATTGAAGGCGGCGGCTTCGGCATGGAGGAGATGACTGGCGATCCAAACTGCGTGCTGGTGCCAGACCCTACTACCTTCACCGTTCTGCCCTGGACTCCCAAGACCGGCTGGATAGTTTGCGAGATGTTCTTTGCGAATGGTCAGCCATTTCCTTTCGACGCTCGACGAATTTTCCGCAACGCTCTAAGCCAGGCCAGGACCGCAGGCTTCACCTACGTTACGGGTCTCGAGGTCGAGTGGTACCTGACGCGCATGGTCGACAACATGCTGGGCGGGCAAGAGCTAGGCGCTCCAGGTAATCCGGCGCCGGCTCCGATCGTTACTCCGGCGGCGCATGGATTTCAGTATTTGTTGGAAGACCATAGCGACGAGATCGATGATGTGTTGCAGGCACTGCTGCGAACGATGACCGATCTCGGTCTCCCGATTCGGTCGCTCGAGGATGAATGGGGACCGGGTCAGGTCGAAATGAGCTTTGATCCGATTGACGGCATCCACAGTGCCGATGCGATGATCCTGTTTCGCGCTGCAACCAAACAAGTATGCCGACGCCTGGGGTTTCATGCGTCGTTCATGTGCAAGCCCAAGCTGCCGGGCGCCTACTCCAGCGGTTGGCATCTGCATCAATCGCTCGCGAGCGCCGAATCCGGAGCGAATCTCTTCGCCGCTGATGGTCCTCCCGGGCCTCTGTCAGATGTTGGAAAACATTACGTGGGAGGACTCCTCAAGCATGCGAGAGGGGCGTCGGTATTCACAACCCCGTCCGTCAACGGATATCGCCGGGTCAAGCCGCACTCGCTGGCGCCGACGGGAGCGACCTGGGCGGTCGACAATCGCGCAGCCATGATCAGAGTACAAGGACGAGTCGGCGATCCCGGCAGTCACATCGAGAACCGGAGCGGGGAGCCGACGGCCAATCCCTACCTGTACATGGCGTCGCAGTTGATTGCCGGACTCGACGGCATCGAGTCCAAGGCCGATCCTGGACCGTTGCGCGGTGAGCCATACGCGGCCGCAGGCGTGGCAAAGCTGCCGACCTCGCTGCGCGAGGCAGTCGAAGAGCTCGGCGCCGACAAGCTGTACCGTGCCAAGATGGGTGACCGGTTCATCGACTACATGGTTAAGATGAAGATGAGCGAGGTTAACCGATTCGAAACCTACCTCAAGGAGAATCAGATCGCGAACTCAGACGACGTCACCGATTGGGAACAACGAGAATACTTCCGACTGTTTTGATTTTGCGGCGAGCGGATCCCTGAGAGGCTTTTTGGATACGAAAGCTTGTAACAACGGCAAAAACGAATAGAATCGTCACTCTAAAGGGCACTAGAGCTTCTTGCGCCCTAATTATCAAACGGGGAGTTAAAAGAGACACGGTAATGGCCATTCCCACCGATCCCATGAACACCTTGCAGCCGAACCTGAACTCGCTACCGGAGGCGACCTATTCGTGGCTCCGCGAAAGTATCCAGAGCGGCGCGCTGCCACCGGGCAGCGAGCTTCGTCAGGAACGAATCGCCAAGAAATTTGGCATCAGCCGCGTGCCGATTCGCGAAGCCATGAGCCGGCTTCAGGCTGAGGGACTGGTTGAACTGCGGCCCCGGCGGGGCTTCGCAGTGAAGTCGCTCGACGTCGCCCAGATTGTCGAGATTTTCGAACTGCGCATGGTGATCGAGGAGCACGCGATGATGACCGCAACGGTAATGCGCAGTGAGCGCGATGTCGCTGAGGTCGAGGCAATCCTTAATAAAATGGGGGAGTTGGACAAGACCAGCTCGACCTACCTGTCTGAGTGGCCGGAACTGAATCGACAGTATCATGTGCGATTGATAGCCAGTGCGAACCGCGAACGTCTGAGCAAGATAGCCGCCAACCTCAGTGATGCGGTAGAGCCATATATACGTCTCGAATCGCATCTGACGGGGGAAGTGGAGCAGGCCGAACTGCAGCATCTCGCAATTTTCGAGGCCTTCCGCCAGGGCGACGCCGAACGCGCCGGACGGTTGAGCCGCGATCACTGCGCCAGCACCATGTATCGACTGATCGGGAACATCAAAAACAAGCAGTAGTCGAAACGCGTCCGTCAGTCCGCATTTCTGAACAGAACTGTCAGCTTGCCCGCCGGCAACGTTATTTTGAATACAATCGTCAGGGTTGAAATGCGCCCGTTTTGATGCTCTTCTGCTCTCCTTATGTCGTGGAGAGCCTGCCAAATCTCGGAAATCCTCGACCAGGCTTCCAATAAGCGTGGGCCTTTTAATTGCTGCCAAATTGAACTACAGGTGCCTAGCGAACACTCGGATCGTACAGGCATGGTCGCGGAAATATCTCAGTTTATAAGGGCTTCCATCGAAAAGGCGCCCCGGGCACAGAACTTGGTTGTATACAAAATGAGTTGTGCTGGATCTGCCTGAGGTTCGGTTTTCGGGTTTCTTTGAAACAAACGCCAGCGACCAGAGGAGGACGAGAATGGCGTTGACGAAGCTGTCGAGTCTGCGAAAAAACGTGGACAGAGTGACGGACGTGGCTGAGGAGTCCTACACCCTTCCCGCGCGCTATTTTTTCGATCCCGAAATTTATGAGCGCGAGAGGGAGCTGATTTTCTTCAAGAACTGGTGGTTTGCAGGTCACGTGTCCGAATTGCCGGAACGAGGAAGCTATTTTACCTGCCAGATTTTCGATCAGAGCATCCTGGTTATCCGCGGCATGGACGACGTCGTCCGCGCTTTCTACAACGTCTGTACTCATCGCGCCTGCGAACTGGTTCAAGGCAGAGGAAACGCGAGGTCATTCGTCTGCGCTTATCACGCATGGTCCTTCGACACGCGGGGATGCCTGCGATCGGCGAATCACGAAAGCTACGTTAAAGGATTCCGGAAGAGCGATTTCAATTTGTCTGAAGTCAGGGTTTGCGAGCTCGGCAAATTCATCTACCTGAACCTGGATCCGAACGCGGCCGACCTGCGCGAAGGCGCGAGCGGATTCGCGCAGGAGTGCCGCGACGTGATTCCCGGCTACGATGATCTGCAATTCATTCGCCGCGACAGGTTTGAGGTTAAAGCGAACTGGAAGGTGGTCATCGACAACTTCCTCGAGTGCTACCACTGTCCAGTGGCGCATCCGCTGTTTATGGGTTCGAAGGATTCTCTGTCGACTCGGACCTTCGAAGGTAAGGAGCAGGAATACTACTCGACCCATATCATGCGCAGCGGACGGCCCAACAACAAAGCGTACAAGTTCAATCCGACCGACGCGATCCAGGACGGTTACATCTGGGCGCTATGGCCGAATACTCTCTTCATGACCTGGCCGGCTCCCAGCAATCTGTTCGTCTTTCATGTGATTCCCAACGGGCCTGACTCTACCCTGGAGAATTTCGACCTCTATACCCTGGCGAATCCTCCCGGCGAAACCGAGATGGCGATGTTCGACTACCATGCGCGCATCGTGAATGGCGAAGACGTCGGGGTCTGCGAAGGAGTGCAACGCGGAATTCGCTCGCGTGGGTACAATCAAGGGCGCTTGATGATTAACAAGGAAAGATCGTGGTGGAGCGAACACGCCGTTCACCATTTTGAGCGGCAGGTGTGGAAGGCACTCAATCCTTAGACGCGTGCTATCCGAAGATCGCGTGACCGATGGAGTCCAGGACTAACCATGTCCAATAGCTCGGCGGAAGATCAGGCGACCTACGGGGTTGAGCGACACTCGATCGATTACGTTTCCAGCGCGGAGCGGCACGGCCACGTACGCGATCAAGGTCCTTTCTGGTTCACGGTAAATTTCCAGTTCATGAGTGTCTCGCTCGGATTCGTGGGGCCGGCGATGGGCCTTTCGCTGGGCTGGACGACACTCGCGGCTGCGCTCGGAATTATAGTCGGCACGATCTTCATGGCGTTTCATGCCACCCAGGGCCCAATCATGGGACTCCCGCAGATGGTCCAGAGCCGCGCGCAGTTCGGCTATCGAGGAGTGATCCTTCCGTTGTCCGCGACGCTCGTGAATTTCATTGGTTTCAACGTGGTCTGCGCGCTGCTGATGATGGGAGGTCTCCACGATCTGTTCGGTTGGGATCGCTATGCGGCGCTTATTGCAATTGCGATCCTGTCGGCTCTCCTGGCTTTCTACGGCTACGACTGGATGCACCTCGTCGTCAAGCTATTGTTCTGGACGAGCATGCCCCTGTTCACGATTTTGAGCGTGGCGATCGCGATGGGCTTTATTCCGCATGGTCCAGTACATCAACTGCACTTCAATGGTGTCGCGTTTGGCGTCGAGTTTGCCACCTGCGCGAGTTACAACCTGCAGTTGGCGGTTTATGTCTCCGACTACTCCAGGTATCTGAAACGCGACACGCCTGCCGCGCAGATCGTCGGTTTCGTCTTCATAGGAGCTATATCCTCCGCGATCTGGTTGATAGCGCTGGGTGCCTGGCTCACCACGCGCCTGGGCCTGGCGGATCCTATGATTGCTATCAGTCGGGCCGGTAACGCGTTGTTCTCGGGGTTCGGTACGATCATCGTAATCGATAGCGTTCTCTTGATGTTCGCCATGATCGCGATGACCTCCTACAGCGGGATGCTGACCCTGGCTACCTGGCTCGATTCTCTGCGGCCGGTCACACCTACGTTGACGATCCGCGGAATCCTTATCGCGGTAATAACCTTGCTATGGGTAGGCGCAACTCTTGCCGCCGGCGAGAACGCAATCAACGCACTGATGCTATTGCTCACGGTCCTGCTTTACCTGCTTGTTCCCTGGACCGCGGTCAACCTGGTCGATTATTTCTTTGTCAGGCATGGACATTATGCGATCAAGGACCTGTTCAAAGCTGACGGAATATACGGCAGTTGGGGATGGCGAGGCTTGCTCGCGTATATTCTTGGCTGGATCGTCATAGTTCCGTTCGCAGCCTTACCTGGGATCTATGTGGGTCCGATTGCGAAGAAAATGCACGGGATTGATATCGCATGGCTCATAAGCCTTGCCAGCGCGGGCGTCTTTTACTACCTCGCCTCACTCTCCTTCTCGCCGGAGAAAGAGCAGGCCGCAATTGTGGCAAGTGAACTTGATCTGGAGGGGTCACTGCGGAAATCGTCGCAAGCGATCGAGCTCGAGGAGCGTGAGCGGTTAGGTCACCAAGTGCCGCATAGCGTAGCCATTCCATGACAATTTCGAGCTATAAGACTAGAGTGTTCAGGACTGCTACCTTCGTCGTATGCCTGCTGGCGGGCTGCGCGTCGCATCCTCCTCCGCCGAAAGCCTCATTCACCCAAACCGCCACATTCGACAGACCACCCAAGCCGGAGGATTGCTTCATGCCAGTTTTGGAGAGGGAACCTCTCACCAACCATCGAAGGATCGCGATGGTCGAAGCTTGGGGAGCCGCAGGTCAAGAGGATCAAGTGTTGGCAGCGCTAAAAGGCAGGGGATGTGAGACCGGCGCTGATGCGTTGGTGATTGTCGAGGACCAGTCCCAAGCCAATCCTAACATTGCGAAATTCGGTCTGCCGCTTTCGAATCAAGATGAGGAAGCCAGGATGGATATGACTCAAGGACAGAGGTTTAAGAGGGATTCTACTCCTAAGATTGGTGAGGCCGGGCACCCCGGCTATTACCTTGATTCAGTCGCTATCGTTTACGACAAGATAAAGGCGGCTTCTGCGCCCGCCGGCCATTGAATGGGACGTGAAGGCCGCCGTCAACATCTGCACTCGATACAAGTTCGTCAGCACGAGCAATCGTCAGCTCTCACGAGATTTCGTGAGTCAGCCGACGGTTATGAAATTGCTCAGAAGAAATGCTCGGAAGCTCAATTAACATAAGGACTCTAGCGTCTTCGGATGGAATTCGTAGCAAGAACTTATGGCATGTCTGTTGCATTTGAGTTGATGAAAAAGGGCGGCGACGACATTGATATATGCGGTGTTAGTGGATGACATTGCCCAGTTCTCAGAACTGAGGGCCAAGTATGGAGACGCGAGAAATGAATTTCTCATCGCGCTCAAAAGTCAGCGTCGGCTACTGCTCGAAGGCACGCTCGGAGAGCGAGGCTGCTTGATGCTGATCGAGGCTAAATCAGTTGAGGATGTGCTTACGGTCTTGCAAAGCGATCCCTTCATCGTCGAACCGATTCCCAGCAAGGTTCTGATCCGATCCTTGGACATAAACGTCCTGGGCAACACCGGACTTTTGTTTCGAGGTAAGACATGGAGGAAACGCCTGGAGCTATTGAGGTGATGGGCGTCCATCAATCGATCAGGGACGTTTCTCAAATCGAGGAGTAAGGATAGCAATTGTCGCTCGGGAGGGCTTATGCGGCAGGCAGTAGCGAGAAGAGTCAGTCTGGTCTTAGTCGCCACGACGGTCGTCGTGGTCTCTCTTTCAACCTGGTTAGTCAAATGTGCGGACGCTTATCAGCTAACCGACGATTTAGAAGTCCGCGGCACCTACAAGATGGAGAGTTACTTCCGCCTCCCAGACGGTACGCGGAATATCTTCAATCCTGCGACCGAGACCTTTAGTCGCGAACATCTTGATCACCTGATGAGTCAGCGCAACGAGTTCCGGCTCGACATCGAATGGACGCCGAAAACCGAAGACTGGGGTTCCAATTTTCCGCAGATAAAAGCAGTTGCGCAACTTCGCCCCTGGTACGATAGCGACTGGCAACTGTCGAGCGAAGGACAGGGCAGGTACCAGCAGCAACTATGGTCGTACTGGGGGAACAATCTTCAGCATCCCTTTACGGGCGATGCAACCGGAAATGATCCGGTGTTTCGCGAATACTATCTGGATATCACGCCGAAACATTTCTTCTTCCGTATTGGCAGTCAGATCATAGCGTGGGGTAAGTCCGACGGCGTCTATATGTTGGACATTCTCAATAACTTTAACCTGCGCAACCCGACTATCTTCGAAGAGGAAAACATCAAGATCCCGGTTTGGGCAGCGAATATGAACTGGCAACCGTGGGTCGGCTCCAACCTACAACTCCTATGGATGCCCCAGTGGTTCCCTACCTATTGGCCGGGACTGCGTCTCGCGAACGGTGAACCAGTCGAAGGTGGGTACCACGACTGGACCTATGGCGTGGTCGCCGATTTCAACAACTTCTATAACGGACAATTCGGATTCAAAGTGCCGGTAAGCCTGCACACTCCGACGGTCCGCCCCCAGGACTGGATTGGTGGCGCCAGATGGAGCGACGCCGTCGGTGGTCTGAATTATACGGTCAATTATCTGTATACCTACACGACCGGCTACATTGACTATCCGAACACCGGGAGTTTCGCGACCGCCACTTCCGTTATCCGAGAGCCACATCGAATGCAAGTTATTGGCGGTTCAATCGATTACGACCTTGAAACTGGTCACGAGTCTATCGACGGCACCGTTCTGCGAGTTGAGACATCGGAGACCGTTGGCGATCAGTACTATCAGGGAATAGTTGGCAACCCCAAGTATGTGTCTCATTGGGGAGTGTTGATGGGAGTGGATAAGACCGTACTTGGCGATTATCTTCAACGCCCGGTTTTCGCGAGTGTTCAGTACTGGCACGACATGGTTACCAATCAGGATCGTTGCAACAACTGCGGCGCGGAGCCCGGCAAGTTCGAGGATCTCGGTTTCCAGGGCAGCGTAGATGGACTGCGCGGCGTCTATAAGAGCCTGATGACCGTCTTCCTGGAGAAAAACTGGGGCGAGGGTGACACTGTTATAACGGATTTCTTCGCCCTTTATGAGCTACAGTACCATGACTGGTGGATACGGCCGAAGGTTACCTACAAATTCGACGATAACACCACCTTCGCGCTCGGATTCAACATCTTCGCTGGATCACCGCAAACTCCCTACGGCCAGTTCACAAATAATACGAACGCGTTCATCGAGTTACGCCGACAGTTGTTCTAGCCGGTGTGTGGATGAATGGAAACAGCTAGTGATGCGGCTCGAGGGCTTCGGCCCTCGGCCGCTAGCTCTTGCGTTCTCTCAGGGAAGGCGGGCGAAGCGCTCCGTCAATAGGCTAAAGAACCCTTCGACGTTAACGTCGTAGAGGAAGTTCGCGTTGGGCGGCCGGTCGGTCGCATGCCACCAATCGACTACCGTCGTTCCCCGCGTCAATGGGCTCGTTGTCTCGATGCAGACGTTGACCATCTTGCCCTTGAACAGCTCGGGCTGAAGAAGATAGGCGACCGCGCAGGGATCCCACAGTGGCGCGCCGATCCCGCCCCATCTCGTGAGATCGAGCGTCTGCGAGAAGTCGAGGAGCCCGGCGATTGCAGCGCCAGCCTTATTACCGAGCTTGGCGAACCCGGCCAGCCTCTCGCGGCCGGCCAGAACGAGGCCGGTCACGTCGAGCGGCGCAATGGTGATTGCGATGCCGCTCGTCAGCACGATCTCCGCCGCTTCAGGATCGACGTACATGTTGTACTCCGCGGTCGGAGTGATGTTGCCGGTTTCCGCACGGGCGCCACCCATCAGAACGATCTCGCGGATACGACCAGCGATGCGCGGCTCCTTGACCAGCGCCGTCCCGATATTCGTGAGCGGGCCGATATGGCAGAGGGTGATGGTTCCCGATTCGGCCGACATTGCCGTCTCGATGATGAAATCGACACCGTGTCCGCTTTCTAGCTGCATACTGGGCTCCGGCAGTTCGTAGCCAGCCAGCCCGGTTTGCCCGTGGACGTGCTCCGAGGTGACGAGTTCACGCGCTATCGGCCGTTCGCAGCCAGCATAGACCGGCACGTCCGACCGTCCGGATAGGTCGACGATGCGTCGGGCGTTCCGCTCGGTGTGGTGAAGCGGTACGTTGCCGGCGACGGCGACTATACCGACGACCTCGAGCTCCGGCGATGCAAGCGCTAGCAGGATCGCGGCCGCGTCGTCCCGGCCCGGGTCAGTGTCGATGATAACTTTCTGCACGGACTGGCTATGCGCGCTAGTACCCTGCAAGGGGGGAAAAAATGCGCATCGGAGTAATAACGTCCTTGTAATAGGACTCAGGCACCTTGCGCTCGCTACGTTCGATCAGCTCTGCGAAGTTCCACATGCGCAGCAGCTTTCCATTTCGGAACACAGGCTTGAGCAGGTTCTCCTCAGCCGGAATTGAATCTCTGCGAACAGTTTGGTAGTCGCCATCCGAATATTTCAAAGCTAGTCGCCCTGGCTTTGAATGCTTCATCGAACTCCCGGTCGGTGTCTTACACACGTCGATCCATTGACTATTTATACATACGGCGTTGGTCTTTTGCCCGAAGTTCAACGTATCGCGATTCAAACGTTGAAGTAGACCCCCGCCCATTCCGCAAAAGACGTTGTCTGCCGACAGTCCACGCCGTTCCAACTCGATATAAAGGCCTCGGAAGGTTTCCAGGGTCAACCCATCACCCTGAACGACCCTGATGTAAGGAGGCAGAACTTTGAAGCCTTTACTATTCACCTCGTAGCCGAAACTTTCCATCAACCACTCAGTAGTCTCCGCCGGCACTTGCTCGGGGTCTCCGGAGTCGGCACGCGCTCCCACCAAGCCTGGAAAGTTCTGAATCACTTCTTTCAGCTCTTTGCCCAGGATATTGCGGATGCAGTGTTCATGGTCATAGGTGTCCGTTAAAAGCCCGACGATAGGTACGCGACCCTTGTAGGCTTCCAGCATGGCGCGGAACATTTCGCCCTCGCGACTGCGAGTCCACGCTGAAACCGCAGAATGTTCCATGTTCACGACAGAGAACCCCGGGGCGACCGCGTTATAGTACTTCTTCGCGGCGAGAGGGCCGGCCGCTGTATCGGTCTGATCGAAGTTGACGAGGTGCGCCATTCCGCCCAACGACCCCGACTCCAGCGAGCTCACTCCGCGAAAGCCGAAGTCGTGCAAATACTTCCTCGCCATCTCCGGGTGATCGGACGTACGCCGAAGCGCCTCTTCGATGATCTTCCTGCACATCCAGCTGATCGTTCCGACCGTCGTCGGATACCAAACGCCGCGCAGCAGAGCAGCCTCGAAGAAGTTCGTGATCCAGAAGTACCTGGGGTCCGTGTTCACGATCTGAACCAGGACATTGCTCGTCGGAACGACCGTGCCTTCCGGTACCGCCTCGATTTCCACCGGAAGAAAGCCTTCGTGATCGTTCAGCAGATCGATCCATCCCTTTCGGTTGAACGGCACTCCTTGTTCTCGTGACAAGAACTCCGCGTCGTCGATATTGTCGACCGTGATAGGAGTGGTCAGGTATTCGCGAAGGAACGCCTGCAGCCCGACGAACATGGTCGACGGATACATCCCGCCGCGTGATTCGATGTAACTCGAGAGATATTCCGTGCCCGGCGGATACATCGAATGCTGGGCCTGCTTGAAGCTATCGGTGTTGCTGATGAGATTGGCAATGTCCGCGCGGTTAGCCATACCTGGTGTGCAATCAAATGCGAAGCTGAATCATCGTTGGCTGCTGCTCATGGTCACTTGCGCTTTATTAGGTACGGCGGGAGAGTTCTTCGATCCATAACCGGTGGTTGAGGCAGCATGTCGCCGGTCCCATCCGGTAACCCGATCGTGAACCAGCCGATACCACACCCGCGCTTCAATCATTCCCCTACTCAAGTAGTGTTCGAGGTGCGGATGTCCGATGTAGAAGTACTTCTCGAGCGCCAGGTCGAGTAGCTCTTCCTTGAGGTCAGCCTGATCGACCTTGGTGACCTTCCCAGATAGCTGAACGCCGCGGAAGTTCGACAAATCCTCGCCGTCGTCGACGACTGCGGACACACGCCCGCTTGAGTCGAGCGCCGGCAGGTGTCGCCATGCAGGGGTCGTCGAACGGCCGGGATCGCCTACGGTAGGATCGATCGGAAAGTACAGTGCTTCGTCCCGCACGACGAACCACACCGGGCTGACTTCGATCGCTTCGTCCTTGCTCACCGTTGCGAGCCGCATCGTGGGAGCCTTCTCCAGAAAGCCCCAGAGGGCCGCACCAGTTAAAGGCGCAATCTCGTATTGGGTGACCGGCATGCTATCGCTCCTGATTGGATTTCTTTAAACCCTGGCGATCGTCGAGCAGCATCTGGTGATATGCGGGGCCTTGCGCGTCACCGGTATCGCTCCACCCGGTAAACAACACCGGCGCCGTGGTCCAGAAGTTGATCGACTCGACGCCCGTCGCTTTCATCGTGTACTTGTAGCCGGCCGGGCCCCAGAAGTGGTCGCCCTCATCGACGATGTACTCGGCCTGGTTTCCCTCGGCATCGGTCACCACAATTTTCAGCTGACCCTTCATGCAGTAGAAGGCTTCGTCCCAGCTGACTCCCTCCCAGGTGAGATCGTCCATGTCCGCATCGTGGAAGCACAAGCCCTGGCTGTAGAAGCGTGACTCGTCGCGCTCACGCGAGATGAAGATTCCGCTCTCGCATCCTTTTACGAATCGCAACCGCGGCATCGCCGCGATATCTTTGTGTCGCATGAGGCGCGGGACCCGATACTCATGTCGTTGTACGGACTCTCGAATCGCGGCGCCCTTCGACTTGGCTCCATTACTCTGATTACCCATTGCTCATCTCCTTGCGCAGACCGCGTCTCTCGCTTTGAAATCCCGGGCGGTGGGTCCAACTCTCGGGCATCGGTTCAATTCTCCAGTGGCGGATTGAATACGATTCGCTTTTGAGTGTCAACTTCAATAGAAAGGTTTCTAGTCGAATCAACTAACGCTTCTCTCTTCAGGCGTCAAGCGTCTGGTCACCTCGTTGCCCCCAGGGCGAACGATCTAGTGAACATATACCGGCCATGATTTTCTGCAGCCGTACCATTTCCGCCCTCGTTGTGTCTCTCTCCGGCGCGAGCGCCTCGTCGACAGAGAGCTTGACGTAAATAGGCAGACCCGTTAATTGCTGATCCGTATTCAATTTGCAGTCAAGGTCGTTCCGGCGTGCATGTAGAAACGTTTCTGAGGTGAGAAGCAAATGGGCCTACACAACATCATTCTCAACGTCGACAACTACAAGCACTGCCATTACCCGCTCTATCCGCCAGGCACCGAATACGTATCGAGCTACATCGAATCGCGCGGTGGAGAATTCGAATGCACGATGTTCGTGGGGCTGCAGGCCTTCCTCCGAGAATACCTGATGCATCCGATCACGCTCGAGGACATCGACGAGGCCGAGTTCATCACCCGAGAACAGGGGATGCACTTCAACCGCAACAACTGGCTCGGCATCCTGAACGACCACGACGGATTCCTTCCGGTGGAAATTGAGGCGGTCCCCGAAGGGACTGTTCTGCCGTCGCGCAACGTGCTCGTGCAGTTGATCAATACCGACCCGAAGTATTTCTGGGCGACGAGCTTCTTCGAGACGTGTCTGCTGCGCGCCGTCTGGTATCCCACAACCATCGGCACGATTAGCTGGCTCAGCAAACAGATCATCCGTGAGGCGCTCGAGCGTACCTCCGACAACCCGCAAGTCTTGCGGCACATGCTCCACGACTACGGCGCCCGCGGTGTCTCGTCTCAGCAGTCGGCCGCGCTCGGTGGCCTCGCCCATCTCGTGAACTTCAGCCAGAGCGACACCGTCCCCGGCATACTCGCCGCCAAACGATGGTACAACGCAGGGAAGGTTTCGAATTCCGGTCCGAATTCCGAGCACGCTGGCTTCTGCGCCTGGGGCCGAGAGCACGAGGCCGACGCCATGCGCAACATGCTGAAGACGCATGCTCCTCACGGCTGTGCGTTGCTCCTCACTGACACCTACGACCACGAGCACGCGGTCAAGAACATCGTCGGCAAGGAGCTGAAGGAGGAGATCAAGAACTTCCCCGGCCTGGTCGGAATCCGTCCGGACTCGGGCGACATCGTACAGGTCACTGCAGACACGACCGAGTGGCTGATGGACGCCTTCGGCTTCACCGTCAACAGCAAAGGATTCAAGGTTCTGCCGCCGTACGTGCGAGTCGTTCAGGGTGACGGCGTGACGTTCTACAGCCTGCCCAAAGTATTTGTGGAGATGCAGCGGCGCGGCCTTTCTTGTGAGAACGCCGTGTTCGGCATGGGTGGCGGGCTGCTCCAACATCACAACCGCGACACCATGAACTTTGGCCAAAAGGCGAGTGCCGTCTGCGTCAACGGCGAATGGCGTGACATTTACAAGGCACCGACCGGCTCCGCGATGAAGACTTCGAAGAAGGGGCGGCTCGCACTGCGCGCCGTAAACGGGACCTTCGAGACCGTGCCTCGCGACTCGATTCCGCCCGAAGAGAATCAACTCGTCCCCGTCTTCCGCAACGGCAAGCTGCTGAAGAAGTGGGACTTTACCGAGCTGATCGAGCGCAGCGAGAGGAAGTACCCCGAATGGTACTACGCCGATTTGGTGGCAGAGCTGCGGGCTGGCGACCAACGCCCGCTCGCCAGCGTTGGCCGCTAGCGTCGCGGCGTCCGGCTTCTGAGTATCGATGAGCAAGTTGCACATTTTTGATATGGACGGAACCCTTTTAAAGGGTTCCGCGTGCCTGGAGTTGTCACGGCATCTGGGTCAACCCGTTTCGGACGCAGTCAACTCGATTGAAGACCGCTGGAGCCGAGGCGAGCTCAGCCATTTCGGATTCTGGGAGGAGTGCCTGCCACTTTGGGAAGGCCTGGACGACGCCGGAATCGACGCGACCTTCGCTGCCACGCCATGGCTGAAAGGCATCGAAGCGGTATGGGCTGACATCGCCCGTCGTGGTGAGTACAGCGCCGTAATCACCCAGTCTCCCCAGTTCTTTGCCGACAGGCTCCTGGCCTGGGGCGTTGGGATTGTCCGAGGGGCAGGAGTCTACGGCGGGGTGCCGCCCGATCCGCTCCTGGTGGTCACTCCCGAGAGCAAGGTGCCGATCGCAATCGAACTCATGAAGCATCACGGAGTTGCGAGCGACGACTGCGTGGCGTATGGCGATTCGTCGTCCGACATCCCATTGTTCAAGTTGCTGACCCGCACGGTGGCGGTCAACGGAGTGCCTGCTCTAAGGAAGATTGCTGCGGCTGCTTACGAGGGGAACGATCTGTGGGGTGCGTACACTCTCGGGCGATTGCTCCTGGACCAAAACACGCAGGCGATGAAGCGGTGAAGAACTGCTGGAAACCGTGCTTCTCCGGAGAATTCGTTGACAGTATGCTGGTCGCGCACTATAAAGTAGAAACGTATCTAGTTTGTTGTCCAAGGGAATCGTTTCCATGACCAAAGAGGCTGGGAGTATGACCTATGACCCGATGACGCCCAATGCCCGGCGTTTCCCCCGGGTGATTACCCCGCAAGAGATCGACTCGATGCCTCGTCTTACCTTCAAAAGGGGCATCGACACTGCGATATTCCTTTCCCGAGAGCGCGATGACGCCAGGTACTTTCGCCAGGGCTATTGCTACATGGAGCGCGATCACGAGCCCTATAACTGGAAGCAGGCGGACTTCGACGAGACCCACTACTGCCTCGAAGGTAAAATTCATTTGATCGTGCGAGACGCGTCGGGCCGCAAAGTGGTCCTCGAGGCGCGGCAAGGCGAGCATATCTATCTGCCGGCCGGCTACGACTACACACTCGAGGCTAGCGGGGTTAAGACCGTTTTTTTCTGGTCGAGCGGCCCTTCGCCCCGTGCCGGACTGGTTGAGGCCCCTGAGTACAGCCGCGAGCTCAAAAGTCTGAGGAAGGGACAGCCATGAGTACGCAAAGGGCCGCCAGCGGAATCACCCCGACCCCGAAGACGACGGTGCCCCTCCATGGCGACAAGCGATGGGCCTACCTCGCGCGCCAGAAGACGATCCGCCTTGCGACTACCGAGGAGGACGGCTCGATCTATCTGTCGCCGCTTTGGTTCGTCGTCGATAACAAGAAGATCTATCTTCCAATCGATGCCGCCGGGCGTCATGGGCGCAACGGAGAGGCGGGCCGGCCTTTGGCGGCGCTGGTCGATGCCGGCGATGAGTTCTCCACCGTAACCGGGGTGCGGATCGTAGGCCGAATGGTGCGGCTCAACGATCCGACGCTAAGTGATCGGCTCAACTCGATGCTTTTCGACAAGTACTTCTACGCCGGTCATCCCCACGCAGAGGTGTATTTCGAAATGGGCGCCGCTGCGGGCAGGAAGTTCTATGAGCTCGTCCCCGAAAAAATCGTCGGCTGGGACGCGCGGGAAATCGCCGTTTCGCCAGGCCCCGAGTCGCGGGTGCTGCCGGACTTTGTCCGAGACCGCTTGCTGCCTTGATTTCCATTCCGGCCGCTCTTTCATTGGGGGTAATTAAATGAGCGACACCAAAGCACCTTTGAGCGTCCTCGTCGTCGGTGAGTCGTGGATCAAGCACACGGTGCACCAGAAGGGCTTCGACCAGTTTCACACCACTGAGTATGAGGAGGGAGCGGGAGTCTTCCTCGGTGCCCTTGCCGACTCCGGATTCAAAGTTACCTACATCCGCGCTCACGAAATCTCGAGCCGGTTTCCCAAGACCAGGGAGAGCATCGACGAGTTTGACGTCGTGGTGCTGAGCGACGTCGGATCCAACTCCTTCCTGCTATGCGACGAGACCTTCCTGCGATCCGAGCGCACCCCCAATCGATTGCGCGTCCTGGCCGAATACGTCGAGCGCGGGGGTGGGCTGGTCATGGTCGGTGGCTACATGTCGTTCACCGGGATTGACGGGAGGGCCCGATTCGGAATGAGTCCGCTCGCGACGGTTCTACCGGTGAAGATGCTCGACCACGACGATCGGATCGAAGTCCCCGAAGGTCTAATCCCAAGCGTCGAGGTGCCCAATCATCCTGTCCTCGGCGGGACGTCCGGAGAATGGCCCCCCCTTCTCGGATACAACAGGGTCGTCGCCAAGTCCGATAGCACCGTCGTTGCCAAGTGCAGCGGCGACCCGCTGCTGGTAGTAGGGTCCGTCGGCGCGGGCAGGGCAGTAGCGTTCACCTCCGACCTTGCTCCGCACTGGGCTCCCCCCGAGTTTCTTTCCTGGCCGCACTACCGGCAGCTTTGGGCCTCGATCATCAATTGGACAGGCAAAAGGCTGTGAGCCGTCCCCGTCCCACGATGAAGGAGGTGGCCCAGCACGCCAACGTCTCCCTCAGCACAGTGAGTTACGTGGTGAACAACAGCGGTCCGGTCGCGGCCGACCGGCGGGCTCGCGTGCTCGCTGCCGTGCGGGAGCTGCGATACACCCCTAACGAGGCGGCACGGCGTCTCAAGCGGCGCTCAGCTTTGGCCATCGGGCTGTTCGTCCCCGACCTCATGAACCAGTTCTTTGCGCTGCTCGCCCAGGGCGTCGAGCGGGCGGCGACGGAGCGGGACGTGCTCGTGGTGTTGTCCGCTCCCGAAGGGAACGACGAAGCCGAGTCGCGAAACGCCCGACTGCTACGCAGCCAGCGCGTCGACGGAGTTATCTACCTGTCGGGCACGGCGGCCTCTACCAGCAGTCTGCTCGAGCTCACTTCGCTCGGCCCTGTAGTGCTGGTCGACGAGCGCCGCCCCGGACTCGATTCTGCCTGCAGTTCTGTCCGACGGCCGGCGAGGAGCGCGCGAGATAGCCCGCTATGTCCTTGACCAGGGTCACGAGAGGGTTGCAGTGATAGCAGGACCCGCATCGTCGTGGACGGCGGAGCAACGGCTAGCCGGCTATCGGGAGGCCTTCGCCGCGCTCGGGCACGATCCCGATCAGCTGGCTGTTTTCGTTGGCGACTATCGCCAGGGTTCCGGCCGCGAGCTGGCAGCTCTCGCCCTAGGCGGGCCTGCTCGCGATCGGCCGACCGCTCTCTTATGCGCCAACGACCTGATGGCCATAGGTGTTCTCGAATATTGCAAGGGGGTAGGGCTGCGGGTGCCGGAAAACGTGAGCATCGTGGGCTTCGACGATATTCCAGTAGCTGCTCTGCTCACTCCGCGGCTCACTACCGTCAGCCAGCCTGCCGTCGAGATGGGATACCGGGCCACGACCTTATTGCTCGATCTAATCAAGGGCGGCGTAGTCCACCATAGCGACGAGTTGCTGCCGGTCGTCCTCCAGATTCGCGACTCTGTTGCGACACCCGCTCGGTAAGACACGGAGGAAGAGCCGTTCCCATGAGTTCCGAGTCTGTCGTCACTCCGCCGGCAACCAGCAAGATGGTGGTTGTGGTAGGCGCTATCAACGCCGACCTGGTCGTCGCCGCGGATCGCCTTCCTCGTCCCGGCGAGACAGTCGTCGGGCCGCGCCTCCAGCGCTACGGCGGAGGGAAAGGCGCCAACGCTGCCGTTGCTGCCGCTCGGGCGGGAGCCGCAGTGCGCCTCATCGGAGCGGTGGGCGCGGACGATACTGGCAGTAGCACCGTCGACGAGCTGCAGGCTCACGGTATTGATGTAAGTGGCATTGCGGTCTTGCCGGGAGAGGCCACCGGAGTCGCTCTTATCGTGGTCGATCCCTGGGGTGAGAATCAAATCGCCGTCGGCGCCGGTGCCAACTCTGCAGTTACCGCCCAACAGGTGTCTCTAGCTCTGTCGGAAGTCCTTGGCAGGACCGGCTGTGTGCTGGTGAGTACGGAGATTCCGGAAGAGTCTGTCGTGGCCGCGGTCGAGGCCGCTATCTCATCGGGTGTTCCATGCATCTTGAATCCAGCACCCGTGGTGCCGGCCGTCCTCCGACTCCTGCGGAGGGGACCGTTACTTACCCCGAATGCGACCGAGCTCATTGCACTAGTAGCAGCCCTCGACCAGTCGCTCCCCGACACACATAAGATCCGAAATGATTTCCCAGGTGATCTGCAGGCGGTGACGGAACGTGCTCGAAGGCTCGCCGGCGTGAGCCAAGCCCCTGTCGTGGTAACAATGGGTGGACAAGGTGCCCTGATCGTCAGCCCCGACGGCCATGCGGATCATTTGCAAGCGCCGCCCGCGGCGGTGCGGGACACCACCGGCGCGGGTGATACCTTCAACGGCGTGTTGGCCGCGCGCCTTGCAGCCGGCGACCACCTCGGGGTCGCGGTCAGGACCGCAATCGTTGCCGCCTCAATCTCGGTCGCTCATGTCGGAGCGCGCGCCGGAATGCCGAGCGCAGCGCTCATTGCAGCCGGGCTTCGCTCATCGTGAAGTCGAGGCCTAAGTGGCTACTGATCTGAATGCATTTTGTGCCCACGCAGACGTCAAGATGGATGGGCGCCGTCGGGGGGTCGCTTCCGGACTGAGCTTTGCTCTGAAAGATGTCTTCGACGTCGAAGGGATAAATGGTTGTGCGGGCAACCCTGACTGGCTTCGGACTCATCGCGCGGCGACTCAGACGGCTCCTGCGGTGGCCAGACTACTCGACTCGGGCGCATCGCTCCGCGGTCTTACTATCACCGATGAGTTGACGCTTGGTCTGAGCGGCGAGAATTTTCACTTCGGGACTCCTACCAATCCTGCTGCTCCAGACCGCGTTCCCGGAGGATCGTCGTGCGGCTCGGCTGCCGCCGTTGCAGGAGCCTTGGTTGATTTCGCGCTTGGCACCGACACTGGAGGTTCAGTGCGCGTTCCGGCCAGCTACTGCGGAATATTCGGATTTCGCCCGACCCATGCACGAGTCTCCAACACGGGTGTGGTGCCGCTGGCCCCGAGCTTCGACACGGTTGGATGGTTTGCGCGCGATGCGAAGGTTATGCGGCTGGTCGGCGAGATTCTGCTCGAGAACTTCAGTGAGCCCATGCCAATAAGAAAGGTTCTGATCGTTGAGAATCTGTTCCGCGATATGGATACGGTCACGGCGCAGGCAATCCGCGCGAGCCTCAAGGATATGCTTCGAGATAGCTCAATCGATTGCGCCGATCTTTCAAATTTTCCCGACGATTCGGTTGCGCTTGTGGATCTTTATCGAACGATCTCGGGATATGAGGAATGGGTGGTCCATGGTCAGTGGATCACGCAACACAAACCAACCTTCGGGCCGCAGGTCGCTGAGCGATTTCGCAACGCGGCAAAAGTTACGCTCGCTCAGCGAGATGAAGCTGAAAGAATCAGACGGAGTTTATCGAAAACGGTTTACGATCTACTGCAGGACGGGACGATTCTCTGCGCGCCGACTACTCCGGATGTCGCGCCTCGCAGAGGCCACGCGGACATTCCCGAAGTGCGCCTCCCGTTGCTGCGAGTGACTGCTCTCGCCGGTCTGTCAAGTCTGCCGGCGGTCAGCGTGCCTCTGTGGAAATGCAATAACGTCCCCTTGGGAGTTTCGTTCATCGCGGGACCTAATCGCGATGAAGATCTGCTGGCGCTTGCGACCAAAGTTTCCGATGGACTAACGGCGTGATTTTGAATACAGTTTTCAAACTACGAAAAACTCGTTGTTTGGATAACACTTCACAACAGAAAGTGCCGTAATATTCAGGTAATCACGCGTGAGATTTTCTTTCAGACCCGACCTCGAATGCTGCCAGATTGAGCTACAGTTGCCTACAGAATGTCGATCGACTTGGGCTCTTCTCCGGCAAAAAGGCTTAGTTCTGCGTTGCCATTCGAAACGATTTCGCGGCACAGAACTTGATTGTATACGGAATTTTCCCGATGGAACGAACTGAATTCGAATTCGAATCGATGCGCTTCTCCGCGCTGACCGGTGGTTCCGGCTCTCCGCTACTGATGCTGCATGGATCCGGGCCCGGCGTCTCCGCGTGGGGAAATTTCCGCCTCGTATTTGAAGGCCTCGAGCGCTCTTTTCGAATTCTTGCGATTGACCTGATCGGATTCGGCGAATCGTCCCGGAAAATCGCCAAACCCTTCTTTGATCTCGATCTATGGCTGCGACAAGCGCGATTTGCCTTGAACTTACTGGGCGACGGCGAGGTCGGCATCATCGGTCACTCCGTTTCTGCCGTCCTGGCGCTCAAATTGGCCGCGGCCGTTCCGCGCGTCACGCGAGTGATGACGACGGGAGCGATGGGCGGCAAGTTCGTCGCGAATCACGACCTGGAACTGACCTGGAGCGTTCCCCGGACTCGCGACAATCTGCGCGAGGCGATGCAATCGTTAATCTACGATCATTCGTTGATAACCGATGAGCTCCTCGACAATCGCATGACACTGCTGGGTTCCAACGGCTATGCCGGATACTTCGGGGAAATGTTCGCGGGCAACAAGCAGCAGTACGTCGATGCCTGCGTTCTGGACGTGAACGAACTTCGCGGCCTCAAGTGCAAGGTCGCGATGGTGCACGGCCGTGACGACAAACCGATACCGGCGATGGAAAACAGCGTCACCATCGGCGCCCAGATTCCCAAAGCGGACGTGGTAATCCTCGGCCAGTGCGGTCATAGCCCGGCACTGGAACATCCGGGCAAATTTCTGGACATAGCCAAAATGGTTTTCGGCTGAGACAGGTCTTATCGAAGGATCTTGAGCGAGGCGAATTGTGAAACAGTTCATAAAATGCGGCAAGTTGTTCACCGGCAACACGATGATGGCCAGCGGGGCGGGAGATCAGTATCTCGTCCTTGAGGGAGGCTCGATTACTCACGTCGGATCGCTCCCGCAAGGCCTTCAGCCGGGACCGGGCGACACCGTCACTGACTATTCGCGCTTCTTCGTTGCGCCCGGCCTAATCGACATCCACGTCCATCTCTCGTACGGCAACGCGAAGACTGAAGAAGACATCGACCTTTACGCGTCCGTCGAGTATCGGGCGCTGCGAGGGATGGAAGCGGCGCAGAAAGTCCTGATGGCGGGTTATACGTCGATCGCGGACCCTGCTACCACCGGCCTGGTCACTCCGGCCATTCGCGACGCGGTCGAAGCCGGCCTGTTCGTGGGTCCGAGAATAACCTCGTCCGGGCGGCCAGATCACCGCGCGCCAGGGCTTGTCGGACTGGTATCCACGCTGGATAGGAGTGCCGAGTACGTCGATCGGCGTCTTAGTGCGCAACGCCGCCGAAGGTATCGAGGAGATACGATGCCAGATCAAGGACGGCGTCGATTTCATCAAGATCGCGATGGACGGCGACGCCATGAATCCTGCCACCGGCCTGAGCTCCGGATTCACCCAGGAGGAGACCACCGCGATGGTAACCGAGGCGCATCGCCTCGGGCGCAAGGTCATCACCCACGCGCGTGGTGCGGAAGGAATCCGTTACGCTGCCAAGGCGGGCGTCGACATCATCTTCCACGCATCGTGGATGGATGACGAAGGACTGGAGTGGGTAGTCAAGAACGGTTGCCATATATGTCCCACGCTAAGCCTGATCGTGAACGATATCGATTTCACTCGGGCGACCGATGGCTGCTATCCGGATTTCCCCGACGCGCACAAACGTGAATTGGAATCGGCTTGCAAGGTCCTTCCCAAGGCCAAGGCCGCCGGCGTTCCGTTCATGGTCGGCAGCGATGCGGGATTTGCGGTGACTCCATACGGCGAATGGCACGCCCGTGAGCTGGAACACCTGGTCAGATATCTCGGCTTCTCTCCTGAAGAAGCGCTGCGCTGCACCACCAAAGTGAATGCCGAGGCTGGCCTTCTGCGCGATGGCGCGAAAACCGGAACTTTGCAGGCGGGCCGCCACGCCGACTTCATCGTGGTCGACGGCGACCCTCTTCAGGACATCGAGATTCTGCAGGACAAGTCGCGATTGAAGGCGATCTACCTGGGCGGCGAGAAGGTAGAGCTGGCGCTCAATCCGAACGCGAAGCGCTTGCGCTCGGAGTTCTCGTATCAAATGTGGAGCGAAGTTTACACGCAACAAAAAGTCAACGAGTTGATGCCGCGCAAGCGGCGTTTGGCAGTATGAGGTCGGTGTGGCAGAATCAACCGGAACGCACTGTGAAGATCAGTAATCCCCCAACTCTGGCTAATCCGCTTGGACTCTACAGCCACGTGAGCAGAGTCCGGTGCTCGGAACTTGTGTTTATCGCTGGACAGGTCGCGGTGGACCGGCACGGTGCACTGGTAGGCGGCGACGATCTCGTCGGGCAGGCGCGACAGGTGTTTGCGAATCTGTCCGAGGCGCTCAAGTCGGAATCGCTCACGTTCGGCAATGTGGTCAAGTTCAACACCTACCTGGTGGGCGCGGCCAACATCCCGAAGTTTATGAACGCCCGTCGCGAACTGTTCGAGGAACTGTATCCAAACGGAAAATGCCCGCCTAATACGCTCGTGGTCGTCGAGCGGCTGGTCGAGAAGGAATTTCTCATCGAAATCGAAGCCATCGCCGCAAGTTGATCAGGTCGGAGTCAGCGGCGTTCGAGAATCATTGGAGGATTCACTGTGAGTGCATCACAAGCGGCAGCGGTCAAGTCAGATGTCCGGCCCATGACCGGCAAACAGTATCTGGAAAGTCTGAAGGACGATCGCGAAGTATATATTTATGGCGAGCGCGTCAAAGACGTCACCGTGCATCCTGCGTTCCGCAACACCGCTCGCATGGTTGCCAGGATGTACGACGCGCTGCATGACCCTTCTACCAAGGATGTGATCACCTGTCCTACTGACACCGGCAATGGCGGCTTCACGCACCGTTTTTTTCGGGTCCCACACTCGGTTGAGGAAGTCATCGGCGATCGTGACGCTATCGCGCAATGGGCGAAGATTTCATACGGGTGGATGGGCCGGTCGCCGGACTACAAGGCCAGCTTCACCGGGACCCTCGGCGCGAATTCCGAGTTCTACAAACCTTACCAGCAGAACGCGGAGAAGTGGTACAAGCGCACGCAGGAACAGGTCCTTTTCCTGAACCATGCGATCGTGAACCCTCCAGTCGATAAGGGTTCGCCGCCCGAGACGGTGCGCGACGTCTACGTACGCGCCGAAAAAGAGACGGATAAGGGCGTGATCGTCAGCGGTGCCAAAGTCGTCGCTACGAATTCGGCGCTGACTCATGCCAACTTCATCGGCTTTTATGGACCGACTCCGCTGAACTCGCCGGACATGGCTATCTTCGCGATGATCCCGATGGGCAGTCCGGGTATGAAATTGATCTGCCGCACTTCGTACGAACTCACCTCGACCATCGTCGGTTCGCCATTCGACTATCCGTTGTCCAGCAGGATGGACGAGAACGACGCTATCTTGATCTTCGACAAAGTGCTGATCCCCTGGGAAGACTTATTCGTCTACCGCAACGTTGAAGCTGCGAACAATTTCTACGCCGGCTCCGGATTTTCCCATCGCTTCATGCTGCACGGATGCACGCGTCTCGCGGTCAAGCTCGACTTTCTGACCGGCCTGCTGCTGCATGGCGTCGAGATGACCGGCTCGAAAGATCTCAAGCACGTACAAGTGCTGGTCGGCGAGATGCTCGCATGGCGACATCTGTTCTGGTCGTTGACCGAGGCGATGGCGCGAAAGCCGGAACCATGGGTCAACGGAACGATGTTGCCGAATCTGGAAGCGGGCTCCGCCTATCGCGTGATGGCGCCGACCGCCTACCCGCGCATCAGGGAAATTCTGCAGCAAGCGATGGGTAGCGGACTCATCTATCTGAATTCGAGCTCGGCGGATTTCTTCAATCCGGAAATGCGCCCCTTGATCGACAAATATATTCGCGGCTCGCACGGAACTACCGCGGAGCAAAGAGTTAAGCTGCTGAAATTGATGTGGGACTCGATCGGTACCGAATTCGGCGCACGTCACGAGCTGTATGAGCGCAACTACGCGGGAAGCTACGAGGCGGTCAGGGTGGAAAATATTCCGATGTCGACCGCGTCGGGACGTATCGACGAGCTCAAGGCGTTCGTCGATAAGTGCCTGTCTGAATACGACCTCAATGGATGGACCTCGAGCGATCTAATCAATCCGGATCGGCCTGCCGTCAAGCGGAGTTGGAACTAGGCAGTGAAGGCTTAGTCGATGCGGTTTGCTACCTTCAGCCGTGGAGGGGATCCGGAAGTCGGCGCGGTTTGGCCGGCAGAAGGACTTATACGGCCGCTTCGCGACGGACTACTCGCCTTCAGTGGCGACATGTCGAAACTGGCCGAGAGTTATCACGATCTTCCCATCGATCTGATCTCGCGCGGACCCACGCTGAAGCTGTCCGAGGTGCGGCTTCTCGCTCCAATCCTGACGCCGCGTCGCAACGTCTTCTGCGTCGGCAAGAACTACAAGGAACACGCAAAGGAGTTCAACCAGAGCGGTTTCGATGCAAGCGCCACCGAAATACCCGAAGTACCGATCATCTTTACGAAATCCTCGGGCAGCGTAATCGGACCTCTGGCAGAAATCTCCAGTCATTCCGAGTTGACCCAGAGTCTGGACTACGAGGCCGAGCTTGGCGTGGTGATCGGACGTGGGGGCCGCGCCATCAGCCATGCGGATGCACTAAGCCACGTCTGGGGTTACACCATCATCAACGACGTAACCGCGCGCGATCTTCAGCGCCGCCATCAGCAATGGTTTATCGGGAAGTCGCTCGACACTTTCTGTCCGATGGGGCCGTGGATTGTCACCGCGGATGAAATCGACCCTCAGCGACTCGACATCTCTTGCAAGGTGAACGAGGAACTCCGCCAGCACGCCAGCACCGGCGACATGATCTTCGATGTGACGACGTTGATCGAAGTGATTTCAAAAGGGATCACGCTCAAACCTGCCGACATTATCGCCACCGGGACTCCGGCCGGCGTGGGGGCCGGCTTCAAGCCGCCACGTTTTCTCAAGCGCGACGACGTGGTTTCGATAACCATCGAGCAAATCGGCACGCTAACAAATCGTATCGCATAATTCATTCTCCGGCCGAGGATGGGCTCGCGTCGTATATGCCCTCCGTAAATAAACTTGACTGAAGAGTCCAATTGGTTGGAAAATTAGTCTGGATATTCCGTTTGAATCATGGAGGATTCACCTTGCGAATTACATGTTTATCGGATGCTGTACGGATCGGGGTCAGAGCCTTCGTCGGGGCGGGGCTGCTTTTCACCATCAGTGGATGCCTTGCCACCCGCTCTTGGGTCGGTGATCAGCTGAAACCGATCACGGGCCAGCAGGAGCAGCTCCAAACCCAGATGAATAATCTCCACCTCGAGCGAAAGCTGGTCCTGGATTCGAGCCAGGGTCCGACCTTCGCGACCGGATCCGCAGCCTTGAGCCCGAACGCCAAGCGCGAGATCGATGCATTCCTCGGAGATATGGAGGGACCGACCGCCTCCTCCGCACCGGCGGCGGCGTCGGATCGCGTCTTCGTGGTCGCCGGCTATACCGACAGCGTCGGCCATGAGGCCTACAACTACGAGCTCGGACAGCGGCGCGCTACGAGTGTCGCCGGATATCTGGTTGGCAATAAGGGCCTCGACCCGACTCAGGTTCGCGTGGTTTCCTACGGCGCGAGCAAGCCGGTCGCCGACAACAGCACACGAGACGGTCGGCGTAGCAATCGGCGGGTCGAGATTCTCGTCTACCAGGAGAAGATCGCGAGCTGATTCGTCATCAACCGCTGACTGTCTTCGGCCGCGGAATTGCCGCTAGCGCGGCGTGAGCAACACTACGGGTATGTCGCGCTTCGCCCCGGCCTGGTACGTGTCGTACTCGGGCCACTGCGCTGTCATGATCGGCCACACGCGCTTCTTTTCTTCGGCCGTCGCAGTCCGCGCCCGGACCGGAATCACTTTGTCCCACACCTGGATCTTCACATCGGGGTGGGCCAGCAGGTTTTTGTACCACCCAGGGTGGTCGGGCGCGCCGCCTTTCGAAGCGACGATCAGGTAGTTGTTGCCGTCGCGCCCGTAGATCAGCGGGAACTTTTTCGTCTCGCCGGATTTGCGCCCGATCGTGTGCAGCACCAGAACACTGGTGTTGTTCCAATCGTGGCCAATCTTACCGCCGGTCGCCTCGTACTGGCGGACGTGCTCGTCTCCGAACAAGCTGTAGTCACGCATGGGCGTAGACTGCCACCTTGGCAGCCCTCACGCCACCCCGGCGGGCGCACCCGCGATCACCTTAGAAGGTCGATCGCGCTCGTGGGTAAGCTGGCGTTCCCGCCTCAGACGAATCCACGGCGATGTTCCACGGACCTGGTCAGATCGAGCCCGACTAGGTTTTGCTGGATTCCGCGGATTCGCAGCAGTGGTGGAGAGAATCTTATAGCCGAGAATTCGCCTCGTATTTTCGCAGCAATTCGATAGCGATTCTCATTGACCGTCAATTTACGGTTCAGATCCTCCTTTTGGTCGCGGCCAGCGTTAGGATCGCAGGCTAGCCTGAATTTTTGCCGGATCGATGACGAAACGGCGGTGTTCGCGTTTCACGACGCCTTCAGCAACGAGTTGCGTGAGGCACTCACTCACTTTCGGCCGCGAACTCTCCACCAGGTCCGCGATGTCTTGACCGCTTAGACCCAGATCTATGATCATCGCGTGGTCGTCTGGCTGACCGAACTTGCGGCCGAGATCGAACAAGGCGAGCATGATTTTCTCTCGAACGGTTTGGCTGAGGAAGAGGCCGATCAAGTTTGTCGCTGGAATAGCCGGGATTCTCTCTCCACCACGCGGCTGAGTTCCGTCGGCGCACTGGCATCGGTAGTTCAACGGGATCATCGAATGAGGTTTCGTGATCCTGGCATATCCGTTGTAATTTTAGGGCCCTTCTCGGGTGTACTTGTCGCGGTAACTCGTGAGACTGTGGGCTTCGAGGAGTCGTAGACTGGACTGCCGGGGAAGAAAAGGAGTCATTCATGAGCGAGTTAGAAAAACGCAATCTCGAGGTGGTCAAGCTCTGGGCGGAGACCTATAACAACGATGTCGATCGCATGGTGAACGAATGCTACGCCGAGAACTGTAAGGTGTCCTCGATGTTCGGCGGAGCAATAATTGAAGGGCGACCGCGTTTTCTCAAGCTCGAGCAGCGCGTCGTAAAGGTTGCGCCTCGCCGCAACATTCGCCTCGAACGGACCCACGCGGTGGGCAACGTGGTAGTGGTTGAAGCAACGCTTTTCGATCCCGATCAGGGCGATCAATGGCGGTCTCCCTTCTGCGCGATCCTCACTTTCAAAGACGGCCGCATAGTAGAAGACCGCACCTACCTGGATGACACCCGATGGCCGGGGTTTCAACGGCCCAACTAAACCGGCCATGGAGCAATATTCCGGCTCAAACAGTTCGGCAGTCTTCACGGACGACCAGTTAGCAATTCGCGACTTGACGCGTCGATTCGTCAGGAGCGAGATTCTCCCCAACATCTTGCAGTGGGACGAAGAAGAGGCCGTCCCTGCGCATGTGTGGAAGCGCATCGGCGAGCTCGGTCTTCACGGCGTGTGCGCGCCTGCTGAGTGGGGCGGTTCTGACAGTGGGATTGTCGCATGGGCTATGATGGTCGAGGAGCTCGCCTACGGTGATTGCGCGATCGCCAACCAAGTCGGCGGGATCTCGTTTCCCTACGTAGCGAAGCTGCTTCAATTCGGCACGGACCAGCAGAAGGAAAAATTCCTGCGGCCGGTCGTCGAGGGCAAATATTACATCGCGCTTCTGCTCAGCGAACCGCATGCAGGATCGGATCTTTCGAGTTTGCGAACCCGTGCTGTTCGCAAAGGCGACCGCTGGATAATCAACGGACACAAGGTTTTCATTACGGGCGGCAGCTCGGCGGGGGCAGCGATTCTGCTGGCTAACGCCGATCCGGATTTAGCAAAGAATGGGCTCACAACCTTTCTGGTCCGGCCTAATATGCCTGGCTATTCCGTCATTCGTCGGGAAAAGAAGCTCGGGCACCGGGTGATGGACATTTGCCAAATCGCATTGGACGGCCTTGAATTGACCGACGCCGATGTGTTGGGTTCTGTTGGTAGCGGCTACAAGATCATTCTCGAGGGGCTGGACACCAATCGCGTGGGCGTGGCCGCGCAAGCGGTCGGCGTTGCGCAGTCAGCTTATGACCACGCGCTGGCATACGCGAAGGAACGGCACAGTTTCGGCCAGCCGATTATCGAGCATCAGGCAATCGGGTTTCGCCTTGCCGAAATGGCCACCAAAATTGAGGCTGCGCGGCAACTCTACCTTCACGCCGCCCGATTAAAGGAGCAAGGACATCCCCGGCTCAAGGAAGCATCGATGGCGAAACTTTTCGCTGCCGAAACCGCTGAATGGGTGTGCACTAACGCGCTACAGGTATTCGGCGGTGCAGGTTATCTGCAGGGATCGATGGTTGAGAAGCTCTATCGCGACCAGCGCGTGCTGCAAATCTATGAGGGTACTAACGAGGTGCTGAAGATGCTCATACAGCGCGACGCTATGCGGGGCAACTGAAGGCGGCTTCGACCCGCTGAAACCGTTTGGGCTGGTGAATGCCAATGTAATACTGACGCACTTCGCGAGAGGTCACCGAAGCAAAATTGACCCACTAACGGGATTCTGATTCGGGGGAGCGCCGGGGGTCTTCTCTCTAGGCGCTCTAACCACCAGTCGTTGGCAGCCCCCACGCCACCCGGCGGTGCAACCCGCGATCACCTTGAAGGTCGATCGCGCTCGTGGGTAATCTGGCGTTCCCGCCTCAGAAGAATCCACGGCGATGTTCCACGGACCTGGCCAGATCGAGCCCGACTAGGTTTTGCTGGATTCCGCGGATTCGGCCTCTGAAGGCGTTCTCCGGATCCGTGCGCGATCGCAAATCGCGCGCGCACGCGCGGATTTCGATCGATTCTCCGAGCGGCCGAAAACCGAGAGACTGGATGCTGCCATTCTCAAGCCGGCTATCGAAGCAAGCGGGGTGAAGATTCTTCGCGTCCGGGCCTTCAATTCGCTTGACGCAGTGTCGGCGCGGCGCTAAAGAATTCAATTAGTAGCAGAGCTGTTTCTGCCGATACTCACAAGAAGTCAATGAGGGTTCAGCAGTATGTTACGCAGCACTACTCGCTTCAGCGCTAACCTGCCGGCCTGAACCACCACTATTCGCGAGCCGTTTCGCGAAGGACGTCCCGGAGGATTAACAGGGACGTCCACAAAGTAGCCTGAAAAAAAATTGCGAACCAGTTCTCTGGAGCATCCAGAGTGAATACTCGTTCCTGCCGGCAAAGTACGCGATTCCAACCCACTCATCCGACCAGGTGTGGGCGCGGAGATAGTCCCGTCACCGCGTCTGCACAGATGTCTATCTAACGCCAGGTCCATAACTGAGGTGCTACGCCCGAGATAAATTCATCCGCAAAGAAACGCCCGAGTGTCTCAACTGAGTTTCGTGGAGGAGTTGTGTCATGAAACGAATGAGATTGATACCACTATCGGCGATCTGTGCAATCCTCGTAGCTACACTGTTCGTCAGTCCTCGGCCCACATCAGCAAAAAAACCCATCGCCACACCGTCAGCATCCATCTACAACCCGTACCCGTCCGGGATTCTGCCGCCCGATTTGGATTCTGAGACAGCCAGGGTCTTGCGGGAGATTGATGTCATCGAAGGTAGGGCTATTCAAAGGTGGCAGGCCTTACCGCTGCCGACACAATTCGGGGTGCGCCCGGGCCCGAATCCGCCGGTCCTTAAGGATACCGGAACTGAATCAATCGAAACACTCGGCGAGCTTATGCTTTTCGACAAGAACATGTCGCCCGGCAGAAATGAAGCGTGCACGTCTTGCCACATGCCGTATGCTGGCTGGAGCGGACCGATTCCGTCAGTGAACCTGACGATGATCGCCTATCCCGGAACGGTTCACTATCGGGCCGGCAAGCGGACGGCGCAGCGACACACGTATGCGCCGTTCTTCCCTGTGCTGCAATTCAACCAGGAACAGCAACTATTCTTTGGTGGGAATTTCTGGGATTCACGCGCGACCGGATACAGGCTACGAAATCCTGACGCCGAACAGGCACAGGGTCCTCCCGTTGATACTCAAGAAATGGGCTTCCCTGACACTGCTTGCGTGGCGTTTCGGCTTCAGCAGGCTGTGTACAAACCTCTCTTCGAACTGTTGTGGGGCGCAGGCTCGCTCGATATCAAGTTCCCAAACAATACCGAGAGTATCTGCGAAACCCCGGGAGGGGCTGCGGTGTTCGGCGGAGACCCCGAACCGATCCAGCTGAAGACGGAAGACCGCACACAGGCACAGGCGGTCTATGACCACTGGGGTTCTTCGATTGACGCATACGAGCAGTCAGTGCAGGTCAGCACTTTCACGTCGAAATTCGACGCGTCCCTCAAGGGCAACTACACCTTCACTGCAGACGAGCTGGCTGGTTTCAACCTGTTCAACGGCAAGGGCAACTGCAACTCGTGTCATGTCGACGGAAGAGGGACGACGCTGCAGCCAGGTCAGGTGGACACCAGCACAACCGCGACCGCGAACCCTCCTGTATTCACCTGCTTCGGCTCGGCCAATGAGGGCCTGCCTCTGAATCCAAGAAATGCTTTCTATTATCAGACCACGCCGGATTTCTTTGGGTTCATCGGGAATCCTTTCGGTTTCGGCTACAGAGATTTGGGAATGGGAACTTTCCTCCGAAGTGGTTTCGGCTCCGGCCCCAACCCAAACTCGAACTGGACACAATTTGCACCAATGGTTGACGGTCAATTCCAGGTGGCCACAACTCGCAATGTGGCAATGACGCCGCCGCAGTGTCCCACCACCGAAGCCGGTCTGACCGACGCGCACGGGAATCCGATACCGTACTTCCAGAAGGAATTCTTCCACAACGGCTACATCAAGAGCCTCAAGCAACTGGTGCACTTCTACAACACGCGCGACACCAGTTTTGCCATGCCGGTCACTTCCGGAAACTGCCCATCAGGAACCATTGAGAAGGTGAACTGCTGGCCGATGAAAGAGGTCCCGAACAATCTCGACACGACGACGGGTATGCTCGGCCTGACGGATCACGAGGAAGACCAGATCGTCGCCTTCCTGGAAACACTCAGCGACGGTTTCACAGCGCAGTACCCCAACAGTGATACCTTTACCGGCAGCTGTATGACGTGCGACCCCGCCACAGATCCCAATTGTTCGCCGTCGAGGCAAGGGAATGGCGAACTTATCCCGACACCACCTCTGCCGCCCTGCGCATCGGCGATCTGCCAGGCATCGCCATTGCCGTCGCCGGCGATACCATAGGGCAGACATCGTTTCTCTGGCTCGTCCCTCTCGCAAAACCTGATATGCGAGCGGACGAGCCGGAGCTAAAGACGGTCGATGGCTGTTGAACCATAATTTCTTCGCTTTTAATCACCTTGTTAGTTGAGGTGTGAAAATGAATAAAGCTCTTCTGGCATTGTCGATCATGATCTTGAGCGGCAGTCTGCTAGCTCTAGCTCAAGAGAGTCCAATCACTCCAAGAGCCGAGCGGGTACAGATCAGCGGGGGGCCAGAAGTCCCGTTGGTGGGTGGCTATTTGACGGTTATCCGATGGACGGTAAACAATCCCGGTGGCTTGCCCGTGCACTACGGGGTTGTGCACTATGGTACGGATCCAAAAAATTTGACCCGAACCGGCAAAAATCCGATCAGGTTGAACCCTTACCATTCATCGACCGTGTTCCGCGTGAACCTGTACGAACTCCCGCCGAAGACGACCTACTACTACACCGTGGAATCGATGGATTCTAGCGGCAAGAGCGACGGCGTGAAGAGCCCGGTTAAGAGCTTCACCACACTCAGCTCCGAACAGGCAATGGCGGTCTCACCTCCACAGCCCGCTCCGCAGCCAAAATGAGGCCTTCTATACAGTAGCATTCCAGTCGAGAACGAAGTCGGGAGAGCATTACACGACGTTCAACAGCTCAAGCGCAAATGATGCCGCCGACTTCTTAGGCACTGTTTCAGCAAGCTGATCTGAAAGCGGCACATGCTTCAGTCTGTGTTGTGAATAGCCCCCTGCGATTGATCCAACGCTAACCCCTCCCCTAGCGGAAAGGGGAACAAGATTATCGTCGGCGCGACCTTCGTGCAGAAAGATGAATTTGGCGCGAATACCCCATAGCGGTGGTGTCCGCATCATCATGGGACCGGTGAGGCCCGGTTATCCCGTCGCCGAACGAGCCCAGCCGCGCAGCAAGAAATCGCTGTACGGATGGAACGTCTGCATTCGCGATCTACCGTCGCGGTGTCCCCGGTTTCGATTCCGAGAGTCGGGAGTCCGCGCCTTTGTTGGCGGGCCATCTGAACAGTTCGCAGCGCCGTTGCGTGCCGCAGAAGCGGGTTTTTCGTCGTCAAGGGCAAGAGCGGCCGACGCTTTCGCGTGTGGGCGCGATGCAGAGCGATGGTGCGCAGCGACGGGGAGTTCGCCCGGCCACCTCATCGCGTTAGAATCATTTCAATGAGTATCAGGCAGGTTGACGACTCCCGCGATTTCTCGATGAACGATTCTGTAAAATATCAAGCGGCTGAAAGCCGCGCGGCTAAGATGCTGCGCGAGGTTTTCCAGTCAGGACGGCCGCTCACCTACGTCCGCACCGCCGAAGAGCAGCGGATCGGAAAGGTGCTGCGCGAGGTCGGCCGGACGCTGCACGCGTCCGCACCGGTACCCGTCTGGACCTGGAGTCTTACCCAAGGGTTGCTTGGCGAGGACGGAACGGCGCAGACCGGTACGATGGAGGCTCGCGAAGCGCTGGACTTCATCGCCGCTCACCAACACGCCGCCATCTTCCACCTCAAGGACTTTCACGAGCCGCTGCGCGAATCGCCGGAGGTCAGGCGTCGTCTTCGGGACCTGTATGAAAGCTGTCTCGATCAACAGAAGTTCGTAGTGATCAGCTCGCCGGTGCGATTCGTTCCCGAAGAAGTCGAGCGCGACATTTTGTATATTGAGTTGCGGCCGCCCGATCTCATCGAACTGTCCGAGCTTCTGCGCAGCGAGGCGCGGCAACTCTCGGCGCCCGAGGTGAGCGAGGAAATTCTTGGTCAGCTCGCGCGCGCCCTGCAGGGAGTCACTCTGCAGGAGGCGCGCCACGCCGTGCGCCGCGCTCTCGCCGGCAGTCGAAGCCTCGGCGCCGAGTCCTTACCAGCCCTGCTCGAGGAGAAGCGGCTGCTGATCAACCGCGGCGGCGTCATCGAGTACGTTGCCGACGGCAGCAGCATCGGGGAGATCGGCGGTCTCGATCGGCTCAAGCAGTGGCTGCTCGAGCGGCGCAAACTGTTTCAGCTTCGCGAAAGCCTGAGTACCGACATAGTACCCAAGGGCGTGCTCGTGATGGGCGTCCCGGGATGCGGCAAGAGCCTCTCGGTCAAAGCCATCGCCTCGTATTTCGAGCTTCCGCTCTATCGAATCGACATGATCGAAGTCTTCTCCGGCAGGCATGGGGATCCCGAGGGAGCATTCGTCAAGGCCTGCAAGACGCTCGAGGACATGACGCCTGCGGTGATTTGGTTCGACGAGATTGAGATGGGGATCACGGCGGGAGAGGCGGGAGGCCAGCAGGGCCGGATCTTCGCTTTCTTTCTGACCTGGATGCAGGAGAAGGCGCGCGGGCTGTTCGTCGCCGCCACCGCGAACCGAATCGACCTTCTCCCCGCCGAAATGATTCGCAAAGGACGTTTCGACGAGGTCTTCTTCGTCGACTTGCCACTGGTTCCCGAACGGATCGAGATTTTGAAGATTCACCTCAGACGCCGGGACGTCGATGGCAGCGGCTTCGACCTGGAACGCCTGGCGGCTTACATGAAAGGCTGGACCGGCGCCGAGATCGAGCAGTCGGTGGTATCGGCGCTGACCAAGGCGCGGCTGAAGGAGCAGCAGCTCACCGAGCAGGATCTCTTCCAGGCTGCCGCCGAGGTGGTTCCGCTGGCGCAAACGATGAAGGAACAGATCAATCACATTCGTAGCTGGGCCTTCGAACGCGCGGTCCGCGCATCTCCGGTTGCCGTTGGCGGGTAAACACGATGCGCAGATGAAAGACTGAGCCACCGCAAAAGCGCGACCTCGGCTTCAGCTGCCGACCATTCTTCCAATTCTATTTCAGGTCGAAAGAGATGCATGGTTGACCAGCGGTGGTTGACGCATAGTGGTTAACACTGGCGATTGATATGGGCGGAGGGTTAACACGATGTTATTGACCGGCTCACATTTGCGTTCGCGGTAGCGGCTTGCTGGATTTGAACTCTCGACCCCTCAATTGGTTTTGCTTGGGGAATTGTCGGCGAATTTAGCTAGGTATTCTGGCCGGAAAAAAGCAGCAGCGCTGGAGCCTGGAATTCGCCTCGCATTTTCGTATCAATTAGATAGCGATTCTCATGAACCGTCGATTCACGGTTCAGATCCTCCTTTTGGTCGCGGCCAGCGTCAGGATCGCAGGCTAGCCTGAATTTTTACCGAGTCGATGATGAAACGGCGGTGATCGCGCGTCACGACGCCTTCAGCAACGAGTTGCTTGAGGCACTCGCTCACTTTCGGCCGCGAGCACTCCACCAGGTCCGCGATGTCCTGACCGCTTAGTCCCAGATCTACGATCATCGCGTGGTCGTCTCGCTGACCGAACTTGCGGCCGAGGTCGAGCAAGGCGAGCATGATTTTCTCTCGAACGGTTTGACTGAGAAAGTTTGAATGGCGCTCCAGAAGCGCCCACCATCGGCCGACCGTCAAATTGAGCGCCTCGCTGAACTCGCGGAATGGAATGCCGACGATGCCCTCAACCAGCGCGGTTGGGCTTATCAACCCGATTTGACAATCCGTGAACGCCTCGCAGGTGAGTTTATGATGAATATCGGGCAACAATGACGGAATCTCGATCACGTCGCCGGGTCCCAGCACCTCGAGCAGGTTGCGTTCCCCTTTTCGATTGACGAAGATAAGCCGGGCGATGCCCGAGAGCAGGATGTATACGGCGTCATCTGATTCTCCCTCCTTATAGACGATCGAGCGTCTGGAAAACTGCCGAATCCTCATCCTGGCGCGCAAGGCTTCCAATTTGCGTAGAGAAAGGCCCGCCAGCCCTTTCAATTTCCCTAAATCTTGAGCGCTGACTGCGCGAGGTTGAGGAGGCCTGGCCCCACTTTGCCTGATGGATTTGCCGCGTGACGAGCGTGGTGCCATGGCTACGAAGATTGAGGCGATCTCGGTGTCCCTTAAGTCTAACTCACGTCCATCGAATCGCAGGCGTCGAGCGCAATCGCCGGATGTAACGACAATCGGTGCGAGAAAACAACTGAGGATTTGTTCCTTTTGTAACAGAATCGGCCTTGAACCTAACTTCATTTGGCTTAGAACATGCTTCTCGGCTCCAGCTTATCGTTGTAGGCGCCAACGGTGTGCACGCCCGATCCGGCGCCGTGCGATTTTGAATGAGAAAAAAACTTCCCGCGAAACTGACCTCGACAGACTAAGCCGACTAAAGGCTTTGTCCTGGCTCTCTCCGTCTGAACTTAAACTTCTGTCGAGCGCGCTCTCGCTTTCCAATTACAAACGACACGCGTTAATTCTGCGCGACGTCGCTCTGGCCCAAGGTGCTCACATTCTGTTGGCAGGAATTGCGCGGATCACCTGCCGCACCGCGCGCAACGAGCGTGTCACGGTGGCGCTGCTGGCGCCGGGACCGATTCCCGATTTCCCAGCGCTGCCGCTCAGTCAATCCGGTTTTCAATGCGAGGCTTACAACGATTGCCGCGTTGGAACTGTGAGCTGGGCTGATTTCGGCGGCATTACCCCAAATGCTCCCCAGTCCGCCTTCAGGCAATTTCACAGCAACGATTTGAAGCAATGGTACCGCCTCCTGCTGCGCAGCTCGAGTTTTCTGAACCTTGGCCTCCACGAACGAATAGCTATCGCGCTGCTGGAACTGTGCTCGGACTTTGGAGTCGAGGAGTCGCGCGGCACGCTGCTGCGCGTAGCTTTCAGCCATAAGGACATCGCCAACCTGGTCGGGCGCCTCGCGGCCAAGAGTTACCGAGCATCTGGCGCGATTGGAGCGCGAAAAGTTCATGATTCGCCAGGGACGACAGATGGTTGTGCAGGTCGCCAAGCTTCTCGATTCCATGAATGCTCAGGCTGGCGCGCTTGTTTCGCGGGTCGATCCGCGACGTGAGTAAGGCGAACGGTTAGGCCCCCGGTCAGGTCGTCCCTGCTTCCGAGTTGGAGGACACCCTTATTAGCGGACAAATGAAGCCGAAGTGGATTTGCAATAGGTGCAGTCTGGTCGTGGAGGAGTACATCGATGTGCCGCACTTGCGGAAGGGCATCGAGCCAACCAGGGAGAATTTAGAGAATGCACACAATCTCTGCTACGGGACGTTCGTACAACTGAGAGAGCCGCCGTGATGTAAGCGTTCGGATTCGTTCCCCTCGGAAGCGAATCTATGGCTATGATCCGCGGACCTAGCAATCGCACCCGGATAGGTTTTGCCAAATTCTGGCGATTCGCGCCGCCGCCCTTCTTCTCCGTGTTCGCGCGCGATTGTCAATCGTGCTGCGCACACGCGCTGATTTCGATCGATTCTCCGAGATGTTCGAAAATCAAGAGACTGGATGGTCGAGCAGAGCGGATTTGAACTCTCGACCCTCGCTTCGCCTTCTCATCGCAAAATTGTTCGCGAGTTTAGCCAGATATTTAGAAAAGAAGAAAGCAGCGGTGCTGGAGAGATATTCATCGCCAGATCTTCGCTACGTTTCCTCTCTCCCGAGGTCCTGAGGCGACTGCGGCGCTGAGATAGTCGTCAGCTTTGATCCATGAACCTGGCCAAATCGATCCGTCCGGAATCGCAGGCGAATGGATGGTAGTTCTCGCGATTTAGGTAAATTTGAACCAAAAAAGATAACTGACGCTTAAAAACATTTGATTCCGACTAATGGCATAACGAAACATGAATTTGCATCAGGTACGCGTTCGATGCATAATTGCAGTGGGAATACGCTCTCTACATTCACATCGCTTCGAGACTCAGTAGGAGGAGACAATCAGTATGAAGGGGATTGGCAGCCTTTTGATGGCTTCAGGGGCCGCGGGGCTCATCCTGTCGGCATTTGTCGCTGCATCGTCCACAGCAGCAATGGCGCAGGACGAGGGGTCATGGAATCTTTCGCCCAGCACAGGCGAGGCTGCCACGCAGCCCGATTCGAAAAAGCCGCCGCTCGATCTAAACGGATGCTGGAGCGGAACGATCGACGACACTAAGAACGGCGCGGGAACGGGATTCCTGTTCTTCGTTCAAGAGGGGACTAAACTTGGTGTCGGCACAGGCGCTGAGCTCGACATACCTGGCTTAGGCGCTGCATCGGGCCCACTCAAAGGGAAAGCCAATAGTCAAAATTTCGAGTTGGGCTTCCACGGAAAGGGCTGCAACATCTCATTTCATGGTAAAATCGCGACCTCCGGCGATCTAACCGGCATGTACCATCTGTCGAAGAAATGCTTCGGCCAAGTGCTGAAGGGAACATTCGACTACACGTTCGACGTGACCAGCGCGAGCTGCCCCTAGTAAGACCTCAGATTCGGTCAATCCAATCGTCTGAGAACGAGGCGTCCGGCTTTGGCGGGCGCCTCGTCCGATTCTGCGGCAAAGCGGCGCCGCGTCCGTTGCGTTCAGCTTCACTTGCCAGGCCGGATGGACCACGCGTTGGTGATTGGTGGAAGCGTCGCAGGTCCTCTGCGCAGCGCGCGCCCTTTCCGATTTCTTCGAGAAGGTCACGGTTCTGGAGCGCGTGACGCTTACCCGAAAGACGCGGCAGATCGTCCAAAGAGTAGCTCACGGTCGCTTGTTCCATTGGCTTCTGAAACGAGGATTGTTCGAGCTGGAAGTTCTGTTCCCCCGGATTTCACACCGACTGTTCGTCATTGCACGCCGTCACTCGTGGTTGTGACGAAGCACGACCGCGGTGAGCGCGGACCAAGTTGATTCAAGTGCCTCCCAGGAGTAAAAAGCAACTGGTCGTAGAGGTTAAACCTGAACGCCCGGTTAAGATCCGGACGAATTATCGGCGGAGAGGCCGGGGGAGTATCTATGAAGCGTTCGAATATGTGGGCGGCGGTGTCGGGGTGTGCGTTCAGCCGCGCGGCGGGGGTGTTGCTGGTTTCCTCAGCGCTGGTATTCGGAACCGCGCCGGCTGCGAAGGCGGGCAGCAGCGTGTGGATAGCGGACAGCAGCGATTTTCAGGTGGCCGAGATTCTGCCGAATCAATTGAAACACAGCGGCCAGCCGGCGGAAGCGGTCAATGAGAGTGTTGCCATAACCGGTGATCCGTGGGGCGTATGCTTCGATAAGAAGAAGAATCTATGGGTCACTGATGACAGCGAGCAGGTTCTCGAGTTTCCCTCAAAACAGCTGAAAAAGCTTAAGTCGAACTCCAATTCCCCCAGCCCGGCCGTAACGATCAGCAGTAGTTCTTTCTCGAACATCATTGGTTGTAACTTCGACAGCGCCGGCAACCTGTGGCTGGTAGATGAGGGCAACGAGAGTGTGGACGAGATTTCCACCACCCAGTTGCAGGCAGGCGGGCCGATCAATCCACCGCATCGGATTATCACCGACTCGGCGGAGTTTGATTATCCGGACTTCCTCGCGTTCGATAAGGCCGGAAACCTGTGGGTCAGTGATGAGAACGGTAATTCTCTCCTGGCGTTCAGTCCTTCGCAGCAAGCCAGCGGGGGCACACAGACTGCGGTCGTGAAGATTTCTGGCGGGAGTCTCGATGATCCTGGGGAGTTGGCGTTCGACAATCATGGCAACCTCTGGGTGACCAACTACAACGGCGACACGGTCGTGATGTTTGCCAAAAAGGATTTGGGGACATCAGGGAGTCCGGCGGCGGCAGTCACGCTAAGCGGCACAGCCTTTGATGGCCCGTGGGGCCTGGCCTTTCAGAACGGGAATAGCGGTCCTCTCTGGATTCTCAACTACAACGATGGGACTCTGAATGAGTTTCTGCCGAGTCAGATAATGAGCAGCGGCTCGCCGACGCCGAAAGTGAGCTTGTCCAACACTTCATCGGACGCGTATCAGATAACCTTCGGGCCAGTCGACGGGAAAGCAGGCGATACCAACTGACGAGACTGGTTGAGGCAGGACTAGCTGCAGGTTTGAGGGGCTTTAGGATGCCCGACGCGGAACCTGGCTCGACGGTTTGAATTCGGGCGGCTGGTGGTCAACCGCGTGCGCGCGTAGCGGTGCCGGGTAAACCGTTCTTAAGCTCCAATCAATCTCCGCCATTGCCCGCACTCGACACAGCCCGGGGGTCGAAATTCTGAGCCCAAACCTCAAGATTAACGAGGTCGGGGCCAGGCTCCGCAAATGTTCGATACTCCTGAATCATCGCGAGCGTATCCTTCGGCCGCTTAAAGTGAGCGTAAATGTAGGCGAGCGATTCGAGGACGCGCGGTTCCTGCGGCCGCAAATGGTTGGCGCGATCCAAATCCTGCAGCGCGTCGTCGTAGCGACCAAGTCTGAGGAATAACATGCCGCGAGACGTATAGCCGGTGTTGAAGAGGTCGCCCCCCTCCTGCACGGCCTGATCGTAAAAGCGAATTGCTCCCTCCGGATCGTTCTCGCTCAATGCAACCCTCCCCCTTTCCACGTCGGCAAACCCTTTCAAGGTGACCAGCTTGGGATTCTGTGCCGCATATTTCTGCGCCTCGGCCGCCAACCTCTCCATCGCGCCGTATGAGCCACCCCATCGCGGTTGGAGTGCCCTGATCGCGCTGACCCAGATCGCCATGCTAAGCGGAGCATTCTTGAGGCCTGCGGCGAGTGTCCTTTCCCGCATGTCGTCGTCTGAGTTACCTCTGGCGGCATCGATTATAGCCGCGTAAGCGACGCCGGATTTGGCGTTCAACTTGATTGCGGCAAGGGCATCTTTCACTGCTTTGTTCAGCAGAGCGTTCATTTCGGCGAATTGGCCCTCAGAGGTTTCGTCGGCGTATTGGTCTCCCCTCGCCTGATATGCGGCCGTTACCAGGTACTCGGCGCGGGCCAGGTGCGCAGGATAAGAATTCGGGTTTTTCGCTATCCATTCGTCGAGGAGCGGGCCAAGTGCAGGGTCGGGTGAGCAGAATGCCTCGAACGCGACCGCCAAATTGCCTTCTGCCAACGCGTCCTTCTCGAAACGCGACTGGTAAGAGTTGAGTTGCGCATCGAGGTCCTGAAACTTTCGATCGCGCAGTTTCTGAAGGAGTTCGCCCTTGTTCGCGGTAAACGGAGGAAGCAGCACTTTCAGTGGACGGTGCGTCGTGACCTGCGCAGAACTGGAGGCAGCCACGACCAGCAGAAAGGCGAGCGCCTCAGTCGACACTATCCACAAAAAGTTGATCCTCTTTCGCTTTGTGCATGTTGTCATTTCGCCCCCCGGGACTTCGATCGATTGAATAGGTACAGCAACCTAACAATCAGTAGAGTTTCGAACAACCGCCGCCGGTTGGTGACTGGCTGAATTCGGACCGAGATCTCTGAATCTCAGATCGCGAGTGGTTTAATTTGCCGAGATGAGGCGCCCGGGCGGTTAACTCAAAGAAACTCGGAAGGCAATATGGGCTTCTATGGATTTGAACTTCTAGACCCTATTCTCGTCTGCCAGACGACAGCTGATTGTTCAGTTCATCGTCTGTGAGTTAAATTTCCCATTGAAGTCGCCTTTGCCGGTGGCAAGATCGACCGGCTCCGAGACGTGCTCGTAAACGATCAGCCCATTTGCCGCTGGACTTTCGCACTCGCGGCGGTCGGCTAATCATTTTGGTGGTGCCGACGGACCATCGTGAGCATGAGGTCCCACGCGTTCCGGATGTTGGCGATCGTCAATAGCAAAAGAGCCCCCGCTAGCGCCTCCAGCCCAAACTCCTTTTCTAGATAAATCGATACGGCGGCCACGAGCAGGACGAGGTAGGCGACACCAGGTAACAAGCCGTACGCTAAGTAGTCCTGTATATAGTTCGTCATGTCGGTGCGCACGACCTGAATCGTGATGTAGGTCGAGATGACTGCACCGACCAGAGCGGTGGCACCAATTAGCGCGGCGAAGAATTTAGGCTGATGCGATGGAAATAACGCGACTGCCGACAGGAAGAACACGCTAGTGAAATGTACAACTACGGGGCTCATGAACGTGCGGGTCCCCAATTGATGCTTTTCGGTCAAATAGCCCGCGCCGAGCGAAACGGCAACGAACAGCAGACCGAGCAAGGTCGCCGCTGCCGTTCCTACCAGAATGTAAAAGTCGTGCCATTCCTTCAGCACTTTGACCGCCCACACAAAAGAGACCCCCGACGCTTCTATTGTCCGATACCTTAACGAACTCGTAACTCCACTTCAGCAGCACGCCGGCACTTGCGTTGAGTCCATTTTGGTCGCGAATCTAAGCCGATGATCCATGGACCTGGCAAAATCGCGCCCGGATAGGTTTCGACAGATTCTGGCGATTTGCGCCGAGAGAGAGATTCGCGGGGTCCCACTGGATCGCAAATCGCGCGCACACGCGTAGCTTTCGATCGATTCTCTGCGATGTCCGCGACCCTTGAGACTGGATGGTGGATGACGCAGTCATATGCGAACCGTTCTCAGCGCGGAAATTCCCTGTTTGCCGGGAAAATACAGGGAATCGTCGCGAGTTGGCGATCAAGATACGGGCGAAAGGGCCGATTTGACAGGGGTTCGGGCGAATTCCCTAAGTGCAGTATCAGGGAATTTGAAAAGGCCGAACAGGGAATCATTTTGGCCCGAACAGGGAAAAGTTTGCGGCTATCAGGGAACCAGATAACGGGCTGTAGAGTTCATGCCGCGCGGCCGACCCACACTACTCTGCCGATAGTCCTTGAAACCCTGTGAGGGCCGGATCCAAGCAATTCGCGACGATCGATCTCATATGAACCCGGGGCCTCACCCCGCAAACGACGATCTGATCTATTCGAGATCGGAGCTCGGGTTGTACGGGGTTCGACGATTCGCAGCTTGCCTTGGAATGCGTTGGACACCCCCTTGAGAGAAAATCCCGGAAGATTGAAAAGATAGACGCCGTCGATATCGAGTGTTGACTGTTCGCGATCGATGAGCAGCAGATCGCCACGCACTACATCGAACAAATTCCACACCGACTCAATCGCCATCAGGGACTTAGGGCTTGGTTCGTTTAGATGCAGAGTGCCCTCAAGATAACGGCGACTGAACGGAATCTCGTTGACCAACAATGATTTAGAATCGTATTGGTCAACCATCACCAGGTCTGCCAATGCTGCACCGGGGAGCTGGCCGGCGCCGCGCATAGTTCCCTTGCCGGTCAGAAGCCAAGTGGCATCAACGTTGCCGACTCGCGCCAGGGTCGCGAGGATGTCCATGCCGGGCTTTGAACCGAGGGCATAGTTCTGCAGGGTGCTGACCGGAATGCCGCTGGCCTTCGCGAGCGCGTAGCGGGAGCCGTATTCAGCGATCAATAGCGCGAGCCGATCGGCAAATCCCTCCATATCAGGGCCACCTTCCTTAAACCGCTTGAGCGTATCTTCCATAGAACGCTTTACAGTGCTAATTTGTACTGCGAACGGTCGTGACCGTCAAGCAGGGGAGGTGGTGGTGATGATGGGGCTGGTGAAGGATGTGAGGATAGCCGATTCGAAGCAGATGCAAATCGCCTATCGGCCGATTGCAGAACTCAAACCCGATCCGAAAAATCCCCGTTCGCACAGTCCCCGCCAAGTCCGTCAGATCGCGCGCAGCATCGAAACCTTCGGTTTCAATGTTCCGGTGCTGATAGATGCAGCCGATAAGATCGTCGCCGGCCACGGTCGGGTCATGGCTTGCAAACAGCTTGGACGGAGCGAAGTACCCACCGTCCGTCTTGATCATCTCACCGAGGCTCAGGCGCGGGCGTTTATGATCGCAGACAACAGGCTCACCGAGAACTCCGTCTGGGACGATCAGTTGCTGGCTGAGCAGCTCGACGCTCTTGCCACAATGGACCTGGACTTCAGTCTGGAAGTAACAGGATTCGACATCGGCGAAATCGATCTGCGCATCGAGCAGATTTCATCTTCGAGCAAGGAAGCCCAAACTCGCGCCGACCGCTTACCGGAACCAGTCAAAGGTCCTTCGGTCACTCGCCCTGGCGATCTCTGGCTCCTGAACGAACACCGAGTGTTGTGCGCGAGTGCTCTAAAGCAGACCTCATATGGATCCTTGATGAAAAATGACCGGGCGAAAATGGTCTTCACTGACCCGCCCTACAATGTCCGAATCGGTGGCAATGTAAGCGGCGCTGGCGCCATTCAGCACCGCGAGTTCGCGATGGCGTCCGGGGAGATGAGCGAAAGAGAGTTCCGCAGTTTCTTGAGCAAGGCTTGCTCGTTGTTCGGAAGATACAGCGTCCCCGAAGCCCTCCATTTTGTTTGCATGGACTGGAGGCACATGGGCGAGCTGCTCGCGGTCGGGCGTGAGGTGTACAGCGAACTGAAAAATGTTTGTGTATGGGTCAAAGACAACGCCGGAATGGGATCGCTCTACAGAAGCCAGCACGAGCTCGTGTTCGTGTTCAAACGCGCTCACCGTTCTCATCGAAACAACGTCCAGCTGGGGCAGTACGGCCGAAACCGAACCAACGTATGGAACTATCCATGCGCAAACTCGTTCTCCCGCTCGAGTGACGAGGGCAAACTACTCGCCCTTCACCCGACCGTGAAACCCGCTGCTTTGGTGGCCGACGCGATTATGGATTGCACAGATCGCCACGACGTGGTGCTCGATGGCTTCCTGGGGAGCGGAACCACTGTCATTGCGGCGGAACGCACAGGAAGACGGTGTTACGGGATCGAACTCGATCCAATCTACGTCGATGTCATTGTGAGGAGGTGGCAGACGTACTCGCGCCAGACCGCGCGACACGCAGAGACCGGCCGATCGTTCGCAGAGGTGGAGGCTGAGGAGACAGGATGGAATCGTTCGACGAAGACCGCAGGTCCGAGTTCGACGACGAATACGAAGTAGGTTACAGAAAACCTCCCACGCATTCTCGGTTCAAGAAGGGCCAATCCGGCAATTCGCGAGGAAAGCCGCGCGGCACGAAAAATTCCGCGACCCTCTTAAGACAGGCCCTGCTGGCGTCGGTACTCGTCAAACAGGACGGACGTCAAACTAAGACCACAAAGCTTCAGGTGATGGTCACCCGATTGGTCCACTCGGCCACAAAGGGCGACTACAATTCAATTCGCTTGCTGTTCTCATACGCGGGGCTGGCTCGTCTCCTCAACGATCCGGAACCCCGGAATCTGGGTCTCTCCGCGGCGACTGCTCATGCGATTCGTCGCGCGATAAGGGGCGATTTGCGGCCAGCGACCCAGGAAGAGAGCGGGTCAGAGAGCGAGACTCTGCCGGCACCCGCTAACCCCGAACCGGAGCCGCGATCGGGAAGCGGAGTTCTCGCGCAACCCTATCAAGTGGGATACCGCAAACCGCCCGAGCACACTCGCTTTCAGAAGGGGCATTCGGGTAATCCGTTCGGGCGCCCCAGAGCTCCCAAGTCCTTCAGAACTCTGACACTGCGCATGCTCGACGAAGAGGTATCCCTCACTGAGAACGGGCAGCAGCGCGTACTCTCCAGGCTGGACGTCATTTTGATGCAGATCGTGAACAAGGCGGCTATGGGCGATCAAAAGTTCCTGGCGCTGCTTCTTGAATACGCGCCCTCAATGGACATCAAACCTAATCGTGGGCTCGACCCGAAAGTTCTGGAGCGGGCAAAGCTGATAGTTCGTGGCAGGCTAGATTCGATCGAGGTGTGATCGCACAAAAAAGCTCGCTCGCTGAGGCGAAGCTAGGAGCCGGTTCGGGTGTGGAAGCGCCTCTCTGAAACGTAGGCCGGAGGGACTCTGAGTTCGAAGCTCCCGACCCTTCGTGCCACGATGAGGGTTCCAAGACGGTCGCCATTGCAGTCCGAGATCGTCACTTCTGGAGCCTCTACACTGTCGGGTTCGACTCGGATACGATTTTTGCAGGTTTGGATTTGACTCTCGACCGGCACTATAACAGTGAACTTTTCTTACACGTCGCCAGCGATGATAGCTCTGGCAAATTTGCCCTCGAATGAACAAAAGAGGGTCCAGCGCAAAATCGCTCTTCTAAATAACAAAGATTATAGGCTCGCGCACACCTACAAGATGGCGGGGCAAGACACCTGGATATTCAGAGCGACACCCAAGGTCCGCGTTCTATTCATTCTCCGACGGAATTTGATAGAGATCATAGATGTAGTTTCCCACGATAGCCTGCAGCTCTTAAGAGGGCGGACCCGCTAGGGTGGCCCCAGATGAGTTTACTTCATGACTTTGCTGTCGACTCTGGGAAGATGCAACAGGAAATCTCCCAGTTTGGTAAATATTTGTCCAAAAGAAGGGGACCCCTCTCAGAAAACAAGCATTTAATGCGATTTTTTCGTAGACGAAAAAATCTCTGCGCAGCTCTGGGTACGGCAAACCCCAATCTTGCTAAGGCGGATTTACTGGGGACCGAATTGCAACTCTTCGGACAATTCAGATGTGATATCGCTATCGGCGATTCTAGACGGAAAGCCTTTACGTTGGTGGAACTAGAGGATGCGTCGCCGAACAGTATTTTTGCTCTAAGACCGAGACAGTATCCGAAATGGGGTCATAGGTTCAACGAGGGATTCTCCCAACTCGTCGATTGGACTTGGCGGCTATCTCAAGAAACTGTAGTAAGCAGTAATCTCTCCCCATCTTTCGTTGCAATGACCCCAACATAGATTTCCTTCTGATTATCGGACGAAACCACTGGCTTAGTGAAGCCAACGCTCCCCGCCTAGCGTGGCGTGCGACCAACAACCCTCTCACCGGCCATCACGTAACAATCTGGACCTACGACCAAGCCTTCGAGATACTAAACGGCCGTTATCTGCTATCGCAGGAGGAACATCTTTGAACGAGATGGCACATCCTAGAGACGCTGCTCCGAGATCACTGCGGCAAAAGTCAATACCGAAGGCAGTGCGACGGTGTACTTGACCTGAAGAGGAAATCTCGCTGACAGGGGGGCCTTTTGAATGCTCACGATCATTGCGACCGTTGGATGGGTATTATTCGACGTGTGGGTGTCCGTTGTGACAGCGCCCCTTCTCCCGCTGTGGGAATGGCGGCTCCTGGTCTTTGGTGGTGGAGCGCTCGCGCTGTTTACCTTTATAGGAGCACTCTTCGACCGGCAGGCGGATGAAAAAAGAATCGCGGACCTTAAAGAGAGACTGATCAAGCAGGAGGGATTTAACCAAGGAGCGTTCTGACATTGGGTCGCGCGATCACGAAAATGGAATCGGCAATCCCTGAATCATCTGGAGTCGTGATCTCTGAATTGCGAGAAGAACTTCAAGAGTACCGTGGCCGCATTGCCGAGGTGCTTTGGAATCCACTGACTGCGGACCAAAAGAGTCGGCTCCGCAGCGGCTTGTCAAAGCTCAACCCTGCGAACATCGAAATCGGGTATTTTGCGAGCCAGCCGGATTCTGAGCGGTTAGCCCGCGACTTCGAACAGGTGTTTCGTGATGTCGGATGGACGCTCGATGAAAAAGCCAATTCTGTAGAATCACAATCGAACTTGAACCCATGGCCCATTACACTGCCGGGAATTCTCGTAGCTGCCAGCGCCAACTTAACGAGTCCTCTCTCACATGAGGTTCGAGACGTTATTAATGACGTTCTTCCAGCGCAAGCAACATCCCAGGTCAGTGCACTATCGTCCGACCCGCCGAAGGTTAGCTTGATCGTCGGCTCCAAGAGACCACGTACCTAGCGGCCAGACAACAGTTGAACACGCTCGTTGGCGACGTTCTTGTCGGCTCGCTGTTCTTCCCGCCGCACAAGCCTTCGGGATCGGAAACGTAAGCCGGGGAAATTGACGGTAATGGGCGGCTTCGAAATTCAGCGGGATCTGCGGGAATCTGCGGCATGAACAGGGATCAGCTTCCTGTGCAAGCCGGTACACGCGATGAGTTGAAGGGCGCATCGTTGCGTGTCTTAAGAAATACGCCGTTTCGCTCGATGTCAAAGAATACCGAGCCATCCGGCCTCAACGATGCCTTCAGTCCGCATCGAACGCAGTGATGGCCCGATGGTGGTTCGCCCGGCTTGGAATCTTCAACGAACTGATGACCCTTAAAATCTGGTATCATTGGTGTTTCTCTTTTGGATGGTTGCGACGGTCGCGAAACCACTTCCAAGAAACTGGTACAGCTGGTCAACCGACTATCGTTCTGCGTTTCTACTTTTTAGTTTTCGGTTTGCCGGAGGTTACGTCGACGAAACCCGTTCGCCCTTCTTCGCCGATCTGGCGCTCTATGTCGTTCGCGGCTCTGCGGATGATCTCATCAAACAAATCAGGGCGCTTCTCGGCCAGCTCTTTGACGTGCTCGATTATCCATTCGTTGAACTGACCGCGAGGTTGCGATCCCTTCTGCAGTATTTCCCGAACTCTGTTCTGCACCTGATGTTTAGCCGCCATTCTGAATTTTGCCTTCGTCGGGGAAGGACGGTCGTCGTCTACCAAGCTTGATCGTACAAAACATCGAGCAGCTTCTCCTTCGCTTAAGTAAGTTCGCGATGTTACTACCGCGAAGAGCCCTCTGGAAAGCCTCGAAGAGATCGTCAGTTGGCCGAGAAAAAAAGCGCGAAATCGGCTTCTTCAAGGCCACGATCTGAGGTGTCAACATCTGAACCGTCGCCGTGCCTTGAGTCAGCGAGGAAGCGGCGGTGATGAGCTGCGCCGTGAGTTCATTTGCTCGATCAGCTACTTGGAGTCTCACCGACGGCCGGTGCTGGTGCCTCGCAAACCAATATTACACAAGGCCGGTCGCAACCAGCGTGGCAAGAGATCCTGCCACAATAGGGCCGAGACTCTCAGCAACGAGCAGTCCAGGAATGTTCATACGTCGATCCTAGCCTTAACAGCTGCGGCGCTTGATGGTATCCTAGCTATTTATATGGAGGAGTTAGGGGAATGAATTCGGCGGACTTAAGAGTCGGGATGCGAGTACGGGCGCGATTACACGTCCCTTGTTCAGATTTTAACCAGATCTTCACGGGAAACTTTGAAGATCGTTGGTACCCAGGGCTGATCATGGGCATTCTCACCGATAGCTTTCCTTTGTGCCCGTTGGTCCGCCTTGACGAGGACCCGCCGGGCTTAAGAGTTCGAGAGATTCTGCCTGCGGATATTGAGCCTCTCGACCCGTGACGCCCGAACAGAAAGCAGCGGGCTTCACTCGGCTGAGTCAGCAACCGGTGTTTTTCTAATCTTGCCACCACTCGACAATACCCAATGAACAGCGCGACGACGGGCTATTTCTTCGGTCTCGCTCTCGAAACCTAAATCGCTGCAGAAGGGCAGTTCGTCTTGTCCGAAACGATCAAGCCGAATTGCTCGACCAACCCATCCGCGATCCGTATTGTAGGCGTCAACGTCGAAGTAACTCATGCGTATATTTTAACTGCAAGCCGATCGTCAACCAACCACCTCCTTCAACGACGGCTTGTCTCGGCACTCCGAGGCGTGCCTGAGGAGCGCGTCTACCTTTTCAGTCTTCAAGCACAATGTTGCAATTGCCGGCTAAGTCGTAATTATCGCAGCGGTCGCGTCCGCAGGATTGCCACAATATATCGAAGATCGGCCGCATTAGGCGGGGTACGTCGATACCGAGACTTTCGGTAATTACCTCCGGTATAGAAAGAATACGAAGATCAAGTTCGCGCGTCGGGAAGAAGGACGGTCCGCCATCTGGTCCGATCGAGAAATTTTGTACATTGACCAAAGTCACTGCGACGGCGACGGGTGGGTCGCACCCTAGGGCGTCTAGACACTTCAAATAGTGTCGGGTTTGCTCCATTAACTCTTTCCCTAAGGTCGGCCAAGGGATCCTGTTGGGCGCGTAGTCTAATAGGTGCGAATCAACCGCCTCGAGCGCGCCGGATCTGAAAAGCTGGACATAGGAAACCCTCTCGTCAGTTCGCGCATACCCGTCAAAGTTCATTCTTTCACCCATGGATCTCGCGGCTCGCCAGCCTGGCGGAAGCATCAGGCCAATTTCGCGGCGTGGACGTACTAAATCGACGGCGTCGGCTTGGCCAATTGTCGACAGCGGGATCAAGTGAAGGACTGACCGCGCCGAGCCTTGTAGAGATGTTGGAAGACGCCCTCCCGCTTCAATTTGGCGGATCCGCGCACTGCGGAACTTCCGTGCTTTTTCGATGACATCCGACGTCGCTGCGAATGCGTCCCTTATCTGATGGTAATTCATTGGTTCGTTGCCCCGATCGTTACGAGTATAGAATCGAGCCATGCCGCCATATTTGACCATATGCGGCCCGGCCCAGCTCTTGGGAATTGCGAAGACGAGCGCCGGTCCGTCGCTCAGTCCGGGAACAATGTGCGGACGGATGCCAGGCAGCCTCGGCTCAATTCCGTCGCGTAACATCGATTCCAGTCGTTGAATAGCAGCATCTTGGTTGAAACCCGCCAAGCCCGGGGCGGCTTCTGGTTCGCCGGTCGGCTTACCTGCCCCATCACGGCGCTCGCGAACTCCGAATATCAGCAGACCGCCGGCGGCGTTCGCCAGCGACGAAGCGTCATATAGAAAATCGCGGTGGGAGTCGGGAGAGTTGCCGGGGAGCGCTTCCTTATAATCAAGTTCTCGGTCCTCGTGGACTGCGTTTTTCACCAGATCCAAGAGATCGTCCGCTGTAGGGTTCCCACCGAATCTCATATATAGAAAGCATAGGCCATGAAATTTGCGACTCAAGTACGGTCAAGAACCTTTTCCACAGGTCTCTCATCACGCGGTATCTGTAATGATGCCGGCAGCGGTCGTTGGATTGACCCGCCGAAGTGGAAAGCCTCGTTGAGCGAGATGATCCACGAGTTCCTTGCAGGTGATTTTTCGGTGGACCGAATCCAGAGCCAAGGTGCGAAAGTTCGGCGGTGACGTCGGTTGGATTCGCGAGGAAGGAAGCTTAGATACTTGATCGGACCTGTTGCTCGATACCTTTCTCATCGATCGTGCGCGCCTGGATTCCGCCGGAGTCTGTCGAGTGCCGTAGCGGCGTCACAATTCCACGACTCTGTCAGTTTCTGAAATGCTTCGCGTGCTCGTGCGCCGCAGGGAACTGCGCTCCAGACTCTTCCAATGATTCGGAGTGGCGTGCCTGTTCAGAAAGTTCTGAAAAAGCTCAGTCGCTTCGCTGTTCGAAACGAATCGTCTGGACGAGCGGCGTGTTCAACGACACTTCACTCCGCTCTTCGGGGCCGCCAAGGTGTGAGGCCCCAAAGACCAACGGGCGTTCTACAAAAAGGGTGGATACCGGTAAATGTTCATTAGCCGGGCGGCGTCCCAGAATTCGACGATATACCTCGAGAAGAAGTCCGCGCGTCCGAGCAGGTTTTCGCCATCGAGTCCCGCGGTAAATTCAGCGAAGTCGCCCAAGAAGGGAAAAAATCTGTTTCCAAACTGGAATTCGAGATATTCGTTGGGCCAGCGATAGCAAGTTATTGGAGACCCCGTGGCCCCAGTCGCCTGACTCTTTTGTGCTTTTTTCCTGTCGAGGCCCAGCAGGTCGGCATAGCTAGCGTCCAGAAGAGATGAATCCGCGCCGGAATCCACGACCGCTAGGAGAATTACACTCTGCCTGCCCTTCCAAAGGCGTACCCTCAGAAGAGGCCTCAAAGTGCCGCCTAACGCTCGCGAGTATTTGTACCACGCCACCTAGAGATAGTTGATCCTCTCAGGATGGGTGGGTACACGAAACACTAACGGATCGGTGATGTTTCGCTTTGCGGCTGCCTTCGTGACCTCGACTGCGGAATCGCCAGAAGCGACCACTCGGTCTTCGTAGACTGCTACCCACTTACCTTTGTACTTCTCGAGTTCATTAGAGAGCTCGTCACTGATCGCGGGCTCCTCTGACTCGATGACGTCGGAAGGGGTTGGAAGTTTTTGGGGCTTTTCGGAAGAGGCCATATCAGCCTCGAAGAAACGCGTTAGCGCCTGCTTCTAAATCGATTGTAAGCAACTCGGACTATGTCCTCAAGTGGTCCAACATCCTCAGGGCGGAGGTTCGGATCCTCTCGCAGAGCAAGGGCAATCATAGACATGCTGCCCTGTTTGCGTCCAGCCTTTGCTGGAACGCCTCGCATGAAGGCTCGGGCGGGCATGTCCACCCAAGTGAGAAGCTTGAGAAACGCTTCGATATCGGGCCGACGGCCTTTCGCCATACGCGAGAACGTCGATGAACTGAGCTGGAGTCTCCGTCCGAGCTCTCTCCAACTCAAACCCTCATTCCTCAGCTTGTCACGAATCGCGATGTAAAATGCGGCCTCATCAAAAACGGGTTCCGTCTGTTGCTTCGGCACAACGTTGTTCGACTCTTGCAACGCACCTCTCCTGCTGCTACATTCCAACAAGTGTTCGAAAGGAGACACACTATCATGAAAATACCGATCTTTATCAACCGGGTGAAATACGAAGCCCCGAACGAGGAGATGACCGGCCGTCAGATCTTGCAGCTGGCAAAGCTCGGGGACGACCACGAACTATTTCTTCTTCGGGGAGAAGGCGACCCAACCGGCGGCACGCTCATTGGGCTCGATCAAAAGATCCGAGTCAAGGATGGAGAACACTTCCGGGCGATTCCGCGCAACAGGAACTTCGGATCATGGCTCTGCCTCCCCAACTAGACAGTGACATAGAGAGTTTGCGCGGGGACGGACATACGATCGAGGTGATCGAGGACGGCACCCGCTACTATATCGTCTTCAAGAATTTCAAACTCCCCGATGGCAGGTATTCTCCGGAAGTAGCGGATCTTATGGTGATGGCCGACTATCAGTATCCAATGTCGAAGATGGATATGTTCTGGACGAGTCCGGCGGTTTCGCGGAACGCGGGGGGTCTGCCGCAGAATGCCGACCAGATGGAGCAATACGCCAACCGGACCTGGCAGCGGTGGAGCTGGCACTATAATGGATGGGATCCCTCGAAGCACACGATCAGGACGCATATTGAAGTCGTACAAGATCGTTTAGCACGGGGAACGTGAGTGAACCGACTCCTCTTCTCAGCGACTGTTTGGCAACATCTGCAAGATCTCTTCAATTCTGCAGGGTCTACGGAAGATGGTGCCTTCTTTCTGTTTCGCGTGGGGAGGTCTGGTTCGGGTCGCCGAATGCTTGCCTACCAGGCGCTGTTGCCTGGCGAAGGAGCTTGGGAGGAAAGGGACCAAGATCGACTGGTGCCTTCAGGGCAATGGATGTCGGCCGCGCTCGGTTCGGCCATAGACCAAGGGTGCGGACTCGGCTTTGTACACTCCCATCCCGACGAACGCCATCCACCTTCACTAAGTCCGATCGACTTGTCCACCAGCGCGACGTGGAGTAGATCGATCTGCCAATTGACTGGAAGTCCATTCGTCTCGCTGGTGTGGTCACGCCGAGGTGTCTCGGGCATCTGGTTCGACTCCGTCCAAGTGGGTCACCCGTCGCCCATTGACCGAATTGAGGTGCTAGGCAACTCGATGGCAAAATGGCTCAGTCCGATGGACGAAAGCAGCATACCTGACTCTGATCTAGATGACCGGCAAATCCGCGCACTCACCGCTCTTGGAAATACCCACCTTCGAGGGTTGTCTGTTGGAATTATAGGTACCGGAGGAACCGGATCCCCTCTTGCGGAGCAACTCGCACGCATGGGGGTGCACAGGATCACATTAGTAGACCCGGACGTCCTAGATACCCCCTCCAACCTACGTCGAGTGGTCGGCTCCCGCCGGCGCGACCTGGGTGCGAAGAAAGTCTCAATCGTTGCTCGTCACCTGAGATCTCTAGGATTTCCATCTGAGATACTCCCAGTCGCCGAGGACATCCGAACCGAGCACGCAACTCGCATGCTTCTGGACTCTGACATCGCAATTCTTACCACTGACACACATTCAAGCCGAGCGTTCGCGAACCAACTCGCGTACCAGTACTGGTTGCCCATCATAGATGTCGGAACATGCGTCGGTACTTCGAAAGAGGGATCGATCAGTGGGATGCCAATCGAAGTTCGCGTCTTGCTACCAGACAACGCCTGCCTTTGGTGCCGCGGCGGTGTGATAGACGCGGAGAGAATCAGAGAGGAAAACTTACCAGCAGCCGAGCGAAAGCGACTTGCTGCCGAGGGTTACGTTCAAGGCCTTCAACAACCCCAGCCGAGCCTGGCCGCACTGAACTACGTGGCTGCCGGAAGCGCTGCGATTGCTATGCTTCGTTTGTACTCCGGGCAGCCCACGGTGTTTGCGACGGCTATCTTCGACAGTTGGGAGCAGTACACTCAAGTACGCAACGGTGAGATCAATCCCGATTGTGTTTGCAGGTTGTGGCGCGGTCGCGCTGATGATTTACCAATCGTTTTCCAAGGAACTGGCTGATCATTGGTTCGCAGACGGTACAAGGAAGCCTGTTCGTCGAGTTCGGCGCGGACCGATCTCTGCGCTCGATCTCCAAGACTCGCGCTTCGCGGATCTGCTGCTAGATCGCTTGGAGACATCCTAAAGGCTTCAACAGCGCCAGCCGCCCAAGCCCGACCAGCCGAGCGATCCTCACGCCGTCAAAATCCAGATCTGCCCATAGTTCGGATTTGTGCGCCTAGACGGCACACTCCACGATACTCCGCACGCCGCGTCCCGGATGACGTGCGGTCCACACAACTGTAGCGTTCTCGGTTCCAGCGACCTCGCCCCTGTAGCAGGCCTCGAACACAGTGAAGTGTTCGACTAGAAGGAGACCCTCGGCCGGCGGATCTAACGCGATCTTTCCCATCAGTGTCTCGCGCGCAAAGCCGACAAATGGGTAGAACGCGACGAGATCGAGCTCATGGTCGCTTATCGATATATGCCCACGACCCCGACGAAAACTGCAGCAGCACCTTCGCGGATTCTGAGCTTCTCGACGGGCTGGCCGAGCAACCTCTCCACGCTCGTCCGCACCCGCCGGAAGGTTTTGGACGAACCGAGGTAGTGTGTTGAAAATACTCGTTCCGCCAACTGGTCCCCGATCTCCGCTTGACTCGTGATCGCAGCAAGTCCCCGGATCACGTGGACGTCCCATTTCTTAGCCTCTGGCTGCGCCAGCAGACGCGCGACATCTCCTGCTACAGAGTGGGTCAGTGCGCGCAATGACCCGCGCGCTGCGTCGAGCGCGGCGCGCCGCTCGGCTGACAGACCAGGATGTGCAAACTCCTCGAGCACTCTCGAGTCCGGCGGCGCGCCGAGACAGGGGAAATCGGACTATTCGTTCGCGAAAGGGTGACAAACGCTTTCCACTAGCTCCTGGAGTCTGGAGAGAGCATCCGGTGGCAGCTTCGCTACATCTTGTGCGATGTGAATCGCGACGCCAATCTTGTCGAGCCTTCGCTCGAATCGCTCTTCAAAAAAGTCTTGTAGGTACTTGCCCAGGCTTCTTCTCGCAATCTCTTGATGGACTTGATCGACACTGATCGGGGCGAACCAATGAAATGTTTTGTAAAAGTCATTGATCGCCGAGACGTAAGCCGCTGTGCCGATCACGTCCTCGATCGATTTGTCGCCATCTGTACGATCCGAGAAGGTTCCTGTAGCCAAGTATCTGACATTTTTGTGAGAGCACCAACGTTCAATTCTAGCGCCTTGCTCATCGGTGTCCGCCAGCACGATTGCGTCCCCTCCGTGCGACCGAACCTTGGCAATCAAGAACTTGAGCGCATTGGCGTCGCTGTATGGGATGATGCTGGTGGCTGCCAGATCGATGTGCGGTTTTTCGAGAGACTCAAAGAACGCGGAGGCGTTCGCCAACAATATTTGTTCCGTCACGCCCTCCACAAGAATGTTACGATCTCCCAAGACGACAATATCGCCAACGGTGACGCCGATAGCTTCTCTTAGAGGATCCCACACACTCTGACGTGTTCCTTGCCCAGGAGCGTAGGGCTTATTGTCGATGTGCGTACGCTTCGAAACATGGTCACGGGTAAACAATCTAATCCGCTGCGGGAAATTCCAATCGATCATAAACGGCGAATGCGTGCTGTAAACGAGTTGATGACGCGACGAGAGCGACGAGAGTATTTTTGCAGCTATCCGTTGGGCGCTGGGATGTAGTGGCCCAGCGGGTTCATCAAAAAGCAACAACAATGGTCCGGGAAAATCTTCAATAAAAAGCAAATCAACGACGAAAGAGACGAACCACATTAGCCCTGTCCCATGGTAAGTTAGCCCCGCGGCGTCTTGTACGTTCCAAACAACTGAATACGTACCAGCCTCGGTTGCTACAATACGGACCTCGAAGGTGAGACCTGGCGGATCTGTCCAGAAGGCTCGCAACTTTTCAGTGATGCGTTCGCCTAGCGTTTGAAGCTTTTGCTGAAGGTCTTCGAGGGACAAGGAAGAAGGTCTCCCTTGTAAGCTATTCCACGGTTCGTTTGATCCGAGTTGATTTCGCGTGAAGGCCAGAATGCCAGCCACTCGGAGGAAGATGGACTCGGGACTCAATCGGCGATGCTCAAAACTAAGACGCTCACGTTCCGAATCGATTACGCCGGGCGAATCGTAGGGTTGCGTCTGGAAGTGTGGTTCCAATAATCGTCGGAGAGCGCCCAGATACAGAGGCGTGGGCAGGATCTTCCGCAATCTAAAAGCGGGTTTTTGAATGGGAGATCCTCGTTCATCCCGCCCTTCATAGGCTTCTATCGGAGTTCCGTCCAATCGATAGTTCCAATGCGCCACGGGACCCGGCTGATCCTGAAACGAAATCTCAAGATTCTTGGCGCCCCGAGTTCCAAATTCCGCTGGGAATTGGATGTGATCAAAATCTTCCTCAGCGATTCGCCAGACCATTGAGAAGGCTGTCGGTTGGCGTTGATATCCAGGTACCAAAGGTCGGTCGGCACCTGCGATGACACCCTCGTAGACGGACTGGTCAAAAAAGTGATTGAGCAGGCCAGTCTTACCGGTGTCGTTCCGACCAACAATGGCTGTTATATTCGGATCAACTATGAGACGTTCGTCGATAAACTGTCGGTACCTCGCAAGCCTTAGTTCCAAGAGTTTCATTTAGAGCCTTCGCTCCGGTCGGCCGAGTATCGACCGGACGGAAGCCTTCATACTAGGTTTTTCAACCGTTATTTTCGAGCGCGTCCGTGTCAATCCATCAACCACTCCTAAAAGAGCCTTTCACCGGAGAAAGGAAGTGCAGGTAATAGCTCGCAAGCAGACTCGAATTGAAGGAGACTCGACGATTCAAGTCCACTCACCCGCAGCCGGTCAGCCCAACTCGCGGCGGCGTCCAGAGAATAATTCTGCTCGTCCTGCCCGCTAGCACAAGTGTTTTTAGAGATTCCTGGTTTCCAACTCCCGGTAGGGCACTCAGGTGCTTCGGGAGAGTGCTCGAAATTCGAACGGCTCTGGAGACCACTTTTCCGTCATTCGATGTGGCACTGCGGCTTGCGCGCGTGAGGAGATCGCTTATTGCTACCGCGGAGATGGCAGGGCTGGTGCCCCCGACCATCTCTGAATTTCGTTCCAGCTCCAACTATCGAGGCTCCGCACCTCGCCGCCGTCGAGGAAGACTTCGCCAAGTTTTTCCGCACGGCGTGCAAATTCCTGCGCGAATCGAGACAAGTGTTTTTCAAGATATTCATCGAAGAAATCTATGTGAACGGCATCAAAGGCGTAGTGCTTGAAGGGAGCGTCGCCACTGAGAATGCCAACGTTTGGTTCCTGCCGAATTATCCTTACCCACGGTGAATAGACAGGATCGAGCGCCTGATCTGGGCCTTCGATAAGAATCATAGGAGCATCAAGTACCGCCATCGAGAAGGCGGCTCGTGCAAAGACGGTGTTATATCGCAGGCCGTGACCGTGACCATATACCGATCTGGCATGATCGGCGGCTTTCGACAGCGGAAGAATCAGATTGTTGAACGCGTCGGTGCCTGAGAGGTCGACTCTATTTTTGCCGTGGGGTATTGCCTGACTGAACGAGGCCGCTCTTTCTGTCCCTAGTGAAACGAAAGGCAGTTCGCTCAGTCCTAGAGCTCGCGAAGCTAAGACGATTTCGTGCCGCGCGGGATTCTTTGACTCCTTAAGCGAAACCCCTCCGTGTGGTAGGCCGAAAATAGAAGGGAACCAAAGAAGGTCCGGACTAGTCACCATCCGAAAGAAAATGTAGGGATGCTCCGACCTTTTACACTCGATCATTATGACAATGCCGGGTATTACTTCGGCTCTGAGGTCAAATCTATGTTCCGATGCCGCGAGTACGTCTAGGCTTCTTGGTTCGCCGCTGTCGCGATCTGAATATCCCCACTCCTCGGTTACGGCAAAGCCGCGCTTCACTAGCCGCTCAGCAACCACGCTCTGAAGAGGATATCCAGATTTCTCGATGCCCTTGATCAGATCGGCTTCTCCGATTCCTGCCGGAATACGGTTTCGCTCCGGGTTGCTCGGCTTTTGCTTCATGTTGGTTTAGACCCCCATGTCGGTCCTTCAACCTCAACATTGTGAACGACGCGAGGATCCATGCCTAGCCCGTCGATGCGGTGAACTCCGAACAACGGCGCCGGCTGCGACGAAGGCGACTGCGGGATGACGACGTTAGGCTTTCAACGTCGTCCTTTTGGGTACTGAAGAGTATCTAAGATCTCGGTCGACGGGCTATCTGGAAGAACCATCGGCGTTCCTGCTGCTGCGTCCAATTCCGCTCGCCAAGCCTCATTCAGAGATTGGAGCAGCTCGTCCGGGACTTTTCGGGTATTGTCGCGGCATGCGTGGAACCAGAACATGTAGCCAAGCTGGTCGCCGGGCCGAGTTGCAGGCCTTGCGTTGAAGCAAATTATGTCGTCGATCGCTCCATAGTCTCCTCCCTTCACGCACCGAGACGCCAGATTAAAGACAGCCTCGGGACCGATCGAATAGTCACCGTCTTGGGCGAGAAAGAGAAGGCCGATCGCATCTTCCATCTTGAGCGTTTTCTTGGTCATCCTGATCTGCCGGTTGGCCTTTCGAATCCGACGCGCTATCGGCTCTCTGTAAAGCGATATGATTTCATTCGCGCACTCGGGCGGCAGATCACGCACACTGAGCTTGGCCCTTCCATAGATTACCGGCACCTGCCGGCCCTCGGCAATCCATTTGTTATAGAGCTGCTGGAGTTTCGCTGCCATTTCGGGATCCTCGCTCTGATCCTTTTCCAGCCGTTTTAATTCGCCAATCACGCCAAATTGCGGGAAAACGAAATCAGCGTTCTCCTCCAGATTTTCACGGGTCGGAAGATGATCGCAAACCAGCGAACCGCCTACGCGTCGAACCACTCGCGCTAACGCGACCTCGACTGAAAGGCGGTGAGGAGAGTTATCGGAGGGACTATTCTTCAAAAGGCACCTATTTGGCGCTAAAGCGATCCAGCCGAATCGTCACGCGCGCGACTGTCTGATTTTATTGGTGGGCGGGGCAGGTTTCAAACCTGCTACTTGCGGCCACGCATGGTCGGTTCAGAAAAGAAAAAATCAGAGACGGTGCGGCCTCATGGCTTGGATACTGGAAACCAATGATATGGAGAATGTTCGGGACCGAATAAGCAATTTTTGAGCCGTCTCAAGAGCTCCACCGATTCCTAACTCTTTTTTGTCGCCTGGCAGAGATCGGAGCGCTGGTTACGCTGAACAGGGTGGAGGGCGATACGCGCATTGACGAGGGTCTGCATCCTTGGAATTCGGACGGTTGCGGCTTAGACTTTTTGGACCTACGTTGCTTCGATCGGACTCGAGGCCGCAAACAGACCAGCGGCCCGCAGAGAGGAAGGGACAATGAGCACCAGAGACCGGTGCCTCACCTCAGGTAAGGTGCATTATGCGGAGGAAAGCGGAAGGATTTAACTCTGGTTTCTGGATTGGTCTCTCGATCTTAACGGTGTTCGTTGTCGGCTTTGTTGCGTTTGTACTTTGGCCAAAACCACCGGGCAACGTCTCCTCGATCGAATCTTGGCTAAATAGCAACGGCTTCGAGATGTTCCGCCCTTTTCGAGACAATGCGCCCCCCGGCTCGGTTCTTCGAATCGAGAGCTTCGGACAATCGATCACAGCTACAGCGGAAATGGTTGGTTTGAGCGCTCCCCAAGTAGCAAATGTCCCCAACATTTCTTGGAAGAATGAGTCTGACCTAGACTCCTTGGCGACGGCAAATCTTTTGCCGAGCGCAGTAGTAGCTGATGCGAAGGAGGCAGGTGCACAGGGTGCGCGAGTTTCAATTGACGGGGTAACGATACGCGAAATTCCACTTGTCAAACTCAGCGATGCGGCGAAAACCAATGCCACTCTTCTGAGACTCACAAGAGATCGCGACAGTCGGCTGGTTCTGGTCAGCTCAGTCCTCGAGGCTGGTTCCATCCGGTGCGAATTTTTCACTCGCGATAGTGCAAAGCTAGATATAAGAGGATCAGTGGCAGCAACGTCTCTCAAAATTGGAGAAGATTTCCGATTGACCAACGAGGGCGCGCTCGTCAGTACGGCCCCACTTCTCCTCGGTTATCGTGCCAGCGGCCTCGGCACGCAGGCTTTGAGCTTGGGAGAGCGACCAACTGTAGCAATAACACTAAAGCCCCTGAGCACCGATGACGTAGTGCATCGTCGTGAAAGTAGTGTACAGCCGCATTCGGATTATCAGATATTTGCACTCATCCTAGGACTGGGCAATTACGCTGCTTCTTTGCCTGGCGCACGCGATTCCGCGATGCATGTCGCGGATCGTTTACGGCCGTTCGTTGAGTCTGGGGGTGGCAAACTCGATATTTTTGTCACTTCGCCTGACGCCACACCTCCTGTAACCAAAGATGCAATCGTGAAGTCGATTGCTGAATTTGTCGATGAGAGTAAACCGCTAATCAAGGCGAGCCAGCCGACATTTGTCATCTTCTACTATTTCGGGCATGGACTAGCGGAAGGTATAGGACGCACCGCCTTCATCGTTCCAGAAAACTATACGCTACAGCCGGCAGAGCGATTGCTAGATTCCACGGACCGACTCGTGGATCTTGCTGACGCTTTAGATGCTTTGAAACCTCTTTCCGCGAATGTGATCGTGCTAATGGACAGCTGCCGACAACACGAGCATGAGGACGAACAACTAGTTCAAGCTTGGAAAGCTTTAGGGCAGGAAGAACGCAACATGGGAGATATTCTCAACCTTCTTCAATTCGCATCAGGCACTCAGGGGCCATCAGTTGTTTTCTTTGGGAGCCCGGACGGAACACCAGCACCGGTTGTTGGTGTGGCCTGGTCGAACAACTACGTGGGGCCACTGGCGGGCCGAATTGATTCGACATTAGATGATGTTGAACGTGGATCCGCAAGTCTGAGTCCTTCCGCATTCATCGATCTAATGGAGGCGCCGGTGGCCGCAGGTCTTCTGAACGAGGAACAGAAAGAAGTTCGTGGTTACACGGCGCTGCGTGCGGACTTTAAAGCAGCACTTCCCAAAGAGATCTTGTTCGGAAGTTTATCTCGCTAAGAAAGAAACGGAGGCAACGCATGATGTATCGTTCGGAGTTCTTGTGAAACAAGTAACTTAAGCCTTCTTCGATATGATGAGCGATCGGCGTCTCGATATTGGAGAGCTTCATCTCGAATCCAGTGCAGTTAGAACAGAAAGAAGTCCGAGAGCATACGTCAGCGACAAGCCTTGCTGCAGAATACCGACATTTCGAACGCGCTTCGTATCGGGCAGGTTGAAGAAGTTGAACTTCGCTGGCTTCTCATCGATTTTTTTCACGCTGCCCTACACGACGACTCGCGGGCGCGGGAGTCGTCTTCTACCCGAATCGGAACCGCGCCGCGATCAAACTCATCTACAGCGGATCGTGATCTCGTCCAGCGCGATCGCGGGTCCAAGTCTGACTCGCAGTACTCTCGAAGAACTACAGCGCCGGGTTGATTCCGAAATCCTTTCTTCGGTTGGGAGAAAAATAGGTGGAGCGGTATTTTTGTCTGAAAAGCCTGTGGAAGGATATTTTCGACACAAGGACTGTTTTCAGATCCTGCCCCCTCCGGCCGACGCGCCGAGACCTGATTTGAGCCTGCCAGGACTGTATCCGCGGCATCCATTCGTATTGGAAATGTCTTTTGAAGCCAGTTCCAATGACGTCCTGAGCGGACTCCGAAAGTTCCGGACGCAGTCCGAGCTTGAACTCGCTCTTAGCGCACTTCTGGACGGCTCGATCTGTAGTGCAACAAGCGCACGCCGTTATCGTTGGGTTCTTTCGCCAAGAGAAGACCGCCAAGGACGGCCCGCGTCGGTGTTCGTTCAAGATGGCTATCGCTGCTCTGGCTTCCCCGCCGAAAGTTCGCAATTCTCACGTGCTGGGAGCATTCCGAAACTGCAGGAAGTCGAGCCGAGCACATACTACCAACTCATATGGGCACCTTCTATGCCACTCGGCTTGCCCTCAGATTTTTCAATCAAACTCGATAGCTTCTACGCTCTTGCGCGAACCGAACGAGAAGCCTGGCTGAGAGCTTGCCACTGGCTCCGACACTCGAGTGTTGCTGTCTGGGACACAAGGTCAGCCGCCTTCGTAGCGCTTGTCACGGCTGTTGAAGCACTGATGCCCAGGCGGGATCGAGGGAAGCGGCGGGAGTTTGAGTTGTTCATCGATCGATTCGCTCCTGGTCGGGGACTTCAGCGGGATCGCTTGCGGTTCTACCGAATTCGTTCGGAATTGGCTCACGGAGTGGATTTGCGTTATGAAGACAGCGACCACGCTCTGGTCTCAATAACGCCGCGAATCAGTGATGGACTTCGAGAATTTGAGGCGATGCGGAGCGTCGCCAAATCGGTGATCGTCAACTGGTTGGAGGCTGCGGCGAGACCCTAGGCAATATGCGTATTCCGACGAACTTGGACGGGCTCTTTTCCCGACACTGGCTTCGCGCAATACTGCGGACGCGGGGGAACTGCTGAAATTCCGCAAGACGGCAGTCTGTACGAGGAGATTGAACGAAGCCGATACCTGCTCGAAAGTACGTCGCGCCCAAACTTCTTGTGGCGGGCTGGGACTCCGATCCCCACTCAATTGCGGAACAACGATCGTTCACGCGATGGTCGAATAGTCGTCGTTGGAGAAAAGGCGCATCGCCGACCGCGTAAGCGCGTGGACTATCTCCTACGATATACGCGCGATCTTCCACTTGCGGTTGTCGAGGCGAAAGCCAACTACAAGTTGCCCGGAGACGGTCTCCAGCAGGCCAAGGACTACGCAGAAATTCTTGGCCTGAAGTTCGCCTATTCAACAAACGGTCACGGGATCGTGGAGTTCGACTACACGACTGGAACTGAGTCGGAGATCGAGAGCTTTCCCTCTCCGGATGAACTCTGGTCGCGTTTTCGGCTTGCCGAGAAACTCACGAGCGATGACACCGCGGGCCGCTTGCTGATTCCCGCGAATCTTACGACGGGTAAAGAACCTCGCTACTATCAGCAAATTGCGATCCAACGCGCCGTCGAAGCAATCGCGCGGGGGAAGCGCCGCTCGCTTCTCACGATGGCTACTGGTACCGGAAAGACGGACGTCGCGTTCCAGATCTGTTGGATGCTGTGGTCATCGCGCTGGAACCGAACGGGCGAGCACCGCAAGCCGCGCATTCTGTACCTTGCCGACCGCAACTTTCTGGTGGACGATCCGAAAGCAAAGATCTTCACCCCCTTCGCCGATGCGCGGCATAAGATTGAAGGCGGCGAGACCGTCATAAGCCGCGAAATGTATTTCGCGACGTATCAGGCGATCGCGCGACGACGAAAATCGCCCCGGACTTTACCGACAATTCTCGCGTGATTTCTTCGATCTCATAATAGTCGATGAATGCCATCGCGGGAGCGCGAAGGATGAGAGTAGTTGGCGCGAGATACTCGATTGGTTCGAACCTGCATATCAACTCGGCATGACTGCGACTCCGGCTGCGCGAAGAAAACCGCGACACGTACCTGTATTTCGGTAATCCGTCTATCAGTACAGCCTGCGCCAGGGGATCGAGGATGGCTTCCTCGCGCCATATCGCGTGCATCGAGTCGTCACTCAGTGGGATGCCGCAGGATGGCGTCCGAGTCAGGAGGATCTCGACCGCTACGGGCGCGCGATACCTGATGAAGAATACCAGACGCCTGGAATTTGAACGTGTCGTGGCGCTGCGTGCGCGCACCGAAGCAATTGCGCGCCATCTATCAGACTTCCTCAAGAAGACCGATCGCTTTGCGAAGACAATCGTATTCTGCGTGGACCAGGAACATGCGGGCGAGATGCGTCGTGCGCTCGGCAACCTCAACTCCGATTCGTAGTTCAACAGTATCCCGATTATGTCTGCCGCGTAACAGCAGACGAAGGCGCGATATGGGCGTGGTCACATGGAGCCGCTTTCAGGACGTTGACAAGCAGACGCCAGTAATTCTCACGACTTCTCAACTGCTGAGACAGGCCTCGACGCACCGACGTGCAAGAATGTCGTGCTCGCGCGCGTGGTGGACTCGATGACCGAGTTCAAGCAAATCATCGGGCGCGGCACCCGAGTCCGGGACGACTACGGCAAATTCTGGTTCAACATCATCGATTATACGGGCTCGGCCACTCGGCAACTTTGCCGACCCGGCGTTCGACGGCGAGCCGGTGCGCATGACGGAAGAGGAGATCGACGAATACGGCAAGGCGAAGTGAAGTCCGTCATCAGAAACTGATCGGAGCCGGACGGATCGCGATACGTGCATGCCGGCGATCCGGAGATCATCGATCCGCCTGCGGAAGAGCGCCGAAAGTATTATTTCGACGGCGGGCAGGTGGAGATTGCGGCGCATCTGGTCTATGAACTCGACCCCGAACGGGAAGCAGCTGCGCGTCGTCAGGTATGACTGATATTCACGCCGATACCGTGCGGACGATCTGTACTGGACGCGCCGGCGCTCCGACAACAGTGGGCTGACCCAGTTAAGCGAGCCGAAATCATCGCAACGTTGAAGGAACGAGGGATTGATTTCGATGCGCTGGCCGAAGAGGCGGACAACCCGACGCCGACCCGTTTCGATCTGCTGTGCCATCTGGCGTTCAATGCGCCGCTGCGCACGCGACGACGAGCGAGCGCAACGGGTCAAGACGGAAGAGCAGGATTCTTCGCCCGGTACTCGCCGCAAGCGCGCGCTGTTACTCGAAGACCTGCTTGAGAAATATGCGGAGCATGGCACGCGAGCAATTCGTCTTGCCGGACGTGCTACATGTCCGCCTATTTCGACGCATGGCCCGTCGCCGAAATCATGGCTTGTTCGGCGGCGTGAGACCATCTGCGCGCGGCCGTAACCGAATTCCAGAATGAGCTCTATGCCGCGTAATCAATGGTCAAGCGACAAATGGCGACGTCACTACCGCGCAGGCGCTCGGCAGCCTCTTGAAGTCCGCGCGTGACATCATGCGCAAAGACAAGGGGCTGAATGGCGATCTCGATCGATTGCCGATGCTCACTTGGATCATGTTTCTGAAGTTCCTTGACGATCTTGAAGGCCAGCGCGAAGACGAAGCCGAGCTTGCGGGCAAGCGGTTTCGACCTGCGATAGAGGCTCCCTACCGATGGCGTGACTGGGCCGAGCAATCCGCAAGGCGTTACGGGCGATGAGTTGCTTTCGTTCATCAATCAAGAAGAGTGCCCGCCTTCCCGATGGATCGGACAGGGTCCGGGACTGTTCGCGTACTTGCGGAGTCTCGCGAGCTCGAACGGAGACGATCGTCGCGACGTGATCGCGACGGTATTTCGTGGCGTGGACAACCGGATGAAGAGCGGCTACCTGCTCCGAGACGTGATCAACAAGGTAGCGGGAATTCATTTCACATCAAGCGAAGAATTGCACACACTGGGCGCGATGTACGAACGATGTTGCGCGAGATGCGCGATGCGGCAGGGGACTCCGGCGAGTTCTACACGCCAAGAGCTGTGGTGCGTTTCATGGTGCACGGTGACCGACCCTCGTCTCGGTGAGACTGTCCTCGATCCCGCCTGCCGGCACGGGCGGATTTCTGGTCGAGTCTTTCAATCATCTTGAGAAGCAAGTGAAGACCGTGGCGGATCGGCAGGACGAGTGCAGAAGCGATCATTGTTCGGAGTCGAGCCGAAGCCGTTGCCATACTTGCTATCGCAGATGAATTTGCTCCTGCATGGCCTCGACGCACCGCACTATCGATCCCGGCAACTCGCTGCGTTTCAAGCTCGTCTGAGATTGGCGAGAAAGATCGGGTGGATGTGATTGTGACCAACCCGCCGTTCGGCGGTGAAGAGGAAAAGGGCATACAAGCGAATTTTCCCGAAGACCGGAAGACTTCGGAAACTGCGTTGCTGTTTCTCCAGCTCATAATGCGCAGACTCCGTCGGCATCCGACGAAAGGCGGGATTTCCGCCTGCGCGCGCGGCGGTGCGTCGTTCCTAACGGTACGCTCTTCGGTGATGGGGTGTGCGCACGGATAAAGGAGGAGCTACTCAAGGAGTTCAACCTGCACACAATTCTGCGACTGCCCAACGGTGTGTTCGCGCCATACACGGGCATTCCGACCAACGTCCTGTTCTTCGATCGCTCCGGTCCCACGCAGGAAGTCTGGTACTACGAGCATCCGTTGCCGGAGGGACGAAAGAATTACACCAAGACTCAGCCGCTCCAGTTCGAAGAATTCGCGCCGTGTATCGAATGGTGGTACAAGCGCGAGGAGAACGACCGCGCGTGGAAGGTATCGGCAGCGCAAATTGTCGCCGACGGATGCAACCTCGATTGTAAGAACCCGCGTGGCGCTGAAGATATAGCGCATCTTCCTCCAGAGCAGATCGCTGAGAGTATCATGCAAAAGGAGCACCGTATCGCCGAGATAGTTGCGAACATCAAGTCGTTGCTCGTGAGCCACCAGGCATGAGTGGTTCGGGGCCGGTGGTCCGCTTGGGAGAAGTGCTCCGACACAGGAAGCAGTTCGTCACCATAGATGATCTTATTATCTATCGGCGTCCACGAGTTCGACTCCATGCCCAGGGAATCGTACTTCGCGACCAGATTCCGGGTGCTCTGATCAAAACTAAGAAGCAGCAAGTCTGTCGCGTCGGTGAGTTCCTGGTAGCGGAGATCGACGCAAAGGTCGGCGGTTTCGGAGTTGTCCCAGCCTCACTTGATGGTGCGATTGTGAGCAGCCACTACTTTCTCTTCTGCATCGAGGAATCCAAATTGGAGCCCCGCTTTTTGGACCATTTCATCCGCACACCCTGGTTCCGGGAACAGATCGAAGCTCAAGGTTCGACTAACTACGCCGCGATTAGACCGGGACAAGTGCTCGAATACGAAATGCCTCTGCCAACTATCGCAGAGCAGCAGAGAATCGTAGAACGAATCGACGAACTGGCGGCGAACATCAGCGAAGCACGTAATCTACGCGACCTATCAAAAGACGAAGTGGAACGCTTGGTGGCGGCCCAGGAGACCAAATTGTGGCCAACTGAACTCCTGCACGAAGCTGTGCCTCTGGAAGCAGTGACGTCGTATCTTTCGCGCGGTCGTCAGTCAGAACAAGGTGACTCGAATCACTTCCTCATAAAAACGCAGCACGTCCAAATGAACCATTGCATCACGACGAGCCTGCGCTTAGCCCCTTATGCGGCAGCAAAGGTTGCGCCGGAGTCGATATTGCGGGATGGAGATATCCTGATTGCCTGTTCCGCTGCCGGATGTCTTGGTCGCGTAGCACGATACCGAGATGACGGGCGCACTACCTCAACCGACACTCACGTAGCTGTTGCTCGACCGAATTCATCGGTTATCGACCCCGACTATCTCTTTGCCTACCTGAGAGGCGCGCAAGGCCAGTATCAACTCCGAAGTCGTGAACGAGGCGACTGGAAAAGAGAGAAAGTTAGTTTTCGACTTACCGAGTTGAATCTAAATGATCTCAAACGTGTACCGGTGCCGCTTCCCAACAAGACTGAACAGCGCCGAATCGTCGCGGAGTTGAAGGCATTAGAAACACAGACCGACATACTCAAGCGCCTACAAGGCGAAACCTCGACGCAGTTAGATGCACTGCTGCCCTCGCTCCTCGACCGCGCCTTCAATGGCGAACTTTAGGGATGTTACTACACTTGCAAGAACTCGCGAGAAAGGTCCTAACGACGGGCGGCCTAAGTATCAGACCATGAGGTCGGCCGGTGCTAAAGGAGTGGGCTCGAGGTCCTTCTAGCGCAGATAGATCGAAGGCGCATATCAGCTCCGTTCCCATCGCTCGCTGGGCGTTTCATCCGCGCGCGAGATTGGCGACTCAGGTAGTCAAAGAACGTAGCTCGAAACGAGGAAGGGCCGAACTCTTTCAAGTTCGGCCCCTCATCTTCATGTGTGGTCAAACTATTTCTTGACCTTCGCTTTCCTCGCGACTGCCGCCGATCCATAGCGCTTACTGAAACACTTGCGGCACCGGCGATCCCGTCGCTTAATGAAACTCGGAGCCAGGTCGTCGCTCCCGCAATAGCGGCAAACCAGTTTGCTTGATTTCGACTTACTGCCCATCTTCTTCCCTACGGGACGCGCGGACTCAGCCTTTTTCTGCGCGGCCTTTCTCGGAGCAGTCTTGCCATCGGCCAACCGTGCCGCGTCCTTTTGACCCTGCGTGGTCGCGGACGAAGAGCGTCCTATCGCTAGCTTAACGCCTTTTCCGTTTGCCAATTTTGTGAGTTCCATTCTCTCAAAGTCTCCTAAGCCGTAACGGCTCGCGACGGATGTTTGCTCTCTTTGGCGCATGAAGCGAGTGATTTCTCGCATTTCCAAACATCATTCGGGTGGAAAAGAGAGACGCGGGCTATTGGCGCGTATCGTTAGTCTGCTCAGGATCGAGGCGATTGGAAGGCGAATGGACCGGCGAATAGCCGCACAGAAAACGACACCTAGTAAGAGCGGAAATTGCCCGAAGTGTTTCTCCGCGCACGACTGGCTGGGAGTCGCGAAACGAGCAATGTGTGTGTCAGCGAGGCAGCAAATCGCGCGCCTCAAGGAGGACCACATATGAGCTTGAGTGCCGTGCTGAAGGTCGCGAAACATCCAGGGAAACGATCATGAAGCGGCGGGCGCAGGTTATGGGCCGAGAGGCGCTCACCGCGGAGATTGCAGATCTGTCGAAGGCCGGTATCGCAGACCTCCGCGAGCGCTGGAAAACCTTGTTTGGCAAGGAGCCGTTAGGCCATATCGGCCGGTCGCTCATGATCAGGACGATCGCCTACCGACTTCAGGAGATGGCTTTCGGCGGTCTCAAGCCCTCCACGCAACGAGTCCTCGATCGGATTGGAGTGAGCCGTTCCGAGGCCGCACTCGAACCCACTCCGAAACGGCGGGCTAGCGCAGGTACCGTCCTGATCCGCCAGTGGCAAGGCGTCAGTCACCGCGTCACCGTACTCGACCACGATGTTGTCTATCGGGGCCGACGATACAAGTCCCTCTCGGAAGTCGCACGTACAATTACCGGCACCCACTGGTCGGGTCCTCTGTTCTTCGGCCTAAGGAGTCGAACCAAAGAGGTGGCCAATGGCTAGCTCCCCGATCAAGCGTTGCGCAATCTACACGCGCAAATCCTCGGAAGAGGGATTGGGCCAGGACTTCAACTCGCTGCACGCGCAGCGCGAGTCGTGCGAGGCATTCATCAAAAGCCAGGCGGGGGAAGGTTGGAAGCTGGTCAAGACCGCCTACGACGACGGTGGCTTTTCCGGCGGCACCATGGAGCGGCCAGCCCTTCAGCGGCTGCTCGATGATATCCGATCGCGGCTCATTGACGTGGTGGTGGTCTATAAGGTGGACCGGCTGACCCGCTCGCTCGCCGACTTTGCCAAGATGGTCGAGTTGTTTGATTCTCAGACAGTGTCGTTCGTCGCCGTCACCCAGCAGTTCAACACCACCACCTCGATGGGCCGTCTCACACTCAACGTGCTGCTCTCGTTCGCGCAGTTCGAGCGCGAAGTTATCGGCGAACGCATTCGCGACAAGGTCGCTGCCTCAAAACGCAAGGGCATGTGGATGGGCGGAACATTACCGCTTGGATATGAGGTCCGCGAGCGCAAACTGGTCATCAAATCCGAGCAAGCCCGGACCGTGAGAGAGATCTTCGAGCGCTACCTCGAACTCGGCAGCGTCCGGCTTTTGCAGGCTGAGCTCGCTCGGCGCGCTGTCGTATCCGAGGTCAGACAGTCAATACGTGGCAACCGTTTGGGCGGGAAGCCATTCTCGCGCGGTGCGCTTTACCACCTCCTCTTAAACCCGATCTACGTAGGCGAGATCCGCCACAAGCAGGAACGATATCCCGGACAGCACGAGGCGATTGTGAGCCGCACGCTGTGGGAGCGGGTCCAGCGGCGCCTGCACGAGCGGGCGGCGCGAGGTGTTGAAGGGCGTAAAACAGAGACGCCGCCCAGTCCGCTTGCAGCCAAGCTGTTCGATGAAAACGGCGAGCCGCTTTATGTCCAAGGGGCGGCCAAGGGTAAGCGCCGCTACCGCTACTACGTTTCCCGAAAGTTGGTTCGAGGCGTGCAGGAAGATGCGGAGCATGGATGGCGAGTATCCGCGCCTGAGATTGAGCAAGCGGTCTCTGCCGCAGCCAAAGGGATGCTTTCCGACCGCGTTGCGATCGCGCAGGCAGTGGAAGATGCTGGCATCGACGGCGAATCGGCTGCCGTCGGTCCTGAAGTTCGCCGAAGGGTGGACCGAACGCCTGACATTCCGACAGCGAAACCGCGTCGGCACTCGCTGAAATCATCGAACGGCTGGATCTCAGCCGCGATGGTATCCGGGTCTCGCTCAGGCTGCCGATCTCTACAGCCGAAGAACGTGGCGACGCGCTGCCGAGCCACATCGCTCTCGCCAAGTTCGTTCCGATGCAGATGAAGCGGCGAGGGGTCGAGATGCGGATGGTACTTGAGGGCGACTCCAATCCATCCCGGGTTGACCTTCCGCTGCTCAAGGCGGTTGCCCGCGCACGCAGATGGTCTGACGACCTGCTGTCGGGCCGGGTTCGGTCGGTTGGCGAACTCGCGTGCCGGGAAGGGATTGAAGACCGATCGGTTCGGCGGCTGATTCGGCTTGGCGCGCTCTCACCCAGAATCGTCGAGGCGATCGTCGAAGGCCGGCAGCCGCCCGATTTGACTGTTATAAGCCTAATCCGGGCGGATTGATCTTCCCCTACTTTGGAGCGCACAGGAGCAGGCCCTTGGTCTCCGATAGTTCGCGCACGCAGCGGGCTCGTAAATTAACCGTCTTCGAATCTCCATTGCACGATCAGAAACGATTCTGCAGGAATTCCGATATCCAGCGCCGCTTCAAGCCATCGAGTTTGCGTCTTGAGAATCTTGTCGTGCCACTTCGACTCGGCAAACAACAGTTCTTCGCCCCGCCAGCAAAATACGTCAAAACACCCACCTGTACCGCCGGCCTTAGCGCGGACACGATCCAGGATCGACTTCTGCTTGGCCGGCAGTGGCTCGCTGACCGGTGTCGGCCAGTATTTAGTTAAGTAACGTTGGTGGAAGCCATCGATCCATCTGCCATCCCATCCGGTTTGTTGAAGACTCCGTAAAATCGCAAGCTCGGCGAAGACCATCTCGCCGTTGAATTCGAGCAGCGGCTTCCCGTTGAAAGTATCCTGCGGCATCTCTCGCGCCCATTTGCGGAACAACGGCGTAGCCTTCGGGACGGTTATCTCGCGACCCGAAGGTAATAGGATTCGGTGGGTAGCTTGAGGCTTCAAAACTTCGTTCATCCTGGGTCCTTCTCAGCTGCGCGTCGGCGAAATTCTATCCAATCTCGACTGCCTCATTCGATGGACGGCGCAAATCGTTCGCGGATAGGTTTGCCGACTTCTGGCGGTAAGAGCCGCGCTACACGTTCTCTCTCTGTTGGTCAGGATCAGATAGGGCGGCGTTCACGGATTCCGAGGATGCTTGTTTGGGCAGGGTCACCAATGGTTTCAGGCGTTGGGCCCGTCCAATTTCTAGTGAGCTGGTAGCGTACGGCCAGTCCTCGCCCTCTAACCTTAGAGTCACTATAAACGCTCATTCAAACACGTCAGTACGAACGCGCAGGATCCGGCTATGGAATAAGTTCTTGAGAAGGCCGACCGACGGCAACGAGTGGAAGCGGGATTTCTCGTCTCGACCCATCAAGTCGCGGCCGCGAGCCGCCGAAAAACAGTCCAATGCCCCCGAATAACATTAGCGCAACCGAGATTAGTTGCGCCTGAGAGAACATCCACAAAACTCGCCGGTTAATCCGCCAGAATTCAACGATGAAGCGTGCCGCGCCCGCAAGAACCAGGTATCGGTAGAAAGTGCGACCGTCGGGCTTGCTCGTGCGCGTTCTCCACAGAACGAAGAACACGATCGTATAGAGAACGGTTTCATAGAGCATCGCAGGATGCACCCGAACTCCTCGAAAGTAGCCCGTCACCAAATTCCAGCGAGAGTCAAGCTTCAGCACTGTCCCTGGCCCCCATCCAACTACCGCGTCAGGAAAAGCGACGCCCCAGGGGAGTGTCGTCGGTGTCCCCCAATCGCCATCGCCGGAAGTGAAGCATCCGATTCTTCCAATTGCCTCGCCGATAGCCAACGCGGGCGCGCACAAATCAGCGGTGACGAAAAAGTCGACGCTATAAAATCGCGATGCCAAATACAGAGCGAGGATTCCCCCAACTACGCCGCCATACCAGACCCATCCCGAAGTAGTGAAGATCATCGATCCGGGATCAAATTTGAAGAAACTCCAATTATCGAGGATGTATAGCAATCGCGACGCCGGAATCGCTCCGATCACCAGCCACACAGCGAGAGAAAAGCTGTATACGCCATCCATTCCGCGCTCGCGGCATTGCCGAATGATCAAATAATCTGCGACAACAAATCCGACGGCCATACAAAAACCGTAGCTGTCGAGGACGAAAGGACCCATTCGAAAGATTGTTGGAAACATCGCTACACCATCGGTTTACATGCGAAATCATCGGGCTCTGCGCCTCTGTTGGCGCGCCATACTTTCAGACGCAAATCGTGCCCGCTTGACAAAACGATTGGAAGAAGCGTATAGCAGCCGTGGTAGCACACAGTCAACTTGAGGCGACTATCAGATTAATCATGCCAACTTGACCGATGGCGGTCGGGAGAAGCGAAATGGTAGAATGTACTCGGCTGGTTCACCGGCTCGCGCATCGTTCGTCTCTTCGCGCTAGGGACGAGAAACATAAGCAAGCTGCCACTAAATCACTGATACGCGCTGTTTCCACGCTAACGGCACTCGGCGTCCTGCTGGCCGCCGGCGGGGCGCTTGGCGACATCACGTACGTGTACGATCCAGGCGGCCGGCTGGTTGCGGTAACTGATGCCTCCGGTAATCGCGCGGGATTATATCTACGACCCCGGGAACCTTCTAGTGCAGATTACCAACTCATCGTCCTCGCAGACCGCCGTCTATTCGATCAGCCCTGATGGAGCAGTTCCAGGTACTCAAGTCACGATCACTGGAACCGGATTTAGTTCGACTCCTAGCCAGAACACCGTGACTTTTTCGGCGAATAAGGCTGCCAGCGTTCTTTCTTCGACCTCTACCACGATTGTAGCGACGGTCCCATCCTCCTCCGTGGCCGGAGCGGTCTCGGTTTCAACGCCGTCCGGCGTGGGCACTGGATATTTCGAAGTCTACCCCTAACTTCAGCAGGGAGATGGCTATGAAAATCGGACCCAAGCGCTTATTGCTCGTGACGAAGATCTTCATCGTACTCGGGGCGTGTGTTGTCCTCGATTTGTCGCAGGCTCAAATTGGGCCGTTGACCTCGATCGGCGGTATTTTCAACAATGAGCCAATTCCAGACCAGACACTGCCGTCCGGAGAACCGTACGCGGCGATCTCGCGCGGAAAGTATGAGTTCTCCACAACTGATCTATATCTACCGGGTCCAATGCCCCTTGAGTTGGCACGCATCTACCGGTCCGAAGACACCGGCGGTGGTGGCACTTGGCAGATCATGCCATTTGGGATCGGGATGAACTTCAATTACGGTCTGTGGCTCTCGTCCGAAAGCATTCAGGCCGGCCAAGGATACCGAGACATTGATCTCGTCTATCCGGATGGTCAGCTGGTCTACTGTGGGCGCACGAATTCATGCACCCAGAACAATTGCGCCGACTATACCGATGCCGCGTTTCAATGCAGCTCGAATCCGGATCCGGTCTTCTATGGGTCAACCATCGTCTATGATTCCAGCGTTGCCCCAAGCGGAGGATGGGACCTAACGCGCAAGGACGGCACAGTTTACAAGTTCCCCAAAGCGAAACCCGTTGCTTCGATTACAGATCGGTTTGGCAACTCAATCGCGATCGCGTGGAAGACGACGCCGAACAATAGCCAATATGCCCCAACCAGCATCACTGACTCTAACGGGCAGTGGATCGACTTCGCATACAATAATTCCAGCAATTCAGGTCTCGCCACCACCGCGACCGACAGCGCTGGGCGCACCGTCACTTACACCTACGATACAACTTACGGCCGGCTGAAAAGCGTCGCAGACGCCGATGGCAACACTACGCAGATCACCTATGTCAACACGGGTGATGTAGCTTCGATCACCGAACCCAGCGGAAGCGCCACGTCAATATCGTACGACAGCTCGAACCGCCTCAGTTCAATGAGCGCGCCTGTAAACTCGTTCACTTATGCTTATACCCTGAATGGCAGTGGCGTAATCGATGCCGTTAAGATAACGGATCCCAATGGCCACATTCAGAACCTCAGCTTTGATAGCAATCACTACTTGACCTCGGATGTCAGGGCGCAGGGGCTCCCCGAACAGCAGACAGTGACTTACGCGCGTAATACGTCCACGAACGAGCTGATAACATCTGTAACAGATCAATTGAACCGTGAGACTTGCTACACTTACGACTCGCTGGCCAATGTCACGAGCGTTACTCGACTCTGCGGCACTCAGAACCCATCGGCGTGGAGTTATTCCTACGGACCTCATTTCAATCAGCTTGCGACAGCCACCGATCCGCTGAACCATGAAACGATCTTTGGATTCGATTCCCTTGAGAATCATATCAGCATCGAAGATCCTCTAGATGACACGACTATCGTAGGATACAATGCACAGGGTCAGATGTCTTCGATCGCAGACCCGATGCATAACACTACAAGTTTTTCATATGACGCCCACAGCGATCTGGATTCAGTAGCGGAACCGCTGGACACTGTCATGCTGACGAACGACTCGGCGGGCCGAGAGACAGTGGTCACCGATCCCCTTCAAAACCAGATCAAGATGAACTACGATAACCTTGGCAATCTGACACAGACGACTGATGGCAACGGCGGAGTTACCGCTTGGGAATACTCCGAGGGTGTATTCGTCGAAGCCATCCTCAATTCCACTTTTGGAATCACCGTCACTTATTCCTACAATCAGTCACCTCCTGGAATTACGGTGAGGTATTCTGGTGGGGGCAGCACAACCTATAACTTCGACGGGCTAGGAAATGTAACATCAATGGTTGACGGACGTGGTCTAACAACTTCCTACACCTACGACGGGCTTAACCGACTGACTAAGGCTACATTCAACTCAACCAGCGTGACCGGATTTAACCAGACGACGGCAACTTACACGTACGACGGTGGCAACCGCCTCTTAACGGCGCAAGATACGGGAACGGGCAGCGCGGCCGACTCGATCACTCGAACTTACGACGGTCTGGACGACCTGCTGTCGGACAAATACGCATCGAGTATTCTCAATGCGACTGTTAGCTTTGTATATGACTCGGCACAACGTCGCACTTCAATGACGGCTGCGAATCAGGCGCCGACTTCCTACGGCTATGACGCTGACAATCAGCTCAAAACTATCACGCAGGGGACCCTGGCAGTCTCGATACAGTACGATGCCGAGGGACGACCGACGAACCTGAACCTGCCGAACAATGTTGCTGGAACTCTTGGCTATGACAACGACTCTCGCATCACCTCAATCAATTACGGTTCGCTTGGTAATTTAACCTACCAATATGACTTGGATGGACGCCTCGTCGATGTCGGTGGCACTCTAGCCTCCGTAGTCGTTCCTTCGCCTGCAACCGCAACGTATCAAACAACCGAAAACATAAACAGTCGTCCATTGAAGACCTGGAACGGAGTCTCCGCCACTTACGACAAGAACGGAAATTTACTGTCGGACCCGTCGAACAGCGGAGGTTATGCATGGAACGAGCGAAATCAAATGTCGACCGCCACGACCCCCGGCAACTCCCTTGCCTTCATATACGACGCATTGGGCCGGAGAGTGGGTCAGACGCGAAACGGGGTGGCTACGGGGTACGTCTTTGACGGACTGAACGTGGTCCAGGAACAAACCTCCAGCGGGAACGCAAACATGCTGTCTATGCCTGGATCTGTTAATCAGACGATGGCGCTCACGATAGCACCGCAGCTGCTGGCGAACCTTAGTCTGGCGCCGGGGCAGCCTTCGGGCAGCAAAGTGCCGCAGGCGCTAATGGGGCCCGGACTCAGTGCGTACCTCGTACGAAGCGACTCAGGCGGAACGTGGACCATGCTCCGTGACGGTCTAGGTTCCATCGCTGCGGTAACGACTGGTTCCAGTACACGAAACTACGCGTATTCACCGTTCGGGGCGTCGACCGGGTCGGGAGCTTCAAGTTCGAATCCCTACCAGTTCACTGGCAGTCAGCTCGACGCAAGCGGTCTTTACTTTATGAACGCGCGGTACTACAGCCCGGTGCTACAACAGTTTGTCAGTGTCGATCCGCTGGGCCTTGGCGCCGGCAACGCCGACGTATATGAGTACGCCAACAACTCACCCACAAACATGACCGATCCGCTGGGGTTAGCGTCCTGCGCGGCCGCTGGGTCTGCGTCTTTTTCCACTGGCCAAGGAGCCCCCACCGTCGGCGGCAACGGCAACGCCATCGGCAACTCTCAGAGCAACACCAACAGCAACGGTGCAGGTCCTGGAAATCCTGGTGCAGGACCCAATAATATTGAGAGTAGAGTCAAGGCGGTGTTTGCAGTAGGTCCCTCGATGTCGTCACCGACAATATCGCCCGTGATAGTGATTTCGCAGCCGATACCCGCCCAGGAAATGCAGGGTTATTAGGGTGGTCGAATTACCTAACGCACAGGAGGCGTAAGATCCGCAATGCGGGATCTACCGGGAGTGTGGGGCGGCCGCCGGGAGTGGTGTCAGATGGTCGATTTCTCCAGATCGAACAAGTTCTTGTGCTCACTGTGCGTGTTCTCCTAATCGGCTTGGCGATTTTCTGCGCGGCAGGCTGTTCTACAGTTGAATCCATCAATTTCATACTGCCGACCAAGTGCGCTGCAGCCTACCCACCTTCAATCGGCAAGGACCTCGTAGTGGGCGAGTCGAGCGACGAACTCTTACGCAAAGTGGGCGAACCCAACCAAGCCATAAAACAAAAAGGATATACCTATTACGTTTACTATGTTCAGCCCTATTTGTCGCGGGGGTTCGGCTCAAAGCATTTACTTCAGTGCGACACGGCGCCATTAGAAGATTGGTCAGCGTACCTCGTCACTTTAGATGCGGACATGAAGGCTCGGTCGGTAGTGTACTGGATGTTCGCAGGCCCTAATTCGCAGCGGGTGAGGGTACCGGGCGCCGACGGGCTGATGCTTCCGGCGACGCTCTATCGGCCGCGTGAATGCGGCACGTCACCTGAACCGGCAATCGTTCTACTCCACGGCTGGATCCTCAGCTGGCACGACGCGTTGCACGATCCGGATCCGCTGCTGGCCGTGAGCCTTCTCCTCGACGGCCGGATCTTCGGCTGGCGCGACAAGGGAGATACGGATACGGGGCTGGAATGGGGCGCGGAACTGTTAGCGGAGCACGGCTACGTCGTGCTGCTGCCGTTAATGCGCGGGTGGGGCGGCGGTCAGAACGACTGCGGACTCACCCAGCCGGCCGATACAGCACGAATGATCGAATGGCTGGCCTCCCAGCCGGGTGTTGACCCCAATCGCATCGGTGTGGTGGGGTTTTCGTTCGGCGGCCAAGTTGCATTGCTTACGGGCGCTCTTACTCCTCGCGTTAAGGCAATCGTCTCATATGCCGGGCCGACCGATTTGGTTAGCTTGAACGCTCAATTGCCGTGGTATCACTGGCTTCCAAGAGCGTGCCGATCCGACCTCAAGAGCCGTTCGCCAGTTACCTTGGCGAGCCGGATAAAAGCGCCGGTGCTTTTGATCCAGGGCGATGCCGACGCGACCGTACCGCCCGAGCAAGCTGAAGAAATGCAACAAGCGTTGCGGAAATCGGGCAACAGTGTCCAGCTGCATCTCCTGAGTGGTGTGGAGCACGAAGACACAAGTGAGTATTTCTTTTCCTCGTGGACAGCCTCGCAGCAATTCCTGGAAGCAAACCTCGGCGAACCTAGTTGCGTCCAGACATTGCATGCGCCGAGTGCATCACCGCAGCCGACTCCGAGCGCTTTGGAATCTCAATGAAGAAGGGCCCACTGGCCATCTCATTGTTGGCCTCCCTGGCGATTATACCGCCAGCCCAAGCGGTCGCCGAGCCGCAGCAGGAGTTCGCACCGCCGGCGGGCGGCCAGTTCCCCGGCAGCCAATCACCGCAAGGTAATCAAGCTCTCGAGGTCGCGCCGTCGCAGAATAATCGCATTCTAGAGTTGCCGGCCCTGGTAGGCGGGGCACTGCCACCGCCCCCACAGCCTCTGACCAACCCGGAGATACCGTCACCATTTATTGGATGCTGGGAAGGGACGGTCGAGCGATGGGATTCTGCGGTTGGGAATTTCCAAAACGTGACGATCAATAAGCCAGGTCGAATCGTATTTTGTTACCGGCCAAATCATATCGATGTTCCCGTTGCCGAGCTCGAGGCGGAATTCGCTGCGCCACCTTGGATCAAAGACATCGCCAAAACGGATACGAATACGATGAAGCAGTATGACGATATCGATGAGCTGCTGAATCTGGAGGACCCAAATAATACGCTGACGGTAACGCCGTGAGAAAATTGCTACTGTGGCTGGCGGCGACTTTTGTCGTTTTAGGGACCGGCATCGTAGGATTGGTTATGATGCGAAACTACGAGACAAATTTGGGCGTGCTAGCGCTGAAAGAAGGGAACGGCGAGCAAGCTCTCCGTAGGTTAACACCACTTGCTAGGTTAGGAGACGGAAGAGCTCAATTTCTCCTCGGAACCATATACGCGTTCGGCTGGGAAGTGCCTAAGAACGATAGAGAAGCGATCTACTGGTTCGAACGTGCGGCATTCCACGCAGAGAACGGCGTAGATCCAGCGGCTCCTGCAGAGTTGGAAGTAGCGGAAAGTTACGCCAAGGGGACGGATGGCGTAAAGATTGATCCTATTGAAAGTGCTAAATGGCTTCGGCTTGCAGCCGCCGGTGGGAGCAAACGGGCTGCGGCTATCTTGCAGCAGCAAAGATCTAAACCGCAATGAACCGATTAGCAGGGCGAAGCGTGCTTGCGATCCGAATCCGAACCCAGTGGACCGTCTATATTTCTACCGTACCCTTAAAGTTTGGACGCGCTCACCGTTGTCAAGCCCGTGACTGTGATCCGCTGCCAACAACGCGAATTTTGGGAATATATTCTTCTTGCACGCTACCGGCACGTGGTGGAGGAGAGCGGAAACACGACGGCGACGGCGATGGTTGTGCCGGGTCTTAATGTGGGGAGCAACACCTTCAACGCGCGGATAACGAGATGACATCCTTCCTCTACGGGGATCCGCTGACTTATGATGCCAACGGCAACCTGACCTCGGACGGGAACAATACGTACACGTGGGATGCGCGAAATCATCTGAGCGCTATCAGCGGTGCGCCCCCGGGCAGTTTCGCCTACGTCTACGACGCGCTGAACCGGCGGGCGAGCAAGGCGGTCGCTGGAACCACCACGCAGTTTCTATATGACGGGCTCAACCCGGTGCAGGAGCTTCAATCGGGCAGTGCGTCGGCCAACCTGCTGACGGGGTTAAACCTCGACGAGTACTTCCAGCGGACGGACTCGACGGTGGGTACGCGCGACTATCTGACCGACGCGCTGGGCAGCACGTGGGGGCTGGCGGACTCAAGCGGGACGGTGCAGGGTGGGTACAGTTACTGGCCGTTCGGGTCCACGACGCCATCGGGCACACCGGGCCCCAACCCGTATCAATACACCGGGCGGGAGAACGACAGCGGCGCCGGCCCGTTTGACGGGGACCTGTATTACAATCGGGCGCGGTACTACAGCCCGGTGTTGCAGAGGTTCATGAGTCAGGACCCGATCGGTTTCGCGGGCGGGGATGCAAACTTATACGCATATGATCGCAACGAACCGATAAATCTGCGCGACCCGCTGGGCCTATGGTCTATCACTATCGGCGGTTACTGGGGTTGGGGTGGTTCTCTGACGTTTGGTCAGAATCCGAACGGGACTAACTTTGTTTCGCTAGGCGGCGGCGCAGGTGCAGGCGGAGGCATTACCTATAATCCGAACGGCACAAGCCCCGGATACCGCGGCAGCTTTTCTCCTCACATGTTCCCTAGCCCCGGCCTCGACTTCGACCAGCTACCCTGCAGAACGACGGGCACGCATGTGACCATAGGACCGCTTGCGAGCCTAGGGCTGGACCTAACGTGGCTCGGTTTAAATGTGAATCTCGGTACCAGCTTTGGAGTGGCACTCGACGTGCCTTTGTCGAGTCCGGGCGACATAAGTTTAATCGCAAACGCTCCTGGCGAAGTTGACTCGATCTATGGGGGCTCCGGCGAGTCGGGGATCTCCATCGGTGGTGGAGGGAATTACATAACGATAACAAAGGTTTGGTAGACAGTTTTACCGGGTACCCATTGCTAATATGTCGAAGACGATTCGCAAGTGGATTCGCAGGCTTGTAATTGGCGCCGTTGCGGGGCTTGCCCTGCCTCTTTTGGCAGTCCAGTTGGTGCGGCCTTATGTGCTACGCCACACCGACGCTTTTGGAATCGCGACGCATTACATCGTCTCGGACCCGCTTATTCGTAAGGCCGTGGGGTCGCCAGCACAGGTAGACATGAAAATCGGGCGCTTCTACATGCGCGAAGACCAGCCAGTAGCAGAATTTATAGTTACCGTAGAGGGTCCGACCAAAACAGGCAGCGTGTCCGTTACACTAATCAAGGAACGGGGCGCGTGGGGCATCAGCGGAGCCGAGTTTACCCGTCCGGATGGAACGCTTGTGAAACTGCGCTAAAGAGCAGGTTTGAGGCGTGATCACGTAGCGTAAAAGCAGTCGACCGGTGCTCGCAGCCGCCAGAAGCCGACCGCTGCGGGACGTTCGACAATTTCAGCGACGGTGGAAGAAACCACCGCACTTTCTGTTGCGTCGGTCAGAATGACAGCCAGTATCAGGATACGATCAATTACACGTGGGACTTGGGCAATCGGCTCACACAGGCGGTGGATTCGATCGCCGGGACGATCGCGCGGACTTACGACGGGCTCGACCGGGTGACGGACGAGCAGACTTCGCAGGGCGAGGTCACCTACAGTTACGACGGCGGCGAGCGGCGGATGTCGATGACGGTAACGGGGCAGACGCCGGTTTCGTACACGTGGGACAACGCCAACCGGCTGACCGGGATTGCACAGGGGAGCAGCTCGGTTGCGTTCCAACATGACCCAGCGAACCGGAGAACGCAGCTTGCGCTGCCCAACGGGATCGTGGTGGGTTACACTTACGATGCTGACTCGCGGGTGACGGGGATGACATGGACGCTTGGTGGCAGCCAGATTAACGATCTGGCATACAGCTACGATGCGGATGGGCACGTGGTGGAGGAGAGCGGGAACACGACGGCGACGGCGATGGTTCAGCAGGGTGCTTTGGTGGGGGGCAATTTCACCTTCAACGCGGATAACGAGATGACATCCTTCGTCTAAGGGGATCCGCTGACTTATGATGCCAACGGCAATCTGACCTCGGACGGGAACAATACGTACACGTGGGATGCGCGCAATCATCTGAGCGCTATCAGCGGTGCGGTCACGGGCAGTTTCTCCTACGACGCGCTGAATCGGCGGGTGAGCAAGAACGTCGCTGGAACCACCACGCAGTTTGTATATGACGGGCTCAACCCGGTGCAGGAGCTTCAATCGGGCAGTGCGTCGGCCAACCTGCTGACGGGGTTAAACCTCGACGAGTACTTCCAGCGGACGGACTCGGCGGGGGCGCGCGCTTTGCTGACCGACGCGCTGGGCAGCACGTGGGGACTGGCAGACTCAAGCGGCACGGTGCAGAGCGGGTACAGTTACCAGCCGTTCGGGTCCACGACGCCATCGGGCGCAACGAGCGCCAACCCGTATCAATACACCGGGCGGGAGAACGACAGCGGCGCCGGCCCGTTTGACGGTGACCTGTATTACAATCGGGCGCGGTACTACAGCCCGGTGTTGCAGAGGTTTATGAGTCAGGACCCGATCGGTTTCGCGGGAGGCGACACGAATTTGTATGCGTATGTCGCCAATAGTCCCATTAACCTTTCCGACCCGCTGGGCTTACAAGTTCCTCCTGCGTTAATTGATGAAGGATCGCAACTAGCAGAGGAATATGGGCCGGAAATTGACGCTGACATAGAGGGGGCGGTTCAAGCCACTGAGTCCGAAGCAGACACTCTTTGGGATAAGACGGTTGATTACTTCAGCAAAGCCAAACAAACCCAGTTGAATCAAGGATTAGGGCGTTCCGCCGAAAATGCCACCTGTCCTCTAAAAAATACAACACGCATCCCGTCGTTGAACAATACGGCGAGCTATCGCGTTCCCGATGTTCTTGATAAGGTAAATAAGATTATTGGCGATACCAAAAACGTCCAATATCAGGCAATGACTCCTCAACTTCAGGACTATATAGATTGGGCTAATGAAAATGGCTATACGTTTCAGTTAACTGTTTCCATTAACACCACCTGGAGAGGTGCCGTCAGTTGACGCTCTAGCCAAGCGGGAAGGGGTCGACCGCCGGTCTGTGCGGCGGATGATTCGGCTCGGGTTTCTATCACCGCGCATCATTGAGGGGATCGCTGAAGGCCGCCAGCCACGCGATTTGACTGTAGTTGCGCTGAACAGACGGCTCGACTTGCCGGTGCTCTGGAGTTCGCAAGAGCGAGCCATTGAAATTGGCTAGTTTTCCGTCAGATATACTTTGACCTCGACAAGCCGCCCATCGCGCAGTAGCTCGGGCTGCACGATCGGCGGAAGGTCGCCGATGCCGGCGCCCGCTAGCAGTGCGTGCACCAACGACTGCGTTGTCTTCCGCTCGTGCTGACAGGAGCGCCATACGGTGAGCACCCCAGAGAAATTCTCACGGGCCATCCGTGCGATCAGACCGCGGACCTACACGACAGTCTCGGCGTCTTGACACCCAACGAGTTCGCGGCGCTAAAAAGACAGGATACGCAACGCCTGAAGAGGGCCCAACAGCCAGCAGCGCCGAATTCTGCCGAATCTTGAGGAACTTCTCGAATGACACGACGACCTCCGAGCGCCGAGGATCCACGGACCTAGCAAAAGCGCCCGCGGATAGGTTTTGCGGGATTCTGGCGATTCGTGTCGCCGAAGACGTTCTCCGGGTCCATGCGATAGCAATCGCGCGCACGCGCGCGGATTTCGCGCGATTCTCCGAGATGTCCGACAATCGAGAGACTGGATGGTGGAGCAGAAGGGATTTGAACCCTCGACCCCTACGTTGCGAACGTAGTGCTCTCCCAGCTGAGCTACTGCCCCATCCTGTGGCGTGACGCGATTACTCTTGTGAGATAACTGACTTCAGGTAGGCTCGCAACCTGTCGGCAAGGTCCGGACGTTTCAATCCGAAGCCGATTTGTGCCGAGATGAACCCAACACGATCGCCCAGATCATAGCGGACACCCTCGAACTCGTAGCCGTAAATCTTGCGACGCGCGGTCAGAGCCATCAGCGCGTCGGTCAATTGGATCTCGCCGCCGGCGCCCGGCTTGCCCGCCGCCAGCAGTTCGAAAATGTCGGGCGTCAGCACGTAGCGTCCCATGATTGCGAATTCGCTCGGCGCTTTTTCAGGCGGCGGCTTCTCGACCATCCCGCGCAACTCGTAAGTGCGCTCGCCGGCGGCTTTCGCATCGACGATGCCGTACTTCGAGATCTCGCTGCGCGCGACCTTGAGCAGCGCGACCACCGGCGCGTCGCGCGTCTCGGCAACGTCGAGGAGCTGCCGCAGACACGGCCGCGGGCAATCGAAGATGTCGTCGGGGAGCATCACGGCGAACGGTTCGTCGCCGACCGCCTCGCGCGCTTGCAGCACCGCATGCCCGAGGCCGAGCGGATGCCGCTGTTCGGCGACCGTGATTCGCGCGGGATTGTTGCTCCGCCGGACGAGTTCGAGGATGTCGCGTTTGCCGCGCTCCTCCAGATGGCGCTCAAGTTCCATGTTCGGCTTGAAATGATCGACGACGGTGGTCTTGCCAGGGCTGATTACGATGATGATTTCCGCGATGCCCGACGCGACCGCCTCCTCGACGACCACCTGGATTGCCGGCGTGTCTATCACCGGCAGCAATTCCTTCGGGATCACCTTCGACGAGGGGAGCATCCGCGTGCCCATACCGGCCGCGAGAATGACAGCCTTTTTAACTTTCATAGCAGTGCGATTTCCGGATTGGTGAAGTGGGGGTGATTAGATCTTCGCTTCGCGCGCTTCCTGCGCGGATTTGCATGCGATGCACAAGGTGGTGACGGGGCGCGCCTTCAGCCGCTCGATGCCGATTTCACCGCCGCATTCCTCGCATCGCCCGTACGAGCCGTCTTCGAGCCGCGCGAATGCCTCGCTGATCTTGCTTAGCAGCTTGCGCTCGCGATCGCGCATCCGGAGCAGGAAATTGCGATCCGATTCAAGCGCCGCGCGGTCGGTCGGATCGGCCGGGGCCTCGTCCGACTCGTGGTTCATGGTGCCGACGGCGCGCTCCGCTTCCTGGAGAATGTCGCGTTTGCGGCCTTCGAGCAATTTTCTGAAGAGCTGGAGGTCTCTTTGCCTCACGGTTGAACTATCCGCTGTCCGCTGCGAACCGAGTTTTTGATTCTATAGACGCCCTGCTACCATGTAAAGATTCCGCGATGAAAACGGCTTACTTCGACGCGTTCTCGGGCCTGAGTGGCGACATGATCGTCGGCGCAATCATCGATTGCGGCGCCGATTTTGCCGAACTCGAGCGCGCGATCAAGTCGATGCCGCTTGCAGGGTACCGGCTCTCGACCCGGCGCAAAACTTTGAGCGGCATTTCGGCGCTCAAGTTCGACGTCGCAGTGACCGAGCCGCAACCCGAGCGTCATTTCGGCGAGATTCGTGCGCTGATCGACGCGTCGCCGCTCGCCGCTATTGTCAGACAGCGCGCGATTTCGATTTTCGAAGTGCTCGCGCAGGCTGAGGCGAAGATTCACAACACGACGCCCGACCACGTTCACTTTCACGAAGTCGGCGCGGTCGATTCGATCATCGATATTGTCGGCACGGCGTGGGGGCTCGAGCAGCTGGGCGTCGGCGACGTGATCGTGTCGCCGCTCCCGATGGGCAACGGTTTCGCGCGCTCGCAGCACGGAATCATTCCGGTGCCCGCGCCGGCGACAGTCGAGTTGCTGTCGGGATTTCCGCTGAAAATAGGCGACGGCGCGCATGAGATGGTCACGCCGACCGGCGCGGCGGTGGTCCGTGCGCTCGCGCGTCCGGCCGCGATTCCGCTCGCGTTCGAAGTCGAGAAAATTGGCTACGGCGCGGGTGCGCGCGAGCTGGAAGATCGGCCCAACGTATTGCGCCTGATGCTCGGGCGCGAGCACGTCGCCTTTGACAGCGACGAGATGATCGAGATCTCTGCGAATATCGATGATCTCAGTCCCCAGATCTACGACCACGTGATGAATCGGCTATTCGATGCGGGCGCGCGTGACGTGACACTCACGCCGACGATGATGAAGAAGAGTCGCCCGGCGGTGACCTTGGGTGTGATCGCAGAGGCCGCGAATCGCGATGCGCTCGCACAGATTATTTTCGCGGAGACTTCGACCATCGGATTGCGGTTTCACGCAGTTGGGCGCCTGAAACTGCATCGCGAGATCCGCGAGGTCGAGACGCGATGGGGCAAAGTTCGCGTCAAGACGTCGGGCGCGAATGGCGGCGCGCCAACGACGATCTCGCCCGAGTACGACGACTGCAGGCGAATCGCGGCCGAGCACAACATTGCTTTGCGCATCGTGATGGAGGAAGCGCGCGACGCCGCACGAAAGTTATCATCGCTCTCCTGAAAAGACTCTCCTAAAAAAATGAGTTCCGAACGTCTGCACATCAACGAGATTTTTTACAGCATCCAGGGCGAATCAACGCACGCGGGCCGTCCGTGCGTGTTCGTGCGGCTGACGGGATGCAACCTGCGATGCAAATGGTGCGACACCGAGTACGCCTTTTACGAAGGGATTCGCATGTCGATATTAGAGGTCACTGAAAAGATTTGCGGCTACCGATGCGACCTGGTCGAAGTGACCGGCGGCGAACCGCTGCTGCAGGAAGGCGTGTATCCGCTGACGGAGGCGATGCTCGAATCGGGCGCGACCGTGATGATCGAAACGTCGGGCGCGGTGGACGTCAGCAGACTCGACCCGCGCGTCATCAAGATCATGGACCTGAAATGTCCCGGCAGCGGCGAATGCGAACGAAATCTCTGGAGCAACCTCGACCATCTGACGATGCGCGATGAGATCAAATTCGTCGTCGCCGATCGCGCGGACTACGAATGGGCCCGCGATGCGATCGTGACGCGCGAGCTTTCTCGGCGTGCGGGCGCGCTACTGCTGAGTCCGGTACATGGGCAACTCGAGCCGGCCGCGCTGGCCTCGTGGATATTAGAGGATAGATTGCCGGCGCGGATGCAATTGCAAATGCACAAGCAGATTTGGCCGGGCATCACCCGCGGCGTGTAATCGCGCTATTTACCTCTCCCCTCGAGAGAGGTCGACGTGAGTCCGCGAGCGGCGGGTGAGGGCGCTCGCATCCAGCTCGATGCGAGGCAACCTAACCCCTAACCCCTTCCCTCGAGGGAAGGGGAACAATCGCGATGAGAGGATCGGCGCGCTCTCCCAAACCTGAGAGCGAAATGTCGTCCTCGACATTTCGCGATTTTTGCACTGGGTGCAGGGGTCACCCCTGCCGAAGGAAGCGTGAAACCCAACGCGGGTTTCACATTTAAATAAAGTGATTTACCCTTCCTCGTCTTATCGCGAAGGCGCCGCCGAATGCTGGCGCGCCGGATCTCCCGACATCAGTTGCTGCGCTTTGCGCAGCGCCGCTTCGGTCTCGCGCAGCAAATCGGCGAATACTTCCGCGGCCGGCTTGATCTCGTGTATCAGGCCTGCGCCCTGTCCGGTCGGCATGAAGGTGCGATTCGGATCGACGTCGGCGCCGCCGCGTCCCGTATAGTTCATGACTCCATTGCGCGATGACGTCTGCGCCTGCAGCGGGAACGGCTGAATCTTCGACGGGTCTTTTTCCCACTCGAGCGCATACTCGGTGCGGATGACGCGGCAGGTTTTGCCGGTGTATGCGCGCGTGCGGAGAGTGGAATCCTCGTGCGCCCTGACGATCGCCTCGCGATAACCCTGCGCCGCCTGCGCCTCGGGTGTCGCGATAAAGCGGGTGCCGATCACGACGCCCTGAGCGCCGACGGTGAGCGCCGCCGCGATCTGTCGTCCGTCCGCGATTCCGCCGGCGGCCAGTACCGGCAGCTTCACCGCGTCGATCATTTGCGGCACCAGCGAGAGCATCCCGATTTCGCCGGTATGTCCGCCCGCCTCGGTGCCTTGCGCGACCACCACGTCGGCGCCGGCATCCTGCGACTTGACCCCGTGATGGACCTTGCCGCACATCACGACGATCTTCATCCCGTTGTCGTGCATCACCTTGACGAATTCCTGCGGCACCGAAAGTCCGGCCACGAACACCTTGATCTTTTCTTCGATCATCACGGGCACATGGGGGCGCATCATGTCGGGAATCGGCGCGAGCAGATCGACGGCGAACGGTTTGTCGGTCAGCTCGCGAGTCTTGCGGATTTCGGTGCGCAGATCCTCAGGACTCAGAGACGCAGCGCCAATGACGCCGAGTCCGCCGGCGTTCGAAACCGCGGCGACCAGCTTGTGCATCGATACGCCGCCCATCCCGGCGAGCAGAATCGGGTACTTGATTCCAAAGTAATCGCAAATCGGAGTATGCAGCATCGAAAAGTTCTCCAGTAGTGAGCCGTCTGTGCGACTGGCTCCTGATGACTGTTTAGTCTGGCGGGTATGGCGCGATCAAGCGCATCCGGCGTGAGCCGCCTTTTACGCTGGGACGAGTCCGCCAAAATATACGGTCTGCGGACTCCAACCCTGGATCATTTTCGCCCTTACGTCGAGGCATGTCTGATTGGATAAGGCCGACCTTTGAGTTCACGAACTGGCCCCGCGCGTTGGTGTGATGCATAATCGCATGCGCGCGGAGAGGTGGCCGAGCCCGGTTTAAGGCGCACGCCTGGAACGCGTGTAGACTCGAAAGGGTCTCGGGGGTTCGAATCCCCCCCTCTCCGCCATACAGTCTGGCATGTTTCCCTACATTATGGAGAAGCGATAAAATCGGCGCGTGGGGCACGATTCACGCGCGGTCAGCGGACGCGGAGAATGCCAATGGTGGCGGCTGGGCGCAAATTCCGCGCAAGATTCTCTGTTGGCGATTTTGGCATGTCCATCTGCGAACCGGCCGACATCTTGTGGGAAGCCGGTACTTGCATTGGAAGCCGACGCTGTCAAAGCCGCGTGAAACTATCGGGTGTCCAGAGCTTGCTCCTGCGCGGTCCAGAGCGGGGGCTGTTCGATTCTTTGGGTCATCGCTATAGCGCTGAGGTCTGCGGGCTGGCGGCCTTCGGCGATTGCTTCGATGATCCTTGGCGCCAGAAACGCCAGTCGCATTAGGCGTCGCACGTGACGGCCAGTAACATGTTCTCGCCTGGCGATCTCGCCGATCGATTGCGCCCGGCCCTCCAGCAGATCGTTGGACCATCGATACGCACGGGCGGTCGCGCTGAGCAGCGGTATATCGACGCGGGCCGGCGTTGTATCACCATCGATGATCAGCCGCATCTCAACTCCGCGCCGCTTCATCCGCATCGGGACGAATCGACTTAGCGCAAGCTCGTTCGGAGTCGCGGCATCTCTCTCTTCATCGGATGGGATCGGCAATTTGATGGAAACCTGGATGCCGCTCTGCTTGAGTCCAACGCGTTCGATCAGCCGGATCGAGCGTGGATGAGGCTTCCGCTTCGGATCGCAGGCTTTGAATCCGGGCTTCGGCGACCTTGAATATCGAAGGCAATCGGCTCGCATCGATGTTGAACTCCTCGATCGCTCCAGCGATCGCCGCTCGATCACTGAGAATCTGGTGAGTCGCGGCGCGGACGGCTCGTTCAAGTTCCGGTGCAGCTACGCGCCACCCGCGCCGGTCATGCTCTAATGATCCTCTGACCAATCCGCGCGAGACGTAGTAGCGATAGTGGCGCGTGCCTTTTACCGCACCCTGCACATATAGGGGCTCGCCACTCTCGTCGAACAGTTTACCCGCAAGCGGGCTGGAAGGCGCCTTGGTCGGCCGTTCGCGATGGGCGGCAGCCTGATCGCGCAAGCGCAGTTGGACCTTCTCCCAGAGCTCGCGGCCGACTATCGGCTCGTGCTGCCCTGGATGGCGTTCCTTCTTATGACGGATTTCGCCCAGGTAGATCGGGTTCGAGAGCAGCTCGTAAAGAGCCCCGCGCGAAAATTGCCGGCCTCCCGAGCGCTTGCCGTTTTTCGACACCCGGATTTTGGAGACGATCCCGCAACGCTCCAAATCATTTCTCAGGAGCCGGACGGAACCGAGCTCGAGATAACGCCTATAGATGTGTTTCACCGTCGCAGCTTCGGCCCGATTGGCTACCAGCCGGCGATCGCGGACGTCGTAGCCCAGCGGCGGCACGCCGCCCATCCACATCCCCTTGCGCTTGGAGGCGGCGATCTTGTCCCGGATCCGCTCGCCCGTTACCTCCCGCTCGAATTGCGCGAAGGAAAGCAGGACATTCAGCGTGAGTCGTCCCATCGAAGTGGTCGTGTTGAATTGCTGGGTGACGGCTACAAACGAAACGCCGTGCGCGTCGAACACTTCTACCATTTTGGCGAAGTCGGCAAGCGAGCGGGTCAGGCGGTCGACTTTGTAGACGACCACTACATCGACGAGTCTCCGCCGGATATCTTCCAACAGGCGCTGAAGGGCGGGACGCTCCATGGTCCCGCCTGAAAGGCCGCCATCATCGTAGGCGGTCTTGACGAGCCGCCAGCCCTCGCCCGTTTGGCTCTTGATGAACGCTTCACACGCTTCGCGCTGCGCGTGCAGCGAGTTGAAGTCCTGCTCAAGGCCCTCCTCTGAAGCTTTTGCGAGTGTAGATTGCGCAGCGTCGTATTCGCGATTTACCTTGCTCCATCGCGGCTCTCCTCTTGCGATCGCTTGAGGCCGAAGAATAACGGACCCGACCATCGAGTCCCGGTGATCTCTCGCGCGACTTCCGAGAGCGAACGGTAACGCTTGCCCCGGAAAGAAAATCCCTTTTCGAGAACGCTTACCTGATGGTTGATACCGCGCCATTCACGCACCAGCACCGCGCCGGGTCGCACGACGCGAGACGGTGCCGCGGCCTAAGCCGACCTGTCAGCGCTGTCATGTGCTAACTCTGCCAGCAGGCGCTGCGTCGAAGGCTTGAGGCCACCGAAAGCTTTTTCCTGAAGGCGATATGCGATCGCGCGCGTCAGGAACGACCGGCTGATATCGCGCGAGGGCGCGTTTCCGAACATGGCTTTCCAGCGCTCGCGGAGTTCATCGATACCCAGCTTCGACAGGCTCGCAATTTCCGCAGGGAGCGCATCACGGTTCAGAACCTGCGCCCGCCGCTTCATGATCGTTTCTCTCGATATTTCGCGGCTTTCAGCTCGGCATCCAAGCTCATATGTGGTCCTCCTTGAGGGCGGCGATTTGCCGCCCCGATGACACACACATTGCTCGATTCGCGGCACGGAGCCAGTCGTGCGGCAGGAGATTTTGGGCAATATCGGCGCTTTACCAGGCCACGTTTTTATCGGCTGTTAATTCGCCGATACATTCGCCTTCCAATCGCCTCTGGTCGCGCAGAACGTGATGCGCGCCAATAGCCGGGCCCCTGCGCGAATGAGTTGGAAAATGGAGAAACCGCTCGCTTCACGCGCCGACCAGAGCAAACATCCCGACGAGCCCTTACGGCTCAAGGAGATTTAGAGCGAATGGAACACGCGAAACTGGCGAACGGAAGCGGGCATAAGCCGATCGGACACTCCTCAACATCGGCCCCGAGGAAAGCTGCTCGGAAAAAGGCTGAGCCCTCACGGCCGCTCCGGAAGGAGATGGGGAGCAAGTCGAAATCAGAGAAACTGGTTTGCCGCTATTGCGGGAGCGATGACCTGGCTCCCAGTTTCATCAAGCGGCGGGATCGGCGATGCCGCAAGTGTTTTAGTAAACGCTATGGATCTGCGGCACGGGCGAGGAAGGCGAAGATCAAGAAGTGATTTGGCTCCCGAGGTAGGAAGCGGGCCGGGCCCGAAAGGGCTCGGCCCTTCTTCGTTTTATAAGGTAGCGATGCTCTATATTTCGCAGCGCGATCGCAGCCCGCGAAATCGAAGAAACAAGCATCGAGTCGCGCCTTGGCGTCTGTCAGGTCGGCGGTGTCGAAGCCTTTGGTGAATCTGGCGCAAACGACCCGGATGACAATATTATTCGCAGATCGACTTCCACAAAACTTGACCCCGCAGATCTCTATCCAGTTTTCGCAAAGTCTCGAAGCGTCTATCGCGCCAGTTCCTCCAACAGTGATTTGGCGTCCTTCAAATCGGCGGTGTCGAAGCCTTCGGTGAACCAGTTGTAGATTTCCGCGAGCATCGCGCGCGCCTCGTCGCGCTTGCCTTGCTTGTCGAGCAGCCGCGCGAGACTCGTCGTCGCGCGCAGTTCCCACGACTTCGCATGCTGCTTACTCGAAATGTCCATCGCGGTCCGGAAGGATTGCTCGGCCGGCGCGGCATTCGAGGCGTCCTGCATCAGCAGAAATTCTCCGCGAAGGCGATTCAGCTCGGCTTCATAGTAAGCTCTTCGGTCTGCGCGAACGGTAATACCTCGTCAACTGCACTTAGAGCCTCGTCGATTTGGCCTACCGCCGCGCATGCTTCAGCCAGGATCGCTCCGAACACCGAACGGTTTATGCCGAAGCGGTTCGCAGCCTGCCTTGCCGTCGCGGCGCGTATAATCGCTATCCCTTCGAGCTTCCCTTCCTTGGCCAGCAACCAGCCGCGAGCGAGGTCTGCTGGGGCTGCCCAGATTGGGGCTAATTCTGCAGCCCAAGGGGCCTCCAA